>NZ_KI914989.1:1534-9552 GCF_000520595.1 Arthrobacter sp. H5
CCAGGTGACCACCCGCCGTCGTACGCGCTAAAAAACTACCGGCTGCGCTGCCGCAGCCGCTGAATGTCCAGAATGACGACGGCACGCGCCTCCAGGCGCAGCCACCCGCGCTGAACGAACTCGGCCAGAGCCTTGTTTACAGTTTCGCGGGAAGCGCCCACCAGCTGGGCGAGCTCTTCCTGTGTGAGCTCATGTGCCACCAGAATGCCGTCGGTGGCAGGGCGTCCAAAGCGGTCGGCCAGGTCCAGAAGGGCCTTTGCGACACGGCCCGGAACGTCGGAGAACACCAGATCAGCCAAGGACTCGTTGGTGCGGCGGAGCCTGCGGGCCAAGGCCTGGAGCAACTGTGCTGAAACTTCGGGGCGCGTCTCGAGCAGAGTGCGGAGGTTCTCATTCTTCAAACCGGCAAGCCGGGTTTCTGAAACCGCAGTAGCCGTCGCAGTGCGAGGGCTCGGATCGAACAGTGCCATCTCGCCGAAGAGTTCGCCCGGGCCCAGAATGGCCAGGAGGTTCTCGCGTCCGTCCTGCGCAGTGCGGCCCAGCTTGATCTTGCCTGAAACGATGAAATACAGCTGATCGCCCTGGTCACCCTCGCGGAAGACCGACGCACCACGTGAAAGGTCCACTTCGGTCAGCTCGTCCGTGAGAGCGGCAAATACGTCGTCCCCCAGAGAGGCGAAGAGTGGCGCGCGGCGCAGTACCTCGATATCCATGAAATCTCCTGTTATTTTCGATGACTCTTTCCCATCTTGCCGTACATAACGGACTTGTGACACCTGCTACACGCGTGTTCGCTCATGGAATATGCATTTCAGCGGCTCAGGAACTGTTCACGGCAGACTGTCAGCGGCGCCCAGTAGACTCGTTGTCCAGTAAAGGGAAGTGAGCGCTTCCTTGAGAAGTGGAGTGCGGCGGTGTTCGGTTTTACTTTCCTGGACGTCATTCTGGTCCTCGTGCTGATCGGCTATCTAGTTGCCGGTCTGCGCAATGGTTTCCTGGTGACACTTGGCGGAATTGCCGGGTTTGTGGCGGGAGCGGTTGCAGCGTTCTTTGCCATCCCGCTGGTCAGCGCATGGGTGCCTGACAACGGCTGGCGGCTTACGGCGGTGATTGCGACGGCGCTCCTGCTGGTGATTGTCGGTCAGGCGCTGGGCTCCGGGCTGGGCCGGGTGATCAGCCGGAGAGCGGATTCGCCCCCGCTCCGTTTCATTGACCGGTTGCTGGGCGGTGCAACAAACGTTGTGGTGGCGGCGCTGGTGCTTTCCATGCTTGCGTTCAGCATCGGCACCATGGGAGTACCCTTCCTGTCTCAGCCGATCGCGTCCTCCAAAGTCATCAGCAGCATCGACAGTTTCACGCCGTCACCGGTCCGCAGCTGGATGGCTCAGTTGCGGACGATCGCCGTGGCAGACGGCATACCCACGATCCTTGAAAGCGTTGCTCCCGCAAGTCCAGCGCCAATCCCCGATGCCTCGGTGGACACACCGGAATTGGCTGCGGCGTCCCAGTCAGTCCTGCGGATCGCCGGAACAGCCTTCCAATGCGGCCAGAACCAGACTGGCTCCGGGTTTGTTGTTGCGCCCGGGCGGGTCATCACCAACGCCCACGTGGTGGCCGGGGTGAACCAGCCCGTCGTCGAGGTTCCCGGTGGGGGAGCGCTCCCCGGCCGCATTGTGCACTTCGACCCGGTGCGGGACATCGCCGTGCTCGCAGTCGACGGACTGGAGCGCCCGGCGCTCCCGCTGGGCACCGAGCTGGAAGACGGTGCCACGGCGGCATTTGCCGGCTATCCCGCCGGCGGACCTTTCCAGATCCAGCCGGCCAGTATCCAGAATCGCTCCGATGTGCTGGTGGAGAACATATATGGGGCGGACGCCTCGGCCATCAACGTCTACAGCCTGGCGGCGAACGTGCAGCAGGGGAATTCGGGAGGACCGCTGCTGGACATGGAGGGGAGTGTCGCCGGTGTCATTTTTGCCAAGTCGACCGGCAACGTGCCCGTCGGTTATGCCCTCACACTCGAGGAGCTGCGCCCCATCGCCGATCAGGCGACGGCCTTCAACGACACCGTCTCGGCCGGACAGTGCACCCAGCGGTAGGCGCGTGATCAAATCGTGATCGGTTGGTCGGTTGAAATACAGCAACGGCCGGCCAGGAACGTTAGGCTCGTCACACAGGCGCAACCGCAATGGCGAACGCCGGCCGAACACAGTGACGTGTCGGCCAGATTGAGATCACCAGGAGCACTTACATGTCTATGACCGACAAACTGGCGCGCGGCTCACGTCCCATAAGGAAACGGGCCGCCGTTACCGCTGGTGTTGCCATTGGTGCACTGCTGTTGTCCGGCTGCGTTCAAAGTCAGCGCGAAGAGGACACTGGAGCAGGCGGCGAAGACGCCGTCGACTCCACCTTTGTTTTCGCCGCGTCGGCTGATCCTGCCGGTTTGGACCCCGCTTTCGCCAGCGATGGTGAAACCTTCCGCGTCAGCCGGCAGATGTTTGAAGGTCTCGTGGGGGTAGAGCCTGGAACCGCTGATCCCGCTCCGCTACTTGCGGAATCGTGGGAGACCTCGGAGGACGGACTCTCCACCACGTTCGCCCTAAAGGAAGGCGTCACCTTCCACGATGGCACCGAATTCAACGCCGAGGCCGTCTGCTTCAACTTTGACCGCTGGTACAACTGGACCGGAGTCGCGCAGGCTCCGAACGTGTCCTACTACTACAACAACCTGTTCCGTGGCTTCGCCGACACACCCGACACAGCCGTCTACGAATCCTGTGAAGTGAACGGCGATCTGGAAGCCACCGTCACCCTGGCACAGCCGTTTGCAGGCTTCATCCCGGCTTTGTCGCTCCCGGCGTTCTCCATGCAGAGCCCTACCGCGCTGGAGGAATTTGCGGCGGATGAGATCGGCGGCTCAGCGGAAGCTCCGTCGCTCAGTGCTTACGCGGAGGGCAACCCGGTGGGCACCGGACCGTTCAAGTTCGATTCGTGGAATGTGGGCGAGGATCTTCAGCTCTCAACTTACGAAGAGTACTGGGGTGAACAGGGCCAAATCGAAACGGTCATCTTCCGCATTATTGATGACCCGCAGGCACGCACCCAGGCACTGCAGGCGGGAACCATCGATGGATTCGACCTTGTGGCACCGGCCGACATCCCGGCCCTTGAGGATGAAGGGTTCATGATTGTTCCCCGTGATCCGTTCACCATCCTGTACCTCGGCATCAACCACGCTGTGGAGGAACTGGCTGATCCCCTGGTGCGCCAGGCCATCCACCACGCCATCGACAAGCAGGCACTGATTGACCAGACGCTGCCCGAAGGCACGCAACTGGCCACCCAGTTCATCCCACCGGTGGTCGAGGGCTACAACGAGGGCGTCACCACCTACGAGTATGATCCTGAGCGGGCAATGGAACTGCTTGAAGAGGCCGGGTACCCGGACGGCTTCGAGGTGCAGTTCAACTACCCAACGGGTGTCTCCCGGCCGTACATGCCCACCCCTGAGCAGGTCTTCACCAATATCACTGACCAACTCTCCGAGGTAGGCATCACAGCCACACCGTCACCGGATGTCTGGTCACCGGACTACCTGGACAAGATCCAGGGCACCGAGGACCACGGAATCCACCTGCTCGGTTGGACGGGTGACTACAACGACACGGACAACTTCATTGGAGTGTTTTTCGGTACCGAGTCGCTTGAATTCGGATTCGACAATCCAGAATTGTTCGGTTCGCTGAATGAAGCGCGTGGAATGACCGACAGGGACGCGCAAACGGAGCTGTACTCGGAGATCAACGAGGACATTGCCGAGTTCAACCCGGCAATCCCGCTGGCGCACCCTGCGCCGTCGTTGGCATTTGCGCCACGAGTGGTCTCCTACCCCGCAAGTCCGGTGAACGACGAGGTCTTTAGCCAGATCGAACTCAGCGAGTAAGTCCATCACAGTGGAGCCGGGTCCTGCGACAGGACTCGGCTCCACTGTGATGATCAGACTTCACGCGAGTTTTTCTTGAAAGGACATCGTGCTACGCGTTATCGGTAAACGTCTTGCGCTGTTGGTGCCTACGCTGTTTGGGCTTTCCATTCTTCTCTTCATCTGGGTGCGTAATCTTCCTGGAGGACCCGCCACGGCGCTCCTCGGAGAGCGGGCAACACCCGAGGCTGTCGAGCGGGTCAACGAGCTCTACGGCTTCAACGAGCCTATTGTCGTCCAGTACTTCACCTATATGGGGAAGCTCCTGCAGGGGGATTTTGGCGTATCCATCAACACAGGGAGGCCTGTACTTGAAGAGTTCGCCACCCGGTTTCCTGCCACCCTTGAGTTGACGACAGTTGCGTTGATCTTCGCGATCGGCATTGGGATTCCTCTGGGCTATGTAGCCGCACGGCGCTATGGGAGCTTCGTCGACCACGGCTCAGTGGTGTTGAGCCTCTTGGGAATCACCGTTCCCGTGTTCTTCCTGGCCTTCATCTTCAAGTATTTCTTCGCCATCCAATGGCCCATCCTGCCCCCTGACGGGAGGCAGGATCCCAGAATCAATGCAACGCACGTGACTGACTTCTACGTGTTGGACGGGATATTAACGGGTGAGTACGACGCCGCGTGGGACGCGTTCTTGCATTTGATCCTTCCCGGAATTGCGTTGGGAACCATCCCGCTCGCAATCATCGTCCGAATCACCCGAGCGTCCGTCCTGGAGGTCCAAAACGCCGACTACGTTCGCACGGCGCGCTCCAAGGGCCTGCTTGAGAAGACGATCCGGAACCGGTTCATCCTTCGGAATGCCATGCTTCCCGTGGTGACGACGATCGGACTCCAGCTCGGCCTGCTGATTTCCGGCGCGATTCTCACTGAAACGGTGTTCGCGTTCAACGGGATCGGCCGGTTCCTCAGAGACGCCATCTTCGGCCTCGACTATCCCGTTCTGCAGGGATTCATCATCTTCATAGCCGTGCTCTATGCCTTCATCAACCTGATTGTGGACCTGTCCTACAGCATCATCGACCCAAGGGTGCGTGTGCAATGAGTACAACCTTGCCCCCCGCAGAGAACCCATCACCCGCCGAACCGGCGCTTGCTGAAGGGACTGGAACGGGCCTGTGGAAGGATGCCTTCCGGCGGCTCAGAAGGAACCCCCAGGCCATCGCAGGCGCGGTTATTGTTGGGCTGTTCCTGTTGGTGGCCATCCTCGCGCCACTGCTGGCACCCTATGGTGGAAACGACCTCCCCGGACGCACGGAAGTCACCCCAACCAACATTCCCGGGCCCGGTGAGATTGACGAATTCCCCCTGGGTCTTGACCGATTTGGCGGGGACCTGCTCAGCAAACTGATCTGGGGTGCGCAGGCATCCCTGATGATCGGAGTCATTTCAACGGCGATGGGCCTGGCCGGCGGCATGCTGCTTGGGCTGCTGGCGGGGGGTTTTGGCGGCTGGGTGGACAGCGTCATCATGCGGTTTGTCGACATTCTGCTGTCGGTTCCCAACCTGCTGCTCGCCGTGAGTATTGCGGCGATTCTGGGCCAGGGTCCTTACGCCGTGATGATTGCCATCGGCGTTGCCCAAGTGCCCATCTTCGCCCGCCTGCTGCGTGCATCCATGCTGTCGCAGCGCGGCTCGGATTACGTGCTGGCCGCGCAGACGCTGGGACTAAGCCGATCCGCCATCACCGTGAGCCATGTGTTGCCCAACAGCGTAGGCCCGGTCATTGTGCAGGCGACGCTGACGCTCGCGACTGCTGTCATAGACGCGGCCGCCCTGTCTTTCCTTGGCTTGGGTGGCGGGCTGCCGCAAACGGCTGAGTGGGGGCGCATGCTCACGTATGCCCAGGCGGAGCTCTCAGGTTCGCCGCAGCTGGCATTCCTGCCCGGGGCCTGCATTGCGATCACTGCGTTGGGATTCACCCTGCTGGGTGAATCGTTGAGGGAATCGCTGGACCCGAAGACCCGCCAGAAGTAAGCGCCGAGGCGTCTCAATGTGTTCCCTGGCGCTCTCCTGGTCAATGACCGATGATCGACCAAGAGAGGAACGAGCGCGTGGGGATCAGGCGATATTCAGCTCATTGCCCGGGATGGAGGAAAGGAGCTGCCGGGTGTAAGGGTGGCGCGGATTCTGGAAGACTTCCTCCGAGCTGGCGGCCTCCACCAGTTCGCCGTCCTTCATGACGCACACGTAATCGGAAATAAGGCGCACCACGGCAAGGTCATGGGAGATGAACAGGTAACTCAGCCCCAGCTCGGACTGCAGGTCCCCGAGCAGCTTCAGGATCTGCGCCTGAACCAGCACATCCAGCGCGGAAACAGGCTCGTCGCAGACCAGCAGTTCCGGCTTCAGGGCCAGCGCGCGGGCGATCGCCACCCGCTGACGTTGGCCGCCCGAGAGCTCGGAAGGGTAGCGGCGCAGGGCATTCTGTGGCAGCGATACCTGGTCCATCAGTTCGCGGACCCGCGCAGCCCGTTCCTTCTTGGAGCCGCGCTTGTAGACGTTGAGCGGCTCCTCGACGATCCGTTCGATGGTGAACATCGGGTTCAGCGACGAGTACGGGTCCTGGAAGACAGGCTGCACACGCTGTCGGAAGTCGTCCAACTGCTTCTTGTCGAGCGTGGCGACATCCATTCCGTCAAAGGTCATGGTCCCCGATGTGGGTTCGACGAGCTTCAAAAGCATGCGCGCGGTGGTTGTCTTGCCGGAGCCCGATTCGCCAACAATCGCCACTGTCTGTCCGCGCGGCACATCCAGGGTGACGTTCTTCGCGGCATAGAAATCCTCGGAGCTGCCGCGGCGTTTATAGATTTTGGTGAGGTCGCGGATCTCCACGATGTTGTCCGTTGATTCCGCGGCGGCAAGTCCTACTTCGTCCTCCGTCTGATGTTCCTCGAATACCGCCTCGGCAAGTTTCGTACGCTCTGCCGCATCGGCGTGGTAGGCACCCGGCCGCAAACGCACGGCGGCCACACTGGGCGCTGCGCGCACCAGGGACTGGGTGTAAGGGTGCTGTGGGTCGTTAAGGAGTTTTTCCGCGGGCCCGGTTTCCACCACCCGGCCGCGGTGCATCACCACGAGGTCTGATGCGCGTTCAGCGGCCAGACCGAGATCATGCGTGATCAGCAGAACTGAGGTGCCCAACTGTTCTGTCATGGAGTCGATCTGATCGAGGATAGTGCGCTGCACGGTGACGTCCAGCGCGCTGGTGGGCTCGTCCGCGATGAGGAGGCGCGGCTGGCAGGCGAGCCCAATCGCAATGAGAGCCCGCTGGCGCATGCCGCCGGAAAACTCGTGCGGATACTGCTTGGCGCGGTCACCGGCGTCGGGCAGTCCGGCTGCAGTCAGCACCTCGATGACGCGTTCCTTGACGTTCTTTTTGGTTGCCATGCCGTGGACCAGCAGCGTTTCGGCGACCTGGGTGCCGATCTTCGCCACGGGATTGAGATTGGACATGGGGTCCTGAGGCACAAGGCCAATGGCGCGGCCGCGGATGGCACGCATCTTGGATTCGGGGAGCTTCACGAGGTTCAGTCCCTCGAAGGTGATGCTGCCTCCGGTGACGCTGCCGTTATTAGGGAGGAGCCCGATGCAGGCCATGGCCGTGGTGGACTTGCCCGAACCGGACTCGCCCACAATCGCCAGGGTCTTACCGCGCCGCAGCGTGAAGCTCGCATCCTCCACCGCCGGGACGTCACCGTAGGTGGTGCGGAATGTGACCGCGAGGTTCTTTACTTCGAGCAGTGGGGAATTGTCGGCAACGTTGTCGACAGGGATGATTTCAACCATTGGTCTATCGTGCCTCATGAGTCGCCTGCAGCGGCGTATCCCAGGTCAGTTTCTCGATGAGATGGTCCACCGCCAGACGGTACCCACTCACTCCCGCACCCACGATCACGGCATCAGCCACCGCCGAGACGTACGAGTGGTGCCGGAATTCCTCGCGCCGGTGCACGTTGCTGATGTGCACTTCAACCACCGGCAGGCCAACGCCTGCGAGCGCATCGCGGATGGCCACCGACGT
>NZ_KI914989.1:9652-11943 GCF_000520595.1 Arthrobacter sp. H5
ATTGATCACAATCCCGTCCGCCGATCCGACTGCCGCGTGGATGGCGTCCACAATCTCGCCCTCGTGGTTGGACTGCACAAAGTCCACCTCCCAGCCGTGTCGGCTGGCAGCGTCGGTGGCAAGCTGCTCAATGTCACCGAGTGAGTACGTACCGTAGATAGCCGGCTCGCGCGTGCCAAGAAGATTCAGGTTGGGCCCGTTAATTATGAGGATGGTTGTGGTCGCCATGGCTTAACTATGCCGTACCGCCGTGGACCCTTACTGCGGGAGCGTTGCAGCCCGGGCGCGCAGACGCACTGCGGCCAGCGCACCCGCGAGCGTCAGCACACTCATGAGGGCCAGTACGACGCCGGGATGCCACCACGCGCCGTCGGTCGCCTCGCCGAAAGCCTGGGTGATGGACGGAGCGAAGCCGGCCACGATGGCGGCCAGGCTGTAGGCGAATGATAGTGCGGTGAAGCCCGTCCTGGCCTCGAAGATGTCTGCCATGAGTCCACCAAGCGCGGCCCAGCTGGCCGTTGGCAGGATCCCTCCGAGCAAAATCGCCGTCATATAGAGGGAGGAGTCGGCGATGCTGATCACCCAGTACAGCGGAAAAGCGATCAGGGCGGTGCCCAACGCACCCCCGGCCACCACCTTCGCGGATCCGATCTTCATCGCCAGCCATCCAAACGCCGGAATGGTGACCAGTTGCAGCAAGGAACCGATCAAGGCCGCATTAAGGACGGTCTCCTGCGACAGTCCCAGCCGCTCGGTTCCATAGGCCTGGGTGTAGGAGACCATGAGGAAGTAGGAGCCAATCCCGAGTACAGCGGACGCCGTGGCGACGACGATGGCCCACGGCTGACTCCTCAGCACTTCAACGAATGGCACCCGCGCCTTCGCGGCGGCTTTGAAGACAGGGGTCTCATCGATTGCCAGCCTCAAGTACAGGGCGATGCCAAGGAACGGGAAGGCCAGCAGGAACGGTATCCGCCAGCCCCAGGAGGCCATGATATCCGGCATGGTGACGGCAAGAACAAGGAAGATGAAGGAAATTAGCATGGTGCCCACCGGTGAGCCCAGTTGCGGGATCGACGCGTAGAAGGCGCGTCGACGTGGGGCGGCATGCTCGGTGGCGATGAGAATGGATCCGCCCCACTCACCGCCGAGTGACAATCCCTGCACCAAGCGGAGGACAGTGAGGAGGATGGGCGCCCACACACCAATCACGCTGTAGTCGGGAAGAAGTCCAACGGACCCGGTGGCGAGCCCCATGAGGAGGATCGTCCAGATGAGCGTCTTCTTGCGGCCGATGCGGTCACCCAGATGACCGAACAGTATTGCTCCAAGCGGACGGGCCACAAAGCCCATGGCGAAGATCAGGAATGCCGAGAGCGTGCCGGCCAGTGGATCCTGCGCTGCAAAAAATACCTGGTTGAAAACCAGGGCGGCAGCTGTGCCAAACACGTAGAAATCGTAGGACTCGAGGGCTGTTCCCACAAAGGAGGCGGCCGCGGTTTTGCGGGCCATCTTCGGGTTTACAGCGGAAGTCTGGGCGGGCGCGGTTGAGGTGGACACGATTCACGATTTTCCTCGCAGGCGCAGCCCCGGAGCCAGCGATTCCGGACAACATCACAACCCGTGTAGACCCAGCTCACACTCCGGGGTCTCCACGCGCTCCTTCGTCGCTTGGTCGACGGTTAGGTGATCGACCAAGGGCCGCCAGGCCCGCGTGGAGATCCGAACGCGTGGAGCTCCCTACTTACGCAGTGACTCCGCGATCTGCGCCATGATGGTCGGGTCGGAGAGGGTTGTCGCGTCGCCCACCTCGCGTCCTTCGGCAACATCCTTCAGCAGCCGCCGCATGATCTTGCCCGAACGGGTCTTGGGAAGCTCGGGGACCACAAGAATATTGCGTGGCTTAGCGATTGGCCCGATCTCCTTCCCCACGTGGTTGCGCAGGGTGGTGACAATGTCGTCGTCGTCCTTGGCCGATCCGCGCAGGATCACAAAGGCGACAACCGCTTCACCGGTGGTTTCGTCAGACGCGCCGACGACGGCAGCCTCCGCCACCGACGGATGGCTCACCAGAGCGGACTCGATCTCCGTGGTGGAAAGACGGTGCCCGGAGATGTTCATGACGTCGTCCACGCGGCCAAGCAGCCAAATATCGCCGTCCCCGTCCTTCTTGGCGCCATCACCGGCAAAGTACATGTTGTCGAACCGCGACCAGTAGGTCTCCTTGAAGCGCTCCGGGTCCCCCCAGATCCCGCGCAGCATGGCCGGCCACGGCTCGCGGATCACCAGAT
>NZ_KI914989.1:12043-20469 GCF_000520595.1 Arthrobacter sp. H5
CCAGATAGCCGCCCGAGCCGTTGGGAACGGACTGGCCCATTTCGTCCACCACATCCACTGCGATTCCGGGCATGGCCACCTGGGCTGAGCCGGGCTTGCAGGCCGTCACGCCGGGCAGCGGTGCGATCATGTGTGCGCCGGTCTCCGTCTGCCACCAGGTGTCGACTATGGGCGCGTTGTTGCCGCCAATGACTTCCCGGTACCACATCCACGCCTCGGGGTTTATGGGCTCGCCCACCGAGCCGAGTACACGGATGGAGGAGAGGTCAAACTTCTTGGGGATGTCCCGCCCCCACTTCATGAAAGTGCGGATGGCCGTGGGCGCGGTGTAGAGGATGGAGACCTTGTACTTCTCCACCAGCTCCCACCAGCGGCCCTGATGCGGGGTGTCGGGCGTCCCTTCGTACATCAGCTGGGTGGCGCCGTTGACCAGCGGAGCATAGGTGACGTAGCTGTGCCCGGTGACCCAGCCGATGTCGGCCGTGCACCAGAACACATCTGTCTCGGGCCGCAGATCGAACGTGTTCTTGTGGGTGAAAGCTGTCTGCGTGAGATAGCCGCCGGTGGTATGCAGGATGCCTTTCGGCTTGCCGGTGGTACCGGAGGTGTAAAGGATGAACAGCGGGTGCTCGGAGTCATGCCCGACGGCGGTGTGCTCGGCGCTCGCCGAACCAACCACGTCGTCCCACCAGAGGTCCCGGCCTTCGATCCATTCCACAGGTTCGCCGTTGCGCTTGACCACCACCACATTGGTGACAGTGTGGCCCTCGCGCTCCAGCGCGCCGTCGACCGCTGGTTTCAGAGGGCTCGGCTTGCCGCGCCGGTACGTGCCGTCGGAAGTGACAACCAGCTTTGCCTCGGCGTCGTCAATCCGGCTGCGGAGCGCATCCGCGGAGAAGCCTCCGAACACCACTGAGTGCACGGCGCCGATCCGGGCGCACGCCAGCATGGTGATCACGGCTTCGGGGATCATGGGGAGGTACACGGCAACGCGATCACCCTTCGCAACGCCCAATGACAGGAAGGCGTTCGCGGCCTTCTTCACTTCCAGGGTCAGCTCCGCGTAGGTGTAGCTGCGGGTGTCGCCGGGCTCGCCTTCGAAGTGGATGGCCACACGGTCTCCGCGCCCGGCCTCGACATGGCGGTCCAGGGCGTTGTATGCAGCGTTGACCGTGCCGCCCACAAACCACTTGGCAAAGGGAGCATCGGACCAGTCGAGTGCTTCCGTGAAGTCCTTGTCCCAGGTCAGCAGACTGCGTGCCTGGTTTGCCCAGAACTCAGGGCCGTTGGCGGCCTCGCCATAGATAGACGGCTGGGCAACGGCTTGCGCCGCGAACTCGGCCGTGGGCGGGAACCGGCGCTCTTCATGAAGTAGATTCTCGAAAGCGTCACCGTGTTGTGTCTGCGTTTTTTCAGACATATTGAACCCCTCTTCGGCCGAATGGTCAGTGGCTGTGCGGGCCCGAGCGCGGCGGGCGCGCTGGACGGATCCGTGCGCCGGGCTGGTTATCAACACTATCTTCCGGTGCCCATACTATGTGCGTGCAGTCACATTGCCAGATGTGAAAGGTCATAATTCTGCGGTGAACGGTGGCCGATCCGGGTGGACGCGCGCGGATTGGCTAGAGAACCAAGTTTGGGTTGACTAGGGTGGAGTCAGGAAGTGAACGCGGATGACCGCGCTTGGTGCCTCTACAGCGGCCTGACGGCCGCCGTTACGAACGGAGACTCGACATGACCGAACCGCACACCGGCCAGAACGACGGCGGCAGCAGCAAAGTTCAGGATGCGCACCGGACGCCTCACACCCAGTCACCACAGGCAATGGCGGGCGCGGCCAATTCCACTGGAGCGGATCCAGCTTCGCGCACGGGGGCTGCCAGCGAGGCGCTGGTGGGCCCATTTACGCTGCGTGAAACGGTACTGGCTGGGTCGGTGCTCATCATGTTCATCGGAACTTTGCTGCCCTTCTTCGACAGCATCAATTTTTGGGCGTTCTTTCCGCTGTTCTTCCTGGCCATCGGAATTCTTCTGCCGGTTGCCGCACTTGGTCTCATAATAGCCCGCAGGCTCGGCTCCCCGAAGGTTCGGGTGGGGTCCTTGTCCGCCGATCAGTTTGCCTCTGTCATTGCGTCCTTCGCCGCGGCGTTCTTCTTTCTCCACACCGTGACTGATTTTGGTCTGGGACAACTAATTGGGCTTCTCGGATCCCTGGGCTTCCTGGCGGCAACCGTGGGCGGGCCGCTGATCCCACCATTTGCCTCCGATTTCAGTGGCCGCCCAGCCTCCGACGCGCACCGCGTTGCCCGCGACGTTGCGCCAGCCAAACCACGCGCACCGAAGCCCGTTGCGGCAGAGCAGGTCAAGCAGTGGAATGATCCGCAGCGCGAACAGTCCGGTGGGCCCACCCAGCACGGTGCCCAAGGCCAAGGCCAAGGCCAGGGGCCCTACGCTCCCGGCGGCGGGCAGGGTACGGCCGGAGTCCCCACTCATCTTGGACAGCCGGATCAGTCTCAAAAGTCCGGGACCGGTGCCTTCACGGGTGCGGCGGCAGCATCAGGTTCCGGGCAGCAGGCGCATCACCCGGACGCCTCCGCGGACCGTGGCCGGGACGGTTCCGTTCAGCGTGAGTTGTCCACCAACCCCGAGGCACCCACCCCGGATGCCCACCTCGACAGCGCGGTTTCCGCGGTCCCCGGAGTGCAGGACAAGGAATTGCCGAGCGCCGATACGGGCGAAAGCACCTACCCGCGTTCGGCTGATGAGGACTTCGCACCCCAAGCAGAGATATCGCGCGAACAGGCGCAGGAGCCTGCTGCAGAGCGGGAACAGCCCGCTCCGGAAACAACTGTTTCCCCACGAGTGCCGACTCAGAGCACGGAGAAGGCGTCGGTCGATTCCGGTCACGTTGAGCCCGCTCAGCGGGAAGCGCAGGAAACAGTCAACGACGCCGGCGCAGCGACTCATGCGCCGACGATGGCACAGCAGGTCGTCACGGGGCCGCAGGCTCAGGAGGATGAATCGATTTCCGCTACCCGGGATTCCGAGGACGAGCCGATGGTGGAGGCCTTCTGGTTCGCCGTGGGGACACCGCGCCCCGTGGTTGACGAGCAGTCCGGTGCCGAAATCTTCGTCCTGCAGCCCGGCGACTGGGAAGTGGGCATCGAAGACCGCGGCAACGAATTTCTTGTGCAGGACAAACGAAACGGCCGGATCGGCGTGATGCGGGATCTGAGCAACATCGAACGCGCGCCACGGGAAGGCTGAAGCCACCCAGGAAAGGGAGCCGATGGCCGTATCGCAGGATTCACCTGTTGCCGTGAAACGCCGTGCCCGCAGGATCAATCGGGAACTGGCGGCCGCCTACCCGTATGCGGTCGCGGAGCTGGACTTCCGGAACGTCTTTGAACTGCTTGTCGCGACGGTGCTGTCCGCGCAGACCACCGACGTACGGGTCAACCTCACCACGCCGGCACTCTTTGAGCGGTACCCGGACGCAGGGAGGCTGGCCGAAGCGGACGAGGCAGCGCTGCAGGAAATGATCCGTCCAACCGGCTTCTTTCGTGCGAAGGCCAAGAGTCTCCTGGCGTTGTCCACGAGGATTGTCGACGATTTTGACGGTGAAGTTCCCGGCCGGCTTGAGGATCTTGTGACACTGCCGGGCGTGGGGCGGAAGACTGCAAACGTGGTGCTTGGCAATGCTTTCGGCGTTCCGGGAATCACTGTTGACACCCATTTCGGCAGGCTTTCCCGGCGGTTTGGGTGGACCGGCGAGCAGGATGCCGTGAAGGTCGAGTCCGACGTGGCTGAGCTGTTTGAGCCGAAGGACTGGACCATGCTTTCCCACCACGTCGTGTTCCACGGACGCAGGGTGTGCCACGCCCGCAAGCCCGCATGTGGGGCGTGCCCCATCGCCGCGGCCTGCCCGTCCTATGGAGAGGGTGAAGTGGATCCGGACAAAGCCCGCAAACTGTTGAAGTACGAACTCGCGCCCGGCAGGGAAGAGCTCCGCGAGCGGATGATCCACGGTGAATCCCGTGCGCAGCTGCGTGCAGCGGGCTTCAGCCTGGGTGCATGAGCGCCTACGGTCAGCTCCGGGCATACGCCGATCGTGCGGCCCGAACGCGCACCCCACGGCAATCCCGTGAATCCTGGCAGCTCTGGGACCTGGACCCCGCAGCAGCCCGCCCGGCCGCTGTACTGGTTCTTTTTGGCACGCTTGATGACCGCCCTTCCGAATTCCACTCGGATGCTGTGCCCGACGATCTCGATGTGCTCCTGGTGGTGCGGTCAATTAACCTGGCCAAGCATCCCGGCCAGGTCGCCTTCCCTGGTGGTGGGATAGACAACGACGACGACGGCCCGGTCGCTGCCGCGCTGCGGGAGGCCCGGGAGGAAACGGGGTTGGACCCCGGTGGCGTTGAGGTCCTGGGTACTCTTCCCGAAGTGGGCCTGCCGGTCAGTAATTATATGGTCACTCCGGTGTTGGCCTGGTGGACTGCCCCTACGCCGGTGGACGTGGTGGACAGGAGTGAGTCTTCGCACGTTTTCCGGGCTCCGGTTGCCGATCTCCTCTCACCGGATTCCCGCTGCACGGTGATCATGCGGCGGCGGGGACTCAGCAGACGCAGCCCGGCCTTCCAGATCCAAGGGGTAACTGTCTGGGGTTTCACCGGGATTCTGCTGGCAGGGCTGTTTGATGGGCTCGGCTGGGAGCAACCGTGGGACGAGGCAAGGGAGATCGAAGCCCCCCGGTAAGCCGCCCCGGCACGTGGACCCTTGCGGTGCCCGGACCGGCCGGTTTCCCGCCGGCCGCCCGCGTCGGGTTGGTCACCCCAACTGCGACGTCAGCCATCCCTTCCACGGTTCTCTTGCGTGAGTTAGCCGCGTGGAGCCATTTCACCGATTTGAAGACCGTTGTGCCGCCCGCGGCTGTTGCTCCGGCAAAGCTGAGGAGCTGATCGAAGGTCTGCCCTCGAACGGCGAGGGATCCAAACGCCAGCCTGCGCGTCCGATAGACAGCGTCATTCAGGAGATACTTGAGCGGCCCGCTGGTGATCAGCGCTGCCAGCTTGCTGTCCAGCACCTTCCCTGCCGCCGTGGCGATCGGCCGTCCGGCCGTGATCACCGGAGCGAGCCGGCCCGCGCCGGGCAGATTCATCCAGAGGGCCGCACCCTCGGTGTTGCGCAGAAGGGCGGGAACCCTGCCCAGTGCAGGTGCTCTGGACACACCTTTTACCCCCAGGCTCAGGAATTGTCCGGTCAGCCGGCCAACACCGGGAACAGCTTGAACCAGGACCTTGGCGCGCAGCGCCATTGCCGCCAGGCGCCCGAGGATGTCGCCCACACGGGCAACCAGCAGACCAATCCGCGCCCCGGTCACCAAGGCACCGATTCCTGCAGCGCCGCCCAATGTAACAAAGCTGAGTCCCGCGCTGATGGCGGCCACCGCCGCGCACTCGCTGACAAACGCCGCCGTCTCGGCAACCAGCTCCGCGTGAGCTTCGTCCACGCTGGCTGCGTAAGTGTCGCAGGCCGTCCCGAGTTGCCTCGCCGCGTCGGTGAGTTCCGCCGCCGATGAGTCGGTGGCGATGGAGCGTTCCTCCAGCAGGCGAAGCTCCCACGCAGCTAAGCCCTCGATGGAAGAGCGAATCTGTGCGAGTGGACCCGTTCGCGTGCTCTCGAGGCTGTTGGCCAAGGAAGTCCATGCCCCTGAGGCGCCGCGCAGGGCTGCCGTGTCAGCGTTGGGCCACACCGCCCCAACGAGCCCGGCGACTACGTCCCAACCAAACGGGGGAGACATCCCGGGATGCACCGCTGCAGCCGACGGCAATCCTGGCATACACAATTCGTCCACTGACACCGGCATGAACGGTGTAATCAGCGCGGCGGCGCCGTGGGAGGCGACAAGCTCGGCGCGGATGTAGTTGCCCGCGGATGCGCTCAGTGCCCGGGCGGTGTCGGAGCACGCGAGGGCAAGCTCTCCGGTTGCCACGAGGACTTGCCCGGCGATGGGGTCATAGGCTGACGCCCAGTCAGCTCCGGAGGAATCCCATCCCGCCATTCCCGTTGCCCCAAGCAGTTCCAGGGACGTTCTCCGGGCCGCTGCCGATGTGTCGGCACCCGCTGCCGAAGCATACGAGGACGCTTCCACGTACCGGTCCGTGTCCACGGTCAGAATAGTCAAAGAGCATCCCCTCAGTGTTCTTGAGTACCTACTGAGACGATACGGGCGAGGCACGACCGGCCGCGACCGGTCGGCAATACATGGGGATAACCCGCTGCGACTGCTCCTCCACAGGTCACTTGGCTAGGGCGTACGAGTCAACCACCATGAGGTTGACGGTGAATTCGATCGGAATGTCGCCGAACATCAACCGCGTCGCCGCCACAGCCGCTTCGGTCACCATCCTGGACACCTCGGTCACCATCGCTTCGGGGACGTGGAGCATCACCTCGTCGTGAAGGAAAAACACCAGTTCCGCCCCCGGCGAGCTGACCGCGATCTGCCGCAGCCGACGTCGTAATTCAGCCAGCCAGCATAATGCCCATTCCGCGGCTGTGGCCTGGACCACAAAGTTGCGGGTAAATCTGCCCCTGGACCGTGCGATGTTGTCGGCGCGGCGTTGCTCCTCTGCGGTAGACGTGCGCTGGGTGGCTAGCCACCGCTCCGACGCCGGTGGGCACCCCCGCCCCAGGTAGCTGCTGACCACGCCGCCGGCCTCGCCCGTTCGCGCGGCGCTCTCCACCACGCCGATGGCCTGCGGGTAGGTGCGCGCCAGCTGCGGCATCAGGCGTCCGGATTCGCCGGTTGTGGCTCCGTACATGGCACCAAGCATCGCGATCTTTGCCTTCGCCCTGTCGCCGAACCCCTGGTCGGCGATCCCCTGGTACAGATCCAGGCCACGCGCGGCCGTTGCCAGCGCCGAGTCCTGTCCGAGTGCGGCGAGCACCCTGGGCTCGAGCTGCGCGGCATCCGCCACGATGAACGCATAACCCGGGTCCGGTCTCACGGCGTCGCGGATCTGCTTGGGGATCTGAAGCGCCCCGCCGCCGCGCGACGCCCAACGGCCGGAGACTACGCCTCCCACTACGTACTCAGGGCGGAATCGTCCATCGCTCACCCAGGTGTCCAGCCAGGTCCAGCCGTTTGCGGTGAGCAGCCGCGACAGTTTCTTGTATTTGAGGAGGGGCTCGATGGCCGGGTGTTCCTGGCGCTCAAGCTCCCACGACCGGGTGGTGGAGACTTCGATGCCCGCCCGGTGCAGCGCCCGCAACAATTCCTGTGGCGAATCCGGGTTGAAGCGAGGATTGTCCAACGCGTCACGCAGGTCGCCGGCCAATCGTTCGAGCTCCACCGGACGGAGGCCCTCGCGTGGCCGCGGGCCAAGCTGTGACACGAGGAGCTGCTCGTGGACATCCGCGCGCCAGGGGATTCCTGCTGCCTCCATTTCAGCGGCCAGAAGTGCACCAGCGGACTCAGCCGCCAGAAGCAGTGCGAGCCGCTGTGGATGGGACGAATTGGCTGCCGCGTGCTGTTGACCCGCAAATTCTTCCAATACTTCCGCGCAGCCCGGTCCAGCCGGCCCGCTGTCGGCTTCGAAAAGGCTGCCCTGCAAAGGTGACGGAGCGGCAGGGGGAAGCTGCCGGGGGAGGGCAGGATCATCCGCGTCATCGGGATGGTTGCCCAGCCCGCTGCTGTATGGCGTATGGGCGCTGAACAGCGAATGGCGGAGGATCTCGCGGGAGAGGGAGACGTCATGGCAGCGTTCGATGGTGACGCCCTGGTCCAGCAGGGACGGATACCAGGCCCGAGTCTCTTCCCACACCCAACGCACACCTTCCGCCTCGAAGCGGCGCACAGCCTCCGGCAGTTGGTTCGCATTGACGACGACGGCGTCCCCAGCGGGTGAGAACGAGGAGTCTGCGGGCTGCAGTTGTGCAACGGAATCGTCCGACGTTTCTCCGCTGCGGGTCGGAGCGGCCAGGACAATGTACATGGGTTCATTGTCTCCCGCCGCGCCCGTGCTGCCGGCTACTGCCGATCATTGCCGGGTTGCGGATTGTGGACAACTCCTCCACGTCGCTGGAGTTGTCCACATAGCAGCGAAAGATGTCCTGCCCACTGGTTTCCTTGGGCAGGCTGAAGCAATGTCGGAATCCTGGATACCAGCCCCCGAGTCAACCTCCGTGGTGTTGGTCAGCACGTCGCAGCCGCTCCGCGACGAGACCGCAAGGGTGGCCGCGGCTGCCGGGTTGATCCTGATTGTTGCCGCGAGCATCTCCGAGGCACTGTTGCAGCGCCCGGCCGTGGTGCTGGTGGATGCCGACTCTGCCGGGCAGCCGGCCACAGGCACCGACACCATAGTCGTAGGACTTTCCGGCGAGGAAAACTCGGTCTGGACCGCCGCGGCCCGCTGCGGGGC
>NZ_KI914989.1:20569-22260 GCF_000520595.1 Arthrobacter sp. H5
TTGGCAGGCTGAGAGCGGGCACCGCGGGACACGTTCTTGGCGTTCTCGGGAGCAGTGGTGGTGCCGGTGCAACAACGGTCAGCTGCTGGGTGGCCGCACACAGCGCCGCTTCGGGTACTCCCACCCTCCTGGTCGACGGCGATCCCCTGGGCGGCGGACTGGAGCTGGCTGCCGGGCTTGAGTCCCAGCCAGGTGTGCGCTGGCCGGATGTGGGTGAGGTCCGCGGGACACTCAATCCCGCCCAGCTTGCGGAGGCGCTGCCTTCGGTGGACGGGCTTTCCATTCTCTCGATGGGCGTCGATCCGCCGGAACCGGGCGTTCTTGCCACGCCTGCCGTGCCATCGGTCATGCAGGCCGCGAGCAACGCCTTCGAGCTGACCGTCGTTGACCTTGCGCGCGGATGGTCGGTCGATGGTTCCCTGCTGCCCTACTGCGACAGCTTCCTGCTGGTCATTCCGGGGCGTCTCCGGGCCATTTCAGCTGCCCGTGCACTTGTACCGCAGCTGAGACCGGTTCCGGTATTGGCACTGGTCCGCGGCCCGGTGGGTCCTGATCTTGATCCACTTCGAATCGCCGAAACCGCCGGCTGTCCGCTGGCCGGCCATCTTCCGCACCTTCGCGGCACGTCCAGTGCAGAGAACCAGGGGAGGCTCCTCGAAATGCGTACTCAACGGTCCGTGCGCAGACTCGCGGATGCGGTGCTCAGGGCACTGTCCTCACCCGGAACGCCGGTAATGCCGTGACTCAGCAACTCAGGCCGCGCAGGAGCCGCCTCGCTCCGGCTGGAACCGATTCCGCCATGGTGGCTGAAGTCCGGGATGCAGTCCTCGCCGAATCATCACCCGTGACCGGGGCCCGGCTCGCGGCTGCAGTTCAATCGACCGGGCGGCTTCTAGGCTCCGAAGGCACATTCCGTACTGTCGACCGGGTTCGGGCGGAACTGCAGGGCCTGGGACCGCTTCAGCATCTTGCCGAGGACCCCACTGTGACCGATATTCTGGTCAACGGGCCCCAGGCGGTCTGGGTGGACAACGGCAGCGGATTGTCGCTGACGTCCCTCCGCTTCGCTTCCGATTCAGAGGTGCGCAATCTCGCGGCCCGCCTGGTAGCTGCCGGAGGACGCCGGCTGGATGACGGCAATCCCTGTGTCGACGTGCGGCTGGACACGTTCCGGGTGCACGCGGTTTTGCCGCCGCTGTCCACCACGGGTACGCTGCTATCGATCAGGATCAGGCGGAAGCGCGAGTTCTCGCTGGAGGAGCTTGAGTCCTCCGGTGCGGTGGACCCGTTGATGGGGCACACGCTGCGCAGGATCGTCACGGGCCGTATGAACTTCCTCATCAGCGGAGCCACCGGCACTGGCAAGACCACATTGCTCTCCACTCTTCTGGCTCTGAGCGACCCGGGCGAACGCCTGGTCACGGTCGAGGACGCGGCGGAGTTGAGCCCTGCGCACCCCCATGCGGTGGGTCTCCAGAGCAGGCACGGCAACCTTGAGGGTGCCGGAGTGGTGGACCTAGCCGAGCTGGTCCGGCAGGCCCTGCGCATGCGTCCCGACCGTTTGATCGTGGGCGAGTGCCGAGGTGCTGAAGTACGCGAACTCCTGGCAGCCATGAATACCGGCCACTCGGGAGCGGGCGGCACCATCCACGCCAATTCGCCGGCCAGCGTGCCGGCGCGGCTGGCGGCCC
>NZ_KI914989.1:22360-32076 GCF_000520595.1 Arthrobacter sp. H5
CCACGCCAATTCGCCGGCCAGCGTGCCGGCGCGGCTGGCGGCCCTGGGTGCGTTGGCGGCCATGGACCCCATCGCTTTATACCTGCAAGCCGCCGCGGCGCTGGACGTGGTAATTCATGTGACGCGCGGGAATGGCCGCCGCCTAGTCTCGGAGATTGGCATCGTGGAGTTGGGTGGCGACGGCCGATTGACGGTTATCCCGGCGCTGCAGCGCCGGGACGGCGCTAGTGTCCAACGCGCGGCATGGTCCACCCTGCAGGAACGGCTGAACCCGGGGACCGGAAGGTGATCGGGATCCTGCTGGCGGGCTGCCTGTTTATCGTTTGCCTGCTTCTGACCGGTCGGCGACGCCACCGGACCCGCTCCGTCCTCCCAGCGACCGGACGTCCGGTCAGTATGGAGCCGCGGCAGAAACGCAGCGGGGTCATCCGCCGCCTGATGCCTGGCCACATAACGGCGCCGGTGGATCCACATGACCTTCCACTGTTCGTTCACCAATTGGCCGGCCTGTTGAGGGCGGGCCGAACGCCGGCCCAACTCTGGCGGGACGTCCTTGATGTTCACCGCGGGAGCACCGTGGGGTTCTCCCGCGCCGTGCAACCGGTGCTTCAGTCAGCTCAGCAGGCGGCGGCCATGGGCATGAGCGTCCCCGAGGTTCTTCGCCAGGGAGCCGGACGGCTTCCCGACCGCCACGTCCTCGCCCGCTTCTGGCCGGACCTGGCGGCCTGCGTCGAGGTTGCCGAACGCAGCGGTGCTCCACTGGCCGACGTGCTTGACCGGTACGCGGTCCAGCTGGAGGCTGAACTGGACGCCGATGCGGCCCGCGCTACGGCACTCGCTGGCCCCAAAGCCACCGTCAAGCTGCTCTCCTGGCTGCCCGTCTTCGGTATAGGCCTTGGCTTCCTCATCGGTGTCCAGCCATTCGCGGTTTTGCTCGGGTCACCGCTCGGAACGGCAGCGTTAATCAGCGGACTCGCGCTGATGGTGGCGGGAAGATTCTGGTCCCACCGATTGGTGTCTGCGGCCGCCAGGACCATCGAGCCATGATCGGAGTGGCGGTCTCCGTTCTGCTGCTGGGCTGCTTCACAGTCCTGTTTTCCCAGCCCCCGGCGCGATGGACCGGTCTGCGGGGAACGGTACCGGCAGATATGGCGTCGGGTGCACCACCAAAGGCTGAGGATGCCGGTGGAGTGGCTGATGCCGCACTGATGATGGACCTGATGGCAGCAATGCTGTCGGCGGGATCGTCAGTGGATCATGCTTTGGAGGTTCTTGCCCGTTCCTGCTCGCCGCCCGTCGCCCGGTCCCTCCTGACCGTCAAGGCCGCAATTGACCTGGGCGCACCGTGGGACGTTGCCTGGGAAGCGGCGCAGCTTTCCGGACCGGGGAACAGTCCCGTGGCAGAACTGGGGAGGGCATTGAAATTCGCTGGAACAACCGGCGCGCCATCGGCGGCCATCGTGCATGCCTATGCGGCGCAGTTCAGGCGGCGGCGTAACCGCCTGGCAGAACAGAGGGCTGCGGCGCTCGGCGTCAAACTGGTGGTGCCACTCGGACTCTGTGCACTGCCCGCTTTTGTCTGCCTTGGAGTGGTGCCCGTTCTGCTGGGACTGATACCCACTCTTCAATGATTAAAGGGACACTGCTGCTCCACACGTTCCGGATGCTGCTGCACTTATCCACTTACAACGGATTCCCTTACCCGCCACACCGTATCCGCGGAAAAGTCGAGGCATCCGCACCAGCGGTATCAAGCACGGAGCCCAGCCGTTCCGTCAAATGAATGAGGAGAAATCATGTCAGTGTCCGTTTCACATTCCAGGGTTCCTGCCCGGCAGTTGCGTCGCAGGCGGCGCGAAACCGAGTCGTCCTCACGCTCAGCCCTATCGCGGGAGCCGGTTTCGTCCGGCCAAACGATGGCGACCGTGACTGAACTGCGTCCGGGTGCAGGAAAGGCGGGCACCAAGCGGCGGTTGACAGACCTGTTCGGCTCGGACGCCGGGCTAGCCACCGCGGAGTACGCCATAGCCACACTCGCCGCCGTGGGATTTGCAGCCCTGTTGGTGGCGATCCTCTCCAGCGGCGAGATCCGCGGGCTTCTCATGTCGCTCGTGAGCTCTGCCCTGAGCTTCGGCTAGGCATCAGTGATGCGGCGCCGGGTCCACAACGGCGAGAGGGGTGCGGTCACTGCTGAGATGGCCGTAGCCCTCCCCGCAGTGGTTGCACTGTTGGCGATCCTCCTCGCGGCGGTCACGGTTGGAGTTTCGCAGCTTCGCATCGAAGAGGCGGCACGTGCCGGCGCACGGGAGATCATGCGCGGGGAATCGACGGGAGGTGTGCAGGCTGCGGTACTTCGCATAGCGGGTGAGGATGCTCAGTTGGAAGTGCTCGGGGATGGTGCGTGGTCAACGGTGCAGGTCACCACTGCAGTCCGGACACCTGTTCTCAGTCTGTTGAATCTGGAACTCTCTGCCACCGCGGCAGCCAGATCGGAGCTGACGGGGTCGGCCGTGAACCAGTCTGTGGAGGAAGGTCCAGGTCCGCCATGAGTCCGGCACACCGTGCACAGGGTGAGAGAGGGGCGGGAACCATCTTGATGGCCGGACTGGGAATGGCGATGCTGCTGCTCATCGCCGCGACCCTCCTCCTGATACAGGCATCGGTCGCGGCGTCACGGGCCTCAACCGCCGCGGACCTGTCTGCGCTCGCCGCGGCGGACGCAGCGCGGGGATTGAAAGACGGGGATCCCTGTGAGGTCGCCGCAGCCACGGCCGTACGCCATCAGGTTCAGTTGGTGGACTGCATCCGGACAGGCCCACAGGGATACATCGTGGAGGTACACACCTCGCTGGAGTCCGTGCCGGTCCTGCCGGCCGCAACCGGAAGGGCGCGGGCGGGCCCGCCGTCCGGGTAGCTCGTCGCCCGCCGTCTGGGCAGCCTGTCGAACGCCGGCGGAGGTCCAGATCCCCGGACGCTAAGAGGCTTCTGGCGCAGGCTCACCGTCCGGTGCCTGCGCCAGAAGTATGCCGAGCAGTAATATCGCGCCCCGCTTGCTCAACGGATTGTTGCGGTTTCCGCATTTGGGTGACTGGACGCAGGAGGGACAGCCGTCCTCGCACCCGCACGCCTCGATCGCCTCCAACGTGGCACCAAGCCAGATCCGCGCCGCTTCGAAGCCTCTTTCAGCGAAGCCCGCTCCGCCGGGGTGACCGTCGTAGACAAAAATAGTGGGAAGACCGGTGTCGGCGTGCAGTGCGGTGGATACGCCCCCGATGTCCCAGCGGTCGCTGGAGGCGACCAGCGGCAGCAGACCAATCGCTGCGTGCTCCGCAGCATGGAGGGCCCCGGGAAGGTCTGCGGCGGTGAGGCCGCTTCGCTCGATGAGCTGTGGATCGCACTCAAACCAGACGCTCTTGGTGAAGAGGTCCCGTGCGCCTAGCTCCAGCGGCTCCTCACCAAGGATTTCGTTGGAGATGAAAGCCTTCCGTTGGAAGGAAACCACCTGAGTGGTCACCTTCACCTCTCCAAAACACACCCTGATCGGACCCCACCCGCGCTCGATGAGTGTGTCGATAACCTCGATCTGCGTCACATCCCGTGCCTGCGTGTAGTAGTCCGGGTTGGACCGCGTCACCATGGCGCAGTGGTCCTGTTCATTGAGCTCATCCACCACGTAGCTTTGGCCCTGATGGACATAGATGGCGCCGGCATGGGCTTGATAGTGGCTCTGCGGCGAGTCCATGGTGCCCAGCATGGTGCCCGTACCGGATTCCACGATGGTGATCGGGCCGCCGCCGTCCGCGCGAAGGTTCACCATTCCCGCCGCGCTCTGCGGGTGCGTCCAGAACCATCCGGCCGGGCGCGACCGCAGGAGGCCCTGATCCACCAGCTGATCCAGCAGCGGCCGGGCGGAGTGGCCGAAAAGCCCTACGTCGTCGGCCGTGAGAGGGAGTTCCGCCGCCGCAGCGCACAGGTGGGGACCCAGCACGTAGGGGTTGGCGGGGTCAAAGACTGTTGCCTCCACGCCAAGGTCAAACACCGCCTCTGGATGATGCACCAGATAGGTATCCAGCGGATCGTCGCTTGCGACAAACGCCGCCAGAGCATTCTGGCCGGACCTGCCCGCCCGGCCGATCTGCTGCAGCAGTGATGCACGCGTCCCAGGCCACCCGGCCACCAGTACGGCGTCCAGACCGGAGATGTCGATGCCGAGTTCCAGCGCGGATGTGCTCGCCACCCCCAGCAGTTGTCCGCTGCGCAGCGCCGATTCCAGTTCCCGGCGCTCCTCGGGCAGGTACCCGGATCTGTAGGCCGCAACCCGTGAGGGCAGGCTTGGGTGCACTTCATCCAGCAGCCGCTTGGTGTTCGCGGCAATGCTCTCCGCGCCCCGGCGGGACTTGATGAACGCAATGGTCCGTACCTGGGCGGAAACAAGGTTGGTCAGCAGGTCGGACGTTTCGGCGATCACGGAGCGGCGCTGCCGTGCGCCGTTCTCCCCTCGGGAGTCGGTCAGCTGCGGTTCCCAGAAGGCCACAGTTGTGGACCCGTGCGGTGAGGTGTCCTCGGTGAAGGGAAAAACCTCCGAGCCGATTAGTTTGCCGAACGAAGCAGCAGGGTCAGCCGATGTGGCGGACGCTCCAATGAATACCGGCGACGCACCGTAGAACGCGCAGACGCGCCGCAACCGTCGCAGCAGGTTGGCAACGTGCGAGCCGAACACGCCGCGGTAACTGTGCGCCTCGTCCACAATTACATGGGTCAGCCGCCGAAAGTACCGCGCCCACCAGGCATGGTTGGGAAGGATGCCGTAGTGAAGCATGTCCGGGTTGGCCAGCACTAGATTGGAGTGGTCGCGGATCCAGCGCCGGGCGCCCTTGTCCGTGTCGCCGTCGTACGTTTCCGCGCGCACCGACGGCAGGCCAAGTGACTTAATCGCTGCGAGCTGGTCTGCAGCCAGGGCCTTGGTCGGGGCGAGATACAGAGCCACCGACCCCGAAGGTTCCAGGGAGACCCGTTCGGCTAGGGACGAGCGGTGAATCTCGTCGATCACAGGCAGCTGGTAACACAGTGATTTCCCGGAGGCGGTTCCGGTGGCCACGATTGTGTGAACTCCGTTGTGTACGGAGTTGGCGGCTTCCACCTGATGACGCCAGGGTTGGTCGATTCCCAGTGCCCCGTAAGCTCCCACAACGTCGGGGTGAACCCAATCAGGCCAGGGACTGTGGATGGCCGCGCGCGGAGGGAGCTCGCGCACGCTGACCAACTGCTCCGGCTCGGTTCCGCCGCCCAGCAGGGGAATCAGGGAGTCGGTGAATGCCACGAAGCAATTCTGTCACCTTCGAAAAAACCGGCCGAATACGCGGGTACCCTGCGACAGTGTGATCGTGTGCGGGAGCAGCGTCACCGCCGGATCACAAACACGTTGGCCAGGTGCGTCCAGCCCAGGTACTGGTACAGGTGCCGCCCGTCCGAGGACGCCATCAGCAGCCCCATTTCGACGTCGTCTTCGAGCACGGCTGCCGTCAGGGCCCGCATGACAAAGCTGCCAAGCCCGCGCCTCCGGTAGTTCTCCGAGGTGACAATCCGGTCATAGACCGCATAGTCACCCTGCACGGCCACGGACCCCCGTGCAGCCTTGTCCCCGTTGGCAGTCACAAAAACCCTGCGGCAGGAGGTGTCGCGAACGTGCTCGAGTTTGAAGTCCTCATCCGGTGGGCGGGGATCCTCGACGTCCTGGCCAGCCATGTCCACCCACATGAGCGCCTGCTGCCGGTCGGTCACGCGCATCCTCAGCTTCTCTGAGATGTCAATGAGCTCCTGCATGCGGTTGGTGACTACCGTGAGCACGCGGTAGGAGTCCTTACGGGTGTCTTCCACGAGGTTCCGAAATTCCTCATCCGTTGGCTCGTAGACAATATGCTCCAAATGATTCTGCTGATCCGTCAGCACAACGGAGACAGTGCGGCCATGATCCTGCGGCTCATATCCCCTGCAGGAGGCCCAACCGGCAATCCACGTCTTCACGAGTTCTTCGTTGAGGTTAGCTCCCATGAGATGACCATAGATTGCCCGGGACGCATTGAACAGAGCGTCGGCGGGAGGTTGCCGTTTTGATGCACAAAGTACGATTAAAAGCGTGTCAATGAACCGAATCGTGCTCTACTACGCCTTCACTCCGCTAAATGATCCGGAGGCAATCCGCCTCTGGCAGCGTGCCCTGTGCGAGAAACTGGGGCTCCGCGGACGCATTCTGATTTCGAAGGATGGAATCAACGGGACCGTGGGCGGTGAGCTCAATGCCATCAAACAGTATGTGAAAGCCACCCGTGAATACCCGGCCTTCAAGAAGATGGACATCAAATGGTCCGACGGCGGTGCCGGGGACTTCCCACGCCTCAGCATCAAGGTCCGGGATGAAATTGTCTCTTTCGGCGCACCCGGTGAATTAAAGGTCGATGAGGACGGTGTGATTGGCGGCGGAGTCCACCTCAGGCCGGAAGAGCTTCACGAACTCGTGGCCCAAAAAGGAGACGAGGTGGTGTTCTTCGACGGCCGCAACGCGCTGGAGGCGCAGATCGGCCGCTTCAGAAACGCGGTGGTCCCGGACGTCGGCACCACCCATGATTTCGTCACCGAGCTCGACTCAGGCAAGTACAACCACCTCAAAGACAAGCCTGTGGTCACCTACTGCACCGGCGGCATCCGCTGCGAAGTGCTCTCCAGCCTCATGGTCAGCCGCGGGTTCCAGGAGGTCTACCAACTGCAGGGCGGCATTGCGCGTTACGGAGAGACCTATGGCGACTCGGGCCTGTGGGAGGGCTCCCTATACGTCTTCGACAAGCGCATGCATGTGGAGTTCAGCAAGGACGCGAAGACCATCGGCAAGTGCGTTCGCTGCCAGGCTCCCACCAACAAATTCGAGAACTGCTCCAACCAGTTCTGCCGTAATCTCACGTTGTACTGCGCCGGGTGCGCCGCGGACCCGGCGACCCTGCGCTGTCCCCAGGGCTGCGAGATCGACGAGGCCGAAGCCACCGCCGTCGGAGCAGCTTAACCCCTGGTCAGCTCCATCACCGTGCCCTGGTGCAGGGCAACATACAACCGGTCACGCAGGGCGTTGGCTTCCGCATCGGTGAGAGTTCTCTCCAGCGGCTGCAGGGTCACCCGGACAAGCGCGTTGGCCTGGTCGGCGCGCATACCCAAACGTACGACGACGGCGTCTGGCAGTTCCGCCGCCGGCGTGAGGGCGCGGACCGTGAGGGACTCCAGGATATCGGCGTCCTCTCCCAGGGCGGAGCGTGCGGCGTCGCCGAGGGTCTCGTCGTCGACGTCGGGCGCGCACACAATGGACAAATCTCTTCGCACCGGCGGCATCACCGATACCGTCCGCCACGGATCAAGGTCCTGCAACTGTGATGTGACGCGTGGGTCCGTCGAGCGCAGTAGCCGGATGTCTGGTATGCCTTTGCGCAGCATCAGCGCCCGGTCCAGACCCATACCCAGCGCCAGTCCGCACCACCTTCTCGGATCCAGCCCGGACGCCTGCAGGATGTTGGCGCGGATCAATCCGCATTCCGCGAGCTCAAGCCACTCACCATTCACGCGGACGTCAATCTGAAGCCCATGGGAGGTGTAGGAATGGCGGGCCGGTACGGTGCGGCACTGGGCGCTGGGAAGCACCGCATCGACGACGGCGGCGGCCAGGTCATGTAGATCGCCGTCGGTCAGGAGACCGCGGGCTTTCACGCGCCACAGATCCACCTGATGCGGGGTACCCACGTGGGTGCGGTCCACGGCGTCCCGCCGATAGACCAGTCCGGGCAGGACATGCAGGGTGTCGTACGGATCGAGCTCATTGGCCAGTCCGTCCAGCAGCGCGGGTATCCCGGCGGAGGTGTGGCTGCGCAGCATGACGGTGGGGCTCACATGGCGGGAGTACCGCGTGTCCCGCGTGACGTCGTCGGGCTGGTAACCCAGCCGGTCATAGTTGTCGGAGGTGGCGACGAGGGGGCTGTGCCGGTGTACTTCCGCCGGGATTCTCCAGTGCCGGGTGAGGTGGTGAACGACGTTGTCCAGCACAAGTTGCATGGCGTGCGGTCCCTGGGCGGGATCGCTCAGGTCACGGGTGGTCAGAGCGGCAGCTAATTCAGCGATGCTGAGTTCGGTGCTGGAGAGATACATGGCTGGTCCTTTGCTGGGTTCGGGGGAGGGAGTGAACCCGGCCCCAAACACCGCGTGGACCTGCAGCGGATTAGCCCCGCAGCGCAAAGACCCCGCGGCCGGAAAGCGGCCGGGGGGTGGTAAATCGCTGGCTGGAATGCATGCGGTCCATGATACGCCTATGGGATGGCCGGAGCTGCGGACTCAAGCCTGACGGCCCAGTATTGTCCGGGCTGCACGCTGGAGACGCGTACGGACGCCCCTCCGCCGTTCAGCTGAACGATGATCTTGCGGGGTTGCCGGTCACAGATCACATACTGCCGGTTCAGGGTTGTGCCGGATGAGGTGACGGTAAAGGTTGCATCGCCGGTGCCGACACACACGATGCTCACAAAATAGGTGCCGGGCACCATCGCGCTGATCGTGGCTCCCGCTTGCTCCGCCGGACCGGCTGCACCGGTTGTCTGGCCCGCCGCCAGAATCCCGCCACCGACGCCCAGCACATCCTCCGCCCAGATGCCTTCAGCCGATTCATTCGCCGCCGGCGCGCACGCAGCGAGCACCAGGATGAGCGCAGCTCCCGTCGCAGTGGCTGAAGATCGGCGAAACCACATGAACCAAGTCAACCACGCGGCGCCAGCCATTCGTCAGGCGCCGCCCGCAACAGGCAGAAGATACTGCCTGCACACATGAACCCGATGGTACGCGGCCCGCATATGTTCCTCATGTTCACTACCTGCGTGCATGAACGCGGTCACGGGTTTGGACAAAGGCTTTGGTACAGCAAAACCGTCGAGGGAATCCCCACTGGCCAGATAGACGTGGAGGTACCGAAAATTCTCCCTGAACCCGAACTTTTGATACCAGGCATTGGCCCCCGCATCCCCGCGGGTCCACGCATCGAGGCTGGTTACGGTGGATGGCAGCAGTTGCATCGCATGGTTCAGCAGTGCGGTGCCCACGCCCCTGCGTGATGTACCGGGCAGGACCGCGATGGTGTCGATAGTCGCAGCTTGGCCATCAATTTCAATGTCAATAATCCCCACCACCGACTGCGCATCGATGGGAGCAATGGAGCTGGTTGAAAGGCAGATTACTGACGGATCAGGATCGGGACCATACCGCAGGTTCGTTGCCTCAGTGCAGGTGACACAGCTCGTAATCCGCGCAGGTCTTGCAACAAGGCAACGAACCTGCGGTCCGCCGCCGGGTCAATACACTTACCCACGTGACTGATTTTTCCGAAGACGTGCCCGATGCCCCGCACAGCAACAATCCCGCACTGTTGCGGAGCCTGGCCACAGATCTCGCACGCCTTAACTACACGGTCGACGGCGTTGCGGACCTGATCGGCGCGGAAGCCCACGCCGCGCTTGCGCGCGATCAACCGGTTCCGGCAAAACTGGTGGTCCGCGCTGCCGGAAAGGAGAAGACCAACCCGCTCGCCGGCGTCGTACTCCTCCTCCTGCTCGGCGGGACGGTGGATACGGCCCAACTTGACGAAGCATTCACGGAAACCCGGGCGGATGGCCTGGAGCAACTCGGACTGATCGAGC
>NZ_KI914989.1:32176-44417 GCF_000520595.1 Arthrobacter sp. H5
CGGACTGATCGAGCCGGCAGCCGGAGCGTGGCGGGCGGCGGTGGACCTGCGTCCGCACGCAACTGATTCCGACGGCGACCTCTGGGTGGCCAGCGACTTTGGCTCCGGTCAACGGCCGGGGGTGTTACGAACCGATTACGTGCTCGGCATTGGTCAGGCATCCCTGACCCTGGCGCAGCTGACCACCAGGAAGCCCGTGGGCCGCGCTTTGGATCTGGGCACGGGTTGCGGAATCCAAACTTTCCATCTGTTGAGGCACGCCGCCCATGTCACCGCCACCGACATCTCCAGGCGTGCCCTTGCCTTCACCCGGTTCAACCTGCTGCTCAATGCAAAGCAGCTGGAGATCGATCCGGACAACCTGGACCAAAGAGTCTCGCTCAGGCTGGGCAGCCTGCTGGAACCGGTGGCAGGGGAGACCTTCGACCAGGTGGTGTCCAACCCGCCGTTCGTCATCACCCCGCGGGGTGACGGCGCAGAGGAACAGTTCACCTACCGCGACGGCGGACTTCCCGGCGATGACATTGTCGCTGCCCTGTTGCGGAGCATCCCAGGGGTTCTCACCCCAGGCGGCTCCGCACAGCTGCTGGGCAATTGGGAGATTACCGGGGGCAGCGATTGGCCCGACCGCATCCGCGGCTGGATCCCACCCCACACGGACGCGTGGTTCATCCAGCGCGAGCAGCTCTCACCCACCCACTATGCGGAAACCTGGCTGCGCGACGGAGCCGAGAACCGTGAGCCGGAACGCTTCGAACAACGGTTCGCCGACTATCTGACGGACTTCGCGTCCCGCGGCGTGCAGGCGATTGGTTTCGGTCTGATCTGGCTGCGGAACCCGAAAGCGGCCGAGGCTCTCATGAGCCGGTTCGAAGAAATCACCCATGAGATTGAACAGCCCATTGGCCATCATCTGGCCGCGGCCGTGGAACGCTGCGACTGGCTGGACGCCCACCGGGATCTAGACGGTCAACACATGCTGGTCGCCGAAGACGTCACCGAAGAGCGTCACCAGCGCCCCGGCGCCGAGCACCCGGGCGTCATTCTGCTGCGCCAGGGCGCGGGATTCAGGCGTACCACCCTACTCAGCACGGAACTGGCCGGCTTTGCATCAGCGTGCGACGGCGACCTCACCGCCGGGCAGATCGCCGGTGCCCTGGGTGCATTGCTGGACCGGAACGACGACGGCTTCCGCACCAGTCTCCTCCGGGAGGTAAGGCAACTGGTCGAGGATGGTTTTCTGGTACCGGCAGGGAGCGGATCCTCACAGGACGGGCGCTCCGGTCGGTGACCTCCGCAGGGAGCGGTTACCCTATTGCAGGTAGGCATAGCGCATACTGTGAATGGTGGGGGAGCACCCACAATCCCAGACAATTCGGTTCTACTGCTGTTTAACCGCACCCGTTTATAGGAGAGAAGTGCCAGCTAAGGCAACGGAAAAGAAGCCCGGCAAGAAGCTCGTCATTGTCGAGTCCCCCGCGAAGAGCAAAACCATTGCGGGCTACCTCGGCGAGGGATTCGAAGTCACCGCCTCGATGGGTCACATCCGCGACCTGCCGCAGCCCTCGGACCTGCCGGCGGAGTTGAAGAAGACTTCCGTGGGCAAATTTGCCGTGGACCTGGACAAGGACTTTGAACCCTATTACGTTGTCTCAGCTGACAAGAAGAAGCGGGTCGCCGAGCTCAAGGCCGCGCTCAAGGGCGCCAGCGAACTTTACCTCGCAACTGACGGTGACCGCGAAGGCGAAGCCATTGCGTGGCACCTTCTCGAAGTGCTCAAACCCACCGTTCCCGTCTTCCGGCTGACCTTCCCCGAAATTACCAAGGAAGCCATTCAGCGGGCCATGCAGGAACTCCGCGACCTTGACATTCCCATGGTCGATGCCCAGGAAACCCGGCGCATTCTTGACCGCCTCTACGGTTACGAAATTTCGCCGGTACTGTGGCGTAAAGTTGCCCGGGGGCTTTCCGCCGGCCGAGTGCAGTCGGTGGCCACCCGCCTGGTGGTCGAGCGGGAGCGTGAGCGCATGGCGTTCCGCGCGGCGTCGTACTGGGACCTGACCGGCACCTTCTCACCGGAGGACGCCACCAAGGGCGAGTCCTTTGGCGCCAAGCTGGCCTCCGTCAACGGTGCCCGCGTTGCCACGGGCAAGGACTTCAACGACCTCGGCGAGCTCAAGTCCCAAAGTGTCACGCGGCTCGATGAGGCCGCGGCGTCTTCGCTCGCCGTCGCGTTGCAGCAGGCTGATTTCACCGTCCGCTCGGTGGATACGAAGCCGTATACGCGCCGGCCCGCTGCGCCGTTCACCACCTCGACACTTCAGCAGGAGGCCGCGCGCAAGCTGCGCTTCTCCTCCCGCGTGACCATGCAGGTTGCGCAGCGTCTGTACGAAAACGGCTACATCACCTATATGCGTACGGATTCTCCCTCGCTGAGCGACCAGGCGGTGAATGCCGCCAGGCGCCAGGCCTCGGAACTCTACGGGGCCGAGTATGTGCCTGACGCGCGCCGCATTTACAAGGGCAAGTCCAAAAATGCGCAGGAGGCCCACGAAGCCATCCGTCCCGCCGGAGACTCGTTCCGCACACCGGCGCAGGTTGCCCAGCAGCTCCGCGGAGATGAGTTCCGGCTGTACGAGCTCATCTGGAAGCGAACCGTCGCTTCACAGATGGCTGATGCGTTGGGTTCTACCGCGTCAGTCCGCCTGGGCGCCATTGCCACCTCCGCGGACGGAACCACCCAGGACGCCGAGTTTTCGGCTTCCGGAACTGTGATCACCTTCCGCGGTTTCATGGCAGCGTACGAAGAGGGACGGGATGCCGTCCGTAATCAGGACGATACGGCGGACGACGCCGCGGGCAAGGGCGGTCGCCTGCCCAACCTGACCAAAGGTGACGCGCTGGGCGCGGAGGGAATTGACGCCGTCGGGCACGAAACCTCGCCGCCGCCACGTTATACGGAAGCCTCGCTGGTGAAGGTACTCGAGGAACGCGGCATCGGCCGTCCATCCACCTATGCCGCAACCATCTCCACCATCATGGACCGCGGCTATGTCCGTACGCGTGGACAAGCGCTGGTTCCAAGCTGGATCGCCTTCTCTGTGGTGCGGCTGCTGGAAGAACACTTCCACGACTATGTGGACTATGACTTCACCGCCGAGCTGGAAGAGGATCTTGACCGCATAGCCCGCGGCGAAGCCGGGCGCGTTGAGTGGCTCAACCACTTCTACTACGGTGATGGGAAGGTCACGGGGCTCAACACAATCGTCAGCGATCTAGGCGAGATCGATGCGCGGCGAATCAACTCGGTGGAGATCGCTGAGGGGATTGTGCTCCGGGTTGGCAAATTTGGCCCCTACCTGGAAAAGCCGCTGCCTGCAGATGCGGCGGAAGGCACCGAACCACAGCGTGCCAACGTACCCGAAGATCTTGCGCCGGATGAACTCACCCCTGAAAAGGCGACTGAGCTCATGAACGCGCCGGGCTCTGAGGAACGCGTGCTTGGCAATGATCCGGAGACCGGCCGTGCCATCGCAGCACGGGACGGGCGATACGGTCCGTACGTGATCGAGCTGATTACCGAGCCCACTGTCGAGGACCTGGCAAATCAGCCGGTGGAGTACTACAAAAACGGCAAGCCGAAGCCACCAAAGAAGCCGGTCAAGGCCAAACCCCGCACGGGTTCGCTCTTCAAATCAATGGCGGTCGAATCGGTCACCCTTGAAGAAGCATTGATGCTCATGAACCTGCCACGGGTACTGGGCGCGGATGCAGAGGGCAAGGAAATCACTGTCCAGAACGGCCGCTTCGGTCCGTACCTGAAAAAGGGCAGTGACTCCCGTTCGATCGGGTCCGAGGAAGAGATTTTCACGATCACGCTGGATCAGGCACAGGAGATCTACTCCCAGCCCAAGCAGCGCGGCGGACGCACAGCAGCACCGCCGCTGGCCGAGTTCGGGGAGGATCCCGTGTCAGAGAAGCCCATTGTGGTGAAGGATGGACGGTTTGGTCCCTACATCACCGACGGCATCACCAACATCACCGTGCCGGGTTCAACGGCCATCGAGGAATTGACCCGGGAAACCGCGGTTGCCCTGCTTGCAGAGAAGCGAGAAAAGGGCCCGGCACCGCGCAAGTCAGCCGGACGGGCTCCCGCGAAACGCAAGGCGGCAGCCCGAAAGTAACGTGTTCGCGAGCTTGGTGTAACACCAGAACGGCGGGACATAATGAGACCATGCGGCTAGGCGTCCTCGATATCGGTTCCAATACTGTGCATCTGCTTCTGGTGGATGCACACCCCGGCGCACGTCCGGTTCCGTATGCTTCCCACAAGCGGCCACTTCAACTGGTGGCCTACCTCGACGGTGATGGTTGCATCACCGACGAGGGGCAGCGCGAACTGATCGCCTTTGTGCGTGAAGCGTGGGACTTCGCCGTCCGGCACAAAGCGGAAGACTTTCTTGCCTTTTGCACCTCCGCGATCCGGGAGGCCGGTAACGGTTCCGCCGTGCTGGAACGGGTGCGGGAGGAGACCTCCGTCTCGCTTCAGGAATTGACCGGCGACCAAGAGGCGGCCATGACCTTCCAGGCGGTGCGGCGCTGGTACGGCTGGGGAGCTGGCTCCATCCTCAACCTCGACATTGGCGGTGGATCGTTTGAAATGGCGATGGGGGAGGACGAGCTCCCGGAAGTTGCCACTTCGGTCCCGCTTGGCGCGGGCCGACTGACGAGGGACTGGCTTGGTGAGGACCCACCGTCCGCGAAGAGCGTCAAGCAGCTGCGGCGCCACATCAGGGGGACACTGAAAAATGCCGCCGCCGATTTCAAAAGACTGGGTGAGCCGCATCTGGTGGCCGGCACATCTAAAACCTTCCGCTCGCTGGCCCGGATGGCCGGCGCAGCACCTTCTGGCGCTGGACCGTTTGTTCGGCGCGAGCTGCGCCTTGAAGATCTGAGGTTGTGGGCCAAGAGGCTCGAAGCCATGTCGGTCAGTGACCGGGTCAACCTGGACGGAGTATCTGAACTGCGCGCCCACCAGGTGCTGGCCGGCGCGCTGGTGGCCGAGGCCGCGTTGGAAGTGTTTAAAGTGCCGGGGATGGATATTTGCCCGTGGGCTCTTCGCGAGGGGCTGCTGCTCCGCCGGTTCGACACATTGATGTTCGAGTCATTGGAACCCATGCCCACGGTGGGCGTGGGACACGTACAGCTGAACTCTGCATCGGGCGCCCCTTCCGCAGGCTCCGCCCGATGACAGTCGAGGGGCCGCCTGCCATTCCCGTGGCACTATCGAGCGCTTCCGTCTACCCGCTGTCGGTGCACGACGCCTTCGCCATTGCGCATGATCTTGGTTATGACGGCGTGGAGGTGATGGTGACCAATAATTATGTCAGCCAGAACCCGGACATGCTCGCCGCGCTGAGCCAGCAGTACCGCCAGCCGATCATGGCGGTCCACGCACCGACGCTGCTGCTTACCCAACAGGTGTGGGGCAGGGCATGGAACAAGATTGAGATGTCGGCCGCCCTGGCTGCGGAGGTGGGGGCGGCCACGGTCGTCGTCCACCCACCGTTTCGCTGGCAGAGCGGCTACGCGGAGAACTTTGCCGAAGGCATCAAGCGGATCAGCGGCGACTATGGTGTTGCGATAGCTGTGGAGAATATGTATCCCTGGCGGGTGCGGGGGCGCGAGACGAAGGCGTATCTTCCACATTGGAACCCGGTGCCTCAGGACTATGAGTCAATCACCTGGGACTTTTCGCACGCCGCGATTGCGGGAATGGATTCCTTCGAAGAGATGCGGGGACTGGGTGAGCGCCTGACCCATGTGCATCTGACTGATGGAAACCCCAACGGAAAGGACGAACATCTTCTCCCGGGCCAGGGAACCCAGCGCTGCGGCGAGGCTCTGGCGCACCTGCGTACAAGCGGGTGGAAGGGCGTCGTGGCTGTAGAGGTCAGCACGAGGAGAACGAAAGGTGCCGGCGAGCGGGAGGAGTGGTTGGGGGAAACACTCTCGTTCGCTCGCCGACACCTGGGTCAGGTCAAAGAACCTGACCATCATCACTCGCACCTTTAGGAGGTGTTCATTACTCTAGGACCCCAAGTTGAGTGTTAGCCGGGTGGAGGCTGGGCAAACGGTGTGCTCCGCGCCGACCATGTGAAGTTCAGGCGGGGTTGCAGGTCCGAGGCTGGAAGGAAAGTCGCTTAAAAGGGTGGTGCCGGTGAGCGGAAGAGCGGCTTGGGGGAAACCTGCTCTGCGCTCACCGGCACCGGGTCAGATCAGGGAAACCTGACCCTAATCACTCGCACCTTTATGAGGTAATAACGACTGTACTGCCTTAAGGTGAAACCGCGCTCTATACAGCCTGTGAGAATGCTGGGAATTGATCTTCGTGACAGGATGGAGCAATGACCAACCGCATCACACAACACATTTCATTTCTTGGCTGCGGCTCCATGAACGGTGCTATTTTGAGTGGTCTGCTGGAGGCCGGCCTAGCTCCCGCCCAAGTCACGGCAACTGTTCGCCGGCCCGAACGGGCCGAGGAGCTTCGATCCACGCACGGGATCACAGTGCTCTCCTCAAACGACAATCCAGACGCCAACAGGCGGGCCGCCGCCGAGGCCGACGTCGTCATTCTGGGAGTTAAACCGGTGGGCATCGTGGAACTGGCCCGTGAAGTTGCACCCTCGCTTAAAGCGGGTGCAACGGTGCTCAGTGTTGCTGCGGCGGTGTCCATCGCGATGATTGAGCAGGTTCTGCCCGAAGGGCAGCCGGTCATCCGGACCATGCCCAACACCCCATCGAGTCTTGGACGCGGCGTACTTTCCATTTCGGCGGGAACACATGCCACTCTGGAATTGATGGACCAGGCCCGTGTAATTCTGGGTGCCGCGGGAACAGTTGTTGAGATTCCGGAGAGCCAGGTCGATGCGCTGTCCGCAGTCAGCGGATCAGGGCCCGCTTACGCGTTCTACCTGGCCGAGGCTATGGCCAATGCTGGTGTCAGTCTGGGGCTCAATCCGGATTTGGCGAAGCTCCTGGCCAACGAGACCGTGGCGGGTGCTGGCTTCATGCTTGCCGAGGAAGGGGCGGACGCGGCCGCGCTCCGCCGGGCGGTTACAAGCCCCAACGGCACTACGGAACGCGCAATCGCCACCTTCGACGAGCGGGGGTTGCCTGACGTCATCGCGGCCGGGGCCCGGGCCGCCGCTGAGCGCGCAGCAGCCATCACCAGGGAACTGGGCGGCTGAAGCCTACGGCCGGGCTGCAAACCGCTCAAGCAGGTCCACGTGGCCGGAGACAATGAGCATGTCGCGGCTCGTCACCTTGGTTTCCGGACGTGCGTAGGTGAAGTCCTCGCCGGGAGACTTCACGCCCACGACTGTCACACCGTACTTTGACCGGACGGCTGATTCACCCAGTGTGAAGCCCTGTGTTTCCTTGGGCGGGAACATTTTGACTATGGCAAAACCGTCGTCGAATTCAATGAAGTCCAGCATCCGGCCACCGACCAGGTGCGCCGCCCGCTGACCTGCATCCGCTTCCGGGTAGATGACGTGGTTGGCGCCGATCCGCTTGAGGATCTTCCCGTGTGACGGCGTGATTGCTTTCACCCATAGATGGTCAATGCCGAGGTCCACCAGGTTTGCCGTAATCAGCACGCTTGATTCGATGGACGTTCCCACCCCAACAACTGCAGCGATGAACTCCTGTGCTCCCAGTTGGCGCAGCGCATCGATGTTGGTGGCATCTGCCTCCACCACATGGGTGAGGACGTTGGACCATTTCTGGACGAGCTGCGGGTCCCGTTCAATGGCAAGGACCTCCCTGCCCTGCTTGACCAACTGCTCGGCGGTGGCGGCCCCAAAGCGGCCTAGTCCCACAACCAGTACGGGGGCGTTGTGTGCTGGTCTGTCAGCCAATGATCGGCCTTTCCTCGGGGTAGTGATACAGAGTGCTCCGCTGGCGCAGTGCCAGGGCAGACGCCAGCGTAATTGTTCCCATTCGGCCGGCAAACATCAAAATGGATAGGACGTATTTCCCCTCCGGTGGGAGTTCGGCGCTCAGGTTGGTACTGAGCCCGCAGGTGGCAAAGGCGGAAATTACCTCGAAAACCACGCGGTTCAACTCTTCGCCGGTGATCCAAAGGATCAGCCCGCTCCCGACCAGCACCAGTGTGGCGCCCATGAATATAACCGAGATCGCCACCCGCATTGCTCCGGGCGGAATGGTGCGTCCGTAGACGCGGACATCGGAATCTCCACGGCCCTCGGCGAGGATCGCGAGGAACATGATTGCCAGCGTGGTCACTTTGATGCCGCCGGCCGTGGAGGCGGAGCCGCCGCCGGCGAACATCAGCGCGTCCGTGAGGAGCATCGTCGTGGTGTCCATCTGACCCTGATCCACCAGGTTGAAGCCGCCGGAGCGGGTCATCACCGAGGCAAAGAGCGCATGGATGATCTTGTCCGAGACACTCATGTCTCCAATGGTGCGGCTGTTGGCCCACTCAAGGACCGCCCACATGAATGCGCCGGCCACCAGCAGTATGAGCGAGACGTTGATGGTCAGTTTGGTGTGGAGGCTCCACTTCCTGACGTGGTGCCGATACTGCAGCAGCACCAGAATGACCGGAAAGCCCAAACTTCCGATAAACACGCCCAGCATGATCGGAGTAAGGATCCACAGGTCGGTTTCATACGGAACCAGGCCGTCGGAGTGCGGGGTGAAGCCGGCATTGTTGAACGCTGAAATAGAGTAGAAGACGCCATGCCAGACCGCCTGCCAAAAAGGTTCCCCCAGCACCATGAAACGGGGGATGAGCATGAGCGCGAGCACGATCTCCACCACCACCGACGTGGTGATGACAATGCGCAGCAGCGTCCCCACTTCGCCCAGGCGGCTCGCATTGTTCAGAGCCGACTGTGCCAGGAGCTTTCCCCGCACGCCCAGACGCTTGCTGACCATGAGCGCCAAGAGGGAGGCGAGCGTCAGGGTGCCCAACCCACCCACAAAGATGCCGATCAGAATGATCAGCTGCCCGAAGAAGGACCAGTATGTGGCAGTGGAAACTACCGTCAGACCCACCACGCACACCGCGGATACAGCAGTGAACAATGCGTCGTGGAGCGGCGCGCCGGATCCATCCCGGGTGGCGAAAGGGAGGCTGAGAAGCGCCGTGAAAATCAGAATGACGCTAAAGAAAACCAGCAGTGCAACGCGGGCCGGCGAGCTGTTGATCACTCCGTCCGCAAAATCCCGGATACTGCCCAGCACACGCAGGTGCAGGCGTTCCTCTCCGCGCAGCCAGGCCGGCTGTTGTCTTGCCATGGCTTGTACTTGGCCCCAATTCACCGTGTTGGCATCACTAACGTCCTTGGAGTAGTAAATCACTTCCCATAGGTGAAGTCGTGGCAGGACGGATGCCGCATCGCGTAGCCTGTAAATGATGTCCAGTTACACCGCGCCCACGTTCGCCACCCGCGTGGTGTGGGACGAATCCATGCTCGCCTATAACTTCGGCGCGCTTCATCCGATGAACCCCGCGAGACTGGACCTCACTGCACGCCTTGCCCGCGCCGTCGGGCTCTTCGACCTGCCGCAGGTGAGTCTTGAGCGACCCGAGGTGGCCGGCGACGTGGATCTGCTCACCGTGCACGACGCTGCGTACATCCAGGCAGTGAAGGACGCCGGAGCGGATCCGGATCAAGCCGACATTTCGCTGGGCCTCGGCACCGAGGACACCCCCGCGTTTGAGGGAATGCATGATGCCAGCGCGCGGCTTGTTGGTGGCTCACTGGCCGCGGCGGACGCCGTTTTGTCCGGAGCTGTGCTGCATGCCGTCAACTTCGGCGGCGGGCTGCATCATGCCGGGCGCTCGCGAGCGAGCGGATTCTGCATCTATAACGACGCCGCCGCGGCAGTTCAGCGGCTACTGGACTCGGGAACGGGCCGGGTGCTCTACATAGACGTGGACGCCCACCACGGTGACGGGTCACAGGAGATCTTCTGGGATGATCCGAGAGTCATGACCATCTCACTGCATGAAACGGGAATGAGCCTCTTCCCGGGTACAGGGTTCTCGAACGAAATCGGCGGGCCAGGTGCGGAAGGCACAGCCGTGAACGTTGCCCTGCCAACGCACACCGGAGATTCTGGATTACTACGCGCCTTCCATGCTGTTGTGCCACAGTTAGCGGCCGTCTTCGAGCCCGAGGTGATTGTGAGCCAGCATGGCTGCGACAGCCACAGGGATGATCCGCTGACCAATCTTCAAATCAGCGTAGATGCACAGCGGGAAGCAGCGGTTGCCATTTGCGACCTTGCCTCGCGGCACTGCGGCGGCCGGTGGATCGCCACCGGAGGTGGCGGGTATAACCTGACCAGCGTAGTTCCCCGATCCTGGTCCGCGCTCATTGCCGTTGCCGCCGGCGCGACCGTTAATTTGTCCACGCCGGTGCCGGAGAGTTGGCGGGAACACGTGCTTGCGCGCTACGGACGGAAAACCCCTCTGCTCATGGGGGACGGGGGGGACATCTGGTGGCGCTCCTGGGAAGTGGGTTTCGATCCCAACGATGCCCTGGACCGTTCAGTCATGGCCACCCGGAAGGCAGTGTTTCCCCTGCACGGGCTCGACCCCTGGTTTGACTGACCGAGGTTGGTCCGAGAGTATCCGTAACGATTCAGCCCGGCCCCGCCGTCAAGGGATGCCCTTTCGCGTATATGTGGCTAGGGTTATGGGATGGTCATCGATGATGTTTTTGCCGTCATCGCCGAAGCCACCCGCCGCGAAATCCTTGCATCCCTGCGCACGGGTGACAAAGCTGTCGGCGAACTGGTTGAGGAACTTGCCGTCAGCCAACCCACCGTCTCCAAGCACCTCAAAGTACTCCGCGAGGCAGGTCTTGTCTCCATGAGGGCGCAGGGGCAGAAGAGGTTCTACTCGCTGAACTCCGGCCCGCTGCAGGAAATAGCCCGCTGGCTCGCCGAGTTTGACCTTCCACGGGCCGCCGGCTCTGCAGATACCCGCCGCCTGGACCAGCCAGTGTACGTGGAACCCGCAGCGCACCTGCAGGCATCTGACCTGTCGGCAGCAGCCCATACCCTGGCCAGCCAGGATCAGTCCCAACAGGCTTTTGGGCGCACGGTTGGGCGCGCCGCGGCTGACCTTTTGGCCCAGTTTCCCAAGCTGCGCCGTCGTAAGGAATAAGCCGGACGGTTTGGTGGACGGCACTACTGCGGTTAGCCTCCTTTTTATGACAAGTCGTTGGTATGCGTATTTTTCGTTGGCTCTGGAGGAGCCCGCGGCCTAATGCGCTGACCAACCCCTTCAGAGCCAACAGGGCAGAGAATCTTCTCTGCCCTTTGTCGTTTACGCGGCAGGCTCACAAAGATAGAGTCCCGTTGGAGCGGCCCCAGGATCTCCAGACAGACGGGACACCATGAATACATTGACAGCTGAGCAAAACCTCCAACCTGCGCATCCGCGGGTTCAAGGCACTGCCCTCTCCCCAATCGTTGATCGCCGAACAACCCGTGGATGATCAACTGGCCGGGCAGATCGGGCGCTCCCGCGACGAGGTGCGCGCCATTCTGAACGGCGTTGACGACCGTCTTCTGGTGATCGTGGGACCCTGCTCCATCCATGACACGAAGGCCGGTCTGGAATACGCGGAAAAGCTGGCGGAAGCGGCCCGGGAACACCGCGGAGATGTGCTGGTGGTGATGCGTGCCTACTTCGAGAAGCCACGCACCACCGTGGGATGGAAGGGGCTGATTAATGACCCGCATCTGGATGGCAGCCATGACATCGCGGCCGGTCTGCGTGCAGCGCGCGGATTCCTCATGGCGGTGGGCAGGCTTGGACTACCCGTGGGCACCGAATTCCTCGAACCGATCAGTCCCCAGTACGTTGCAGATCTGATCAGCTGGGGCGCGATTGGCGCACGCACAACCGAGAGCCAGATCCACCGCCAATTGGTATCCGGGCTATCCATGCCGGTTGGATTCAAGAATGGGACGGACGGCGGTCTGCAGGTGGCGCTTGACGCCTGCGCCGCCGCATCGGCTGCGCAGGCGTTCCTGGGAATTGACGACGACGGCCGCGCGGCCTTGGTGAGCACGGCCGGAAACCCTGATGCTCACTTGATTCTCCGCGGTGGCGCGGCGGGCCCAAATTACGGGGCTGGCGACGTCGGTGAAGCGGCGGGCCGCCTGTCCGCTGCGGGGCTCAACGAGCGGC
>NZ_KI914989.1:44517-62993 GCF_000520595.1 Arthrobacter sp. H5
TCCGCTGCGGGGCTCAACGAGCGGCTGATTATCGACGCAAGCCTTGCCAACAGCGGCAAGAACCACCACCGTCAGGCGCAAGTGGCACTGGAAATCGCGGTCAACGTCCAATCCTCGCCGCTCATCGCCGGAGTCATGCTGGAGAGCTTTCTGGTGGGCGGTGCGCAGCCGTTGGACGTGGAGCGCGGGGTGGACCTGGTCTACGGGCAGAGCGTGACGGACGCCTGCATGGAATGGTCGGTTACCGGGTCAGTCCTCAAGCAGCTCGCGCTCAGCTCCCGCATCCGGCGAACGTTCGGATTGTGACCAAACTGCGCTTTCACTTTAGCCAAATCAACCACTAGAGTGTTCCTCTAGGCGGATAATCGATACATTACAAGGCGACACGCCGTTAGGGTGATCGTCGGCACCGCTCGTCAGTGCCCAACCCCAGGGTACTGCTCTGAGAAAAAGGACTGTGGTGGAATGACGGACGGGAACAATTTCTCGGATGTGCGGTTTCTTACCGTCGCGGAGGTCGCTGAGGTCATGCGTGTCTCGAAGATGACTGTCTACCGTTTGGTTCATTCTGGGGAAATGCCGGCCGTGCGGTTCGGAAGATCCTATCGGGTGCCGGAGTCGGCTGTTCAACAGTACGTACGCGGTGCCTCCGTGGATGGGCAGTCGGAGACAGGCTAAGGCTGCGGGGGCGCCCATCGGTCAGGGGTTCCGTCAAATTAGCGGTACCCTGTTAAGGAGCGTTTTTGCATGCGGCATCATGGTGCCGGTCTCATGTGAGTTTTGCGTCAATGTCAGAATCAGGCGCCACCGCCAGCGTAGAGGGTGATGGTTGCAGGACACCGGAATAGAAGTTTGTGAGGACTTTGTGGGTTCAGTAATTAAGAAGCGCCGCAAGCGTATGGCCAAGAAGAAGCACCGCAAGCTGCTTCGTAAGACCCGCCACCAGCGCCGCAACAAGAAGTAGCGCCTGCTGCGCCAGCGGCGCAGTGCTCCCGGTCCGCCAACCCTGGCGGGCCGGTTTTGGTTTAACACGCTGTCAGATGGTGCGAAAACTACTCTGCGTTGGCGTCAGCGGTCGCGCATACGCGCGAACCCCCGCCACAATCCGTAGACCGCGCCGGCGCCGGTGGCCGCCTTGAGGCCGAGTGTGGCGGCGCGTCTGCCGCTTCGGAAGTCGTAAATTGGCCAGTTGTTGTCCCGGGCGTGCCTGCGCAGCCGGTGATCAGGGTTGATGGCCACAGGGTGACCCACAATGCTGAGCAACGGAATGTCATTGTAGGAGTCGCTGTACCCCCAGCATCTCTCAAGATCCAGGTTTTCCTTTTCCGCCAGGGCCCGGACTGCAACCGCCTTCGCCGGCCCATGCAAAAATTCGCCCACCAGTTTGCCGGTGTAAAAGCCGTCAGAGACTTCGCCCACGGTTCCCAAAGCACCTGTAAGCCCCAGCCTGTTGGCAATCACACTCGCGACTTCCACCGGTGTGCCCGTTACCAACCACACTCTGCGGCCGGTCTTGAGGTGTTGGTCAGCCAACGCCCGCGCGCCCGGCCAGATTTTCGACGCGATCATTTCGTCGTAGACTTCCTCGCCCAATGCCAGGACGTCCTCGTGGGCAATGCCGATGGCGAAGGCCAGAGCAGCATCCCGAACAGAGTTGATGTCGGTCATGTTCTCGCCGCGCATGACAAACCGAAGCTGTTTCCAAGCCAGCCCAGCCGCAAACCTCAGAGTGAAAGCCCGGCGTTGGTACATTTTGCGGGCTACATGAAAGAGGCTTGCGCCGCGCATCATGGTGTTGTCCACATCGAAAAAGGCGGCTTCACCGCCCGGCCCGGGCAATGCTGGGGATTCCACGGCGGACTCCGTGCTGGCTGCGGACATACGACGAGTCTAATCACTTGCCGGTCTGGATGCTGTTGCAGGCAGGGCGAGGCGGTAGTTTGAGATGATGGAGCAGCATAAGCTGGCCGCGGGCGCGGCCCAGCCGGATATCGTGTTGCTCACCAAGCCTCAATGCCATCTGTGCGGGGACGCGCGTACTGTGGTCGCGCGGGTCGCGGCCGAACTGGGACTCCAATGGAGAGAGAGATCTGTGCTGGACCACCCGGAGTTGCTGGAAAAGTTCGCGGAGGAGATTCCGGTGCTGATGATTGACGGCATTCAGCGGGACTTTTGGAGGATCGACGAAGACCGGCTGCGGAGGTTGCTTTCACAGGAATGAAGCCTTTGTTGGCGTATGGCTTCATTGAACTTTGAGGGGAAAGCCCAGCGCAATAAAGTGGAGATACTCCTTCTTGGCTGCGAAGCGCCGTGGAGGATAGCGCCGTTGGGACGGCGTGCAATGCAACGGAGCGGTGGAGAGTGTCAACGTCGGAGATACCCGAATTACGGGCCGCGGGCGAAGCGCATGGCCGGAATATTCCGCCTGCTTCGCTTTCCCGCCTGACCATTTACCTGCGCGCACTCAACTCACTGCTGGCCGAAGGGACAGAAAGGGTTTCCTCGGACGAGCTGGCCGACGCGGCCGGCGTAAACTCCCCGATCCTGCGTAAGGACCTCTCCTACCTCGGCTCTTACGGCACCAGGGGAGTGGGGTACGACGTCCACTACCTGAACGGACAGATCTCAACCGCGCTCGGCCTGACAAAGGATTGGCGGGTCGCGATTCTGGGGGCTGGCAACCTCGGGCGTGCGTTGGCGGGCTATTCAGGTTTTCAGTCCAGGGGATTCGAAGTTGTTGCACTATTCGACGCGGATCAAATGGTTGTTGGCACAGAAGTGGGCTGGCTGCGGGTGAGTCCTATCCGCGAGCTCGCAACGGTGCTGGCACGAACCCGGGCAAACATGGCTGTACTCGCAGTGCCTGCCGGCGTGGCACAGCTGCTCTGCGACGAACTTGTCAACGCCGGGGTGACGAGCATTCTGAGCTTTGCCCCCGTTGTGCTTCAGGTGCCTGAACATGTCCAGCTGCGCAAGGTGGATATGGCAACCGAACTTCAGATTCTGGCTTATCACGCACAACGGGCGCAGGAACCGGACCTGGAGTCCGATGCCCGCGCCCGTTCAGCCCAGTAGGCTGCGTGAGTCAGTACCGCGCCGGTTGAGGTTTGAAGTATTCGTTGGATGGCTTGAGGAAGCACAGAACAATTCCCGCAATTCCAAGCAGGGTGTAGACCGCCGGAAGAATCCCGCTCGCGATGCCAAAGATGGACAGGGCCGCGAAGACCGTTCCCGTGATGCGTGCCCAGTTTTTGCCTTTGCGGATGAAGAATGCGATCAGGACGTACAGTCCGGTGAACACGATGCCAAGAACAATCGACAGTGTGCTGATAAGGCCGGCAACCGTGTCCGGATCAACCCCGGAGGATTCGATCTGGTCGAGTCCGACGCCCGCGTTTCCAAGCGGGTCCATGGCCGTCATGATGCTTGAGATGAAATACAGCGCGCCAGCAGCAATGATCAGCCAGAAGGCCAGGTTAACCTCTTTGGGCATCGGGGGTTTCGCCGCGGGGGCCGGCGTGGATCCGGCCGGATAGCTGTAGCCCGACGGTTGCGCGGCCTGATAACCGTATGGCGACTGGGGCTGGTTCTGCTGTTGTCCATACGGGGGCTGCTGCCCGTATGGGTCTTGGCCTTGCGGCGGGTGGTCTCCGTGCGGGTTCTGGCCCGGCGGGGGCTGCTGGGGATCGGTATTGCTGGGTGGGGTGCTCATCGCGCATCCGTTCTATGGGTAAGACTGCAGGTGTGGTCCCGTCCTCAGGAAATGTGTATCCGGGACCCTGCGACCAACATTACCGCCGCCCGTGGCGCTTTCCAGGTTTTCACAGCCCGTTTTGCAAACGCCAAAGGCCACACCCCTCGTTGTTTCACGAGCGGTGTGGCCTTCGGGAGTCGGCTACTTTGCGGGAGCCACGAATGCGGCGTCGAGGTTGATGGTCACTTTGTCGCCCACGAGGACTCCGCCGGCCTCAAGCGCGGCGTTCCAGGTCAGCCCAAATTCCTTGCGGGAGATGACGGTCTGTCCGGAGAATCCTGCCCGGGTTGCGCCGAAGGGGTCCACGGCAACGCCGTTGAACTCCGTGTCAATGACAACCTCCTTGGTGATTCCGCGGATGGTCAGGTTTCCTGTGAGCTGGTAGGTCTCGCCCGAACCCGCTACCCCCGTGGATTCGAAGGTCATCTCCGGAAACTGCTCAGCGTCGAAGAAGTCGCCGCCGCGCACATGGGCGTCGCGGTTCTCGTCGTTTGAGTTGAATGACGAGGTCTGAATGGTGGCGACGACCTTGGAGCCCTCCAGGGACGGACCTATGTTCAGGGCTGCGTCCACCGTGTCGAAGTTGCCGCGGACCTTGCTGATCCCGGCGTGGCGAACACTGAATCCAATTTCGCTGTGAGCGCCGTCGAGGGTCCAGGTGCCGTTGGTGAGGCCGGTGGGAATTGCCATGGTGTTCTCCTTGTATGAAACGCGGAATGCCCGCGTGGTGGCTTAGGGGTAGGCCGTTGCCGGCTGGGTTACACCTACTATAAACATGCATTTGCATCTTTTATTCCAGAATTCAGTTCAAAGTTCAATAAAATTTTCCGCGGACGGACCGAGGACCGGTTTCACTCGATTTAGAGGGCGGCCCATCTGGTGAGAAACTGGGGACATGTCCATTGCAACCGTTCACCTTGTGCGTCACGGCGAGGTCCATAACCCGGGCGGCGTGTTGTACGGCCGGCTGCCGGAGTTTCATCTGTCCCCGCTGGGTCATCAAATGGCCGAGCGGATCGCAGGTCACTTTGAACAGCGAAGGGACGACGGCGCCCGGATTGTCCATCTGATTGCGTCACCGCTGGTCCGTGCGCAGGAAACGGCTACGCCCACCGCCAAGGCCCTCGGTCTGACGATTATGACCGAAGAGCGGATCATTGAGGCCGAGAACCGTTTTGAAGGTATGGCCGGGATTAAAAGCCAGCTACGAAACCCGAAGCACTGGGGCATGTTGACCAACCCCTTCCGTCCATCGTGGGGGGAGCCCTATCTGGAGCAGGTGACTCGCGTAATGGCCGCAGTCCAGGATGCCCGGAAGCATGCCTTGGAGCTGTCGGACGGAGAGGATGCGGAAGCCATCATGGTCAGTCATCAGCTGCCCATTTGGGTCTCCCGCCTGGCTGCCGAGAACAGGAGGCTCTGGCATGATCCCCGCCGCCGCCAATGCAGCCTGACCTCCGTGACCTCGCTGCGGTTTTCCGGAAGCCGGCTTGAGGGAGTCAGCTACCAGGAGCCCTGCGCTGATCTGCTGCGCGATGCGGCGAACCTGCCGGGAGCGTAATAGGATTACTACACGTTGTAGAAATTGTGGAAGTAGCTGTGACTCAATCTAACCAAGCTCCCGGCCGACGCTCCATTTTGAAATTCGGAGCGGCCCTCGCCCTGGGATTACCCGCCTCGATGGCGCTTGCCTCCTGCGCGGCGGAGGACCCGCTGGCACAGCAGGCCGCCGAAGGAAACAACAAGAACTACATCGCCGGGGACGGCTCGGTTACGGAATACGCCGAGGCGGAACGCGGCGCTCCCGTGGAATTGTCCGGCACCCTGTACAACGGCACTACGGTCAACTCCCGTGACTGGCAGGGCACGGTGACCGTCCTGAACTTCTGGTACGCGGCCTGCGCCCCGTGCCGCAAGGAAGCACCGGATCTTGTGGCTCTGCATGAGGAGTTCGCGCCGCAGGGTCCCCAGTTTTTTGGGGTGAATATCAGGGATGAACAGCCTACGGCCGAGGCCTTCGAGCGCAGCTTCGGTATCCCCTATCCCAGTTTCAATGATAAGGACGGCGGCGTGCTGCTCGCCATGACAAGCTACGTGCCGCCGCAGGCCGTGCCCACCACACTGGTGCTGGACCGGCAGGGCAGGGTCTCCGCCCGCATCCTTGGGCTCGCCGAAAAGGGCACCTTGAGCGCACTCATCGAAGCCGTGCTGGCTGAGTAACGCATCGTGACCTTGACCAGCCAACTGAGCGCCGTCGTCGTACTCCAACCCGCAGGCAATCTCTTTGCCGACACCGTGCTGAACGGTTCCATGCTGCTGGCGCTGCCGGTTGCGCTGCTTGCCGGGCTGGTGTCTTTTGCCTCGCCCTGTGTGCTGCCGCTGGTTCCGGGCTATCTTGGCTACGTAACCGGCCTGACCGGTGTTGATCTTGAGCAGCAGAAACGCGGACGGATGTTCGCCGGTATTGGCCTGTTTGTCTTGGGATTCTCCGCCGTCTTCATGGCCTACGGTGCGCTCTTCGGCCAGCTGGGAGCCTGGATGGCCGGGTCGCAGGATTGGCTGCTGAGAGTGCTTGGCGTGGTGGTTATCCTGCTCGGCGTGGTCTTCATTGGCGGCTTCTCCTGGTTCCAGCGTGACCGTAAGCTGCACACGCGCGTCCCCACCGGTCTGTGGGGTGCGCCGCTGCTTGGACTGACTTTTGGCCTCGGCTGGGCTCCGTGCATTGGCCCAACATTGTCGGCAGTGCAGCTGCTGGCGTTCTCCAACGACGACGCGAGTGCGGCCAAAGGTGCGCTGCTGACCTTTGTGTATTGCCTCGGCCTGGGGCTGCCGTTTCTGCTTATTTCGCTCGGAATCCGCCGGGGAATGGGCGCCATGGCCTTCTTTCGCCGTCACCGCCTGCTCCTGCAGCGTCTCGGTGGGGGCATGCTCGTCCTGGTGGGAGTGCTGATGGTCTCAGGCGTATGGAACCTGTGGATCAACCACCTGCAGCAGTGGCTGGGGGGAGTGACGTTACCCATATGATGTACCCCGATAAAGAGGATCACGCCCTGGCGGAAAAGGACCGCAGGCCGGACGTATCGCTGCCCGCCCTGGGTTTTGTGGGAACGCTGCGCTGGGCGTGGACCCAACTCACAAGCATGCGTACGGCGCTGTTCCTGCTCCTTTTGCTGGCTGTTGCCGCTGTCCCCGGATCACTGTTCCCCCAGCGTCCCGCCAATCCCGCGGTGGTGACGCAGTACATCCGAAACAACCCGGAGGCCGGACCGGTCCTGGACTGGTTCCAGCTGTTCGATGTCTATTCCTCCGTCTGGTTCTCGGCGATCTACCTGCTGCTCTTTATCTCACTCATTGGTTGTGTGATTCCACGGGCGATGGTCCATGCCAGGGCGGTGCGCTCCAAGCCGCCGCGCACCCCCCGCAGGCTCTCGCGCATGCCCGTCTACGGTACACTTGCCATCCCGGGTGGCGATGTCACGGCGGGTTCGGCCGTGACCGACGCCGCCGCGATGCTCAAGAAGCGCGGCTACCGGGTTGACGTCAGGGATGAGGACGGCAAGACGCCGTCCGTCGGAGCCGAACGCGGGTTCACCAAGGAACTGGGAAACCTCATTTTCCATGTGTCACTGATCGGCGTGCTGGTCTCAGTTGCGGCCGGCGGGTTGTTCGGCTACCGCGGACAGAAGATCCTGGTGGAGGGTGACACCTTTGTGAACACGCTGGTGGGATATGACTCGTTCAACCCCGGCACCAATTTCTCCGACAATCAGTTGGAACCGTACTCCGTCACCCTTGATAATTTCGATGTCCGCTTTGACCGCCAACTCACCCACTACGGCCAGCCAATCGACTTCACGGCCACCATGACCACCAAGGCTGGCCCGGACGCCGAGCCCGAGGAACAGATCCTGAAGGTCAACGCCCCCCTGACCATCGGCGGCACCAGCGTCTATCTGGTGGGCAACGGCTACGCACCGGTGGTCACCGTCCGTGACGGCGACGGGAACATCGCGTATCAGGGGCCGGTGGTTTCAATTCCGCAGGACGGCCTCTTCACCTCCCTGGTGGTCATCAAGGTCCCCGACGCACAGCCGGACCAACTGGGATTTGTGGGCTTCTTCCTGCCGACAGCCGCAGTGGATGAGAACGGCGTGTCCTTCTCCCGCGACCCTGACCCGTTCCTTCCCCAGTTGAACCTCAACTCCTACTACGGTGACCTGGGCCTGGACGACGGCGAACCAAAGAACGTCTACGTGCTGGACACGGAGGAGCTGACGGAACTCAACAGCAGGAACAGCGACGACGGCGGCATAGTGCTCGACGCCGGTGAGACGCAGGAACTCCCCGACGGCAAGGGCTCCATCACGTTCGATGGGCTACGGCGCTATGTTGCCCTGGACATCACGCACGATCCGGCGCAGGTTGGCGCGCTGGTTTTCTCCTCCCTGGCGCTCGCCGGATTGAGCGCATCTCTCTTCATCGGACGACGGCGCGCGTGGGTGCGCGCCGGCACGCACGACGACGGCCGGGTGATGGTGGAATACGGGCTGCTTGCCCGCGGCGAGGACCATCGGCTGGCCGGCGAAGGTGGGGCACTCGACAAACTGTTCCGCGAACGGTGGCTGGCGGACACCGCCCCAACAGACGAACATGGAGACATGGAGACCTCTTCCGCGCGGAGCTCCAGGCAACCACATGGTAAGGACAACTGATGCAGAACATTGACGAAACCCTGGGGCAGTACAGCGAGCTGTTCATGCTCCTCGCGGCGCTCGCTTACACGGCGGCGTTTGTGGCCTTCACCTGGGACCTGGTGAAGAGCAGCCGCAGAATCCGCGCAGTGGAAGCCGGCCTTGCCGAGTCGGAGCAGGAGCGCGAACTCGTTGCGGCCGGTGTGGTGGCAGGAGGCCGTGGCAGGGCGGAGAATGCTTCATCAGGCAATGCCGCCGCAGCAACGGCCGACGACGCCATGGACTATCAGGGCGAGCGCCGCGTCGTCGGACGCATCGCTGTGGCACTGACTGCTGTTGCCGCCGTCGTGCATGGTGTAGCCGTGGTGAGCAGGGGAGTGGCGGCGGGCCGCGTGCCCTGGGGCAACATGTACGAGTTCTGCACCACCGGCGCTTTGGTGGTCGCTGTGGTGTTTCTGTTGGTACTCACGCGCAAGGACCTGCGGTTCCTGGGAACCTTTGTCATTGGGCTGGTTGTGGTCATGCTCTGCGCGGCCACCATTGGATTTCCCACCCCGGTGGGCAACCTGGTTCCCGCCCTGCAGAGCTACTGGCTGATCATCCATGTGTCGGTGGCGGTCACGGCGTCGGCACTGTTTACCCTGACCTTCGCCATGTCCGTGCTTCAGCTGATCCAGGCGGACCGCATGAGCCGGCTGCTCGCGGGCAAACAGGACAAGACACCGTTCATGCGGCTGGTGCCTTCCGCGCTGAGCCTGGAAAACCTGTCCTACCGGATCAACGCGATCGCGTTTGTCATGTGGACGTTCACCCTGATGGCGGGTGCCATCTGGGCAGAACAGGCCTGGGGCAGATACTGGGGCTGGGACACCAAAGAGGTGTGGACCTTTGTGATCTGGGTTGTTTTTGCGGGCTACCTGCACGCCCGGGCCACCCGCGGCTGGACCGGGACACGGGCGGCATGGCTGTCGATCACCGGGTACCTCTGCATCGTCTTCAACTTCACGATTGTGAACGTCTACTTCTCAGGGCTGCACAGCTACGCCTGAGTCCTCCGGGGCGCCAAGAGCAGAGCGCTGTCCCCGAACTCGTGCCACAGGTAGCGGTTCGCCAGTGCCTCCTGGTAAGCACGCCCGACGACGGCGGCGCCCGCCACCGCTTCGAGTAGCAGCAGGTGCGACGCACCCGGAGCATGCCAGCCGGTGATCAGCCCGCCCACCGTGCGTGCGGGACGGTCTGGACCAAGTATCAGGTGGGTCCATCCGGTGCCAGGACTCACCCGGCCAGCCGTGTCCGCCACGGACTCCAACGCCCGTGTCGCGGTGGTTCCGACCGCGATCACCCGGCCGTCGGCGTCGTGCGTTGAATTGACCAGCAGTGCGGTCTCCGCCGGAACCACAAAGCGCTCCGGGCTGGGCGGCTCGCCGCTCTCCGGTGACGACACGCCTGTGTGCAGTGTGATGCGCGCCAGGCTCACGCCTTCCGCCCGCAATCCCTCCAGTACTCCGGGGGTGAAGGGTCGCCCGGCGCTCGGCATCTCGGCGCTGCCGGGGGTCACGCCGAAAATCGTTTGGTAATCGGCGAGCGGCCAGCGACGCGGAACGTACCCGTAGGTGATGGGCCGCCCGTGGTTTTTCAGGAGCCTGGCGATATTGCGCGCGTCCGTTGTCCAGAGCCGCTTGGGTGCAGCGTCCGGGTACGGGTCAAGCAGGGTGAGAGCGGTGCGTGCGGGGAGGTGCACCAGATCACCGCTCTCCAGTCCCGGCACTGGGCCGGCTGCGTCCACGGCCGGGCGCACCTCGACCACCCAGGTGCCGTCGTCGAGCTCGGTGGCGAAGTGGACCGTGACGGGACGCCCGTCCGCCAACCGGCCATCCACGGCTGCCGCAAGGGTGGCGGAATCATTGGCAACAAGGAGGTCCCCGCGGTGCAGGAAACGCGGAAGGTCGGCGAAACGGCCGTGCGTAATGGTGTGACCGTCCGAAACCAGGAGCCGCACCTGGTCCCGGGAAATGCCGCGTGCCTCGGGCGGTTCGGTTGCGGAAAAGCTTTCGGGCAGTTCAAACTTCGTCAGAACGTTCATCGCGCGGTCCCTTTCGCGAGGAATTCAGCTGCACTGTATCGCCCGCTGGGCGGCCGTTGCGCCACCATGGAAAGCAACGCGGGAACCACCGTCTCCGGGAGCGCCCGGTCGGAAATGTCCTCTCCCGGAAATGCCTGCTGATGCATCGCGGTGCGCATGTCGCCAGGATCGAAAGCGTAGACGCTGATGGTGGATTCCTCGGCGCCAAGGACAGCGCTCAGCTGGTCCAGCGCTGCCTTCGATGATCCGTAACCGCCCCAGCCTTCGTAGGCTTCCATGGCGGCGTCGGAGGAGATGTTGACGACGACGCCGCGGGAGTCCGCGAGCAGCGGCGCACCAGCTGAAACATTGCGAGCGGCGCCACCACGTTGGTCTGGTAGACGTCAGTGAGCTCCTTCAGCGGATAGTGCCTGAGCGGCGGGAGGGGGCTGGGCCCGAGGGAGCTCGCGTTGTTGACGAGCAGGTCTAACGAGCCGAGGCGTTGGACCTCCTCGAGGATCTGCTGTCGATGTGCCGGATCGGTAATGTCCCCCGGGACCGGTACCAGAGTGCCCTGCCCAACGTCGCGGCTGAGCTCATCGAGCAGGCCGGATCGGCGGCCGTTCGCTATGACCGCCCAGCCTTCCAGGATCAGTTCCGTGGCCAGAGCGCGGCCAAAGCCCAGTGATGCGCCGGTGATGAGTGCTGTGGGCATGATGTCCTCCCTTGTGGATGTGCGGTGCATGATCCAGTATTGAAGTTGAAGTTAACTTCAAGTCAAGGGCTGAAGAGGGGAAAGATGATGGCGCTCCAGACACGGGATCTTCTGGCCGTGGGCCAGGTGGCCGAGCGGAGTGGGTTCGCCACCTCGGCACTGCGTTTCTATGAACGGATGGGCCTGATCGAAGCAACGAGGACAAGCGCTGGACAGCGGCGCTATCAGCGCAACGTTCTGCGCCGGCTGGCCTTCATCCGTGCGGCACGCAATGTGGGCCTGAGCCTTGACGAGGTGGGTGATGCCCTCTCAGCACTTCCCGGTGGAAGACCGCCCAGCCGGGCCGATTGGGAGCGGCTCTCCCGCAGCTGGAAAGGCCGCCTGGACGAGCAGATCAGGGCGCTGACGGCGCTGCGCGACGGGCTGGACTCCTGTATTGGCTGCGGCTGCCTGTCGCTGAAAAACTGCGGCATCCAGAACCCGGAGGATGTTGTCGCCAGCCGCGGGCCCGGCGCAGCCTACCTGCCGGGACCGCTGCGCCGGCCGTCCTGATGTCGGTTCTCCACGCGCTCGTGCCTCGCTTGATGGACCACGGGTGATCGACCGATATGTTGGGCGCGCGTGGAGATCCTGCCCAGTGGCCCGCGTTAAGCGGTCTTGCTGCCCGGGCCCTGCCGGGGATCTTCGGAATCCGGGTTGTCGCTATTGGAGGCGCCGTCGTCGTTCTTCTTTTCCCGTTCCTGCGCCTTCAACTCTTCTTCGCGCCGACGAAGCTCCGCCTCCTTGGCCTGCTGCCGGCGGCGGGTTTCAAGGTTGCGGAGGAACTGCGGATCGTCGTCCGGCGCGGTGGGATGACGCGGGTCCGTGACCCGTGGGGATGGAGATCCGCCTGAACGGGGCCGGCCAAAAAGGAACCATAACCCTGCGCCGAGCAGGGGCACCAGGAGAATGGTGATGACCCAGGCGGGCTTGGAAATGCTCCGGACCTCTTCGGCACGGCTCATGATGCAGTCGAAGAGCGCGTACACAATGACGGCAACTCCAACGATGGCTAGGAACAACAACAGGCGGGGCATGCATCAATTGTAGGCGAGTAAACTTGAGCGGTGGCCTTCTTCAAATTTACTGCCCTGCGACTGGGCTTTGTCCTGGTGTTCTTTGTCATCTGCTACTGGATGGGATTGGGCGCCATCATGTCCGCAGTGATCGCGGCTGTGCTTGCCTGGTGCGTGACCTACTTGTTCTTCAGAGCGATGCGGGACGCGGCTTCCGCGTCACTGCAGCGCCGTTTCCGCGAAGATACGCCGCCCGCGCGTACTGTCGCGGAGCTTGGTGATGCCGAGGCGGAGGACCATTATGATCCCAACAGCCCCGTCAACGCCGACCGACGAAACCGCGGCTAGCGCCCCACTGATTCAGGCCAGCACGCTGGTCAGGAGAATTCCCGCTCCGAACAGCAGGCTAAAGCCCAGATTGATAATGCTGGTCTGCTTCAGCACCGGAATCAGGCTTCGGCGCTTCTTTCCTTTGAGCATCAGCCAGCTCGGCATCAGGCACAGCGGAATGAGCAGCAGCACCAGCAGCACCCATGGATAGTCGTAGGCGAGGAATAGGGGCAGCAGCAGGGCGATCGCCAGCATCATCACGTAACTAACCCTGGCGGCGGTGTCGCCCAGGCGGACCGCGAGCGTGTTCTTTCCGGCTTCCCTGTCGGTGGGAATGTCCCGTACGTTGTTGGCCATCAGCAGGGCCATAGCGATGATGCCCGTGCTGATGGCGCCCACCCAAGCCACCGGGTTGAGCTGTCCGGCCTGTGTGTAGGTGGTGCCGAGGGTGGCCACCAGACCGAAAAAGACGAAGACAAACAGGTCGCCCAGCCCCATGTAGCCGTAAGGGTTCCGGCCGCCCGTATAACCCCATGCCGCCGCCACGCAACCCACTCCCACCAGCAGCAGGAACCAGGTTTGGGAAAGCACTATCAGGGTGGTGCCGGCGGTCATCGCCAGCGCGAAGCTCGCGAACGCTGCCCACTTCACCTGCCGCGGCCGCGTCGCTCCCGAGCCAGTGAGCCGCAGCGGACCCACCCTGTCATTGTCGGTGCCGCGGACGCCGTCGGAATAGTCATTGGCGTAGTTCACGCCTACCTGCAGCAGAACCGCAACGATAGCCGCGAGGAGTGCATGGATCGGCTTGAAGGCGTCGAGGTCGAAGGCCGCGGCGCAGCCGATAATGACTGGCGCAATGGCCATCGGCAGCGTGCGTGGGCGGGCGCCCTCGATCCATTGGGCAGCAGTGGCCACGGGTCGCTCCTTCCTGTCGGGTGTTAGAGGCTGGACTGTTCAAGCAGCGCCCGCACGGCCATCCGGTCCGGTTTGCCGTTGGGCAGCAGCGGCAGCGCATCGAGGGTGAGGATGGTCTTGGGCACTGCGTGCCCGCCGAGCCGTTCCAGCGTATGCCTCCTGACGGCGTCCGGGCTGACGGAGCCGACGACGGCGGCAGCAACCTGGGTGCCCCACTCGGAGTTCGGGATACCCAGCACCAGCGCCTGGCGCACCTCGTCCATGTCTTCGATCGCGCTGGAGACGGCCGCGGCGGAGACCTTAAGTCCACCGGTCACGATGACGTCGTCGATCCGTCCGTTGATGGTGAGTACGCCACCGTCCATGGTGCCGTCGTCGTCCGTCTTGAACCAGCGCCGGCCTGAGTTGAACGGAAACCTGTCGGCAGTGAGTTCCGGTTGCCCCAGGTAACCGTCGGCGAGTATGGGGCCGCTGATCCACAACCGGCCTGCGTCATTGGTGAGTTCCACGCCCTCAAGGGGGACGCCGTCGTACACGCAGCCCCCGCAGGTTTCGCTCATGCCATAGGCGCGCACGATTTTGAGTTCGTGTTTGCGGGCCTTCTCCCGAAGCGTGTCGCTGACGGACGCGCCGCCAAGCAGGATCGCGTTGAACCGCTGCAGCACCTTGATGGTTTCTGGAGCGGGGTCATCGAGGAGGCGGTGCAGTTGCGTGGGAACCAGCGACGTGAAGCGAACGCGGTCGGTCAGCTCGGCTGCGGCGTCGGTGAATATTTGGGGCGAGAATGCGCCGGAAAGGTCCATCGCCCATGGGCGCGTTCCCGCGTAGAGCGAGCGGACCAGCACCTGGAAGCCTGCGACGTAGTGCACGGGAAGGGTGAGAAGCCACTGGCCCTCAGCCTTGAGCGCAAGCGCAGTGCCCATGGAGGATGCGGCGAGCGCGTCGACGCTGAGCATTGTCTGTTTGGGGGTGCCCGTGGAACCGGAGGTGCTGAGGATGGCGGCAATGTCATCGTTGGGCAGCCCTCCGCTGAAGGTTTGATCCTTGTCCGCGTGGGGCGCCACCGCGGGACCCTCGCCCGACAGTGCCTCAGCGAGTGGCTTGAGCAGTGCGTGCGGGTCGGATTCGGGCGGGGTGTGGAGGGGAAGAAGTTCCATGGGGCGCCTAGAAGTAGTAGGGATAATTGGACCAGTCCGGATCGCGTTTTTCCAGGAACGCTTCCTTTCCTTCAACCGCCTCATCCGTCATGTAGGCAAGGCGGGTGGCTTCGCCCGCGAAGACCTGTTGACCGGCGAGGCCGTCATCGGCAAGGTTGAAGGCGAACTTCAGCATCCGGATGGCCTGCGGGCTTTGGCGTGCGATGTCTGCGGCGTATTCCAGGGCCTTGTTTTCAAGGTCTTCGTGGGCCACAGCCTCGTTGATGGCGCCCATGGCAACCATGTCCTCGGCCGAGTATCCGCGGGCTAGGAAGAAGACCTCCCGGGCCTTTTTCTGCCCGATCTGGCGGGCCAGCAGGGCCGAGCCGTAGCCGGCGTCAAAACTGCCCACAGTGGCGTCGGTCTGCTTGAACCGGCCGTGCTCGAGGGAGGCGATGGTCAGGTCCGCCACAACGTGGAGGCTGTGGCCGCCACCGGCCGCCCAGCCGTTGACGACGGCGATCACCACTTTGGGCATGGTGCGCATGAGCCGCTGGACTTCCAGGATGTGCAGCCGGCCGGCCCGGGCCGGGTCGATGGTTTCCCTGCTCTCGCCTTCGGCATACCTGTAGCCATCGCGGCCACGGATCCGCTGGTCCCCGCCCGAGCAGAAGGAGTGCCCGCCGTCCTTCGGAGACGGACCGTTGCCGGTGAGGAGAACCGTAGCAACGTCCGGCGTCATCCGGGCGTGGTCCATGGCGCGGTACAGCTCATCCACCGTGTCGGGACGGAAGGCATTGCGTACTTCAGGGCGGTTGAAGGCGATGCGCACGGTGGGCAGGTCCTTTGTATCCGCCCCGCTGCGTGCTACTTGGCGGTGGTAAGTGATGTCCTGAAGGTGCTCGAAGCCATCGACAAGGCGCCACCGGGTGGGGTCAAAGATGTCGGATACCTGAGGGGGAAGGTCAATGGTCACCAATCGAGTCTAGCGACCGGATTGGGGACTCAAAGCCCTCACAATCCATCGCGGACGAACTTATGTCCGCGGCGGCTGTCCCCGGCGGCCGATTCACGCGATGCAGAATTCGTTGCCCTCAGGATCGGCCATGGTGCGCCATTCGTGCGGTCCCTGGCTGGCAGTCCAAAGAAAAGTTGCCCCGCGTGCTTCCAAGGCTTTGCGCACCTCGTCCTTGTTGCGGCCGTCCAGGGCCACATCCCAGTGCACCCGGTTCTTGACGGTTTTCCCCTCCGGTGCGGTCTGGAACAGCAGGCGGCGTTGGGGTTTCTTTGCGTCGAGTTCCTCCGGAGGGCGGATCGCGGCGCCAGCCCGCCAGACCAGCCTGCCTTTGTGCAGCTGCGTCTCCGACTCCATGGCAAACCCCTGATCGATCATGGACCGGATGAAAGCCTCGTCCTGCGGTTCCACCGCCCACTCCAGCGTCTCTGCCCACCAGTCGGCGAGTTGGTGCGGGTTCCTGCAGTCAACCGCTATTTGTATGTTGTATGCCATGGGATGAGCGTAGGCACCCCGGGCACGGCACACCAGCCTCCTGAGGACAACCACTGTCCGTAATGCGCGCCGTCGTCGTTCCACCCGTTCACCACTAGACCGAACGGAACATCAGGACTAGCATCCGCCCCATCCGCCCCACCGGCGCACGCCCACCGGGGCCATGGTCAAGGAGGAAGCATGGCAAACCACACCTACAGCATTTCCGAGGTCGTTGGCACGTCACCGGACGGCATCGATGCCGCGGTCACCAACGCCGTCACACAGGCCGCCAAGACGCTCCGCAACCTCGACTGGTTTGAAGTCAAGGAAGTCCGCGGGCACCTGGTGGACGGTGTCGTTGCAGACTGGCAGGTCACCGTGAAGCTCGGGTTCCGGCTGGAAGGGTGACCATGGCCGGCGAACTGTCCTTCATTGAACTCGGAGTCGAGGACACAGAACGCGGCAAGACGTTCTACTCGGAGTTGTTTGGCTGGAGCTTTGAGCCTGGAACCTCCGGCAAGGGGTACACGATCGGCGGCCCGCAGATTCCGGCCGGGATCCATAGCGGAGACAAGGGAGCGGCGCCTTACCTCTTCTTCCGTGTTGATGATTTGGGCGGCGCGGTGGAAAGGCTTCGCGCCCTCGGCGGGACGGTCGAGGACATGGACGTCGACGGCGGGGAGGAATCGGTGGCAAAGTTTGGCCGTTTCAAGATCTGCCGGGATGACCAGGGCTCGCCGTTTGGCCTTCACCAACCGCCGCCCTAACCCTCAACCGCCCGTTGACGAATCCGCTTCGCAAGGGCACTCTAGGAACTATGAGGTTGTAACCCGCACCAGTCATTCTCGCCGGCGTTGAGCTAGCCCCGATGTGCAATCCCGGGGCGCTCCGCCGGTGCCTTTTCGACAACTGCGAGGTAGTTCTTGACCCAACATCTTTCTCTCTCCAACGTGTCGCACGGATATGGCGACAAGCTTCTGCTGGAGCGTGTTGACCTGGTGGTCACGCACGGTGAACGCGTGGCTCTGGTGGGTGAAAACGGCGCGGGCAAATCCACCATGCTGCGGCTGCTGTCCGGCCGCGAAGAGCCCAACGCGGGCAGCATCCGCATCCACGGGCGCGTGGGCTATCTTGCCCAGACGCTGGACCACCCGCCGTCGGACCTGGTAGGCGACGTTATCGACGCCGCGCTTGCCGGCGTCCGCGGTATGGAGGCGGAGCTCCGCTCCCTGGAATCCCGCCTGGACGGCGCTTCCGGCGCAGAACTCGCCCGCTACGGCGACCTGCAGACAGAGTTCGCCCTGCACGGTGGCTACAAGATCGACGCCCGCGTCAACGCGGCCATGGGCCATCTCAAACTGGGTCACATCACGCGCTCCCGCTCGTTAGATTCACTCTCGGGCGGTGAGCAGGAGCGCCTGGCGCTGGCCTGCCTGCTCGCGGACCGTGCGGCTCTGCTGCTCTTGGACGAGCCGACCAACCACCTCGACGACGACGCCGTCGCCTGGTTGGAACGCGAACTCGCCTCCCACCGCGGGGCGGTTGTTGCGGTCTCCCACGACCGCGCGTTCCTGCGAACTTTCGCCACCGCGATCATCGAGCTCGATGCAGACCGACGGCAGGTGCGCCGCTACGGCGATGGGTACGAGGGGTACCGGTCGGCGAAGACCGCGGAACGCCGGCGCTGGGAGCAGGAGTACCGGGAGTGGTTGGATGCCAAGGCCGCAGAGCGGATCAAGGCTGCTGCCGTGGAGGAGCGGATGGGATACGGCAGGCGGCGCGACCGCGACAAAATGGGTTTTGATTTCAAACAGGGCACGGTGCAGGAAGCAGTCACCAGCCAAAAGCGGAATGCGCAGGAACGCCTCCGCAGGCTCGAGGACAACCCGGTGGAGCGCCCGCCGCGCCCGCTGGTCCTGTCGGCGCAATTCGGTGGACATACCCTTCACGGCTCTGTGATTTCGCTTCGGGACATCACAGTTGGTGACCAGCTGACTGTGCCATCTCTGGAGGTGACAGCGGGCGAAAAGCTGCTGGTGACGGGCGCCAACGGGGCTGGCAAGACAACGCTGTTGAACGTAATCTCGGGGCAGGCCGGGGATCATCAGGGTGCGATGAAGCGGCGTGGACGGCTCGGGTACCTCCCTCAGGAGCTTCCACTGCCGGAGCGTCCCTCGATCAGGCTGCTTCCCGCGTTTGCTTCCGGGTTACGCGGCGACATCGACGAGCATGCTGACAGGCTGCTCAATCTCGGACTGTTCCGGTCGGCGGATTTCACCGTTCCAGTCGGTTCCCTATCCGCGGGCCAATACAGGCGGCTCGCGTT
>NZ_KI914989.1:63093-84055 GCF_000520595.1 Arthrobacter sp. H5
CCGCGGGCCAATACAGGCGGCTCGCGTTGGCCCGTCTCTTGGTTGGGCACTATGACATCCTCCTGTTCGATGAGCCAACCAATCATCTGGCGCCGGTGCTGGTGGGGGAGTTGGAGGAAGCACTCGCTTCATACAAGGGAACGTTGGTGGTGGTGAGCCATGACCGTGAACTGCGCCGCTGGTTTGCGGGTCTTCCGCACGGGGTGGAGCTGCAGTTGGAGGCCGGAAAGGTTGTTGGACGCCAACACGTCGCCTGATCCTGACGGGTGATCGGTCTCGGGGTGGCGATCCGGTGCTGCGGCCCGCCGGGTCTCCGCGCACTCGCCAGAGCGCGTTTGGTCGACCGCGATGTTGACCGCTACCGCCGCTCATGCGATTCTTTATCGAACGAACGGTCGGTAATTACGCCGCCTTCACGACGAATCGCTGATGATCACGGAGGAACACATGGCCGAGGCTTTTCTTGTTGGCGGGGCGCGCACGCCTGTGGGACGCTACGGTGGCGCCCTATCTGGGGTCAGGCCGGACGACCTTGCCGCGCTGACCATCCGCGAAGCAGTTGCCCGGGCGGGCATCGATCCGGAACAGATCGACGAAGTGATTTTCGGCAACGCCAACGGCGCCGGTGAGGAGAACCGCAACGTCGCCCGAATGGCGTCGCTTCTCGCCGGACTCCCGGACAGCGTGCCCGGCATCACCGTCAACCGGCTCTGCGCTTCGGGGCTTTCGGCGATCATCATGGCCTCGCACATGATCAAGGCGGGCGCCGCGGACATCGTCATTGCCGGGGGCGTCGAATCCATGAGCCGCGCGCCGTGGGTGATGGAGAAACCGGCCAAGGCCTTTGCCAAACCGGGGGATGTCTTTGACACCTCCATTGGCTGGCGCTTCACCAATCCGGCGTTCAACACCAGGGACAAGGTGACCTACTCGATGCCCGAAACGGCCGAGGAAGTGGCCCGGGTGGATGGCATCACCCGCGACGACGCAGACGCGTTTGCACTCCGTTCCCACGAGCGTGCCCTGGCCGCCATCACGGCCGGACACTTCACCGACGAAATCGTGGCGGTCGCGACGCGGCACGGTAAGCGCGAAGTGACAGTCGACACTGATGAGGGCCCCCGCCCGGAGACGACAATAGAAGCGCTGGCAGGGCTGCGGCCGGTAGTGAAACCAGGCGGTATTGTCACCGCTGGAAACTCCAGTTCGCTCAATGATGGGGCGTCCGCCGTCGTCGTCGCCTCTGAAAAAGCAGTCCGGCAGTTCGGGCTCAAGGCACGCGCCCGCATTGTCGATGGCGCATCGGCCGGTGTGGCGCCGGAGGTCATGGGTATTGGGCCAGTGCCCGCCACACGGAAGGTGCTCGCCCGCGCAGGGCTGACCATCGCGGACCTCGGCGCGGTGGAGCTCAACGAGGCCTTCGCCACGCAGGCGCTGGCGTGCATTCGCAGGCTCGGGCTCGATGAGGAGTTGGTCAACCGCGAAGGCGGGGCCATCGCGCTGGGGCATCCACTCGGCTCGTCCGGATCGCGGCTTGCAATCACCCTGATGGGCCGCCTTGAAAGGGAGGATGCCCGTATTGGTCTGGCGACCATGTGCGTCGGCGTGGGACAAGGCACGGCCATGCTGCTGGAGCGGGTGTAATGGAAGCGCTGTTGATTGACGACGGCGGCGACCGCCTCTCGGTGCAGCTAAACCGTCCCGCGGTGCGCAACGCAATCGATCAGCAGACGATCGACGAGCTCCACGACGTGTGCCACTTACTGGAGAAAGAGCCGAGGATCCTGATCCTGTCCGGTGCGGGCGGCGTCTTTGCCTCCGGCGCCGACATTGCCCAGCTCCGGGAACGCCGACGGGACGATGCGCTCGCTGGCATCAACTCAACCTTGTTCGCGCGGATTGCCCGGCTGCCAATGCCGGTGATCGCCGCGTTGGACGGTTATGCGCTGGGTGGCGGCGCCGAACTGGCGTATGCCGCAGACTTCCGCATCGGCACTCCGTCGCTCAGGATTGGTAATCCGGAAACCGGCCTCGGAATCCTGGCAGCAGCCGGAGCCACCTGGCGGTTGCGGGAGCTGGTGGGCGAACCGCTGGCCAAGGAAATCCTTCTGGCCGGACGTATCCTGGGCGCCGAAGAGGCTTTGGCTGCCCGGCTGATCACCGAAATCCATCCCGCCGAGACTCTCCTGAACGCGGCACACGCGCTTGGGGATCGGATCGCCAAACAGGACCCTCTGGCAACAAGAATCACCAAGAGCGTCTTCCACGCACCAGCGGAGGCGCATCCTGTGATCGATCAGCTGGCGCAGGGAATCCTCTTCGAATCCGGCGCGAAATTTGACCGTATGCAGGCATTTCTTGATCGGAAGAAAAAATGAGCATCCCACACCGGGTAGGCGTGCTGGGGGGAGGCCGCATGGGCGCAGGAATTGCGCACGCCTTCTGTGTGGCCGGTGCCGCCGTCGTCATCGTCGAACGGGACGACGACGCCGCTGAGGCCGCGCGCGGACGCGTCACCGCAGCGCTGGACAAGAGCGTGCAGCGGAGCAGCACGGAGGAGGACCTGGCTGCGCTCACAGCGCGGGTTTCCTTATCCACGGATTACGCGTCCTTTGCTGACTGCGGGTTGGTGGTTGAGGCGGTGCCGGAGGATTTTCAGCTGAAATCGGCGGCGCTCACCGCGGTCGAGGAACATTTGGAGGCCGAGGCATGGCTGGCGACGAACACCTCCTCGCTCTCCGTCAGCGATCTCGCGGACCAGCTCATGCGGCCGGAAAGGTTTTGCGGACTTCATTTCTTCAACCCCGTTCCCGCGTCCACCCTGATTGAGGTGGTCCTGGCCCGGCAGACTTCCGCTGAACTAGCTGAGTCCGCACGGGCGTGGGTTGGGGCGTTGGGCAAGACCCCCGTCGTCGTCAATGATGCCCCCGGCTTCGCAAGTTCCCGCCTGGGCGTGGCAATTGCGCTGGAAGCCATGCGCATGGTCGAAGAGGGTGTTGCCTCCGCTGAAGACATTGATGCCGCAATGGTGCTCGGCTACAAACATGCGCAGGGGCCGCTGCGCACCACGGACATTGTTGGACTGGACGTCCGGTTGGGCATTGCGGAATACCTGGAGTCGACTCTGGGGGAGCGGTTTGCGCCGCCGCAGATCCTGCGGGACAAGGTGGAACGTGGTGAACTGGGCCGTAAGTCCGGGAAGGGCTTCTTCGACTGGACCGAATAGCTTGCCCGGCAGGCTTAGCCGGCGCCCGGGGCACGGCTTCCAGGCCGATTGCGGCAAGGAGGGCTAGGGTTGAAGGTATGAAGGACATGGCGCTTGTGGAGGCGCCGCTTATCGGGCCGGTAGCAGCCCCTCAGCTTCACATCATGAGCTTCAATATCAGACGGCGCGTGATGAACGTGAATCGTTGGAGCCACGACCACTGGTCGCGGCGGGAGCCGCTGGTGCGGAAGCTGTTGGCGGCCGAGCAGCCAACTTTGCTGGGCGTGCAGGAAGCCCTCCCCGATCAACTGCCAGCGGTGCTCGGGGGACTGGGCGCAAATTATCAAAGTATCGGTGATGGCCGCAACGCGGATGGTGGCGGGGAGCTCTGTCCTGTGGTGTATAACGAGGAACGGCTTGAGCTGATCGACTGGGAACAGCAGGCTCTGTCCAATACACCCGGCAAGGCAGGCTCGACCGGTTGGGGCAACTTTGTGCCGCGGATAGTTGTGGTTGCCAGGTTCCAGGACCGTGCCACGGGGAAGGAGTTCACCGTGCTCAATGCGCACTTGGATCACAGGTCACGCAAGTCCCGCCAGCGTTCAATGGTGGCAATCCGGGAGATCGTGCTTGAAACCGATGGTCCGGTTGTGGTGGTTGGCGACTTCAACACGGGCGTTGAGTCCCAGCCGTACCGCACCCTGACCGAGGGAGGATTACTCACCGACGCATGGATCACCGCCGAGCGGAGGATTTCGGACCTGTGGGGCACCTTCCCGCACTACCGCGAACCCCGCCGCGGTACCAAGCGCATCGACTGGATTCTGGCTAACGCAGAGGTGAACGTGCTGGAAACCGGTATTAACGTCACCCGCTACAACGGCGACTGGCCGTCCGATCACGCACCTGTTCAGGCACTCATCACGCTGTAGCGGGCCGTCAGGATTCCTCCGGCTCAGCGGCGGAACTCTACTTCGTCAAAAACCTCTTCGAAGTAGCCATACCGGTAGCCGCTAGCATTGGGATGGAAGTCGTCGATCGCGAATGTCCCGGTAAACTTGATCCACGGATTTGGCGAACCGATGCCGTGACCGTCGAACTCCTTCACCACACTCACATACTCGAATCCGTTATCTTTCGCGGCTTTCTTGATGACCTTGTTGAGTGTGTCGGTTCCTTTGTTAAAGAGTTTTTGCGCCTTCACTGACAACGGGAACTCGGAGCCGAACTTCGGTGAGAAGAGGTGCGGATACCCGGTCACAATCACCTGTGAATTCGGCGCCCCGGAACGCACGCCCTGGTACAGCACGTTCAAGCTGGTGGAGAGCGATGTGCGGGCCTGAGCTTCCGTGGCCTTGATGAGTTGTTCGCACGTATTCAGTGACTGGCTGGCGCAAACCGAAAGGACGGTTCCAAAGTCCAGGTCATTGCCACCTGCGGACAACGTTATGAGGTCAGTCTCGCTACCGATGAGCCCCGCGCCAATGAGGCCGGCGAGCTGGTCAGGAAGGTCGGGCACCATGTTGTCGGGATCAACGGCGGCCTCAGCGCCGGAACAGGTTGCATTGAATGTTAGTTGAATCTTCCGCTCAGCATCGAGGAGGGTCGGTAGTCCCAAGGGGGACTGCCCGCACGCGTTCAGGTAACTACCGGCGCCAAAACCGGCTGCGTAGGAATCGCCCAGCGATACGTAATTGAGCGGCTCTTTGGGGGAGGCTGCGGCAGGACCGGCCACTAATCCTGCAACCAGCCCGACGGTCATAAGGGTAAGAGTTATAGCGCGCCCGAATGCGCGTCTCTGCGTAGTTTTCATTGCACCAAAGTACTCCCTGCCGGACTGCGCAGGATATGGGCAAAGCTTGGAAAAACCTTGGGCACCGGAAGGGTTGCCGGGTGGGCATGGTCGGGTCCATATTGAGTCTTAGACGGTGACCAAGGCTTCGAGGAGGCTGCCATGAGCGGAGCCGAGTCCGCTGAAGCGATTGCGCAGCGACTCTTGGACGCTTCACTGGGCACGATCGACATTCTGTCGGTTTACCTGGGCGACAGACTGGGCTGGTACCGTAGCTTGTCCAAAGGGCCTGCCACGCCCGCTGAGCTGGCCACGCGCACCGGCACATCTGAGCGCTATGCGCGGGAGTGGCTTGAGCAGCAGGCCGTTACCGGGCTCCTGAACGTGGACGCCGGACAATCGGAGGAACGCAGGTTCAGCATTTCTGCCGGTGCTGCCGAAGTGCTGACGGATACGGACAGCCTGAGCTACCTCGCCCCACTGGCCCGCATGCTGGCCGGCGCCGCCGTGCAACTTCCGTCCCTGGTGAAGGCGTACCGCACTGGCGCCGGAGTTGGTTGGGCTGAATATGGTGCGGACGCACGTGAGTCCCAGGCGGACATGAACCGGCCATGGTTCGAGAACAGACTCGCTGATGCCCTGACTGCCGCTCCTGCACTATGGGAACGGTTGCGCGCACCGGGGATCCGAATCGCGGACATCGGCTGCGGCGCGGGCTGGTCCAGTATTGCACTTTCCCGTGCCTTCCCGAGTGCTTCGGTGGAGGGTTTCGACGTGGATTCGGCGTCGCTCGCGCTTGCACGCGCCAATGCTGACGCTTCGGACGCCCGGGAGGGGGGTCAGCTTCCACGAAATTGATGCCGCCGGACTGCCGGAGCGCAGCTTCGACGTAGTGTTCGCTTTCGAATGCATCCATGATCTTCCTTACCCTGTGGAGGTACTCGCGTCCGCCCGGCGCGCACTGAAGCCCAGCGGCTCAGTGATCATCATGGACGAGGCGGTGGCAGAGCGATTTGAGCCACCCGGTGACGAAACTGAACGGCTGATGTACGGATTCAGTCTCTTGATCTGCTTACCGGACGGGATGGCGCACCCAAACAGCTCCGCGACCGGTACGGTCATGCGCCCGGAAACATTGCGCCGGTATGCGCGGGAGGCCGGATTCGCCGATGTGACCGTTCTTCCTATCGAGGACTTCGCGTTCTTCCGTTTCTACGAGCTCATCAACTGAAAAAGGCGCCTTGTTAGGCTGGATCATGGCCAGCACAGCGAACATGACATCGATGGACCGGCGGGTTCACTGGGATGGTGCGGTGAACGCCCGAGATCTGGGTGGAATATCAGGGATTGCCCGCGGCAGGCTATATCGGATGGGGCGTCATGAATGGCTCACCGAGGCTGGGTGGCAACATGCTTACGACGACGGCGTGCGCACAGTAGTCGACCTGCGGAACCCCGCGGAGCGGGGCCGCAGGGAGGGCGATCCGGTGTTGAACAGGTCAGTTCTGGACCGTTTCACGGTGCTCAACCGCCCCACGGAGGATCAGTCCGATGCTGCACTCATGTCACCCGCGGGCTACCTTAATTCGCCCGAGTACTACCGGGAAAACCTTCTTCGCTGGCCGGAGAAGATTGCCGCCGTGTTCCGTGGGATTGGAGCGGCACCCGCCGGCGCCGTCGTCGTTCATTGTGCTGCAGGGCGCGACCGCACGGGACTGGTAACCACCATCCTGCTCTCGCTGGCCGGCGTTCCGGATGACGAGATCGCGGCTGACTACGCGCTGGGGGTCCATGGGATCAATGATCACCATCGGCTGCAGGCTAAGCCCCGGGAGAAACCGAAATCGGATGACGAGCTGCGCGACTGGGTTGAGGATGCGCGGGGGCACCTGTTGAGACTGCTCGCCGATTTTGATGGTGAGAGATACTTGCTGGATGCCGGAATGTCGGTCAGGGAGGTAGCGGCGGTTCGTGCGAGGCTCACATCATGAGCTCGATCACGGCAACCTGTTGAACGCGTGATGTGATGGATTCATGAACGGATTGCAACCGTTTACTCTCGCCGGCACCATCGTCACCCTGGAGCCCCTGTCCCTCGACCACCACGACGGGCTGGTGGCCGCGGCCAGCGACGGCGAGCTGTGGAACCTCTGGTACACCCGCATCCCCCGTCCCCAGGGCATGGCCGCAGAAAATCAGGAACCGGCTGGCTCTGCAGGAGCAGGGAAGCATGCTGCCGTTCACCGCCCGCCGCACGGACACCGGCGAAGTGCTCGGCATGACCACCTACTGCAACATCAACGCTGCTACGCCCAAAGTGGAAATCGGCTACACATGGAACAGGGTCTCCACTCAGCGGACGGGGACCAACGCCGAAAGTAAATTGCTCCTGTTGACCCACGCGTTCAAAACGATTGGCTGTACCGCTGTCGAATTCCGCACCCACTGGATGAACCACCAGTCACGGGAGGCAATTACCAAGCTGGGCGCAAAGCAGGACGGCGTCCTCCGCGCGGATATGCGTATGCCGGACGGAACCGTGCGGGACACCGTGGTGTTCTCGATCATCGCGTCAGAGTGGCCGATGGCGAAGTCTCACCTTCTGTACCGGCTCAACAGGAGCCGCTAGCGCTTCTCCAGCAGAAGATTGGTGATGCGCATGCTGCAGAGGCGGGCGCCGTCGTCGTTGGTAATGACCACCTCATGGGTGGTCAGCGTGCCGCCCAGGTGAATGGGTGTGGCGGTGATGGTGATGACGCCGGTCCGCGCGGACTTGTGGTGGGTCGCGGACACGTCGACTCCGACGGCCGTCTTGCCCAAGGTACTGGCATGGATCACGGCGGCCCACGAGCCAACGGCTTCTCCCACGGCAAGGGACGCACCGCCATGCAACAGCCCAAACGACTGGCGGTTTCCCTCAACCGGCATCGTTGCGATCACACATTCAACTGACTGCTCAAGGATCTTCACACCCATTTTCTCGTCGAGTTCGCCGAGCTGGATCTGCCAGGGTTCGTGGGGCACGAGGGACTCCTTGCGTGAGACGGTTCATGTACGCTAGATATATTACCGAACGTCCGTTCAGTAATATCCCGCGGTGCATTTTTGGGTGCCGTTGCAAGCCGTATTTCGAATCCAGTACAGGTGAAAGGTCAACGATGACTGCCAGCGCCCTCAGCGTGGACACGGTTCCCAGCTTTATCCAGGACAACTGGTGGACGCCCGGGAAGCAGAGCCTGACCCCGGAAAACAGCGCGGAAGTGCGTGACGCCAGCACCGGCGAGGTACTTGCTGTGGTGAGCACAGATGGGCTGGACGTTGGCGACGTCGTACAGTACGCCCGCACCACAGGCCAGGACGAACTGGGCCGATTCACCTTCCACCAGCGTGCCCTCATGCTCAAGGCGCTGGCGCAGTTCCTGAACGGGCAGCGCGATCATCTGTACGAGCTGTCCGCCCGCACCGGTGCAACAAAGATCGACTCCCTGGTGGATATTGACGGCGGAATCGGCGTGCTCTTTACCTTCGGATCGAAGGGCCGGCGCGAGCTGCCCAACTCGCAGGTGGTGGTGGATGGACCGGCGGAGGTGCTGTCCAAGGACGGGTCCTTTGTCGGGGAGCACATTTATACGCGCATTCCCGGCACTGCCGTGCAGATCAATGCCTTCAATTTCCCGGTCTGGGGGATGCTGGAGAAACTTGCTCCCGCTTTTCTGGCCGGGGTGCCGACAATCGTCAAGCCGGCCACACCCACCGGATACCTGACCGCCGCCGTCGTCAAGTGCATCGTCGAGTCCAACATTCTGCCCGCCGGCTCGCTGCAGCTCATTTCCGGGTCAGCCCGCGACCTTCTTGACCATTTGGATTACCGGGACCTGGTGTCCTTCACAGGCTCTGCGTCCACCGCGAACAAGCTGAAGTCCCACGGGAATGTGGTGCACGGGGGTGTTCGGTTCACCTCGGAAACCGACTCCCTGAACGCCGCGATTCTGGGCCCGGACGCTGTTCCCGGCACCCCGGAGTTTGATGCGTTCATCAAATCCCTCGTGACCGAAATAACCGTAAAAGCCGGTCAGAAGTGTACGGGCATCCGGCGGACCATTGTGCCCAAGGCACTGGTGAACGACGTCGTTGCTGCCGCCCGCGACCGGATTGAACAGCGCGTCACGCTCGGAGACCCACGGGCTGAAGGCGTCACCATGGGTGCGCTTGCCTCGCTGGAACAGCTGCGCGATGTCCGCTCCGCAATCGAAACCATGATTGCCGCGGGCGGGGAGTTGGCCTACGGGACGTTGGATTCGCCGCGGGTCACGCACGCGGATGGATCAGTCGACGTGGCGGCTGATGGCGCTTTTATGTCCCCGGTCCTTCTCACCTGGGAGAACGCGGAAGCGGTTGAGCTGCATACGGTGGAGGCGTTTGGTCCGGTTGCTTCAGTGATCGGGTACGACGACGTCGCGCACGCCGTGCGGCTTGCCGCCCTGGGAGCTGGCTCCCTGGTGGCCACGGTGTGCACCAACGACCCGTCGATCGCGCGTGAACTGGTGACAGGGATCGCGGCTCATCACGGCCGGGTGCTGATGCTCAACCGCGAGGACGCACGGTCCTCCACAGGGCACGGTTCGCCGGTGCCACATCTGGTCCATGGAGGGCCGGGCAGAGCCGGCGGCGGTGAGGAACTCGGCGGGATCCGCTCGGTGCTGCACCACATGCAGCGCACCGCCCTGCAGGGTTCACCCAACATGCTGACGGCCGTGACCGGCGTCTGGCATACCGGTGCGGACAGGCACTTCGATGAGGTGCATCCGTTCCGCAAGGATCTGGCCGCGCTGCGGATTGGCGACGCCGTCCGCTCCGACCTGCGGCAGGTCACCCTTGAGGACATCACGGCCTTTGCGCGTTCGACGGGGGATACGTTCTACGCCCACACCAACCAGGAGGCGGCGGCCGCCAACCCCTTCTTCCCCGGCATTGTGGCGCACGGCTACCTGCTGCTGTCCTGGGGGGCGGGCCTGTTTGTCGAGCCTGCACCGGGACCCGTCCTGGCGAACTACGGGCTGGAAAACCTGCGGTTTATCACGCCTGTGGCTGCGGGGGATTCGATCCGGGTGACCCTGACCGCCAAGCGCATCACTCCGCGTGAGGACGAGGAGTACGGCGAGGTTGCCTGGGACGCAGTGCTCACCAACCAGGACGACGAGATTGTTGCCACCTACGATGTGCTGACGCTGGTCGAGAAGTAGGTGATTTCTGGGAAGCTCCCAGTGAACCCGGTCCGTCACCGGGAATAATTAACCATTCCCATTCAGCCAGTGAGTTCAGTGGGAGAATGTGTCGCGAGACCATGCCGGACCAGGCCGATGAACTGCTTTGGCCGCTCCACAATGAGCGGATAAGTAGCCCGAAGCACTGGAATACCGTTAATCATGAGCAGGTTCCCGCGCCGCCTATCTTCCCCAAAATCTTTCGGCCCGCTGTGGAACTCCCTGCCGTCTGCCTCAATACCTAGGATCCCTTCCACAAAAAGATCCAGCCCGGCCAACGCCGCTGACGTACACCTGGGTTTGAACGCTCAGTTCAGCCGCGCGCAGGTGGTATCTGGCAACCGTTTCCATGATGGATTGGGAGTGCGGATCCACGAGGTCCACAACGCGCCGTATCCTCCCGTCTTTGGCACTGTGCAAACGGCTCCGCAGTTGCCCGAGCGTGACCAGCTTCTTCACCACCGCCGACTCCACAATGCACAAAGCGTCCAACTCCGGCAGACACCGCAGACACTGCACACAGATGTCCAAGGGCGTGAGGGGAATAGCAGACCTGTGTACTCGAAATTCATCGGGAAGAGGCCGCCCATGATCAACACTGACATGGATGTATACCGGGTCCTTGAGGATCCAGAGGTCCAAGCGCTTGGCTGCGCTGATGCACGCCAAGTCGGAGCCAGCACATTTTGCTGCCAGCAGGTTGCGATCAGCATCCGGCAGAGAATAGACGCCACGTGCTGGCTTGCCGATCAGATTGGCCGCGAGCGCGTGGGTCAACTGATGCGTGCTGATGCCGAGCTGCGCCAGATCGCGTCTCCGTGCAACCCCACCCTGTGCTGCGAGTGCCTTCACCATGTCCATGGTGCAATGTTTGCGCAGATTCAATTCCCCGTCGGCTAACGGAGGCGCTATGTGGATAAGTTGCCCGTACTTCCGGGCAGTTGCCTAGGATTGAGGGGCTCCTCTGGGCGGGATGCTCCTGCTCAAGCGGGGCTGCGAGTGGGAATAGTTGATCACTCCCATTGAACCCGGACTGTGGATGGGAGCCTCCCACTGATGCTCCCGATGGAATGAGAGGTTCCCTTGTGGGAGCTGTTCCCGAGGAATAGGCTCAGGGAATCCATTTCTCAACGAGGAGGAACCATGTCAGTTGCGCGCGTTACAACTCTCACCGTCAGATCAACCACGTCATTTGAGGATGCCGTTTCCGAGGGCATCGAGCGTGCCAACAGGACACTGCGCGGCGTGTCCGGCGCGTGGGTCAAGGAGCAAAAGGTCGAGGTATCTGGTGGGGCAATCACCGCGTGGCAGGTTGTCCTGGAAGTAACGTTTGTGCTCGAAGACTGAGGCACCCGGGCAGAGCGGCCTACGACCAAGGGGTGACTGGTTTCTCCTGGGTCACTCCGTCCACGGTGAGGTCCACCCGTTCATTGAAGAAGCACAGCAGTCCGTGGATCTGGGCGGCGTCCAGGAAACTGGAATCGTATTGCCAGACGATATCAGTACCCTGCGGGGATGCCGGGTACGAAAAGTAGCTCGCTATGCCCTTGTACGGGCACACCGACCTGGTTTGGCTTGATTCCAGCACATCGAGATGGACGTCGTCAGCGGGAATGTAGATGCGCGGCGGCAGGAAGGTTTCGTACAGCAGTTCGGCGCGAGTGGTATCTGCCAGGGTGGTTCCGTTCACTGCCACCGTGATGGCCGCGGAGGTATGGCGGACATCGATGCGGTGGAACGGATCGCGTGGATGTCCGAAGATCGATTCGTCGTCCTCCCGCCAGCTGAAGGCATCAAAGTCGAGCAGAACGTGGCCGGCAAGCTCAGTGTCATCGGTGCGGAATGCGGCAGCCGGAAGGGATGCACCGTCAGCCGTGGTGATGGTCAGTGGGTTGCCCGGCGTCGTATGCCGGCTGAACTTAGTCCGCGGATCGAGGGCAGGCGGAGCGTCCAGCATGATGGCGATGGGGTACTCCGGGCTGACCGTTTGATCGGCATCGGCAGCGGTCAATTCCGCCCGGACGTCCTCCTCCGGCACTGCGAATATCGGTGTGACCCGCTTGGGCTCCCACACCAGCAGGGCCCGGTGGGTATCCACTATCGGGGTGTCATTCAGATACGCGCGGATGCGTTTGCCCGTGGGTTCGTACCGCAGTTGGTCCATCAGACCGAATATTGTGCTGGATATCTGGGTAGCCATATGACTAGGGTCCGCCCATGGGGGTTGGGCGTCAAGATGCAGATTGAGGCCACGGATTACGGGCGGTGCAGCCCGTTGAAGACCATGGTGATGACGTCGTCGGCCAGTTTGTCAGCGGTCAGGGTACCGCCCGGTTTGTACCACTCAACCAGCGAGTTGATGGTGCCGAAAAGCAACCGCGTGGTGGTGCGGGGATCAATGTCGCCCCGCAGTGATCCTTCAGCCCGTGCCGCGTCCACCAGCGCGGCCACCTGGTGGTCAAACGTACGACGGCGCTCAAGGGCTTCGCGTTCAACCTCCGTGTTGCCGCGTAGGCGAAGCAGCAGGGTGACGAACGGAAGCCGGTCAGTCAGCACGGCGATGGTTCCGCGCAGGACGAATTCAAGCCGGGCATCGGCGGGCCCGGAGGTGGCCTCTGCCTGAGTCAGAACCGCTTCGAGCCCACCCAACGCATGATCAAGGGCCAGCCGGAGGAGGTCCCCTTTGGACGGCACATGATGATAGATGGCCGACTTGCTGATACCCAGGTTCTCGGCCAGCACACCCATGGACGTGGCCTCATAGCCGTGGCGGTTGAACACGTCAACGGCAATGGTGAGAACAGTCTGCTGGTCATAGCCGGGGCGGCCGCGTCGTCCGGCGGTGGCCTGGGCTGGCGAAGTGGGCATAAGGGTCATTTTCGCATGAACGTTCAGTCAGTCTGCGGCGGCTTGGGCCGCAGGTCGTAGATCCGCCTCAGCTTGCCGCTCGAACGAGCAAGGGATCCGCTCTCCACAACTGTCACCGCGCAGCTTGATCCGATGTGAATCTTGATCTGCTCGCTGAGCCGGCTGGCCGCCTGTTCAGCGTCATGGGCGGAGACACCCTCGCGAGGTTCAATCTTCACGGTGAGCCGGTCCATGCGCTGCCCTTCCGGGCGGGTGAGCTCCAATTGGAAGTGCGGGCTGAGCGCAGGAATGCGCAGTGCGATTTCCTCTATCTGCGTAGGAAAGAGGTTCACTCCGCGGAGGATGATCATGTCATCGCTGCGGCCCGTAATGCGGTCCATCCGTCGCATGCCCGGCCTGGCGGTGCCAGGCAGCAGCCGCGTGAGGTCATGCGTGCGGTAACGGATGATGGGCAGCGCCTCTTTGGTCAGGGAAGTGAAGACCAGCTCGCCGTGCTCGCAGTCGTCCATCACGCGGTCCGTGAACGGATCAATGATCTCGGGACGGAAGTGGTCCTCCCAGATGTGGGAGCCGTCCTTGGTCTCGACGCATTCACCGGCAACGCCGGGTCCCATCACCTCGGAGAGTCCGTAGATGTCGCAGGCGTCGAAGCCCATCCGTTGCTCAAGTTCCTGCCGCATTTCCTGTGTCCAGGGCTCGGCGCCAAGCACGGCCGTTTTCAGCGAGGTGCTCCGCGGATCGATTCCCGCGGCAACCATCGCATCGAGGATGGTCAGCAGGTAGGTGGGAGTGCTGAGAATGGCATCCGGTTCAAAATCCTGGATGAGTTGAACCTGGCGCTCGGTCTGCCCGCCTGAGATAGGAATAACGGTGCAACCAAGCTTGTCGGCACCGTAGTGGGCGCCAAGCCCGCCGGTGAAGAGCCCGTAGCCGTATGCGTTATGGACCTTATCGCCGGCTTTCACACCGGATGCCCTCAGCGACCGGGCAACCAGGGTGGCCCAGCGGTCAATGTCACCGGCGGTGTAGCCCACCACTGTGGGACGGCCGGTGGTTCCGGAGGACGCGTGGATCCTCGCCACCTGGTTCTGCGGCACCGCAAACATTCCAAACGGGTAGGTCTGCCGAAGATCCTCCTTGGTTGTGTAAGGAAACTTCGCAAGGTCGCCCAGTTCGCGCAGGTCCGTGGGGTGCACACCCGCCCCGTCGAACTTCCGCCGGTAGAGGTCTACGTTTTCATAGGCGTACGCCACGGTGTGACGAAGGCGTTCGAGCTGCAGTTCCTCGATCCGCTCGCGGCTGAACGTTTCCTCCGGATCGAGAGTTGATGGGTGGGCCGCAGTCGCCTTCAGGGCGGTGCTGGTCATGCGTCCTCCTTTGGATTGCTGCGGCTCGGCGCCGGAACTGTGCGCGAGCGTCCTCTGAACTCTGCGATCAGACGAGTGGCGCCGTCGTCGTTCTCTGCCGTGACTGAAATATCGTAGAGGCCGCTGCGGCCCGCAGCCGCGCGTCTATTTGCCACTGCAGTCAGCAGCTCGCCGGAAAGGGCAGAGGTAAGGAAATTGATGTCGACGCCGGCGGCAACGGTGATGGTGTCCGTCTCGCCTGCGGGATTGCACGCCAGCGCAAACGCGGAGTCGGCGAAGGCAAAGATCATGCCTCCGTGCGCTATTCCGAAACCATTGAGCATTTCCTGCCGGACCCGCATGGTGATGGTGGCGTGACCGTCGTCAACCTTGATGATTTCGATGCCGAGCCAGCGCGAAGCATGGTCCTGCTCAAGAATCGGGTGGGGAAGTTGGACGTCGATGTCCACCATGGATGCCTCTCGAATTATTTACCGAATGTTCATTAGGTAATACCTGAGGAGTATCCACTGTCAAGCGGCGGCGGCATTGTTGCGTAGGAAAGGGGACCGTTGACGCTTCAACCGGGATGCTACGCTGAACGGCACAGATCAGCCCAAGAACCGTCCTTCGTTTGATGGAACGGAAGAGGGGATGTCCTTTTTGCGCACACCGATGCCTGCTCTCGCGAAAGCTGCCTGTGCCCTGCCTGTTGCGGCAGCCATAGCCGCTTGTACGCCAACATCGCCACCTGCGGGAGGTCCACCTACTCCCGCGTCTGCTCCAGCCGAAACGGCGTCAGCGGGGCCGTCCACCGCTGCGCCGTCGCCCACATTAGCTGAGCCAACCGTGGTGCCGCTCCCGCCGCAGGTCGAGGCCGTCGTCTCCTCAAATGGTCTGGCGACCGACGCCGGAATCGAAATACTTCAGGCCGGCGGCACTGCCGCGGACGCCTCCGTGGCAGTTGCCGCTGTCCTGAGTGTTGTGGAGCCCTACTACTCGAGCGTTCTGGGCGGCGATACCTGGGCGCTGTACTACGACGTCGACGGCGGGGCGGTCACGAGCATGAACGGGATTGGTCCGGTGGGTGCCAACGCGACGTTGGCCGATTACGCCCCGCGGGCCGGCGATTACGGGATGCATCAGGCCATCCTGCCCGGTGCGTGGGACGGCTGGATGGTGTGGCTCAGCGAATACGGCGAGCTTGGTCTCGGCGAAGTTCTGGCGCCGGCCATCGCCGTTGCCCGTGACGGCTATCCGGTGAGCGCGGAGATGACTTTCTGGCTGACCCAACAGGAAGCGAACATCAGGAACAGCCCTGTCATGAGCGGGCTCTACCTGCGCGATGGCGCCCTCATAAGCACGGGCGGGACAGCATATCTACCAGAGATGGCCGACACGTTCGACGAGTTGGTGCAAGCGTACGACGGCGAGGGAGACCACGCGTCCGGCGTTCAAGCGGCGCGGGACTACTTTTACCGCGGCCCCATCGCCGAGTCCATGGTGGCGTTCTCGGATCAGTTTGGTGGATATTTCACCCAGGAGGATTTCAGCGACTATGAGGCCGAGATCGTTGAGCCCATTTCGATCGAGTACGACGACGAGACCACCGTCTATCAGAACCCACCCAACAGCCAGGGCATCGCTATGCTCCAGGCACTCAACATCCTCAAGGACCAGGATTACTCCGGGCTCGCACCGGATGACCCCGACGTTGTTCACCGTCAGATTGAGGCGGTGAAGCTGGCCTATGTGGACCGGTTTGAGTATGTGGGTGGCCCGGACCGGGCGGAAGTGCCGGTGGACGAACTGCTGTCCGATGAGTATGCGGCAACCCAGCGTGAGCGCATTGACATGGGCAGCGCGGCGGAATGGCCGATCGAGGCGGGGCTGGACCGTCAGTCAACGGACACGACGACCTTTCACATCACCGACCGCCTGGGCAATGCGGCTGCGGTGACCACGAGCCTTGGCGGACAGTTCCTGGTGGTGGGGGATACCGGCATCCACATCAATGAGCGGATGAACTTCATGTCGCTGGATCCGGACAACGTCAACGTCGTCGCACCGGGCGCAACAGTCCGGCATACGTCCAACCCCTACATGGCGCTGCGCGGCGGTAAGCCCTACCTGCTTGGCGGCAACACCGGCATCGACACGCAGCCGCAGGCGCAGGTGCAGCAGTTCATGAACATCGTGGAATTTGGCATGACACCGCAGGAGTCCGTTGCACAACCCCGCTTCGTCAGTACAGCTTTTCCGGCCTCCAATTTTCCGTACGCGGCAGATAATATCCTGCACGTGGAGACGAGCTACTCGCTTGCCGCAGTGGATAACCTGCGTGGCCGCGGGGACAACATCGCGGTGGGCATTGGCATCTTTGGGACGGCGAACATCCTCCAGCTCGGCGAGGATGGGACCACTGCACAGATTGGCGCTGAACCCCGCAATGAGACGGCCAGCGGCGAAGTGATCCCCGTCGGGTAGGAGCCTTGTCCGCGGCTCCCGGCACCTCCTCCTACATAACAATTTAGTGACGTTGGATGCATCACGCCCTCCTGACTAGGTGTAACGTCTCCGACTCACCTCAGTGGAAGCGCTCCCACTTGACAGTGCCACACGTCACATCCATGATGAGGATGTGCGTGAGAGCGCTCCCACGCCAGTCCAAGCAACTTCCACTCTGTTATTCGATCAACTCTGACAAAGGAGTCACCTGTGCAAACTCGAGCAAAGTTCACTGTGCTTTCGGCGGGCGCAGCCTGCCTGGCCCTCGCTCTTACCGCCTGCGGATCGGGCGCCGACGGCGGTAATGCTGACGGACCCACCGGCGAGGAGGACGTAACGCTTACTGTCGCCACGTTCAACGAGTTCGGGTACGAGGAATTGTTCACCGAGTACCAGGAACTCAATGACAACGTCACCATCGAACACAAGAAGGCAGCCACATCCAACGAAGCCCGAGACAACCTGACCACGCGTCTGGCTGCCGGGTCCGGACTGTCCGACATCGAAGCCATCGAAGTCGACTGGCTGCCCGAGCTTCTTGAGTTCCCGGATCAGTTCACCGACCTGTCTGACCCTTCGGTGGAGGGCCGCTGGCTCGATTGGAAAACCGAGGCAGCCACTACCACCGACGGCGCGCTGATCGGCTACGGCACTGATTCCGGGCCTGAGGCTGTCTGCTACCGTGCGGACCTCTTCGAGGATGCGGGCCTGCCCACCGATCGGGATGAGGTGGCGGCGATGCTGGGGGATACCTGGGACAGCTACTTCGATGCGGGCCGCGATTTTGTGGCCGCCAGTGACGTTGCCTGGTTTGACTCCGCGGGTGCCACCTACCAGGGCATGATCAACCAGGTTGCCAACGCCTATGAAACAGAGGACGGAACCGTCACTGCCATCGAAAACCAGGAGGTCAAGGACATCTACAACACTGTCCTTGAAGTCTCGGTTGAAGATGACCTGTCCGCTCACCTGGGCCAGTGGAGTGAAGACTGGACCGCGGGCTTCCAGACCGACGCCTTCGCGACGATGCTCTGCCCGGGCTGGATGCTCGGCGTGATTGAGGGCAACGCCGCCGGGGTTGAAGGCTGGGATATCGCCAACGTATTCCCCGGTGGCGGCGGGAACTGGGGAGGCTCATACCTGACCGTTCCGGTGCAGGGTGAAAACCCGGCCGAGGCCAAGAAGCTTGCCGACTGGCTGACCGCCCCGGAGCAGCAGATCAAGGCGTTCAACTCCAAGGGCACCTTCCCAAGTCAGACAGATGCGCTCGAGACCGAGGACCTGCTCGGAGCAACCAACGCCTTCTTCAACGACGCCCCCACCGGCGAGATCCTGGCGGAACGCGCGCAGGCTGTGGAACTCACCCCATTCAAGGGTCCCAAGTACTTCGCTATCAATGATGCGATGCAGCAGGCCCTGACCCGTGTGGACGTGGACCAGACCGATGACCCTGCCTCCTCCTGGGAGAAGTTCATCACCGCCGTCAACGCTCTCTAACCATGGCTGTCACCGACCGGGTCCGGCAAAGGGCCCCCGAGAATCCGCCGGACTCCAAGAGCGTGAAGCGCATTGCTTTGTCGCACAAGGTTTCCCGCTGGGACGTCAAGTTCTCGCCCTACCTCTACATTTCGCCGTTCTTCCTGCTCTTCGCAGTCACCGGCCTGTTCCCGTTGGGATACACGGCCTGGGTTTCACTTCACAATTGGAACCTGATTGGTGGGCAGGGTGACTTCAGCGGACTGGAGAACTACGCCTTTGTGCTGTCCCAGCCGTTCTTCTGGAACGCGCTGGGCAACACGTTCAGCATTTTCGTCCTCTCCTCGGTGCCCCAGATTATTCTGGCCATCACCATTGCGGCGGTGCTGGACGCGAACCTGAGGGCAAAGACGTTCTGGCGGATGGGGGTGCTGGTGCCGTTTGTGGTGGCGCCGGTAGCTGTCGGGTTGATCTTCAACAACCTCTTCGCGGACCAGTTTGGTCTGATCAACGAAGGCTTGACAGCCCTTGGCCTGGACCCGGTGCGGTGGCACTCCGATTCAACCGTCAGTCACGTAGCCATCGCGACCATGGTGAACTTCCGTTGGGTCGGCTACAACGCGCTGATTTTCCTGGCCGCGATGCAGGCGATTCCCCGCGACGTTTATGAGGCAGCGACGATCGACGGTGCGGGCCGGTTGCGGCAGTTCTTTTCCGTCACCGTCCCGATGCTGCGGCCCACGGTCATCTTTGTGGTGATCACGTCCACGATTGGCGGGCTTCAGATTTTCGACGAGGCCCGTGTGTTTGACCAATACGGGCTGGGCGGCGCCGACCGTCAGTGGCAGACGCTCACCATGTACATCTGGGAGTTGGGCTGGGGCCAGCGCAACTTTGGCCGCGCATCAGCAGTCGCGTGGCTGTTGTTCCTGCTGATTGTGCTCATAGCGTTGCTCAACTTCTTCATCACCCGCCGTATCGCCAACCAGGGAGGACGAAAATGAGCTCCATCCCCATGATCCAGCAGACCGCAGGGAAGGCTGCGGCGCGTGCCGCGGCAAAGAAGGCGGGCAGCGGAAAACCACCACAACGACGACGGCGGGCTCCCGGCGGCACCATGCGCCGGCCAGGCTTTCTCACCTACGGCTTCCTGGGCGCAGTACTTCTTGGGTCACTGTTTCCCCTCTGGTGGTCCTTCCTGGTGGGCAGCCATGACAGCACCGTTCTCAGCAGGGGAGTGCCGCTGCTGCCGGGCGGCAACTTCCTCGCCAATGCGGCCCAGGTCCTTGACAGCATTCCGTTCTGGAAGGCACTTGCCAACAGCCTGATCGTGTCCACGGTGACAGCGTTCGCCGTCGTACTGTTTTCCACGCTGGCAGGATTTGCGTTTGCGAAGCTGCGGTTCAAAGGGAGCCGCTGGCTGCTGGTCTTTGTGATCGCCACCATGGCCGTGCCCACGCAGCTCGGTGTGGTGCCGCTGTTCATTGTGATGGCCAAGCTGGGCTGGACGGGTTCGCTGTGGGCCGTCATCATCCCCGGGCTGGTCACCGCATTCGGGGTGTTCTGGATGACCCAGTACCTCAAGGATGCGTTGCCTGATGAACTGATTGAAGCTGTCCGGGTGGACGGCGCGTCCATGATCAGGGCGTTTTGGCACGTGGGGCTCCCGGCCGCGCGGCCCGCCGCCGCGATGCTTGCGTTGTTCACCTTCGTGGCCACCTGGACCAACTTTTTCTGGCCGTTTATTGTGCTGGACCCCAGTAATCCCACTCTGCCCGTGGCGCTTCAACTGCTGCAGGCAGCCCATTTTGTCGACTACTCGGTGGTGCTGGCGGGCGCTGTTCTCTCCACGATCCCACTGCTGGTGGTTTTCATCGTTGCCGGACGTCAGCTCGTTTCCGGAATTATGCAAGGAGCAGTTAAAGGATGACCTCACGCACAGCCTTCCCCGACGGATTTCTTTGGGGTGCAGCAACAGCGGCATACCAGATCGAAGGCGGAGCACACGCTGACGGACGGAAGGACTCCATCTGGGATGTCTTCGCCAGGATCCCCGGAGCCGTTGCGGACGGCCACAATGGCGATGTGGCCTGCGACCACTACAACCGGTCGGCGCAGGATGTGGCACTGATGCGGGACCTGGGCCTACAGTCCTACCGTTTCTCAACCTCGTGGTCTCGGTGCATGCCCGACGGCGTCACCCCCAACGCGGAAGGCATCCGGTTCTACTCGCAGCTGGTGGATGAGTTGCTGGCCGCTGGGATCACTCCGTGGCTGACGCTCTATCACTGGGACCTTCCGCAGGCGTTGGAGGACACCGGCGGCTGGGCCAACCGCGAAACCGCCTACCGCTTTGCCGAGTATGCCGCCGTCATGCATGAGGCACTCGGTGATCGGGTCCGGATCTGGACCACGCTCAACGAGCCGTGGTGCGCGGCCTTCCTCGGCTACGCTGCCGGCGTCCACGCGCCGGGACGGCAGGAGCCGCGGGCGGCACTCGCCG
>NZ_KI914989.1:84155-111799 GCF_000520595.1 Arthrobacter sp. H5
CGCCGGGACGGAAGGAGCCGCGGGCGGCACTCGCCGCCGCCCATCACCTCCTGCTGGGCCACGGGCTCGTGGTGCAGGAGCTGCGCCGCCGCGACCCGCGCGCCACCCTGGGTATCACGCTCAACCTCACGGTGCCCGATCCGGCGGACCCGGACAGCGAGGCGGACCGGGATGCAGCCCGCCGCGTTGACGGCCAGTTCAACCGGATCTTCCTCGATCCGGTGTTCCGGGGCGCCTATCCGGCGGACGTGCTCGACGACGTCCGCCACCTTGGCCTCGAAGACCACATCCGGCCGGGCGACCTTGCGCTGGTCTCCCTGCCCCTGGATGTGCTCGGCGTGAACTACTACCACGGCGAGGCGCTCACTATGGGGGCGGGAACCCAGGACAACCACGCACCTGGTGAACGCCCGGTCTCCTCGCCCTACGTTGCTGCCGAAGGGGTGCGGTCCGTTCCGCGCGGGCTTCCGGTCACGGGTATGGGCTGGGAGGTTCAGCCCGACGGCCTGCGCCGCCTGTTGAACCGCATCCACCACGAGTACACCGGCCCGATCGGTGTCCCTCTGTACATCACCGAAAATGGAGCAGCCTATGACGATGTTCCGGATTCGGAAGGTTTCGTGGACGATGAGGACCGCCGTTCCTTTATTGAGGCGCACCTCGCCGCGGTGAAGGACGCGCTCGACGACGGTGCGGATGTCCGCGGCTATCTGGCCTGGTCCTTCCTGGATAATTTCGAATGGGCGTGGGGGTACCATCAGCGGTTTGGACTGGTGCGGGTGGACTACGAAACACAGCGACGCATTCCCAAGGCAAGTGCCCTGTGGTTTGCCGAGGTGGCGGCCGCCAACGCGCTGCCGGGCAGTGTTTCTTCCATCGACTCACGGGTTATGACGCAGATCAGTCGGTGAAACAGTTATTTCCCTGGACGCGATGGCGCTGTGGGGCGGGAACGGCGGATGGTGTCGTATGGTCAAGGTGATGACTCGGATATCCACCGGTACACCGGACGCAGCACCCCGGCAAGGCAGCGGCAAGCACAGTCCCACCCTGGAGGACCTGGCAGCTGCGGCAGGCGTTTCCCGGTCCACCGCGTCGCGCGCGATCAATGGCGGCAACAGGGTGAGTCCGGAGGCGCTCGCTGCGGTGGATGCCGCCGTCGTCGCACTGGGGTACACACCCAACCATGCGGCGCGGACGCTGGTCACCCGCCGCACGTCCTCGATTGCGCTGGTCATTCCCGAGCCGGACATCCGCGTGATGATGGACCCGTTCTTCGCCGTCGTGATCACGGGTATCACTGAGGCACTCCGGGAGACGGACGTGCAGCTTGTGCTGCTCATGTCCCGGGCAGGCGACGACGCCGGCCGCACCCTGCGTTATCTGCGCGGCGGCCATGTGGATGGTGCAATTGTGGTCTCGCACCATAAGACTGACAGCTGGACTGATCAGCTGGCGGAGGGCGGCCTGCCGACCATCTTCATTGGGCGGCCCTGGAATGCTGGTCGGGGCGTTACTTACGTGGACACGAACAATTACGACGGCGGCAGGCTGGCTGCGCGGCATATCGCGGCATTGGGGCGCACACATCCGGCCACCGTGGCGGGGCCGGCGGACATGACAGCCGCCGCAGACCGGCTGCGCGGATGGCAGGACGGGCTGCGGGCGGCCGGCCTTCGGGACAACGGGTTGGAGTATGCCGATTTCACCACCGAAGGCGGACGCGCGGCTACCGAAAGGCTGTTGGCCCGGCATCCCGAAACCGATGCTGTTTTTGCGTCATCGGACCTTATGGCGGTGGGCGTGCTCTCGGTGTTGGCAGCCAGGGGCAGAGAAGTGCCGCGCGACGTGTCGGTGGTTGGCTACGACAATCACCAATTGGCGGAGGGCACCTCGCCCGCGTTGACCACGGTGATCAATCCCATGGTCACCATGGCTGTCCGGGCGGGAACCATGCTGCTCGAAGAGATCGAGGCACCCGGGACCCACCCGGATCCGGTGATCTATCCGGCCGAGCTGGTGGAGCGCGAAAGCACCGCGGTGGCTCCCAGTGAGTCCGCCGCGAAGGCATAGTCCCAGGCGACGTCTTTCCACTGTTCGTAGCGTCCGCTCGCGCCGCCGTGACCGCCGTCCATCTCGGTCTTGAGGACAATCGGCTCCGGACCGGTGGTGGTATCGCGCAGCTTCGCAACCCATTTGGCCGGCTCCACGTACAGCACCCTGGTGTCGTTGAAACTCGTCACCGCCGCGATGCGAGGGTAGGCTGCTGCCCGCACGTTTTCGTATGGCGTGTAGTCCTTCATGTACTGGTACACCTCGGCGTCGGTGATCGGGTTTCCCCATTCCTCCCATTCGAGGGCGGACAACGGCAGCTCGGGATCCAGGATGGTGGTCAGGGCATCCACAAAGGGAACCTGGGCCACCACGGCACGGTACTTCTCCGGTGCCAGATTCGTGACGGCTCCCATCAGCAGCCCACCGGCGGAGCCGCCCATCGCAGCAACGCGCTGTGGGTCCGCCCAACCGGAGGAGACCAGATGGCTGGTGGAGTCGATGAAATCGGTGAACGTGTTCTTCTTGGTGAGCTTCTTGCCGGCTTCATACCAGGTTCGGCCCATCTCGCCGCCGCCGCGGATGTGCGCCACAACAAAGATGATTCCGCGGTCAAGAAGTGAAAGGCGGGAGATTGAAAAGCCGGGGTCCATGCTGATTTCGTAGCTGCCGTAGGCATAGATCACCGCCGGGTTGCTGCCGTCCTGGATCAGCTCGCGGCGGCGCAGCACCGAGAGCGGAATGAGTGTGCCGTCCTGCGCGGTGGCCCACTCGCGGGTCGCCACATAGTCTTCGGACCGGTAGCCTCCGCGTACTTCGGTTTCCTTCCGCAGAGCCAGTTCCCCGGATACGAGCATGTAGTCATAGACGCGCGGCGGAGTGAAGAAAGACGAGTAGGAGAGCCGGATGATCGGGGATTCAAACTCCGCGTTGGACAGGTTGCAGGTGTAAAGCTCCTCGTCGAAGGATGGTTCAATGGGCTCGGGCTGCCCGCCGCCGCCCAGCCCGGCCAGGGGCAGAATCTGCACCCGCAGCGTAGTGTCCTTACGCACCGACACCATCACGTGTGATTGGGTGACCGCCACGCCGTGAACCCGCACGGCGTCGTCGTGCTTGATGATGGTTGTCCACTCCTGCTCGGCGAGAGGACGCTGAAACTGATCCTCGCTGACCAGGGAGACCATTGAGTTTTTGGCGTCCCGGTTGTGGGTCAGCAGGTAGTGGCGGCGGCCGTCAATCGTGAGCGGATCCGCCTCGTAGAGCACCTTCTCTTCGCGGGGGATCAGGGTCAGCAGCTCCGCGCGTGGTGTAGTGAGGTCAAGAACCCGGTACTCGCTGTACTCGGAGCAGCCGATGCCGATGATCAGCTGGGTGCGGTCGGCTGAAATGTCGAAGCCGGTCCACATGGCGACGTCATCCTCCTCATAGATGACCGTGTCCGCCTCCGCTGGTGTGCCAAGGGTATGGGACTTCACCTGGTAGGGGCGCCAGGAGTCATCCACCACGGTGTAGAAAACCTGCGTGCCATCTGGGGAGAATTCAAGGCCGTAGAACACATTGGGAATCTCATCCGCAAGCAGATTGCCGGTGCGGAGATCCTTGATACGCAGGGTGAACCGTTCATCGCCGGCATTATCCTGCGCGTACGCCAACAGGGTCCCGTCCTCGGTGACAGCCAGCCCGCCGAGGGAGAAGAAGGGCTTGCCTTCGGCTTCGACGTTGCCGTCAAGCATGATCTGCTCTCCCTCGACCGGCTGGCCGGGGACCACCTCCGGGGGAGTCCAGTCCCTGGTCACATTGCCCGTGTCAGTGGCTGCCGTGCGGCAATGGATGCTGTACTGCCTGCCCTCCTCGGTGCGCGTGTAGTACCACCAGCCCTTTTTTCGGGCCGGCACCGAGAGGTCGGTCTCCTGGGTGCGGTTCTTGATCTCGTTGAAGATGTCCTGCCGGAGCTGTTCCTGGCCGCTCGTGATTGCCTCCGTGTAGGCGTTCTCTGCCTTGAGATGGTCAACTACCTCGGCGCTTTCCTTTGCCCGGAGCCACTCATACTCATCGATGAAGGTGTCGCCGTGGTGCATGCGCTCGGTGGGGATTTTCCTGGCAATGGGAGGAGTGGCAGTCATGGGATCCATCCTGCCAGATCCGGGAGCGGCGTCAGCTCGGAGCGGCCGCGGTGGATCCCCGAACAATCAGGTCGGATTCAAACAGGACTTCCATGCGGCTGTTTCGATCACCCAACAATTCCGTGAACAACGCTTGAACTGCTGCCTCCGCCATGGCGGAAACGGGCTGCCTGAGGGTTGTCAGCGGCGGGTCCGTGAAGGCCATGAGGGGGGAGTCATCGAAGCCCACAATCGACACGTCTTCCGGCACACGCAGCCCCCGCGACCGTGCTGCCCGGATGGCACCGAGAGCCATCACGTCCGACGCGCACACGATACCGGTGTGACCCAATTCCAGCAGTTCGACGGCGGCGCTGTGTCCGCCCTCGATGCTGAACATGGTGACGACGGTGTGTTCTGATGGATTCGTTTGGCCGAGACGTTGTTCGAGCCCTGCACCAAAACCTTCGGCCTTCCGCCGACTGGGAATGAAGTGCCCCGGCCCGGTAGCGAAGCCGATCTTCTGGTGGCCCAGTGAGGCGAGGTGGCGGACAGCGGTGTGAACTGCCATCGAGTCGTCATTGGCGATCGAAGGGGCATCAATTTGAGGCCGCGTTCCATTGATCAGCACAAACGGGATGCCCCGTCCGCGCAGACGGTGATAACGCTCAACGCTTGCGCGGCCATCCGCGTGCGCTGCGCAGACGAAGATCAGCCCGCGCACGCCCTGATCCAGCAAAAGAGAAACATACTCATCTTCGGTGACCCCGCCCCCCGGCAACGTGCAGAGGGCGGGGATGTACTCGTTGGGGGTAAGCAGGGTGCTGATGGCGCCGGCAAATGCAGGGAAAATCGGGTTAACCAGATCGGGCACAACAATGCCGATCTGTCCTTTCGACCTGCCTGACAGGCGTTCGGGCCGCTCATAGCCGAGATCGTCCATGGCCGTGAGTACGGCTTGCCGGGTTTCACGGGAAGCGCCGCTGCGGCCATTAAGAACGCGGGAGACGGTGGGCACGCTGACTCCGGCGCGGCGCGCCACATCCTCTAGCCGGGGCTTGTCGATCGACGCAGGAATGGTCACCGCTCCATTCTATCCGGCCTGATTCGCCTAGTGAAAACTTTCATGAAACTTTCAGCAACCTATTGACCTACGGACATTCGGCTTCTTAGGGTGAGATGGCCTACTACAAATATTGGACGTGCATCGTGGCACGTCGAGGAGGATCTATGCACACCCCTTCATCCGTTCATCCAGCCCGGCGGCGCGCTATCCGGCTGGCCCCTGGTGTCCTGGCCATGCCGCTGCTGGTTGGCCTAGTGCCGTTGCCGGCGCTCGCCGATCACAGCGCAACTCCCGCTTCGGTGACTATTGTGGGCTCACTCCAGTCCGAGCTCGGTTGCCCCGGTGACTGGCAGCCGGAGTGCACCGCAACGGTGTTGACCGAGGTCGCGGGCTCGCCCGCGACCTACAGCGGTACCTTCGACGTTCCCGCGGGAGATTACGCTTACAAGGCGGCTCTTAACGGAAGCTGGACCGAAAACTACGGTGACGGCGGCGCGGCAGGAGGGGCTGACATCGCCTTGACGTCGCCGGGAGGGCCGATCACCTTTACCTACAATCACAGTACGCACGTCATCACCAGCGATGTTCCGGAGTCCCTAGCCTCCGGGGTCGCCGCGCACTGGCTCGCGCCGGGCGTTATCGCCTGGGATCTCGTTGACGCGCCGGAGGGTGCTTCCTACCGCCTTTACCACTCGATGGACGGCGGCTTGGAGATGGTTGACGGAGCTGTCACCGGCGGCGACTACATCGAACTGGAACGAAGCTCGGACGTCCTCGATCCGGAACTGGCGCCTACGTCTCCCCACCTGAAGTCCTTCGATTCGCTGACCATTCCGAAGAAGGCGGCACGGCAGGCGAAAAACCTGCTCAAGGGAGAACTGCTCGCCGTTCAGGTGGGCGCTGACGGCTCGGCGCTCCAGGCGACGGGCGTGCAGGTCCCGCAGGTCCTCGACGCGCTGTACCCGAAAGCCCTCAAGCGTTCGCTCGGACTGACCTGGAAGGGGCTGCATCCGAGCTTCGACCTGTGGGCGCCGACCGCCCGACAGGTCAGCCTCCATGTGTACCGCGACGGATCCGGCGGTGAACCTCTGACGACGGTTCCCCTGAAAGAAGGGCACGACGGCGTTTGGACCCTTCTCGGTAAGAAGGACTGGAATGATGCCTATTACGTCTATGAGGTAGAGGTCTTCGTGCCGGAAACTGGAAAGGTGGAACGCAACCTCGTCACCGACCCTTACAGCGTGGGCCTTTCCACCAATTCCGAGCGCAGCCTGATCGTGAACCTGGCGGCCCCGGCGCTGAAGCCGTCCGGCTGGGACTCGTTGGAGAAGCCCGCACTCGCCAAACCCGAAGCCTTTTCGCTCTACGAACTGCATGTGCGGGACTTCTCAATTACCGACAGCACTGTTCCCGAGGAACGCCGAGGCACCTATGCCGCATTCGCCGAAAAGGGCACCGACGGCATGAAGCGGCTTGCCGACCTCGCGGACGCCGGGCTGAACGCGGTGCATCTCCTGCCGGTGAATGACATTGGAACCATCGAGGAACGCCGAGATGCCCAGGCCGAGCCGCAGTGCAACCTTGACAGCTTCGCCCCCGACAGCGACGAGCAGCAGGAATGCGTCTCCGCCATTGCAGGCAAGGACGGATTCAACTGGGGCTACGACCCGCTGCACTACACAACGCCGGAAGGCTCCTACTCCACCAATCCCGAGGGTGCCACCCGCATCCGCGAGTTTCGCGACATGGTGGCGGGCCTGAACAACACTGGACTACGTGTGGTCCAGGACGTGGTCTACAACCACACTGCCGGTGCCGGCCAGGAATCGAACAACAATCTCGACCGCATTGTCCCGGGTTACTACCACCGGTTGAACCCGGCCACTGGCGCAGTTGAGACTTCGACCTGTTGCCCGAACACCGCAACCGAGAACGCCATGATGGGCAAGCTTATGGTGGATTCCATCGTGACCCTTGCGCGCACTTACAAGCTGGACGGATTCCGGTTTGACCTGATGGGCCATCACAGCAAGCAGAACATGCTGGACGTGCGTGCCGCGCTCGATGAGCTCACCCTCAAGAAGGATGGTGTCGACGGCAAAAGCATCTATGTCTACGGCGAGGGATGGAACTTCGGCGAGGTGGCGGACAACGCCCGATTCGAGCAGGCCACGCAGGCAAATATGGCTGGCACGGGGATTGGAACTTTCAATGACAGGCTTCGCGATGCCGTTCGCGGTGGCGGACCCTTCGACGAGGACCCGCGTGTGCAGGGATTCGGCTCTGGGCTGTGGACGCAGCCGAACGGTGCGGAAGCCAATGGAACGTCCGACGAACAACGTGCACAACTGCTGCTGAACCAGGACCAGATCAAGGTTGGGCTTACCGGAAACCTGAAGGACTACACCTTTACTGACCGTACGGGTGCCGAGGTAACGGGCGCAGACGTGGACTACAACGGCAGCCCGGCCGGGTACACGGCCGACCCGCAGGAGGCGATCACGTACGTCGAGGCACACGATAACGAAACCCTGTTCGACAGCCTCGCGTTCAAGCTGGCGCCCGGGACGTCGATGGCCGAGAGGATCCGCTTCCAGACCCTCTCGCTCAGCACCACTACATTCGGCCAGGGCGTTTCCTTCTGGCACGCCGGGGGAGAAGCGCTGCGCAGCAAGTCCCTGGACCGCAACAGCTACGACTCGGGTGACTGGTTCAACCTGCTGGACCACACCGGTACCGAGAACGGCTTCGCCCGCGGATTGCCGCCGCGCCCGGACAACGCCGACAAATACGGGTTTATGAAGCCGCTCTTAGCGAACCCTGAACTAAAGCCCGCTCCGGCTGACATCGCGTCGGCGCGAGACCAGGCGTTGTCGCTTCTCGAAGTCCGCAAGAGCACGCCGCTGTTTCACTTGGGCACTGCCGATCTGGTCCAGCAGAAGGTGTCGTTCCCGACCAGTGGCCCCAACCAGACCCCGGGCGTGATCGTGATGCATATTGATGACACAACCGGACCCGACATGGACGAGGAGAGGGCCGGCGTCGTCGTCGTTTTCAACGCGTCCGCGACGACCACTACGCAAACCGTGCCGACGGCTGTGGGTCAGTCATTTGGACTGCACCCGGTCCAAATGGGTGGCTCGGATGATGTGGTCAAGTATGCCGAGTTTGATCCGTTGAACGGCACGTTCACAGTCCCGCCGCTCACGGTTGCGGTGTTCGAAGCGAAGTAAGCCGGACCCAATCCTGCACTTTCTGCGGCCGTGTTGGGGCGTTTGCCCTAGTCGGCTCCCGCGACACACGGTTTGCTCTCCAGAAAATGCAGGATTAGGTACGACGCACGGCGGCACCGTCGGCGCTCGATGTCACGCATAGAGTTGGCCCATGAGCGAAGCCACGTCCAAAGACGTCACTGAGATCCCGCAGGATGCACTACCGGTTGAAGGCGGCTTCGGCGCAGACGGCTGGGAAGCCAGCGTCAAGACCTTCTGGACCGATTTCGATGACGGCCGGCCGACTGAGATGGTCGCAGCGATGGAATCCCTTGCAGCAGAGTGTCCGCACAAAGATGGCACTGCGTTGTATGAGCTGGGATCCGTCTGTGACTCGGTGGCCGTGAGGCGGAAGCCGCTGATTTCTATGAACGGGCCACCGCGGCTGGACTGAGCGGGAATCGAGCGATGGAGATCCGTATCCAGCACGCGAGCACGTTGCGTAACCTGGGCCGCTCTGAGGAATCCGTTGCGATGCTTCGGGATTTCGCGGACAAGCGGCTCGGTGATGCGCCGGCGTTTTTTCTGGCGCTCTCCCTGCACTCGACCGGCCGGAAGGACGAGGCATTGTCGGTTGCCTTGGCGGCGCTCGCCGAGCATCTGCCGCAGTACAACCGCTCCGCCCGTGCCTACGCCGCCGAGTTGAACCGGTAGCATCTCGAGGCGGCGCCGGGTCTGGCGTGTTGACTGGCACAACCTCTCGCGGATATCCTGAACGAACGGTCGGTAATTATTTCCCCGGGTATATTCCAAGCGCACAGTGAGGTGGCCACCATGGCAGTAGCAGAGGATCAAGCCGATATCAGCGCAGGCGAAGAGCAGTTCAACAGTCTGATTGCGCAGGATTCCCGCATTGAACCCCGCGATTGGATGCCGGAGGCCTACCGGAAGTCCCTGACCCGCCAGATTTCGCAGCACGCACACTCGGAGATCATCGGCATGCAGCCCGAAGCCAACTGGATTTCCCGCGCTCCGTCGCTGAAGCGCAAAGCCATTCTGATGGCCAAGGTCCAGGACGAGGCGGGGCATGGGCTGTACCTCTACTCGGCGGCCGAAACCCTGGGTACTTCACGCGACAAGATGACGGAGGACCTCATCGCGGGCAAGGCCCGTTACTCCAGCATCTTCAATTACCCGGCCTTGACTTGGGCGGATATGGGTGCCATCGGCTGGTTGGTCGACGGTGCCGCGATCGCCAACCAGGTTCCGCTATGCCGTGCCTCCTACGGGCCCTACGGCCGCGCCATGGTGAGGATCTGCAAGGAGGAGTCATTTCATCAGCGGCAGGGATTCGAAATCCTGCTGGAACTGGCTAATGGAACGCAAGCGCAGAGAGACATGGCCCAGGACGCCGTCAACCGGTGGTACGCGCCCAGCCTCATGATGTTCGGCCCACCCGATGATGATTCGCCCAACTCACAGCAGTCAATGGCGTGGAACATCAAGCGTTTCTCGAATGACGAATTGCGTTCCCGCTTTGTGGGAATGATGGTAGAGCAGGTACGGGTGCTTGGCCTGACCCTCCCTGACAAGGACATTCGGTTCAATGATGAAACCGAAAAATGGGAGCACGGCCCGCTGGACTGGAATGAGTTCAAGGAAGTTCTCGCTGGCAGGGGACCCTGCAATGCGCAGCGCATGGAACGCCGGCGCGAAGCCCATGAGGAGGGAGCCTGGGTGCGCGAAGCGGCGGTAGCCTACGCGGATAAGCAGGCAAAGCACTCTCAGCAGAAGGCGGCCTAGATGACCGGCGGATCAACAACCGGCGACGACGGCGCCAAGGCACCCAGCACGGGCGTCCACGAGAAGCGCGAGCCCTGGCCCCTGTGGGAGGTCTTTGTGAGGTCCTCCCGCGGCCTCTCCCATGTGCACGCCGGGTCGCTGCATGCACCCGACGCCGAAATGGCGGTGCGCAACGCGCGTGATCTCTACACCCGGCGTAACGAGGGCGTGAGCCTGTGGGTGGTGCCGGCGTCGGCCATTGTTTCGTCCGACCCTGACGCCAAAGGCCAGTTCTTTGAGTCTTCGCAGGGCAAGGATTACCGGCATGCAACGTATTACACCAAAAGTGACGGGGTGAAACACCTGTGAGCGAGTCGAATGCCAGTGCCACCCGCATCACTCCGGGCAACGCGCTGCGGCCGGAGGACATTGCTTCGTCCAGCGCGAAACCAACCGCAGAAGTCGCCGAGTATGCCCTGCGCTTGGGTGATGATTCGCTGATCCTCGCGCAGCGGCTGGGCTGGTGGATCTCCCGGGCTCCGGAACTTGAGGAGGACGTGGCGCTGGGCAACATTGCGCTCGACCTCATGGGCCATGCCCGCTCCTTCCTCACCTACGCCGGTCACGCCTGGGGCAAGACCGAAGATGATCTTGCCTATCTGCGGCGCGAGCCTGAATTCCGCTCAGCGCATTTGTTCGAGCAGCCCAACGGTGACTTTGCCCGGACCATCGCGCGCCAGCTGGTGGTCTCCCATTACCAGTTTGAGCTGTACTCCCGGTTGGTTGAATCCACGGACGCCACACTGGCGGCAATCGCTGCGAAGGCCGTCAAGGAGGTTGATTACCACCGTGACCACGCCAGCCAGTGGGTTCGCCGGCTTGCGCAGGGCACCGAGGAATCCCACAATCGGATGATCTCCGGCCTCACGCTGACGTGGCCGTATGTCGAAGAGCTCTTCACCGATGACCCGCTGATCGACTCGCTGGGCGACGCTGCGGTTCTGCCGTCCACCCTCCGCAAACCGTTCGACGCGCTGATCACTGCCCTGTTTGCCGAGGCTGAACTTCAGGTTCCTGCGGTGCCCGGAGCGATTGGTGGCGGCCGCCACGGTTGTCACAGCGAGCACCTGGGCTACATTCTTGCCGAAATGCAGGTACTGGCCCGCGAGCATCCGGGTGCCACATGGTAGCGGCAGCCACGCTGGCCGCGCGTCCCGCGGATCCTGGAACCGCAGCGCTCTGGGACCTTGCTGCAACGGTGGTGGACCCGGAGATTCCGGTCCTCACCATTGAGGACCTGGGCGTCCTGCGATCGGTCCGGATGAACGACGCCGGCGCGATCACCGTGACCATCACGCCCACCTACTCCGGGTGTCCGGCCATGGACGCGATCCGGGACGATGTGATCAGCGCGTTGGCTGCGGCGGGCCACCGCGACGTAGGGATTGAACTGGTACTGGCTCCGGCCTGGACCACCGACTGGATGACTGATGCCGGCAAGGCCAAACTGGATGAATACGGCATCGCTCCGCCCACCGGCAAGGCCGCTGCCGGGCGGGTTTCGGTGGGGCTGAGCGTCAAATGTCCGCAGTGCAGCTCGCTCAACACCCGTGAACTCACCCGCTTCGGTTCCACCTCGTGCAAGGCTCTGTACGTTTGCCAGGACTGCCGCGAGCCCTTCGACTACTTCAAGGTGCACTAATGGCCGTTAAGCTTGCTCCGACCAACAAGCGCCGGACGGCGTTCAACGAGCTCACCGTCGCGGGCGTCCGCAGGCTCACCGAGGACGCCATCGAGGTGGCTTTCTCAGTTCCCGAGGAGCTCGCTGGCCAGTACAACTACCTGCCCGGGCAGTATGTTGCCCTGCGCACAAACCTTGATATCGACGGCGAATCCAAGGAGGTACGCAGGAGCTACTCGATCTGCGCGGAGCCGCGGTCGGGTGAAATCAGGGTGGCCATCAAGAAGGATCTCGGTGGAGCGTTTTCCACCTGGGCCAACGAGCACCTGAAGGCCGGCGACTTACTTGATGTCATGAGCCCTATGGGTCAGTTCATCTCCAAACACGAGATGACGGAGCTGAACCGCCCCGAAGACATTGACGTGTCCACCGAGAACACTTTTGTGGCGGTCGCTGCCGGTTCCGGCATTACGCCGGTCATTGCCATTGCCCGAACTGTTCTTGCCGCGAGCAGCAACGTCCGCTTTGACCTGATTTATGCCAACAAGGCCGCCATGGACGTAATGTTCCTCGAAGAGCTTGCCGATCTGAAAGACCGCTATCCCTCCCGGTTTGCACTCCATCACGTGCTCTCCCGCGAACAACGGATCTCACCGCTGCTGAGCGGCAGGATCGACGCCGAAAAGCTCCAAACCATGCTGGGAACAGTGATCCGAACCGACGATGTTGATGAGTGGTTCCTCTGCGGCCCATTCGAACTGGTCCAGCTCTGCCGGGATACCTTGGCCGAGCGCGGAGTGCCGGCGGAGAAGGTGCGCTTTGAACTGTTCACCACCGGCGAGCCGGCACGGCCTGAGGGGCACGTTGGCCGCCCGGTCAAGAACGACGACGGCGACAACTACACGATCAACTTCAACCTTGACGGGCTGCAGGGAAAAGTTGCCAGTCCCACCCATGCCCGCGAATCGATCCTCAACGCCGCGCTTCGGGTCCGCCCCGACGTCCCGTTTGCCTGCGCCGGCGGCGTGTGCGGAACCTGCCGTGCGAAGCTGGTTTCAGGCACGGTGGACATGGAAGAGAACTACGCCCTGGAACCGGACGAGCTGGAGAACGGCTACGTACTGACCTGCCAATCCCGCCCAACCAGCGACGAAGTCACCGTCGACTACGACGCCTAGTGTCAATGGCCGGATCTCCACGCGCTCGTTCCCCACTTGGTCTTTTCCCCGGGGCCGACCAAAGGCCGCCAGGCCTGCGTGGAGACCAGCTAACGTACGCACCGAACCACAGGAGCCTCGATGATCGACCTCACCATTGAGAACAATGTCGCCGAAATTGTCTTGAATGCGCCGCACAAGCTCAACTCGCTCGATGAGCAGGCGCTCGCCGAACTGTCCGCAGCGTACGACGACGCCGCGACCGCTGCAGCGGGCGGAACCGTGCGCGCTTTGCTCATCCGCGGCGAGGGCCGGGCATTTTGCGCCGGACGTGACATTTCCGGCGTCGTACCCGAAACTGACGATGCTGTTGCCTACCTCGACGGACTGGTCACCCCCTTGTTGAAGCAAATTTCGGCGTTTCCCGCGCCCACTTTCGCCGCAGCGCACGGCGCCTGCCTTGGCGTGGGGCTGGGGCTGCTGATCGCCACGGACGTGGTTTACGTGGCCGACAAGGCAAAGATCGGCTCGCCGTTTGCCAACCTCGGTGCCACGCTGGATTCCGGAGGGCACTGGCTGTTCACGGAGCGGCTGGGATCGCACCGGGCGCTTGACCTGATCTACACGGCCGATCTAATGACCGGTTCCGATGCCGTGGCCGCCGGTTTGTTCAGCCGGGTGATGCCGGCCGAGGAGCTGCTGGAAGCCACCCGTCTAACGGTTGCCCGGGTGGCTACCGGGGCAACCGGCGCTTTCCGTGCCTCAAAGGAGCTGGTTGCCTCGATCCGTGACCGGCGGCTGGGACTTTGGGACTCGGTATCGGAGGAGAACACCGCTCAGGGAGAGCTCTGCCGGAGTGCCGACTATGCGGAGGGTTTTACTGCTTTTCAGGAGAAGCGTAAACCGGAGTTTCGGGGCTGACTCCGGCTGACGAGTGTGCACGGTTCCCGCTGATCAGGGCGTCACCGGACTGTAAGGGTCTGTCGGCTCAATCAGATTTAGGGTTGGAATACCTAACCCAAGAGCTGAGTTCGATGCACGATTACGCGACTGCACCCGTCCAAGCGGGCATACTGCGAAACTGGGGATTACATCTTTCCAAACGTGTCCGGTTGAGGTCGCTGAGGACAATCAGCGTAGTTGCCGTCGGCGCAACGGCGCTCTTAACTGCCGGGGAGTCAACCATGCAGAGAAACTTACCAACGCGCTGGGGACGGCCGCAGTTCAGTGGGCCCCCCGAGTCAACGGACTTCTCAACTTCACTGGAACCGTGGACTTCAGCCCCACCAGGATTGTGGTGCCGGGACCCGATGCATTTCCACCCGCAGAGATTCAGGCCGGAGCAGTCGGCGACCCCGACTACAGCCCACTCGCCACGTCGGATGGACGTACGGTGATCAACGCGACGCAGGTGGCCAACGCCTCGGGACTTCACGATTCCATTGTGACCAATGGAATCGACTTTGCCAAGAAACAGGTAACCCTCAATACGTTGAACGGATTCTACGAGGGCAAGCGTGTTCAGTACCTGCACCAGGATGCCTCCGTCGAGCTGGTAGCCGCCCTGGAGGGATCAACCTGGGCGCCCAATCTGGATGCGGCACCGGGGTTGGCCTCGTTTGACCGGGATACGTCGGCGCGGGCGGCAATCATTCCGATTGTTAATGGCCCGAGGGGAGCCGACAATCCGCAGCGACAAGGACTCCAATCGGCTGTGGCGGGCGAAGGAGATCCGCTGAACATTACCCAAGTTGTGCCGGGCGACAAGGATTACACGCCCATTTGGGACGTTACACCTGCTGTTTGGACCCAGGAGGCAATAGGCAGGGGTGAACGAATCCGCCTGACCGACCATGACACCGTGGCGGACCTGTTTGAAGACGGGCTGCTGGCCAGTGGCGGCGGCGGACCCGCGAACTACAGCCTTGGGGGCCTGGCGGCTCTGCCTGGAATCTCCAACTGCCCAGTGGTGATTGAATTCGACTAGCACAGGGACGATGCAAGAGAGCGCGCCGCGGACCCCGTGATGAGGTCAGCGGCGCGCTCCTGTCTGCGACTCAAGCAAACGGATAACTTTATAGCGCAGGGAAAAAGACAACTAAGTCGACCCAATTGCGCTTTTTCTCCACCTCTGGCCTTTACTTATACGTGTGGCCAAGGTGTGCGCTGGAGGGCCTCATGGGGGAGGGTGACATTTAGAACGGGATGTCACCACCAGTCCGGTAGTGCACCTTGGCCATTTTGGGTCCGGGTCAGCGCGTGTCCAGATCCTCAAAAACCAGGAACGTTTGAGTGTCCAGCACTCCGGGCATGGACTGCAGTTGATCAAAAATCACGCGCCGAAGATCCACATTGTCTTCCGCCCGCACCAGCAAAATGACATCAAAGTCCCCGCCCACCAAAGCGATATGGTGAATTTCCGGAATTGCGCGGAGCTGTTCCTTTAGCTCGCGCCAGGAGTGTTGCCGCACCTTGAGCGTTACATAGGCGGAAGACCGCAATCCCGCTTTGATTGGGTCAATCAGCGCGGTGAACTTCGTGAGAATACCGCTCTCGGTCAGACGGGCAATCCGCGAGTACGCGTGGGCCCGCGAAATATGTACATTCTCGGCAACGGCTGTTACCGACGACCGTCCGTCCCTGGTGAGCTCAGCCAGGATTTTGCGATCAACCTCATCGAGGACACGTTCAGCCATTTGTCTACACCTCTCTACGTAACGCAGCTCACATTTACAAATCGTACACAGATATCTCGCCATTCTGTTGGAACATCCACAGTATGGGGCGCAGGTAGATACGAATAGGCAGTTCTAGCCATAATTGAAGCACGCAGTATCCAGTGATGATCTATGCGTGGCACATCGATGAGGCAAGGCGCCGCCCCCGGGCGGTACAAAACGGAGGCGGATATGACCATCTCAACCGGCAAACCCTATGAAGGCTCCATGGAGAACCAGGACCGCGACAGCCAGGACACGGGTCCCACGGCAGAGGCGTACATGCTTCCCTCAGCGCAGCCGGTCCGGCTGATCGATCCACAGGGATCCCATGTCCACAATGACAAATATCCCCTTCCAGACGGAGAGCTGCTGCTCAGCTCCTACCAGAAGCTGGTTGTGGGCCGTCGCATCAATGACCAGGCCAATGCCCTGGTGCGCCAGGGCCGCATGGCCGTCTATCCTTCCTCGCACGGCCAGGAGGCATGCCAGGTGGCTGCCGCCGTCGTACTTGAAAAACAGGACTGGCTGTTTCCCACCTACCGAGACACTGTCGCCGTGATCACCCGGGGCGTCGATCCGCTGGAAGTCCTCACGCTGCTCCGCGGGGACTGGCACTCGGGCTACGATCCCCACGAACACAAGACCGCCACCCAGTCCACGCCTCTGGCCACTCAGTTGCTCCACGCCGTCGGAGTGGCGCACGCGGCCAAGCTGAAGGGCGAAAACACTGTGGTGCTCGCTCTGTGCGGTGACGGAGCCACCAGCGAGGGTGACTTCCACGAGGCACTGAACTTCGCGGCAGTATTCCATGTTCCAGTGGTTTTCCTGGTCCAGAACAACGAATACGCGATCTCCGTTCCGTTGAAGAACCAGTCCGTTGCACCGTCCCTGGCGCACAAGGCCATCGGCTATGGGATGCCGGGCGAACGGGTTGATGGGAATGACCTCGCTGCGCTGCTCTCCGTCCTGGGCAAGGCTGTTGACCGAGCGCGGGACGGCGGCGGTCCCGCGCTCGTGGAAGCGCATACCTATCGGATGCAGGCCCACACCAACGCGGATGATCCCTCGCGCTACCGCTCACAGGACGACGTCGAAAAATGGGTTCCCAGGGACCCCATCACGCGCATGCGCACCTACCTGCGCCAGCTCACTGTGCTGGACGACGACGGCGAGGGCCGCATTGCGGTGGCCGCCGAGGACATGGCGGCCACGTTGAGAAACGGCCTGAACACTGAACCGGAGGTCAACCCGGAGGACCTGTTCAACTTCGTCTTCACAGAAAAGACCTCGCAGCTCCGCGAACAGTCAGCAATGCTCCGTGAGGAACTCATCCGGGACGCAGCACTTGAGACGGTGGAGCCATGACCGAGGCAACGCTCGAAGTAGAAGCCGCGAAAGACAGCCAGCCAAGCCAGCCGGCCACGACCGTGACCTTTGCCAAGGCACTCAACGCCGCGCTGGCCGATGCCATGGAATCGGACAAGACGGTGGTCATGTTCGGGGAGGATGTTGGTCCGCTCGGCGGCGTCTTCCGCATCACGGACGGCCTGACGGCACGCTTCGGCGAGGAACGGTGCTTCGACACACCCCTTGCCGAGGCGGGAATCATGGGCATGGCCGTCGGAATGGCAATGAATGGCATGCGTCCCGTGGTCGAAATGCAGTTTGATGCCTTCGCCTACCCGGCGTTTGAGCAGGTTGTCAGCCACGTGGCCAAGATGCCCAACCGGACCAAGGGCAAGGTCAAGCTGCCCCTGGTCATCCGGATCCCGTACGCCGGAGGAATTGGGGGAGTGGAGCACCATTGCGATTCATCGGAGTCCTACTACGCACACACGCCCGGTCTGACGGTGTTGGCGCCGGCAACTGTCCGCGATGCGTACACCATGCTCCGGGAAGCTATCCGTTTCCCCGATCCCGTGGTGTTCCTTGAACCGAAGAAGCTGTATTGGTCCAAGGAAACCGTTGACCTGGAGGAGCTGCGCGAGTCGTTCGAATCCAGCGACAGCCCGCAGACGGTGGGTCGCGCCGTCGTCGCACGCGCCGGGACCGACGCCACGCTGATTGCCTACGGTCCTTCGGTACCCACCGCCATGGCTGCTGCTGCGGCCGCCGCGGTAGAGGGCAGGTCCCTCGAAGTCATCGACGTGCGGTCAATTGTTCCGTTTGACGATGAAACGGTGTGCACGAGTGTGCGCAGGACAGGCCGTGCGGTAGTGATAGCCGAGGCTCCAGGATTCGCGTCGGTCGCGTCGGAAATTGTTGCCCGCATCCAGGAACGCTGCTTCCACTCGCTGGCCGCGCCGGTCAAACGCGTTACCGGCTTCGACATCCCCTATCCATCGCCCAAGCTGGAGCACTGGTTCCTGCCAAGCGTGGACCGCATTCTCGACGCGGTGGACGAGTTGCAGTGGGACGAACGATGAGCGCCGAAACGCTGGACGCAGGTGTCCAGGTCTTCAATCTCCCCGATCTTGGCGAAGGACTCACGGAGGCCGAGCTGGTGAATTGGCTGGTTGCCGAGGGCGACACAGTGGTGGTTGACCAGGCGATCGCCGAGGTTGAGACTGCCAAGTCCGTGGTGGAGGTGCCGTCACCCTTCGCGGGAGTGGTAGTTCAGCTGCACGGCGCCGCCGGCACCACGATGGATGTGGGCAAGCCGTTGATTTCAGTGCGTAAATCGGGTTCCGCGGCGGAAACCTACCGGGAAGAGGAGCGGGCCGGAATTTCCGCTCCCGCAGACGTTCCGGTGGTCAGGGCTGCTGGCGAGGGCACCGCTGCGGGCGTGGAGACTGAAGGCTCCGGAAACGTGCTGATCGGATACGGTACGCCCGGCGGAATGACTGGCGGACGAAGGCGCCGTTCCAAGAAGGCGGCGCAGGCACCTCAGCCCGGCGCGGAATCACCGACGGCGGAGACCGCCATCCTGTGCAGTTCCCCGCTGGTACGCAAACTTGCGCGCAATGCGGGAATCAGCCTGAGCGGCGTCCAGGGCACAGGGCCCAACGGCATGATTCTGCGGCGGGACGTCGAGGGAGCCATCGCAGGTTCCGGAAGCGAGCCGTCAGCGGCACAAGTCTCGAGTGATGTTCAGGACAGAAAATCCGGCCTCGCCATCAGCTCCCGCACCCACATCAAGGGAGTGCGCAAGACAGTTGCGGACAACATGTCCCGCAGCCGCCGCGAGATTCCAGAGGCAACGGTGTGGGTGGACGTTGACGCCACTGCTTTACTGGACATGCGTGCGGCGTTGAAAAAGCAACAACCGGAGAGCACACCCGGACTGCTTGCGTTCATCGCCCGGTTTGTGCTCGCGGGCCTGGCCAAGTATCCCGACCTCAACACGCGGGTGGTTAGCCGTGAGGATGGCAACCAGGAAATCCTTGGATTTGTAGGCGTCAATCTCGGTATTGCCGCGCAGACCGACCGCGGTCTGATGGTGCCCTGTGTGCAGCGCGCGGATCTATTGAGCGCCCGCGGGCTGGACGCTGAGATCAGGCGGCTCACCGCCGTCGTGCGCGATGGAAAGGCGACCCCGGTGGAGCTGACCTCCGGCACCTTCACTCTGAACAACTACGGAGTCTTTGGTGTGGACGGCAGCGCAGCGATCATCAACCACCCCGAAGCCGCGATCCTCGGTGTGGGGCGCATCATCGACCGTCCGTGGGTTGTTGACGGAGAACTTGCGGTCCGCAAGGTCACCGAACTCACCCTCGCCTTCGATCACCGGGTGTGCGACGGCGGCGTGGCCGGCGGGTTCCTGCGGTATGTGGCGGACGCCATGGAGAACCCAGGCAGCCTGCTCGCGGACCTCTAGACTGGTTCACAGCCGCCACCCGCGAGAGGAATTCATGACCGAGACGCCCGAAGCCCATGCGTCGAGCCCTTGGCGCCATCTCAGCGCAAACGCCTGGACACTGCGCAGCGACGGATTCAGGGTGAACACCGGCCTGGTGGTGGGTGAGGAGCGCGCGCTTGTGATCGACACAGGCTCGGGGCCTATTCAGGCCGCAGCTATTTTGGACGCCGTCCGGCTTGTTACGGATCTCCCGCTCGTTGCGGTGAACACCCACGCCCATTTTGACCACTTTTTTGGTAATGCCTATTTCGCCGGCCACGGTGTGGAGGAGATCTGGGCGACGGGACGCGGCGCCGAGGTGATGGCCGAGGATGGCATCTCCCAACGCCATCACGTGGCGGAGATCGAGCCCGCAATGGCAGACGGCGACGGCGGCCACACGTCTATTCTGCCCGCCAACAAGCTGGTGGATGGGGCACCCGTTGACCTTGACCTCGGTAAGACATCCGTCACGCTGTTCCACCTTGGACGCGGACACACGGACCACGACCTGTTGGTTGGCGCCGGCAACGTGCTGTTCACGGGTGACCTTGTAGAGGAGGGCGCGGATCCCGGTTTCGACGACTCTTTCCCGGCGGACTGGATCCGAACGCTGGGAAAGATGGCCGCATTGGATGACCTTTACGATGTGTTTGTCCCCGGTCATGGTGATCCCGTGGGAGTGGATTTTGTCATCACGCAGCTGAACAAGATGCGCAGCGCCGTGCGGGTTACCAAGGTTGCCATGGACGAGGCTTCAGTGGACATGACCAAGGCGATCCCCATCCTGCCCTACGGGCCGGAGCAGTCACGCGCGCTGCTGACCCGGCTTCGCACGTTGGCGCACTGGAAGTGGCTTGAGCACCAAAGTAGTTGACGGCATTAGCCCCTGCTCTGCGATCCCGGCAATCTATCGTAGGCGCCCGCACATTCGGTTCGCAGCGCCGATATCGTCTGTTCCTGTGCGCCGCCCGCATCAATAATGCGGAAGGATGCGAACTGGTCCAGCGACCGATAGGCAGCGTCCAGTTTCTGGAGAAATTCAAGCGATTCGGAATCCGCGTCGCGTGCATTGATTCTGGCGTGGGCCACCCGGGGATCGACTGCGACGTAGAGCACCAGATCCGGCTGCGGCAGAACCCGGAGCAACCACGGAACCAGGTTTCCTTCGGGCAGCCCGCGGACTCGTCGATACGCCAGCTGACAGTGCAAATGCCTGTCATACAGCACCAACCCGTGGCGGGGCTGCAGGACGGCTGCACGGAGCAGCGCGGCAGTCCTGATGATGGTTTCAACCGTATCCAGCAGCCGCAGTCCAAACATGCGCTCTGCGGTGCTGCCGCACTTCGATGCCCAGCGATCGAGTGTCTTGCGGCCTCCCGGGTTGCGGTACAACACGGCCTTTGCACCCGATTGCCGCACCTCGGCTGCCAGGGCGCGTGCCGCCGTTGTCTTCCCCGCGCCGTCGATCCCGACCAGCACAACTTTCAACCGGCGGCGCGTGGCCGCACCGCGCAGTGGGCGCAGGCGGGATGTCACTTGTGTGCTCCTTTGGAGGTCTCCGGGTGTGCTGCTGTACGCCACCCTCGCGTGCTTCGCGCAGGGAAGTCAAGGCTACCCCAAGGGGTTGGGCCGGCCCTGGAAAGTCACCAAACCGCGGCTCCCGGAAATGGGATCTTCAATTCGGATGAATTCATTGGAGAATGCCGGCACTAATTGTCTTTAACGGGTGTAATCTGCCGATATGCATTGTGGTATAGGCTACCCCTGTTTGGCGGTGATTCACTTTCACTGTCTGCTTTCGGCAATCCAATGGGGTGTCCCGTGACGAAGATCATATGAGATGGGATCCAAGCGCGCGTGCGCCCGGAATCACCGGTTGGGGATCCCACCGGAAAGGACCACCATGAACATCCGTAACAGTGCTCTTGGAATTGTGCTCGCGGCTTCCCTGATCGGCGTTGCGGGGTGTGGATCCGGGGATAGCGCTACCGAGGAGGTTCCGGAACCGGAAGCCAGCAGCGCCGCTGCGGAACCGACTTCCGAGGCTCCGGCTGAGGAAAGCCCGTCGGAAGAGGCCCCGGCAGAGGAAGAGATGTCTGAAGAGCCCGAAGCCGCCGCTGAGGTTGTCATTACTATCGTCGACTTCACTTATGAGATGCCCGAGTCGATTCCGGCCGGCGCAGAAGTCACCGTGACCAATGAAGACACCGCCCCGCACACTGTGACCTCGGAGGAGGAAGGCCTCTTTGACGTGAACGTGCCGGGTGGGGAGACCGTGACCTTCACGGCACCCGAAGAGGCTGGTGAATTCGCCGTTATCTGTACGTTCCATGCCAACATGAGCGGAACTTTGGTGGTCACCGATGGCTAGAAGGTCCGCCGGTGCGCGAAATGCACCCATGATGATCGCGCTTCGGGTGCTCATCGCCGCCGGACTCGCGATCGACGCCTATGTGCACTTTGTCCTGGCTTCCCAGTACCAGCAGGCGTATCCCACCGGCATGGGCGGCGGGACTCTGTTCACCATTCAGGCTGTCGTGGCCATCGTGGCGGGACTCTACGTCCTCATCCGTGGAAGCCGGTTGTCCTACGCCATTGCCGCGGCGGTTGCTCTTTCCGCTTTCGCTGCCGTGGTGTTGTCAGCGTTCGTCCAGCTTCCCCAGATTGGTCCCATTCCGGCGATGTATGAGCCGGGGTGGTTCTTCCAGAAGACGCTGAGCGCCGTGGCGGAGGGTCTGGCCGGCGTACTCGCCGTCGTCGGATTCGCCCTGCTTTCCCGGGCCCTGGTTTCTCGGAGGGTGGAGCGGGTATAAGGCACCCAATCGGCAGCACATACCACTTCGCGGAGGGCGAGTGGTATGTGCTGTCTTGTGTCTGGTCACGCTACCGGACCGGTGTGTGCCGCTGACGCGCCGCCTCGAACAACACTGCTGCGCAGGCTGAGGGAGCGGACAGCGAGCTGGCCGTGCCCACGATGGGGATGCGGGCCATCGAGTCGCACGCCTCGAGCCAGCCGCGGCTCAAGCCCCGTCCTTCATTGCCGATCACCAGCGCCGTATTACCTGTGAGGTCGCAGTCGAACACATTGTCCGGGCCGGATTCATCAGTGCCGACCAGAGTGAATTCAGCCCGGCCTTCCCATTGCAGTCCCTCATCCACACCATCGGCTGCGGCAACCTGTATTCCGAACAGAGAACCGGTTGACGCCCGCACGGACTGAGGGTCGTAATGGTCGGCCCCGTGGCCGGTGATGATCACTGCCTGAGCGCCGAAGGCGTCCGCTGACCGGATCATGGTGCCAACGTTTCCCGGGTACTGCGGCCGGTCGATAATCACAATCAATGCGCCGCGTTTCGGCAACTCCAGTTGGACGGGTTTCAACGTGCGGGTGCGTGCCACGAGCAGGATTTCTGGTGGGCTGTCTGGCTTCTCCCCGAGTTCAGCCATCAACTCGGGTGCAACGGCATAGGTATCGCCCGGAGCGCTATCGACCACTGACTGCGCCCAGGAGGAGAGCCGCACGGACGAGTTGTACAGCACTGACTCCACTGGCCACTCGTTATGGAGCGCCATCCGCACGGGTCGCACGCCCTGGACCAGGAACAGTCCGGCTTTACTCCGTTTGCTGCGGTTGGTGAGGTAGGAATGCCACTGCTGAAAGCCGGCATTACGGGTGGTGACGCGTTTGGTTTTGGTTGGCCCGGTCATTGGTCCATGCTTCCACATGGCTGTTGGCGACGGCTCGTTGACTAGAGTGGAACGGTGCCCCAGGAACCGTTCAGCCTCAAGAAGATTGCTGTTGGAGCCTACGGTCCCTCTCTCCTCTACGGTGCGGCCACCGGATCCATCGTGCCGGTCATCGCACTCACGGCGCGGGAACTTGGCGCAGACATTGCGATGGCGGCACTGATCATTACGCTGACCGGGATCGGTTCGCTGGTGACAAATGTTCCGGCGACGCTGGTTACCACCCGGTTTGGGGAACGGTGGTCCCTGGTTGCCGCGTCGCTGTGGTGCTCGGCAGCGATGGTGCTGGCGCTGAATGCCCCCAATCTCGTAGTGTTCGCCGCGGCCATCTTCATGGTGGGCATGGCCGGCGCCGTCTTTGGCTTGGCGAGGCAAAGCTACCTCACCGAGGCTGTCCCCGTGGACTTCCGTGCCCGCGCGCTGTCCACCCTGGGAGGTGTGACCCGCATCGGCGTGTTCATTGGGCCCTTCGCGGGGGCCTTGGTGATGAGTTTCATTGGGCTGGACGGTGCGTACTGGGTAGGGGCCGTGTTCACAGTGGCGGCAGCGGTTCTGAGCTACCGTGTGCCAGAACTGATGGCGCACACAGCTTCGGGTCCTCCCTCCGCGCAGGGTGCCGCGATTGTTCTCCCTCCCGCAGCGACCGTCCGGTCCATCATGCGCAGCCACACCGGAATCTTCACGACAGTGGGAGTGGGCGTCCTGCTGATCGCCGCAGTCCGGGCAACACGCCAGGCGGTGCTGCCGCTCTGGGCGCAGGACATTGGCCTCGACGCCACCACCACGGCACTCATCTACGGACTCTCCGGTGCCATCGACATGCTCATCTTTTACCCGGCAGGCAAGCTGATGGACGTCAAAGGGCGCCGCTGGGTGGCGGTGCCGTGCATGACCATCATGGGCGCCGCCCTGATCCTCCTGCCGTTTACCACAGACGCCTTCTCCCTGCTGCTGGTGGCCCTACTGATCGGCTTCGGCAACGGCATCGGATCCGGAATTGTGATGACCCTCGGTGCGGACTTCTCGCCCTCACCGGGACGGCCGCAGTTCCTTGGCATCTGGCGGCTCCTCACCGATATCGGCACCATGGCCGGACCGGGGGCTCTCGCCGCTGTGACAGCCGTCGCCACGCTTTCGGCAGGAATCTGGACCACTGGGGGGCTGGGACTGATTGCCGCCGTCGTGCTCTGGTATTGGATTCCACGGGCAAAACCGCCGGTGCCGGCCCGCTGAGCGGACCGGATTTAGCGGTCCCTAGACCGTGCGCAGCCTCGCCTGGGCGCCAAACAGCCAGCTCGCCACAGCAGTAAGCGTGAAGCCCACACCAACAATGAGTGAGAGCCCCGACCAGAAGAACAGCGGGATGCTTGCTGTGCCGGGAACCGGCGCGGGGCCGATCGATTGCACGTAGAAGTACAGGCCAAGTGAGAGCACCAGGCCGAGGGCACCCGGAACCCAGCACAGCACAAGCCACGTGCGGGAAGCCGCCCAGTGTTCGCCGAACCCGGACCACACGTTCCACGGATTGCCGGTACGCATGATCAGCACCCCACCCAGCAGCGTCCAGGCCGCAACCACCAGGAAGGCGGCCACCACATCGGCAGGCCTGTGCCACAGGTTGAGGAAAGTCGCAGCGCCAGCCAGCACGGAGTAGGTTCCACCCGCTGCAGCGGCCAGCGGACGCCAGCGGGGTGTTACCACCAGGAAGATCGCGGCCGCCGCGGAGGCTGCAAGGGTGGTGTGACCGGACGGCAGCGAATTGAAGTCCAGTGTTGGAACACCGCGGTCCGGCCGGTCCAGGAGCAGGTTCTTGAGAAGTTGAGTGGTGAGGTTGGCGCCCGCGATGGTCCCCAGTGCAATTGCCGCAGCAGCCCAGCGCCGTCTGCCAATCGTGACGAAAAGAATCACGGCCGCGGCGATGAACACGGAGATAAGCGGCAGGCTATCCAGAAACTGAAGGATGGGCCGCTGGCTGTCGGGGGCAGCGATCCCGGCCTCGCGCCAAGCTGACTCGTCAGCGAACTGACCGGTGGTTGTCCGCACAAAAGCCCAGTACGTCCAGCCCAGCGCGGCCGCGCACGCAATAGCCCCCAGCACAAAAAGGGCAGGCGAACGCGCAGCGGTCCTGGACCGCGCTACTGTGGATGACTGCTGGGGGCTCACGTGGTTAACACTGACACAGGCCGCGGTGAGTTCCGGAATTGACCGGCGTAGGCTGACAAGGTGCAGCCTCCAACCTTCGACGAGCTCCGCCAACACGCCCACGTTGTTTCACTGCCCATGCGTGTCCGGTTCCGCGGAGTGACCCACAGGGAGTCGCTGGTTCTTCGCGGTCCGGCGGGGTGGGGCGAGTTTTGCCCGTTTCCCGAGTACCGCGATGAGGAGTCCGCCGCCTGGCTACGCTCCACTATTGAAGCCGCGTGGGAAGGCTTCCCGGCGCCGCTGCGGACGGTTGTGTCCGTCAACGCAACCATTCCCGCAGTTCAGGCGGCCGACGTCGAACACATCCTTCAGCGTTTTGGTGCCGTGAGCGCCGTGAAAGTCAAGGTCGCCGAGCGTGGGCAGAGCCTGCACGACGACGTCGCGCGCGTCGCCGAGGTGCGCCGCCTCCTGCCCGGGGCCGCCGTGCGCGTGGACGCGAACGGCGGCTGGAACGTGGAAGCCGCCCTGGAAGCGTTGACCGCTCTCGCCGGCTTCACCCTTGAATATGCCGAACAACCGGTCATGGACATCGCGGATCTTCGTACCGTGCGGCTGGAGCTCCGGCGCCGCGGGGTGCCCGTGCTCATTGCCGCGGATGAGAGCGTCCGGAAAGAGGACGATCCCCTGCGGGTTGCCCGCGAGGATGCGGCCGACCTGCTTGTGGTGAAGGTGGCGCCCCTGGGTGGGGTGCGGCGTGCGCTGGACGTCGTGGCACAGTCTGGACTTGCCGCCGTCGTCAGTTCCGCCCTGGACACCTCGGTGGGCATCAGCGCGGGGGTGGCACTGGCTGCTGCGCTGCCGAACCTGCCCTACGCGTGCGGGCTGGGGACGCTTTCCCTGATGTACGGCGACGTCACCGATAATTCGTTGATGCCCGATGGCGGCACGCTGCCTGTGCGTGCCGTGTCAGCATCGCCGGACCTGCTGGAACGGTACGCTGCGCCCGCTGACCGGGCCGCCTGGTGGATGGACCGGTTGAAGCGAACGCACCAACTTCTTAGCCTTCCCTAAGTCATCCTCATTTCCATCGCAGTTCGCCTCCTGTTCACGGCGGTGCACCTAACCTGTTCAGTTTTGTTGCCAGTGTGAGACCGGAACCACACCGTTCAACCTGGAAGGTCCTAAACGTGAGCGAAACCAAGAGGCGTCTCCTGCCTATGCTCGGCCATACCAACGGCAAGCGCAGCGCCGTAACCTGTGCCCTTAAGTGCGATAACGCCTGTTCCTCGGCAGTCTGCAATACCAGCAGCAACAACTATTTCCGCGACATTGTCTCCAACGAACTTTCACGGCGCAGCGCCATGGGGGTGGGGGCAGTGGGTGCCTTGACGCTGCTTGTCGGAACCAACGTCCCGGGGCTGACTCCCGGCGGAGCCCCGCTTGCCCCGGCCGTCGCGATGAAAGGCGGCGCCGCCAAGGGGAAACTGAAGTTCACACCGATCGACCCAGTGGACGCACTCGTTGACGACGTCACCGTGCCGGACGGGTTCAGCTGGCGCCCTTTGATCCGCTGGGGCGACCCCATGTTCCGCAACTCGCCTGATTTCGACGCCAACAACCAGACTGCGGCCGCGCAGGCCCTGCAATTCGGCTACAACTGCGACTACACGGACATCCTCGACTTACCGGGGAGCAAGGACCGCCGAGCGGTGCTCTTCGCCAACCATGAGTACACCAATGAGAACATTATGTTCCCGCCGGACATGGATCCAGCGGAAGCCCGGGCTGTGGGTCAGGCCGCTCATGGCCTGTCAGTGGTTGAACTTGAGCGGAAGAACAAGGCGAAGCCTTGGAAATACGTCCAAGGGGGACGCCTGAACCGCCGGTTCCTCAATGACACTGCGTATGAGCTCACCGGGCCTGCCGCCGGCTCAAACCTGGTGAAGACAGTGGACGACCCCGAGGGCCGCACCATCCGCGGAACCCTGGGCAACTGTGCAGGCGGCACCACCCCCTGGGGGACCATCCTCTCCGGTGAGGAAAACTTCAACGGCTACTTTGTCTCGCCTGGAACCAGCGACTCAGACCGCCGCTACGGCCTCACGTCCAGCCCCACGGCCCGTGGCTGGGAAATCGACGAGC
>NZ_KI914989.1:111899-115701 GCF_000520595.1 Arthrobacter sp. H5
CCCGTTGCTGGGAAATCGACGAGCCGCGTTTCGATACCCGCAACGTCGGTTACGAGAACGAGGCCAACCGGTTTGGCTACATCGTTGAAGTGGATCCGTTTGATCCGACGTCCACGCCGAAGAAGCACTCCATGCTGGGCCGCTTCAAGCACGAGGGCGCCAACGTGATCGTGGCCCGTGACGGCCGGGTGGTGGCCTACTCCGGCGACGACGAGCGTTTCGACTACCTCTACAAGTTCGTCTCCAAGAACAAGGTCCGAAAGGGCACCAGCCCGGCCGACCGCCGTGCCAATATGAACCTGCTCTCCGAGGGCTCGCTTTACGTGGCACGCTTCCAGGGCAACTCCGTACCCGAAATTGACGGTTCGGGCGCTGTGCCGGAAGACGGAGCGTTTGACGGCGTAGGCGAGTGGCTGCCGCTGATCCTCAACAACAGGTCTGCGGTTTCAGGAATGACCACAGAGCAGGTTGCTGTGTACACCCGTCTGGCGGCCGACAAGGTCGGTCCCACCAAAATGGACCGTGCCGAAGACGTGGAGCCGAACCTGCTCACCGGCAAGGTCTACGTGGCCTGCACCAACAACACCAACCGCGGCGTCGGATCCAGCGCGCCGGCCGATGAGGCCAACCCCCGCACCCGCAACCGTGACGGGCACATTGTCGAGATCACCGAGAACGCCGGTGACCAGACCTCAACCCGCTTTACCTGGAACCTGCTGATGGTGTGTGGCGACCCCTCGACCAATGCCACAACCTACTTCAGCGGCTACCCCGTGGATCAGGTTTCACCCATCTCCTGCCCGGACAACGTAGCGTTCGACTCGGTGGGCAACCTGTGGATCTCCACCGACGGACAGCCCGGGACCATCGGGTACTGCGATGGGCTCTTCAAGGTGACATTGGAGGGGCAGGACCGCGGAAAAGTGGAACAGTTCCTTGCGGTTCCCCGCGACGGCGAGACCTGCGGGCCCATCATTCACGACGACGAGCAGAACGTCTTTGTAGCCGTACAGCACCCGGGCGAGGACGGTGAATGGGGAGCGCACACCTCTCTGTTCCCCGATTACGTTCCGGAAAACGGGTCCCCGCGCCGGGGTGAGGGAGCGTTGCCGAGGCCATCCGTGGTGCAGGTGTTTCCCGACGAGCGCGGGCAGAAGGGCGACGACAAGCCGGGCCGTGGACGGGGCAAGGAACGCCCACGCAATGACGAAGATCGCGGCGGCAGGGACAGCTAAGGACTAGCAGACGGGCCGCGGCTGGCCGCTGACGCCCGGGACGCTCCCGCAGGTTCTGTTGGAAAGAAGCCGGATTTCCGGATATTCCAACTAAAACTGCGGGAGCGTTTCTCTGTGTGAGGATGGAGACGTGAGCGCCGGAGAAAGTTCAGCAATAACATCCATCCATGCGGCCCGCCTCGCCGTCGCGGCATTGGCCGCAGGGGGAGTCCGGGACGTCGTCGTCGCGCCCGGCTCCCGCAGCGCACCTCTGGCATACGCCCTTGCCGAAGCCGAATCAGCAGGGGTCCTTATTTTGCACGTCCGGATCGACGAACGCGCGGCCGGGTTCACTGCCCTTGGCCTGGCGCTGGGATCGGAGCGGCCCGCTGCCGTGCTCACCACGTCGGGGACTGCCGTCGGCGAGCTGATGCCGGCGGTGATGGAAGCGAACCATGCCGCCGTTCCGCTGGTGGTCCTTTCCGCGGACAGGCCGGGGGAACTGCGTGGAACCGGGGCAAACCAGACAACCAACCAGGTCAACCTGTACGGCACCCACGTCCGCTGCGCGCTTGACGTCCCGGCCGGCGTCGACCCAACACCCCACGTGGCACGTGCGCTCGCCGACGCCCGCGGCAGCGCGCACCCGGCCGGCCCGGTTCAGGTCAATCTGGGCTTTCGCGACCCGCTGGTGCCGGATCTTGAGGCCGAAGTCACCCCTGCTGTTCGAGATCATCCCGCACGAGGGGTGACCTCGGCCAGCAGGGGTGACTTCGGCCGCGGGAGAGAGAGTACGACGACGGCGACCGCCAACGCGCCAGCCGGCACCAGGACGGTGGTGGTCGCCGGTCACGGGGCGGGGGAGCTGGCGTCGGTGTTTGCCCAGCACCTGGGCCTGCCACTGCTGGCGGAGCCGTCCTCCAACGCACGTTTTGGCCCCAGCGCCATTGCTCCCTACCGGCTGCTGCTCGACCATTTTGGCGGCGCCATTGAGCGGGTGGTGGTGTTTGGGCGGCCAACGCTTTCCCGACCGGTTACCGCGCTGTTGGCGCGAACCGACATTGAGCGCGCCCTGTACGCGCCGGAACCTGTTGCATGGTTCGACGCGGGCCGCCGTCCGGAACGGCTCATAGAGTCCCTGGACGGGCTGCTGGAGTTTGCTGGCCACGGTGCAGACGGCTGGCTTGAAGAATGGCGCTCGGCCGGTGCAGCCGCTGAAGCAGCGATCCACAACCTGCTTGCCGCGGAAACCGCAATCAATGGTTTGCAGGTGGCCGATGCTGTGTGGGAACACACCAGCGGCAACCTGGTACTGGGCTCATCGAACCCCATCCGCGATGTCGACCTGATGGCCGCAACTGACTGGCATCCGTTGGAGGTGTACGCCAACCGGGGGCTCGCCGGGATTGACGGAACCATTTCCACCGCCACCGGAATCGGGCTGGCGGCCGGCATCCCAACGCGACTGCTCGTGGGCGATCTAACCTTCCTGCACGACGCCGGCGGCCTGCTGATTGGTACCGGCGAGCAGCAGCCGGATCTCCAGATCGTTGTGCTGAATGACTCCGGCGGCGGGATCTTTGGACTGTTGGAGCATGGTGCCCCTGCCACGCTGGAACGCTACGCTCCCGCCGTCGAGCGCCTCTTCGGGACCCCGCACATGGCCAACCTCTCGGCGCTGGCCGGAGCGTACGGCGTCGGGCGTTCACTGGTGGCAACGATCGATGAACTCGACGCAGCGCTGGCGTCGCCGATCCAGGGCCGTTCGGTGATAGAGGTCAAAGCGGACCGGGGAGCCCTGCGTGGACTGCACGGGAGGGTCAGGGCGACGGTCCTGGAATCCCTGTGACTACCGGAAGAGGTTGTAACTCTGCCATCCGCGCCCGATGGTGGCGCTTGGCCCCCATGAATTACCCCGCATTGGGTAGATCCGAAGGTCTCCGGAACTTGTGCGGGCCCGCAGACCGTAGGATCCCGGCCCCTGGAAACCGGAAACCGCCGTCAGGCTGTCCATCGACTGCCAGCCGCTGCCAATAATCCGCCGTGTCTCGCCAACGAAGCGGGCCTGGCCGTTGGAGCGGTACAGCACCAGCTGGCCATTGGTTCTGGTGGCGAGAATGTCCTGGTTGCCGTCCCGGTCCCAGTCCGCCATCGCGATGCGAAGCCCCTGCCAGCCGCCGCCAATCCGGGCAGACCGGGTGGAGGACAGAGCTCCACCGGTGGTGTTGGCGTAATGCCACAGCCCTCCCGCGCCATCCCGGGCCACCACCGACGGATAACGGCTGCCGCGCAACCACTTGCCCACTGTGATATCCATTGATCCCCAACCCCGGCCAATGGTGACCGGAGCCCGGAAACCGCCGCCGTACTGGCCCCGGTACAGCGTCAGCCGACCGTCATTCCACTGCGCGAGGATGTCCTGCAGGCCGTCCGCATTCCAGTCCGTATTGAATCCGGCCTTCAGCGTGGACCAGCCGCCACCTACCCGGTCGCGTGCGCGGAAGCCGCCCAGATAATTCGGCGAGTACCTCCACAGTGTTCCCGCCGAATCCGCGGTCACCAGGTCCGCCGAGTTCTTAATCGGCGGG
>NZ_KI914989.1:115801-118275 GCF_000520595.1 Arthrobacter sp. H5
CCCGCCGAATCCGCGGTCACCAGGTCCGCCGAGTTCTTAATCGGCGGGTTGGAGCCGTTGTAATAGTGCTCCATGGTGGCGATGCCGCGCGTCTTCATCTCGGTGGCGATGGACCGGCCCACATAGCGCAGATGCCAGGGCTCGTACGTGTAGCCGGTGGTTGACTGGTAGCCGTTGGGATAGCGGACAATGAAGCCGTATTTGTAGGCGTTGGCAGCAACCCACCGTCCACCGACAGTATCGCCGAAGCAGGCGCCGAGTCCGCAGCTCCCGTTGGCATTTCCGACGTCGACGGCGAGGCCGGTCTGGTGTTCGCTGTGACCGGGTCTCGCCGAAATGGTGTCCGCCGTGGCCTGCCCATAGATGCCCACGTAGTAGTTGTACAAAGATGCCTGTTCATCGTAGGACCGGTAGGCGCTCACGACGGCCAACGGAGCGCCCGCGTTCCGGGCGCCGGCAAACAGATTCTGCAGGTTGGTTGATACCGCGCGCCGCAGCACGTAGTTGGTCCCGGGGTAATACACAAGATCCGGCGCGATGTACCGAAGCGGGTTCAGTGGACGGGACTTGGTAACCAGCACCTCGATGTTGTTGGGGTCATTGATCGGAGGTGCCGCGTGGGCGGGAGCCGAGAGCAGGCCCGTGAGCATCGTCAAGCAGATGACGACGACGGCGGCAAGCCGCGCTCCGGCGCGCGCGGGCACTGCGCGGCAGGGATTGGACATGAGGCTCCCCCAGGGACGTAGACAGGTGATCCACATCATACCCCTGCCGTTGGTTGCGGCTCAGAGGCGCTCGCACCCGGCCAGCGCACCCGATACCGGCCAGCGCACCCGGACTACCGGGGGCGCCCTCTGAACAGTTTCGGGTGCGGACGCGGGTTTACAGAACCTTTGAGAGGAACAGTTTGGTGCGTTCGTGCTGGGGGTTGCCAAGCACGTCCTCCGGTTTGCCCTGTTCCACCACAACTCCGCCGTCCATGAACACCACGCGGTCGCCCACTTCGCGGGCAAAGCTCATTTCGTGGGTTACCACCATCATGGTCATGCCGTCTTTGGCGAGCTGCTTCATGACGTCGAGTACGTCGCCCACCAGCTCCGGATCGAGCGCGCTGGTTGGCTCGTCGAAGAGCATCATGTCAGGGTCCATGGAGAGTGCGCGCGCTATTGCCACACGCTGCTGCTGACCGCCGGAAAGCTGTGCCGGGAAGGCATCCGCTTTTTCAGCGAGGCCCACCTTGGCCAGGTTGCGCTCGGCAACTTCGGTTGCTTCCGCCTTGTTGCGCTTCTTGGCGCGCATCTGGGCCAGAGTCAGGTTTCGGGTGACATTCAGGTGAGGGAACAGGTTGAACTGCTGAAACACCATGCCAATGCGGGTGCGGACACCATCCAGGTCCGTATCCTTGTCAGTGATGTCCAAGCCCTCGACAATAATGGTGCCGGAGGTGGGCTCTTCGAGCCGGTTGACGCAGCGCAGCAGCGTCGACTTTCCGGAACCCGAAGGGCCAATAACGCAGACCACCTCGCCCTGGTCCACATGGAAGTCGATGCCCTTGAGAACTTCGTTGTCTCCGAAGCTCTTGTGCAGCCCGCGCACTTCAATGGCGGGTGTCGCTGCTGGAATCGGTTGGGCCATGATATTACCGGCCTCTCTTGTTGTGTCGTTCGAGCTTGGCCACCAGCTGCGTGAGCGGAAGAGTGATCACCAGGTACATCAATGCGGCCATGACCAACGGTGTGGCGTTGGCCTGCGAGGACACTGCGTCACGGGCAAAGGTGGTGAGTTCGCGGTCGCCCAAAGCCATCCCTGCAATGAAGAGCAGGGACGTGTCCTTGATGATAATCACCAGTTCATTGGTGAGGGGAGGAGTGACAATGCGGAAGGCCTGGGGGAGAACCACCGAGACCATGGTCCAGGACGGTCGCATTCCCAGTGACCGGGCGGCTTCCACCTGACCCTTGGGAACCGCTTCGATGCCCGCGCGGATGGTTTCGGCGATGTAGGCGGCGGAAACAATGATCAGGCCAATGAGCCCCGCCCCGGTGCTGCCGCCCGGCGGGCGCCACTCGAAGGCGATGGGAACAGCGAATGCAAAACCAAAGATCACCAGCAGGGCGGGCAGGCCGCGGAACAGTTCAATGTAGGCCGTGGCGGCCCATCGGTAGGGGCCCACCGGGGACAGCTTCATCAGCGCAAGGACCAGGCCAAGAAGAAGCCCGCCGGCAAACGCGATCACCGTATAGACGACAGTGTTCTTCGCCGCGATGGTGATGAGCCCAGGGAACGTCTCCGCGGCAACGTCGAGGTCCAGGAAGTTGGTGCGGATGGCTTCCCCGTCGGCCACCAACACGACGGCGACCACAGCAAGCACGAAGATGGCGTAGAGCACGCCACGGGATAGGCGCTTACGGGTTGAGGGTTTCACGTTGTGCGTACCGACCTTTCAGGAGGTAGAGACAGGTGCGGCAGTTCCG
>NZ_KI914989.1:118375-142234 GCF_000520595.1 Arthrobacter sp. H5
GGTAGAGACAGGTGCGGCAGTTCCGCTCAGGGAACTGCCGCGATCCGTAGGGGTTCTACTGCTCCTCGAAGTACTTGTTGTAGATCTCGTCGTAGGTGCCGCTGTCCCTCAGGCCGGTGAGCTCGCCATTGACTGCCTGCACCAGTGCCTCGCTGCCTTCCTTGGGGAATGCAAAGCCGTACTGTTCGTCGGTCTGGTACTCCTCAACGATGGTGAAGGTGCCGTCTTCCGTGTGGATCAGGTTGACGGGCAGGTCCTGAAGGATGGCCTGGATGTTGCCGGCCTGCAGCGCGGAGTACAGCTCGGCGTCGCTCGGGAAGGCGACCACTTCGGTGTCTTCGGGAACGTTCTCCCGGGTGTATGCCTCGCCCGTGGTGCCCTGCTGGACGCCAACGGACAGACCGGCAAGATCCTCAATCGCTGCAACATCGGAGTCCACGGGGACAAGCAGGGACTGCAGGGAGTCATAGTAGGGCTCGGAGAAGGTGAGGTTTTCTTCGCGGTCCGGAGTAATGGTCATGGCGCTTGCGCCAACATCGCATTGACCCGCTGCAAGCACGGCGCCACTTTGGAGGCCATCGAAGCCGACGTCCTGCACAGCGAATTCAAGGTCCAGGCCCGTGGCGATCTCCCGCATCAGGTCCATATCGAAACCGGTGTACTCACCGTCGACCTCGTACTCGAACGGCTCATACGGTGTATCCGAGCAGACAGTCAGGGTGCCTTCCGAAACCAGGCCCAGCCCGCTCTCCCCGCCTTCTTCGCCGGATTCAGTGCCGCCGCCGCAGGCGGTCAGGGCAAGGGCGCCGACGGCCACAAGGGCAAGCGACTTCGAGATCTTTGAAAACATGGATTACCTCAACTCAGGACGGATGTAAAGAATCTTCATCTAGATTCTAACGGGAATAGAGATGTGCATCACAGGCTACAGGAATTGCCTATTAGTAACCAAGTGACGCGGGTTACGTTTGCGTTTCGATGGCTAAAGCCTCAGCCCAAGTGCCTCGATCATGGGCCGGAATTTGCTCCAGGACTCGGCGAGTTCCGCGGCAGGGTTTGACCCCTCGACAATCCCGCAGCCGGCGTACATCCGCACGCGGGTGGGCGATTCCACGACGGCTCCCCGGAGCGCAATACCCCATTCGCCGTTACCCGCAGCGTCCACCCAGCCCACCGGCCCGGCATACGGCCCGCGCTCCAGATGCTCGAGTTCCCGGATCAGCTCGCCGGCAACCGAGGTGGGAGTGCCGCACACGGCGGCAGTCGGGTGCAGCGCTTCAACCAACGCCAACGACGTCGGCACTCGGCCGTCGCTATCCACGGCCAGTTCAGCGCTCACATCGGAGGCGAGATGCCACACGTTGGGCAGTTCCAGTACAAACGGCTCGCTGTGCGAGGTCATGCTCGATGTGAAGGGCTCCAACTGGTGTGTCAGCGAATCAATGGCGATCTCGTGTTCGTGCTGCTGCTTCTCCGAGCCGGCCAGCACACGTTGTGCGTAATTTTCGTCGCCAACTGGAGCATTGGAGCGGTCCAGCGTCCCGGCCAGGACGCGGGCACGCGCTGTCTGGTCCTCGACCTTGATCAGCATCTCGGGCGTGGACCCGATCAGCCCGTCCACCGAGTACGTCCAGCAGTCCGCGTACCGCACGGCCAGTTCGCGAAGCACCTGCGCCGTGGCGATCGGGGATCCCAGCTCGGCAACCACATCCCGCGCCAACACCAGCTTGCTCAGCTCGCCCGCACGGATATGCGCCACGCCGCGGCTGACCGCCGTCATCCACTGTTCTTCGGTGAGAATCCCGGACGCCAGACGGTCTCCGTGGGAGGGCCCGCGTTCCGGTGCCACCTCGTCGAGGTATTCGGCGAGTGCCGCTTCGGCGGCGTCGGCACTCAGGTCGGTGTCGTCGTCGTCCGTAATGTAGGTCAGCCAGCTGTGGCCGTCCTTACAGCCCACCACAATCCGCGGAACGATCAGCCGCGACTGATGGAGCGACGTTTTGGAGAAGGCAAACGAACCGAAGGCCACCAGGCCGGTTCCGGACTGCGGGAGGGGATTGACGACGTCGGACCCGGCCAGGAGCGCCCGCCACCACACCTGTGCCTGTGCAAACCGGGAGGGTCCGTGGGTGGTGAAACGTGCGGCCTCCCCGAATGCCACCAGTCCGTCGCCGCGCCGGACCCACGTGTGGGTGTCGTTGCGGATCACGTAGTCAAGGAGGCCGGTGCTGCTGTCCAGTTCGCCCCGCGGGATGGTGATGCTGCGAAGGGCCGGCGTATGTTCACGCGGCGGCGCCACCGTGGCAGGGGACGGATTGCTCATGATGCACAAGCCTACTCCGGCGCGGGAGCAGGTCCGGCGGGCGGTGGCTTCAAGGGATTCGCAGCCGCTTCGATTGTTTGGGACATGTTTGAGACAATGGACAGGTGAACCGTGCATCGCTCGATAAACGTCCTGACGAAGTGGCTGCCATGTTTGACGACGTGGCGCCGAAGTACGATGTGGTGAATGACGTCCTGTCCATGGGGCAGAGCCATCGCTGGCGGCGGATCGTGGTGGAGGCCGTTGGTGCCAGGGCGGGTGACCGCGTACTGGATCTTGCGGCCGGCACGGGAACCTCGAGCGAGCCGTACGCGGATGCCGGCGTGAACGTAGTCGCGTGTGATTTCTCTCTCGGGATGCTGCGCGTTGGGAAGCGCCGCCGCCCCGATATTGATTTCATCGCCGGGGACGCCACCAACCTGCCCTTCGCCGATAACTCGTTTGACGCCAGCACCATTTCCTTTGGCCTCCGCAACGTCCACCGCCCAAAGAGGGCGCTTGAGGAGATGCTGCGCGTTACCAAGCCGGGCGGCAGACTGGTCATCGCCGAGTTCTCGCAACCCACCATTCCGCTCTGGCGCACCATGTACACCGAATACCTGATGCGCGCCCTGCCCGCCATCGCTACCAAGGTCAGCTCCAACCCTGACGCCTACGTCTACTTGGCGGAATCCATCCGCGCCTGGCCCAACCAGGACGAGCTTGGCGCTTGGATCACAGACAGCGGTTGGGGTGAGGTTGCGTACCGTAATCTCAATGGCGGAATCGTCGCGGTGCACCGCGCTACCAAGCCGGTTGCGGCGATCACCACGCCGGCCGCCGGCTCACAGTCGAGGCTGCGGCGCCGCAGCACACGGGCTGCCAACTAGGTGTCGGTCCTGATAGTCGGTGCGGGCCCGGCAGGGGCGACCGCCGCCTACTACCTCGCAGCCGCCGGCATCGAAACCACTGTCATAGAGAAGTCCTTCTTTCCGCGGGAGAAGGTGTGCGGCGACGGCTTCACCCCCCGCGCCGTGCGCGAAATCCAGCTGCTGGGGCTTCCACACGGTGAGGACCTTGGCTGGCGCCGAAACGTGGGCCTGCGCTTGATTGCCGGTGGCCGCACTGTTGAAGTGCCGTGGCCGGTCCTGACCGAGTTCCCCTCCTATGGACTCGTCCGCACGCGGTTGGGTTTCGATCAGCAGCTCGCACAGCATGCCCGCTCCGCCGGTGCGCAAATCCTTGAAGGCCACTCGGTGACCACCGCGGTGAGGGACAAGGTCGGCCGTGTGACCGGCGTCGTCGTCAATATCCTTGACAGCAATGGGCGGAAGACAGGCGAAACAAAGACGTTCCACGCCGATGTGGTGCTTGCCGCCGACGGCAATTCAACGCGCACGGCAGTCAGCATTGGCCTCGCCAAGCGCGACGACCGGCCGCTGGGCGTGGCCGTACGGACCTACTTCACCAGTCCCCGCCATGAGGATCCGTGGATGGAGGGATGGCTTGAGCTCCCGGACGCGTCCGGGCGGCCGCTGCCCGGCTACGGCTGGGTGTTTGGCGTGGGGGATGGGACCTCGAATGTGGGCCTGGGAATCTTGAACTCGTCTGCCTCGTTCGGCAAGCTCGATTACAAGCAGGTGCTGCGGGACTGGACCGCTGGAATGCCGGCCGATTGGAACTTCAGCCCCGATTATCAGGTGGGCGAGATCCGTGGTGCGGCGCTGCCCATGGGGTTCAACCGGACGCCGCACTACAGCCCGGGACTGCTGTTGCTGGGCGACGCGGGCGGCATGGTGTCACCGTTCAACGGTGAGGGAATCTCCTACGCGATGGAGTCGGCGCGTTACGCGGTCGAGTTCATTGTGCGGTCGCAGGCGGTTTCCTCGGCGTTGGGCCGCGATCATGTGCTGTCCGGGTACGGGCCGTATGTCCAGGGACAGTGGGGGAGCCATTTCACTCTGGGCCGCATCTTCGCCCAACTGATTGGGAAGCCCGCGATATTGCGGCTGGCGCTCCGCACCGGGATGCCCATCCCGGTCCTGATGAGGTTCGTTGTGCGGGTGCTCGCAAATCTCACGGACCAGGGCGGCAAGGGCTTCGAAGACAGGGTCATCCGGGTACTGGAGTCACTGGTCCCGGCCACCGGAAATGAAGCCGCCACAGCATCCCGCGGGTTTTCCGCGCGGTCAACCGGTTAGCTGCTGGACTCGCAGCCGTTCCCCAGTCGGTAGGCTTAGGACCATGACGGAATCCCCCAACCCCGCCTGGACCAGCGCAGGGCACCCACGGCCAAGCGGCGTTGAACTGGACACGGCAACCGGTGTGATCGCCACCGGGCTTACCCTCCCGGCGGGATTTGCACTCGTTGCAGATGACCCGGACCTGGGCCCGGCGGTCTCCACCTGCCTCGCCAAAGTGGAAAAACAGCTGCGGGAAGCAATAGCCCACTCGGATCCGTTGGCGGATGCCACCAGCCGCCACCTCGTCGAGGCAGGCGGCAAACGCATCCGTCCGCTGCTGACCATTCTTGCGGCCCACCTCGGCAGTGCTGCCAAGCCGGAAGTGGTGGTGGCCGCCGTCGTCGTCGAACTCACCCACCTCGCCACTCTCTATCACGACGACGTCATGGACTCCGCGCCCTACCGGCGCGGCGCGCCCACCGCCCATGAGGTATGGGGCAATTCGGTGGCCATCCTCACTGGCGACCTGATCTTCGCGCGCGCGTCCATCCTGGTCTCCGAGCTTGGCAGCCGTGCACTCGGAATTCAGGCGCGCACCTTCGAGCGGCTGTGCCTCGGACAGCTCCATGAAACAGTGGGCCCCCGCGAGGGCGAGGATCCCGTCTCCCATTACTTATCGGTGATCGCGGACAAGACCGGGTCACTGGTTGCCGCATCGGGTCAGCTGGGTGCGATCTTCGCCGACGCACCGGCGTCGGCCGTGGATGTCATGGTTTCCTACGGCGAGAAGGTGGGCGTCGCGTTCCAGCTTGCGGACGACGTCATTGACGTCACCGGGCTGAAAGCGAAATCCGGCAAGGCTCCGGGAACCGATCTCAGGGAGGGGGTGCCCACCCTGCCCGTGCTGTTGTTACGAGAGGCTGCCGCGGCCGGTGACAAGTCGGCTGTATCCGTGCTGGAACTGGTGGACGGCGATCTGACTTCCGATGCCGCGTTGGCCGAGGCCGTTGCCGCACTGCGCTCGCATCCGGTGACGCAGGAGGCCTGGGCCGTGGCACGCCAGTGGGCAGACGACGCCGTTGCCTCGCTTGCGCCGTTGCCGGACAGCGTGGTGAAGCAGGCCCTGGCCAGCTTTGCGCAGGCAGTGGTGACGCGGGACGTCTAGGGTCCGGCCCGGCCGACGACGACCCAACGCGGACCTAATCCTGCACTTTCTGCCGATGTCAGTTTCTGCCACCCGCGTGTTTGCGCGGTTCCGGAAACGCGACACGCAGTTTGAGGCCTAGAAAGTGCAGGACTGGGTTCGGCTGCTGCTGCGGTGACAGTAAATGGTCACAGGACAGCCCGCAGCTCAGCAGCCTTCTGCGCCCGCATTTCAGGGTCCACAATTGGCCGCTTCGGTGTGAAGTAGAAACCGTCCTTATGCCAGCGGGGAAGGACGTGCTGATGGTAGTGCCAGACGTGCTGGCTGCCCGCGGGTTCGTTGTGCTGGCGGGTTGAGACGCCGTCCGGTTGCCAGGCCTTCTTGACGGCCACCGCCATATCGCGGGTGACAATCATGATGCGGGACGCTACGTCGTCGGGCAGGTCATACAACAGCTCAAAGTGGGCCCGCGGCGTCACCAGTACGTGGCCGGGATGCGGCTCGAAGCCGTGGGATGCGATGAAGGCGAGCACCAGGTCGTCCCTGTACACCACGTCGGTTGGGCGGCAAAGATTGGACTCAAAGCGGAACTCTCCGGATGCCAGGTCGCAGAACGGGCACTCGTAGCCGTCCGGGGCGTGGGTTGTCCACAGGCTCACCGTGACTCACCCCGAATCCCGGGACTTTGAGGGAAAATCGGGTGTATGGACAAAGATCTGCCCACAGAGCTTGAAGACGCCGGACGTGAAACAGGGTGGTGGGTGATGCGGGCAGCCTCGCTGGTACACGCCGTTGTGGTGGCATCAATCATGGTTTGGCTCGTCACGGCCTTGTCGGCCAGCGCCGGCGAACAAGCAGTTGCGGTATTTGCGGAAGGCCTTTTGCTGGCACCGTACTTGTTGGTGCTCTCCGGGATGGGATTGCTCTTCGGCGCTATGACTAATGCTCCGCCGCGGCAGATGTGGAGTGTTGCAGCACTGACCATTAACTCGATCCTGTCGCTGGTTCTGTTGCTCCCGGGCATATTCGGCGGGATGATCGTCTTCTCCACCATGGGCTCTGACCTGTCACAGAGGTAGCGGGAGCCTCAGGTGGACTCGTCGTCCTCAAACACCCACTCGAACATGTCCAGCACGTACTCGCTGAACGTGCCCTCCTCGCTCTTCCAGGAACCACGGTTGTTGTTCCGCCGCCAGATGATGGGGTCCGGGACTTCCAGCTGATCAACCCGGATTCCCCAAGCATACTTTTCCTCGGCATCTTCAAGGAACAATAGGTGGCCGTCCTCGATCTCCAGCTCGTCGGGATCCCAGAAGTAGTGGAAGGCCTCCATAAGGTCCTCGCAGGCGCCGACGGCCAGGTAGAAGTCCCGCAAAGCCAGGGGCAGCTCGAAGATCTGATCCTCCATGAGATCTTCGAGCTCGGAGGACGACAGCCCGTCTTCCTCCTCCCACTCCTCGTCGAAGTACGTGGGAACGAGGGCGCGGAACTTATCCAGGAAGAGCTCGGTCACTTATGACTCCAAGTGTGGGATGGGGGATTGCTCCAAGTCTATAGGGGTCACGGGGCCTCGCGCCGCCTGCGGCCCGCGGAAGCGAGCGGTGCGTGCCATCCATGGCGCCAGGCGAGGACGCGCAGCGCGAAGACGACGACAGCGACGACAATGCCGGTCACCACGTTGAACCATTCGGCCCACACCAGTAGCGCGGTCAGTACCGCTCCGAGAAAGGCCGGGATGGCGTAGATGTCACGGGGATCGAACAGCTGTGGAATTTCGTTTGCGACGACGTCACGCAGCAGTCCGCCACCCACAGCTGTGGTCACGCCCAGCAACACCGCCGCCACCGGATTCAGTCCAAAATCCATCGCCTTCAGTGTGCCCACGATGCAGAAAAGTGCCAGGCCGCCCGCGTCGAAGAGGACCAGCAGTTTGCTCACTTTCTCCACTCCGGAGAACAGGAAATACACCAGAATCGTGGCCAGCGCGGGCGGAATAAGGTACGCCGGGTTGGAGAACGCCGCGGGTTGTGTGTCAATGATCAGGTCGCGGACAACGCCCCCGCCCAACGAGGCGAGCGAGGCGAGGAGCAAGGATCCCACCAAATCGAAGCCCTTTCGTGCCGCCAGCAGGGAGCCGGACATGGCGAAGAAGAACACACCGAACAGGTCGAGTATCAGGGGAGCGTTCATGGGGTCCTTGCGTTACGGGGCTCAACTGTAAATAGTCTCAGGCAGGTGCTTCAATGGCCAACATGACTCAGCCAATCCTCATCGCCTGTTCCCACGGAACCAGCAGCCCCGCAGGGCAGGCCGCAGTGAACCGGCTGCGGGAGGAAATGTCGGAGCTTCGGCCTGAGCTTGATATCCGCGAAGCCTACGTTGATGTACAGGGCCCCGAACTGCCGGACGTGGTGGCTGCGCTTCCCGAGGGGCGCGCCGTCGTCGTTCCCTTGTTGCTTTCGGTGGGGTATCACGTGAAGGTGGACATCGCGCAGGCGGTGGCCAGCCGTCCGCACACCGTGGCGGCCGCGCCGCTGGGACCGGATCCACGGCTCGCCGCACTGTTGCAGCAGCGGCTTGCGCAGGCAGGGGTGAAAGAGGACAACGGCGTGGTGTTGGCCGCCGCCGGCTCGTCGGACGCCTGCGCTGCCGAAGATGTCAATGAACTAGTAGCGCAACTCGGAGTATTGCGCCGCGGCCGTATTGCCGCTGGATTTGGCGCCAGCGCCAAGCCATCGGTACCCGAGGCGGTAGCGGACCTGATGGGCGACGGCTCAGCCCCGCCCGCGATTGCGTCCTACCTTCTGGCTCCAGGTTTCTTCCACGACCAGCTGGCCAAGGCGGGCGCCGAGGTCGTCAGCGCACCGCTGCTGCCCGCCACCGTGCTGGCGGAGTTGGCGCTGGAGCGATACGACGACGCGGTTGCACACCTTGGCGCGCTGCCGCCGAGCGGTGACTGCGGACGCCCGTGCCGGGCGTTAGTGAAGGTGTGCGTCCGGGCGTAATGCGGTCCGAACGCCCCGCGGCGTTTGGATATCGCGGCTTGTCAAGGAAATGACGCATATGTGACGCCGGGTTTCGCCACGTGAACGGGTGTTGCCGGACCTTTGAAGCGCCCCTCTGACCAGACCTACTGTTTTTATATGACGAGTTCAGTAGCAGCCGCTAAGAAGCCCGCCCGGCCGGCTTCCAAGCCCCACGGACAGTGGAAAGTGGACGGCACAACGCCCCTGAACGCCAATGAAACCTGGAAACAGGAGGACAACGGCCTCAACGTGCGAGAACGGATCGAGCAGATCTACTCCAAACACGGCTTTGACTCGATTGACGGTACCGATCTTCACGGGCGCTTCCGCTGGTGGGGTCTCTACACCCAGCGGAAACCAGGGATCGACGGCGGCAAGACAGCCACGCTGGAACCCCACGAACTTGAAGACAAGTACTTCATGTTGCGCGTGCGCATCGACGGCGGTGCCCTCACCACCGAGCAATTGCGCGTCATCGGCCAGATCTCCGTCGACTTCGCCCGCGACTCGGCCGACCTCACGGACCGCCAGAACATCCAGCTGCACTGGATCCGGGTCGAGGACATGCCGGAAATCTGGCGCCGCCTTGAATCGGTAGGTCTCTCCACCACGGAAGCCTGCGGCGACGTTCCCCGCGTCATCCTCGGCTCCCCGGTGGCCGGCATCGCCAAGGACGAGATTATCGATCCGACGCCGCTGATCCATGAACTCGCCGAACGCTTCATCGGCGATCCGGAACTGGCCAACCTGCCGCGCAAATTCAAGACCGCCATCACCGGCCACCCCAGCCAGGATGTGGTCCACGAAATCAACGACGTTGCTTTGGTTGGCCTGGTCCATCCGGAGCTCGGGATCGGCTACGACCTCTGGGTGGGCGGCGCGCTCTCCACCAACCCCATGCTGGGCAAACGGCTCGGCGCCTTCGTCCGCCCGGATCAGGCCGCCGACGTCTGGCTCGGTGTCACCAGCATCTTCCGCGACTACGGCTACCGGCGCATGCGCACCAAGGCCCGCTTGAAGTTCCTGCTCGCCGACTGGGGGACAGCGAAGTTCCGTCAGGTCCTCGAGGACGAATACCTCGGCTACAAGCTCGACGACGGCCCGGCGGCACCCAAGCCCTCCTCGCCGGGCGATCACATCGGCGTGCACGAACAGAAGGACGGCAAGTTCTTCATCGGCGCCACCCCGCTGGCTGGCCGGCTCTCCGGCGGCCAGCTTGTGAGGCTCGCGTCCACCCTGGAAGCCCACGGCTCGCAGCGGCTGCGCACCACGCCGCACCAGAAAATCGTCGTCCTCGACGTGCCCAAGGACCAGGTGGAGCGGCTCGTCACCGAGCTTGACGCCCTCGGTCTCTCCGCCCGGCCGTCCGTGTTCCGCCGTGGCACGATCGCCTGCACTGGCATCGAGTACTGCAAGCTCGCCATCGTCGAAACCAAAGTTACCGCCGCAACAGCAGTCGCCGAGCTGGAACGCCGCCTCGCCGACCTGGTGGAAAGCAAGCAGCTGCCCGAGGCGCTGTCGCTGCACATCAACGGCTGCCCCAATTCCTGTGCCCGCATCCAAACCGCGGACATCGGACTCAAAGGCATGATGCTGCCAACGCCCGACGGCGACCCGACCCCAGGCTTCCAGGTTCACCTGGGCGGCGGGCTGGCGTCCGTTGAACGCGAGGAAGCCGGCCTCGGCCGGACCGTCCGCGGACTCAAGGTCACCGCGGAAAACCTCCCTGAATACGTGGAGAGGGTGGTCCGGCAGTACGCCGCAGACCGCACCGTAGACGAGACATTCGCCCAATGGGCGCACCGGGCCGAAGAAGGAGTGCTGCAATGAGTGTTGCACTACGAACGGAAGCCGATCTCAAAGCCCTCGCCGCCCACGGGGCCGAGGAGCTCGGATGGGATACGCCTGCCGAAGAGGTCATCGCGTGGGTGGCCCGGAATTTCGACGTCTCGCAGGCCGCCGTAGCCTGCTCTATGGCCGACGCCGTGCTCCCGCACCTCGTCTCCCAACAGTTTTCCGGCGTAGACGTGCTCTTCCTGGAAACCGGCTACCACTTCACCGAAACGCACGTCACGCGCAATGAAGTTGCCGAACAGCTGGACATCAACATTGTTGACGTGATGCCGGAGCTGACCGTTGCGGAACAGGCTGCCGAGTTTGGCAAGGACCTGTTCGGACGGGACCCGGCCCAGTGCTGCGCAATGCGCAAGATGGACCCGCTGAAGAAGGCACTCTCCGGCTACCAGGTCTGGTTCACAGGTGTACGCCGCGACGAGGCACCCACCCGGACCAACACGCCCCTGATCACCTGGGACCATGTTCACAACCTGGTCAAGATCAGCCCGCTTGCGGCCTGGACCTTTGACGACCTTCTCGACTATGCGGGAGAGCACCAGGTCCCCGTCAACATGCTGCTCTCCAACGGCTACCCCTCGATCGGCTGCCAGCCATGCACCCGTCCAGTAGCCCCAGGAGAAGACCCCCGAGCCGGCCGCTGGGCCGGACTCGCCAAGACAGAGTGCGGAATCCACCAATGAGCAATTCAACAAACACCTTCGAGACGTTAGATACACGACTCGGCGGCGGAGCCGTGCCTTCGGAAGGCGCGCATCGCGGAGCCGAGGAACGAGGCGACGTGTCTAAGCGCCGTGAAGGCTCGGTGCAGCCGCCTAACAACGTAACCGCTGACGGGCTCGATCCCGATGCCACTCCCTGGGCGGCATCGGATACGGCTTCGCAGAAGGCTCGCCTTGGTGGCACCGCACACCGCCTTGGCTCGCTTGATGCACTTGAATCGGAGGCGATCCACATCATCCGCGAAGTTGTCGCTGAGTTTGAGCGGCCCGCTCTGTTGTTCTCGGGTGGCAAGGATTCCGTGGTGATGCTGCACCTGGCCACCAAGGCGTTTTGGCCCGGCAGGGTTCCTTTCCCGGTGCTCCATGTTGATACTGGCCATAATTTTCCCGAGGTCATTGAGTTCCGCGACCGGACGGTTGCACGGCTGGGACTGCGGCTCGTTGTGGGTTCCGTGCAGGAGTATATTGACCGCGGCGAACTGAGCGAACGCGCGGACGGCACCCGCAACCCCCTGCAGACTGTGCCATTGCTGGAGAGCATCAACAGCAACAGGTTCGACGCCGTCTTTGGCGGCGGACGCCGCGACGAGGACAAGGCACGCGCCAAGGAACGCATCCTCAGCCTCCGCGATGAGTTTGGCCAGTGGGACCCCCGCAACCAGCGCCCCGAACTGTGGAACCTCTACAACGGCCGCCATACAGTCGGCCAGCACGTGCGCGCATTCCCCATCTCGAACTGGACCGAGCTGGACGTCTGGCGCTACATCGAACGCGAGAACATTGACCTCCCGGGCCTCTACTACGCCCACGAACGCCAGGTCTTCAGCCGTGACGGCATGTGGCGCGCGGTGGGAGATGTGTCGTTGCCCACGGTCAAGGAAACCGTCGAGACACGGACCGTCCGCTACCGCACCGTAGGGGACATGTCCTGCACCGGCGCCGTCGAATCCGACGCAGCCACCGTGGCTGCCGTCGTCCGCGAAGTAGCCCTCAGCACCCTCACCGAACGCGGCGCCACCCGTGCGGATGACCGCATTTCGGAAGCCGCCATGGAAGACCGCAAGAAAGACGGGTACTTCTAATGACTACGCAAGCAACCGTAGAAACCAAGCTCGACCACGCCACACTCTTCAGGTTCGCCACGGCCGGATCGGTCGACGACGGCAAATCCACCCTGGTGGGCCGCCTGCTCCACGACAGCAAGTCGGTGCTCGCCGACCAGCTCGATGCCGTTGCCCGAACCTCCGCCGAGCGCGGCTTCGGCGGCGAACAGGCCGACGGCACCCAGAAGCTCGACCTTGCACTCCTCACCGACGGCCTCCGCGCCGAACGGGAGCAGGGAATCACCATCGACGTGGCCTACCGTTACTTCGCGACGGCCAACCGATCCTTCATTCTGGCTGATACGCCGGGACACGTGCAGTACACCAAGAACACGGTGACCGGCGCGTCCACCGCGGACGCCGTCGTCGTGCTCATTGACGCCCGCAAGGGTGTGCTGGAACAGACGCGCAGACACCTGGCCGTAGCCCGGCTGCTGCGCGTTCCCCACATTGTGGTTGCGGTGAACAAAATCGATCTGGTCGATTTCAGCGAGGACGTTTTCCGCGACGTCGAAGCACAGCTCCAGCAGGCGGCACGTGAACTGAAGCTCGATGACCTTGCCGTGATTCCGGTGTCAGCGCTCGATGGCGATAACGTGGTGGACCGCTCCCCGCGCACCCCCTGGTACAACGGGCCCTCACTTTTGGAAACCCTGGAAGTGCTGCCCGCGCTCGCCGACCTCGAAACCGACATTGAGGCCTTCCGCTTCCCGGTTCAGAGCGTCATCCGGCCGCAGGGAGCGGTTGCGCCCGGCCTGGACGCCGGGCAGTACCGCGATTACCGCGGGTATGCCGGTCAGGTTGCCTCCGGCTCCATCCGCGTGGGCGACGCCGTGAGCGTGTTGCCGTCTGGTCGTGAAACCACCGTCACCGGCATCGACTTGGCTGGAGACGAACTTGAGGAGGCTTTTGCTCCCCAGTCGGTGGTGATCCGGCTTGCAGCGGACATCGACATCGCGAGGGGAGACCTCCTCGCGGAAGCGGGGACCCACAACCAGTCCAGCCAGGACCTCTACGCCGCCCTCTGTTGGCTCTCACCGAAGCCGCTCCGGGAAGGCGCCAAAGTTCTCATCAAGCACGGCAGCAAGACCGTTCAGGGCCTGGTCCGCCAGGTCATCAACAAACTGGACCTGGCAGCGTTTGCCGATCAGCCGGCGTCGGGCCTTGAGCTCAATGACATCGGTACCGTCCACATTCGACTCGCAGCCCCGCTGCCCGTGGACAACTACGTGAACTTCCGCCGCACCGGAGCTTTCCTGGTCATTGATCACTCCGACGGCAATACCCTGGCCGCCGGCCTGGTCGAATCCGACCACTTGGAACTGGCAGCCCGCGAGGACGAACGCTATGACATCTAGAAACCGATCATGAGCCCGGCTCCAACGGTCGAGTTCGCCGGCCTCACCAAGAGTTACGGCAACAGCCCAGTGCTGTCGGGGATGGATCTCTCCATTGCGGAGGGTGAATTTGTTTGCCTACTGGGCGGCTCAGGCTCAGGAAAATCAACGCTCTTGAACATCGTTGCAGGCCTCGACCACGCCGATTCCGGCAGCCTCAGTGCTCCACCGGCGGCCGTTATGTTTCAAGAATCCGCGCTGCTGCCATGGCTGACCGCTGCCGGAAATATTGGGCTCGCCCTGAAACTCACCGGAATGCCACGCGCGCAGCGTGCGGTGAGAACACAGGAACTGCTGAAGATGGTCAGGCTCGACCGCGCTGGTCACCGCCTGGTTCACCAGCTGTCCGGGGGTATGAAACAGCGGGTGGCGTTGGCTCGTGCGCTGGCACAGAACCGTAGCCTGCTGCTGATGGATGAACCCTTCAGTGCTCTCGATTCGATCACGCGGGATTTTCTGCACGATGAGCTTGAGGCGATCTGGCGAGCTACCGGACGCACCATCATCCTTGTAACTCACAACGTCCGCGAAGCCATCCGGTTGGGGCAACGCGTCGTGCTGCTGTCATCATCCGGAGGAACCATCGCCGGTGAATGGACCGTCGGTGATCTGCAGCGACGGGACGCGTTGGCCGCGGCCGCGCTGGCAGAGGAGATCCGGGCCGTATTGCACCGGGAGGTGCACGGCCTTGCCGAAGTTGGCTGAAGCCACATCCGGATCCAACCGGCTTTCCCTCAGGGGTTCGCTGCGGGGGCTCCGCTCGCGCTCCATCGTCGCACCAGCAATCACACTGGTGGTTGTGTTCCTGCTGTGGGCATTCTCCGCTGCTGCCACAGGCAACGCCGGCCCGGTCGAATTGTTTGCGTCTTTGTCACGTCTCTGGGCATCCGGTGAGATTGCTCAGAGTGTGGCAACCAGCCTTGGCCGCGGGATCCCGGGCTTCCTCCTGGCGGTGCTGGTCGGAACCGTCCTGGCGCTCGCGCTCACCCGCTCATTGTGGCTGCGCGCCGCCGTTGCTCCTTTCATGACCTGCCTGTTGACCCTTCCCACCGTTGCCTGGGTGCCACTTGCAATTTTGTTTTTCGGGGTTACGGACACGACGGTGTATTTTGTGGTCCTCACCGGCGCTGTACCCGCAATAGTAAATGGGCTGTTGGCGGGCGTGGACCAGATCCAGCCTCTCCACCGTAGGGTGGGGACGGTGCTTGGCGCCGGTTGGTTTGACATGGCAACACACATCGTCCTGCCGGCTGCCCTTCCCAGCTATGTGTCCGGTCTCCGACAGGGATGGGCATTTTCCTGGCGCGCTTTGATGGCTGCGGAGATCATCTCCGGAGGCCAGGATCTGGGACTCGGCCTCGGCACGTTGCTCCAGCGCGGACGTGAACTGGACGATGTTGGCGGTGTTCTGGCTGCCATACTGCTCATTCTGCTGGTGGGCGTTGTGATTGAGGTTTTGGTTTTTGGCCCGTTCGAACGCCGTTTGCTGCGCCGTCGCGGCCTACTCACGGGAGGAACCCGATGACGTATCCCCTTGGGCTGCAGCTCCGCGACCGCCGCGTTGTGGTGGTTGGCGGCGGGCCGGTTGCCGCGCGCCGCATTCCGGCACTGCTCGACGACGGCGCCCTCGTCACCGTTGTTGCCCCCTTTGCCTGCGAGGACATTGTGGACCTCTCCGCCGCCGGCCGGCTGGAGTGGCTGCAGCGCGAGTATGTTCGGTCCGACATCGACGGCTCGTGGCTGGTGCTCAGCCACTCCGGTTCGCCCGCTGTGGAGGATCAGGTCGCCGCCGACGCCGATGCCGCCCGCATCTGGTGCGTCAAGGGCGGCGACCATTCCGCCTCGCGGGCCTGGGTTCCCGCCGTCGCATCCGTGGACGGCGTGAGCGTGGCGGTCAATACCGACGGCGACCCCAAGCGCGCAATGGCCTTGCGCGACGGCGTTGCGGCGGCCTTGGAGGCGGGCGACCTACCGTTGCGGAGACACCGTTCAGCAGGTACCGGATCCGTCGCGCTGGTGGGCGGAGGCCCGGCCGACGCCGGCTTGATCACGGCCCGCGGCCGCCGCCTGCTGGCCATGGCGGACGTCGTTGTCGCAGACAGGCTCGGCCCACGCTCGGTGCTCTCCGAGCTTGGCCAGGATGTGCAGGTGATCGAGGTGGGTAAGCTGCCCGGACATCATCCGGTTCCGCAGGATGAAATCAACAGGATCCTGGTGGAGCAGGCGCTGCTGGGCAATCAGGTGGTCCGCCTCAAGGGCGGCGACCCGTATGTGCTGGGCCGCGGCGGCGAAGAGGAGAGTTACTGCCGCGATCACGGCGTCCCGGTGGAGGTGGTCCCGGGGGTGACTTCGGCCATCTCCGTGCCGGCTGCCGCAGGAATACCCGTGACCCACCGCGGCGTGGCCAAGGGTTTCAGCGTGATCACCGGACACGAGGACATCACGCAGCAGATCGGCCTCATCCCTGCGGGCAGCGACCACACTCTGATTCTGTTGATGGGAGTGTCACTGCTGGGGACGTCAGCCGAATCCTTGGTCTCCGGCGGACGGAGGCCGTCCACCGCCGTCGCCATCATCGAGAACGGGTGGATGCCATCCCAACGGGTGACCATAGGCACCCTCGATACCATCGCCCAGCTCGCCCGGGAACGCGGCGTGAAATCGCCGGCCGTGATTGTGGTGGGCGACGTCGTCGAACTTTCACCGCACTACCCAACGCATTAGGAGCACAGCCGTGTCAGAACCCATTACCTTCCCCCATGCGCGGGCACTGCGCGTTGCCGTCATCGGCTCAGGGCCCGCGGGCGTGTACGCCGCGGACATCCTGACCAAGTCCGAGGCGGTGAAATCTGGCCAGCTCGCCGTGAGCATTGACCTCTTTGACCGCTACCCGGCGCCCTACGGGCTGATCCGTTACGGTGTTGCCCCCGATCATCCGCGCATCAAGGGCATTGTCACTGCGCTGCATAAGGTCCTGGACCGTGGCGATATCCGGTTCTTCGGCAACGTGGAGTACGGCGTGGACCTCACACTGGAGGTCCTGCGGGAACACTACGACGCCGTCATCTTCGCTACCGGCGCCATCAAGGACGCCGATCTGAACATTCCCGGCATTGAACTGGAAGGCTCGTTTGGCGGCGCCGACTTTGTCTCCTGGTATGACGGACACCCCGATGTGCCCCGCGGGTGGACGTTCGACGCGCAAGAGGTTGCGGTGATCGGCAACGGCAACGTCGCACTGGATGTGGCCCGCGTTCTCTCCAAGCACGCCGATGACCTGCTGGTCACCGAAATCCCTGACAATGTGTACCAGGGTCTTCGGGCATCCCCGGTCACGGATGTCCACGTGTTTGGCCGTCGCGGTCCGGCGCAGGTGAAGTTCACCCCGCTGGAACTGCGCGAACTGTCCCACTCACGCGACGTCGATATTGTGCTTTACCCCGAAGATTTCGAGTTCGACGCCGAGTCCGAAAACCAGATCGCCACCAATAACCAGACCAAGACCATGGTCAAAACGCTCACCAACTGGGTGGCCGACGACGACGGCCCCGAATCCAGGACGGCATCACGACGCCTGCACCTGCACTTCCTGCACAACCCGGTGAAGGTCATCGGCGAGGACGGACGGGTCGCTGGAATCACGTTCGAGCGGACGCAGCTGGACGGAACCGGCAACGCTGTGGGAACCGGCGAATTCATCGACTACCCCGTCCAGGCCGTCTACCGCGCAGTGGGCTACTTCGGTTCGGCGCTGCCGGAGGTCGAGTTCGATCACCGCCGCGGCGTGATCCCCAACGACGGCGGCCGCGTCCTGGATGCAGCCGGAACGCATGTTTCCGGCGTCTATGCCACCGGCTGGATCAAGCGGGGACCGGTGGGCCTGATCGGCCACACCAAGGGCGATGCGCTGGAGACGGTCACGTACCTGCTGGCCGACTTGGTGAGCCTGCCCGCGGCCGCCGCGCCCGCGGAGTCCGCCGTCGTCGACCTCCTGGAAACCCGCGGTGTCCAGTACACAACGTGGGAAGGATGGCTGACGCTCGATACGCACGAACTCGCGCTGGGTGAGGCAGCAACCGCGGTTGACGGCGTGGTGCGGGAGCGCATCAAGGTGGTTTCCCGTGAGGAAATGGTGGCAGTCTCCCGTAGGCTTTCGGAATCGGCGGACGCTGTCAGCTAGCTGTCCTGGTTGGTGCTTACCGAGTCCTTGATCAAGATCCAAACATTGCTGTCGCCCCGGCGCTCCACCGTTACGGTGGAGACCAGAGCCTGAATCAGCGCTAAACCCCGGCCCGATTCGGCATCCGTGCCGGGCAACGCTGGGGAACTGATTGTCCCGTGAGGTCTGGCGTTGTATTCCGAAATCTTTGCCCGCAGGCGAAGTTCGGTGACAGTTAGCTTCACGCCGATCTCAAGTGACGCGCCGCGTTCCGGTTTGGCATGTTGAATGACGTTTGTGACTGCTTCGATCACCGCGGTTGCAAACGTCATCTGGTCCAATTGGGGCACAAAACCCACGTCCGCCCACAGCCCGTCAAGCAGCTGATGAACGTCGTCGATCGTATGTGGGTGAGCTGGCGACCGTAGATCGCGCCGCGCAATGTAGTCAGTCATTGCCGAATGCCTCTTCAACGGTGGGGTGCGGGGCAAGCACGCGATGCATGCTGGTGAGTTCGAGCACCATCTTCACCTGCGGCTGGACGCAGGCGATGCGGAGGTCGCCACCTGCCTGCCGGGCCACCTTGAGGCAGCCGATGAGAGCGCCCAGGCCGGAAGAGTCCATAAAAATGATCTCGCCGAGGTTCAGGACGATTCGCGTGCGCCCGTCGCCTACGGCTTGCGCCACCACTTCGCGGAGCAGGGGAGCAGTGACCATATTCAACCTGCCCTTTCCGCTGACCTCCGTGTAGCGTTCCCTCTGCTCAATGCTGAACTGCACTGTTATTCCTCTCAGTCCTACTAAATCCGCCGTATCGCACGGCCTTGACCAGCACGCTCAGTATCACCAGATCGAAGATCACCCAAGCCACATTGACGAGAGTACCAACAGGTTCATTCAGTCCCACGGCAAGTCTTCCGATACCGATGAGGACGGCGGCCAGGAGCAGCACCATGACCACCAGCTGCGGGCGGATCAGGTTCCACTGCGGCCCGCCTTCCCCACGGACTTTTGGCGTGACAGCGAATCCGAGCGGTCTGTTGAACCACACATTCCCCGCTGCCGTGGTGCACGCCTTAATCCAGGTGGGAAACAGTGCGAGGCTGTATTGCTGGCCGCGCCACGTTGGAATCCCGCGACCAGCCACAGCAAAAAGCAACTGGTTGATGATCATGAAAGGGATGAATCTGATAAAGAAATCCGTGCTGAGGCTATTGACCGGCAGTATGCCCAGAATCAGGTAAATAATAGGTGCGGCAAAATAGACAACAGCGGCGAACCCGCTGAGATAACTCCACATTGTCGCAAAATACATGAGCCGTTGCCCGATTTTCATTCCGGATTGCACCAGGGGATTCTCGCGCAGAAACACCTGCATGGTTCCTTGCGCCCACCGAAGTCTTTGTGTCAGCATCGTTTTCAGGTCTTCGGGTGCCAGGCCCAATGCAAGCACCTCGTGGTGGTACACGCTGCGCCATCCCATCGAATGCATGCGCATGGAGGTGGCCATATCCTCGGTGACCGAAATCGTAGCCAGCGGCATGATCGGTTGTGCTTCGCTGGTCCGCTCCACAGAGATGGCGTCGAGGACGGCCTGAACCGACTCCAGGGCGCCAAGGGGAGACCAGTCCCGATTGGACATCACATCGATTGCGCGATCGATCTCCGGTGGCAGACCGAACTCCTCTCCAGCCGCCAGATCCATCGCCGCGATCTCTGCGAGGTCTGCATCCAATGAGGAGAAATCCGCCTGCACCAGTGTCTGCACTGCTGCGTTGACCTTTCGACGAACGGTATAGGTGACCTCGCTCAAGGGCTGCTGGGCCCGGATGTCCCGGCTGGCCTGTTCCGTTGCGGCCTCTATCTCGTCAAGGAGGCCGGAAACAAGTGGAGCGGAGGCTTCATTGGATGCGCGTGCCCGCCGGATTGCGGTTTTGGAGGCCTTGAGTGCCCGTCTCACGCTCTGTTCAACGTCTCTTACGTAGCCCACGAGGCCCAGCTGCATCAATGCTTCACGACGCAACACTGCATTTGAACCGCAGAAGAACGCGGCGTTCCAACCGTCCTTTCCCTGCTGGATGGGCCCGTAGAACAAAGGTGCCTGGCTCCCCAGCGGATCATCGGCCGGCACATTCGTAAAGTACTGGGGTGTCTGAACCAGCGATACCCGGCTGTCGTTGAAGTATCCGAGCGTCTTGTCCAGAATGTCACGAGCTGGAATCTGGTCCGCATCGAGGATGAGCAGGAATTCGCCCTCGGTCACCATCAATGCATTATTCAGGTTGCCGGCCTTTGCATGCCGCGGGCGATCCACCCATTCCGCGCTCCGGGTCAGGTACCCCAGACCGTGTGTTTCGGCGAGGATCCGAAGTTCAGGGCGGCTGCCGTCGTCAAGAATCCAGGTTGTATGCGGATATCGGATGCGTTTCGCTGCGAGGGCTGTTGCCATGACTAAGTCCGTTGGCTCGTCATAGGTCGTGACAAAAACGTCGACGGTTGCTCCGGACATCGGCTCCGGCTGCCCGCGGTGTTTCAGCCGCCACACAGTCAGCCCAAACAGCGTCACGTCGATGAGGCTGTAGGTTTCTGCAACGATCAGGGGAACGGCAATCCACCAGGCATCCCAGTTGAGCGATTCGATCCAGCGCCACGCAATGTAGTTGACACCAAGAATCACCGTGAGAACCACCAGCAGGCGGGTAAGGAACCGGGTCATGCTGAAAGTGGTTCCCGGCGGTTCCTGCTGATCAGGACAACGGTAACGTCATCGGACACAGCCGCGCCGTTTGTCATGGAGGCGACCGCGTCACACGCGGCCCGGGTGGACGCGCTGTCCTCAATCACCGTTGCAACAGCCTCCGAGAACTCGTCGACATCGTCGAAAATATCCAGCAGACCATCGCTGACGACTGCAAGCGTGTCCCCTGGTTCGAGCGAGACGTTTGCTGTCGCCCAACTCTGACCCGGCCACGCGCCAATGGGCGGTCCGCAGGACGGCAACCTGACGTTGTTCCCGTTGGCCTTTATGTGCAGGGCAAGTCCGTGGCCGGCATCGATGTACTTCAGTGTGCCGTCGTCGGCATGGAGCCGCGCATGGAAGGCGGTGACAAAGGATCCTGACTGTTCAAGATCGGATTCCAGTGCCCGGCTTGCAGCGGCGAAGGCGGTGTCGAGGTTTGGCTCAGCCGAGGCAGAGCGCATGACCGCGCGGACAGTCGCTGCGATAAGCGCGGCGCCCATCCCCTTCCCCATGGCGTCCGCAACGGTGAGGTGAAGACCGTGCGGAGCCGCGTACCAGTCATAAAAATCTCCTCCTACGGCCCGTGACGGTTGAAACCTGCCCGCCATTTCATAGCCTGGCAGACCCAGGGTTTGTCCCGGAAGCAGACTTTTCTGGACCATTGACGCGCGGTCGAGTTCATCGCGCGAGGCGGCGTCACTGTCCGTTTGTGACTTCTGGCGCCGGAAAAGCGAGTTAATCCGGGCAACCAACTCCCGCGGACTGAATGGTTTGCTGAGGTAGTCATCAGCACCGGTTTCCAGTCCCGTAAGACGCTGGATTTCCTCGGTCCTTGCCGTAATCATCAGGACATACGCGTCCGACACGAGCCGGATTTCCCGGCACACGTCAATTCCGTCGCCGTCGGGCAGATTGAGATCCAGCGTGATCAGGTCGACGCCTTGGCGGACGGCTTCCATTCCTTGCTTGGCGGTGCCCGCCTCGAGAACCTCGAAACCCTCCATGGTGAGAATTTGGACCAACAATCCGCGGATATCTTCATCATCTTCAAGAACCAATGCGCGCCGCGGAGTCTGATTATCCATGCACCCATTAAAGGCAGATAAATGATGCCATGTCTGCCAGTGGCTCAAAACGACTATATTCCCACCAATCCGTCGGTATTCGATAGTGTGGGAAGGCGTTTATAACCGCCGCACTAGCAGGAGCAAACTCCGCCATGGATAAAGCGCTGTCCTATTTGACTTTCAACACCCGGCAGTTTCACGAGATGTCCCTGCGGCTGCGGGTGGTTCTGAGTCAGCTGCCCATGTCGATCACCGTGGCCGTGTTGGCCATCGGCAGCGCTTCGCTGCACAGCGGAGTCTTCAGCAACGAACTGTTTCGCCTCGGGCTGATCATCAGCGCCGTGATCCTTGCCCTCTGCATTCTTATCCCATGGGATCGGCTGCCCTATGGGCTCTTCCTGCTCATCCCAATCCTGAATTTCGTTCCGGTGGGCATGCTCCGCAGGGGAGCTGACACTGAGATTCTGGGCGTAGGTCTGCTAGCGGTGTTTCCAGTGGTGTGGGTCTGTGCTTCGGGCCTTTACCCACGCCTGGCCCTGGCGGTCAGCTTCCTCGGTCCTCTGGCCATGATCTGGGTTCCGATCTTCATCTGGGAGCCTTCCATTTCCGTCACGATGCTGACGCAGTCCATCCTGCTCCCGATCATTCTCTTCGGGATTGCCGTCACCATTCGCGTCATGACCGCTAGCATGATGGACCAGCAGCGTTCGATGAGCGAGAAGGATCTGGCGCTGCAGAAGCTGCTGCGCCAGAGCGCGCAGAGGGAACGACTGCTGGATACAACGGTGAACACCGTGGATGTTGGTCTACTGGCCGTTGATTCGGAAGGTCATGACATCCTGTTCAACCGGCGCCAGCGCGAGATTCACCGCTTGGCTCTGCCCGAGGGCGAGACGGACGCAGCGGAAAAGGACCTTCTGATTTTTGAGGCTGACGGCACTACCAGCATGCCTCCGGACAGGAGACCAGCCCACCGCGCAGTGCAGGGTGAGGACTATTCCGACTACCTGGTTCGACTCGGCAGCCCGCCGGACCAACGTGTGCTGTCAACATCCTCCCGAATCATGCGCGATGACGAGGGAAATCCCGAAGGCGCCGTCGTTGCCTTTAATGACGTGACCGAGCTGGTAATGGCGCTGAACGCCAAGGAGGAGTTTGTGGCGATGGTCTCCCACGAACTCCGGACACCGCTCACGGCAATTGTGGGCTACTTGGAAGTGCTGTCCAACTCGAAGGATGTCACGCCCGCCTTCCACTCCGGACTGAAAATTATTTCGCGCAATACCGATCGCCTGCGCAGCCTCGTGGATGATCTCCTGACCACTGCGTCGGGCACCTCGGACGTGAAGCCGGTGCGCACGGACTTCCATGAGGTGGTGCGGGAAGCCATTTCGTCCATGACAGGCCGGAGACACCACCCCGGTGTGCGGATAACCAACGAGGTGCCGGAGGGGACGCCGGCAACCTGTGATCCTGCGCGCCTCGGTCAGGTGTTGGACAACCTGCTGTCCAATGCCGCGAAGTACTCACCGTTCGGCGGAATGGTACGGGTGCGCGCGCGAAGAAAAGGAGCCTCAATGGTTTGCGAGGTGGCTGATGAAGGAATGGGCATGACCGAAAAGGACAGCGCCGAGGTCTTCTCAAAGTTCTTTAGGTCATCTGCTGCCCGCAGCGCCGCGATCCCCGGAGTGGGACTTGGACTTGCCATCGTGCGGTCGATCATTGAGGAGCACGGGGGTACGATCACCTGTCGCAGTGTCCTCGGGAAGGGCTCCACGTTTACTTTTGAACTTCCAGACGATGGTGGTCCATTGCGTGGTGCTCGCCCGCGTCCGGCGGAGTCATCTGCTGAAGCCCGGTGACGGACCACCGGTAGGCTGCTGAACAGTCGAGAGTTTCCTCCAACCAGAATTGGAGCTTTCGTTTTGTCGACCACTTCCAACAGACAGCCCGCGACTCCTCCACGCGGCTGGAACAGCTGGGATTCCTATGGCACAGCCGTGACGGAGGCCGAGGTGCTGGCCAACGCCGAATTTATGGCTGCAAACCTGCTGCAATGTGGCTGGGACACCGTGGTGGTGGACATCCAGTGGTACGAGCCAAACGCTTGGGCGGGCGGTTACAACAAGAACGCCGACGTTGTGCTGGACAAATACGGCAGG
>NZ_KI914989.1:142334-146063 GCF_000520595.1 Arthrobacter sp. H5
GCCGCCGTGAATCGGTTTCCATCGGCCGCGGACGGGCGGGGATTCACGTCCCTTGCCAACCGGGTTCATGAGCTGGGCCTGAAGTTTGGCATTCACATCATGCGGGGGATTCCACGGCGTGCAGTGGAGTAGCGCCTGCGGGTGCTGGGTTCCGCACTGACCGCAGCGGAGATGGCGGACCTGTCCTCGCCCTGCGAATGGAATTCGGGCAACTGGATCTGTGGGACACGTGGAGTGACATCCACGACCAGTTTCAACCCATGGCACGGTGGGCGCCATTCTCCGGTCCCGGCGGGTTCGCAGACGCGGACATGCCGCCTCTGGGCCGGATTGGTATCCGTGCGGAGCGGGGAGCGGACCGGATGTCGCTGCTGACCGAGCCCGAGCAGCGCACCATGATGACGCTCTGGTCGGTTTCACGGTCCCCGCTGTTCGTCGGCGGGGATCTGCCAACCAGCAATCCTGAAACTATCAGCCTGTTGACCAACGCCGTAGTACTGGATGTGAACTCGCGCTCGGAGAAAAACACAGAGCACTGCGGGAACCGGACTATATTGTGTGGACCGCTGAGTTGGACGGACGCACTGTGGTTGCCGTTTTCACCGTGGGGGATGCTCCGCTGGAGATCCAGCTGCCGCTGAGGTCAATTGGACTGACGGAAGAAGCGGAAGGTGTTGAAGCCTGGACCGGTGAGAAGTCCCGCGTTGTGGATGGGCGACTGGCGGTTAGTCTCCCCGTCCACGGCGCGGCGCTGCACATGCTCACCTAACGCGGAAACGCCAACGCGCCGGGTCAGCACAGATTCGTAGGGGTTTCCCGGCGAACCTGAGCTTGCCCGGCGCGTTTGGTGCAGAACTATCTACCGGCTTTCTCCTTTGGTTTCCTCCGCGAACGCCACGGCCGCGGCCGGGTGTCGAAATCCTCCGGGAGCGCGTTCTCGATCCGGTCGTCCAACCTCTCGCCGAAGGTTTCGTCGAAGTTGTGGTTAAGGTTGCCCGTCACCTCTTCGCTGATTTCACGAGCTAGTTCCTCACGCCTCTGTCTGCGCTCAGCGCGCACCAGCACCTGATGTTCGGCGCTCAGTGCCTTATAGAGGGAAATGCACATTCCGATGATGATGACGCTGATCGGAAGGGCGGTGAGAATGGAACCTGTCTGCAGGGCGGTCAGCCCTCCGGCAAGCAATAGTGCAATCGCAATCAGACCCTCGAGGATCGCCCACATCACCCGGCTCCATTTCGGAGGATCGGTATCGCCGCCGGAGGCAAGCATGTCGACTACGAGCGAACCGGAGTCGGAGGACGTAATGAAGAAGATCGCCACCAGAATCACGGCGATTACTGAAAGCAGTCCGCCAAGCGGCAGGCCGGAAAGCATGCTGAAGAGCACGTTCTCCGACACGATTCCCTCTTCAGGATCAAACAATCCGCCGTTGAAGTCGTCGAAGGCGCGCTCGATTGCGGTGCCGCCCATCACGGCAAACCACATGAATCCGATAATTGAGGGCACCAGCAGGACCCCTGCGACGAACTCACGGACGGTCCGGCCGCGGGAGATTCGAGCGATGAACAGTCCGACAAACGGGGCCCAGGACATCCACCAGCCCCAGTAGAAGATGGTCCAGGAGCCCTGCCAGTCGACGCCGGCCGCGCCCTGGTAGGCGGTGGTGTCGAACGTGAGGCCAACAGCGCTCTGCAGGTATACGCCGAAGGATTGAGTGAATTCACGGAAAATGAAGAGGGTGGGTCCAAGCAGCAGCACCGCGATGAGGAACACGGCGGCGAGGCCCAGGTTGAAGTTGGACAACCATTTGATGCCCTTCCCAACCCCGCTGACCACGGATAGCGTGGCGATGAAGGTGATAACCAAAATCAAGCCGATCAGCAGCAGGTTGCTGGATTCCTCGAAGAGACCCAGCTGAACCAGACCCGCCGAGATCTGCTGTACACCCAGGCCCAGGGACGTGGCGACCCCGAAAAGCGTGCCGACGATGGCGACTATGTCGATCACGTCGCCGGCGCGGCCGCGGACGCGGTCACCGAGCAACGGTTCCAGCGCCCAGCGGATCGACACCGGGCGTCCCTTGCGGTGAATGGCGTATGCCAAAGAAAGGCCCACCACCGCGTAGATTGCCCAAGCATGGAATCCCCAGTGCAGGTAGGTCTGCGCCAGGGCAGCGTCAGCCAGTTCGGCAGGAGTGCCTTCAACACCTGGCTTTGGGTTGACGAAGAAAGTCAGAGGCTCCGCTGCTCCCCAGAAAACCAAGCCAATTCCCATGCCGGCGGCGAAAAGCATTGCAAACCAGGACAGCAGCTTGAACTCGGGTTTCTCGTCATCCTTGCCCAGCGTGATGTTCCCAAAACGGCTGAGACCCATCCATACCGCGAAGACGACAAACGCTCCCACGACCAGAAGGTAATATGGCGCCAATGCGGCCACGACGCCAGTTTGGAGGGTGCCGAGGACCGTTTCCGTTCCCTCAGGGAAGAGGATTGCCACCGCTACAGAAGCGAGTATGATCACCAACGCGGGCCAAAAGATGCCCGGCGCAGCGATCAATTTACGTTTGGACTGGGATCCGGGTTGGTTCGGAACCGCTTGATCAGTTTGCTTGTTTTCAGGAGGCGAACTCATGTCACGACCTTCCTTATTATTTTCAGAGAGTTTGCTCATGGGAAGCTGGTAACTAAATACCGCTACTCCCGAGTCTCCTCTGGTCAGCGCCGTGAATCAAACCTTCCGGGCACGCGGGAGCCACAAAAAGGCCGCGTCGTTCTGACTTGCCAGGGCAATCAGAGGGGTGCTGCCGGGCTAATGGATTCTGGTTGCCAGCCCCGGATAGTCCGTCACGATCCCGTCCGGATCCACGGAAATCTCTGCGGTGAATCCGCGACTATCCGAACTGAACAACACCACGCCGTCGCGCTCAGCTGACGCGGCCCGAACCTGACTGTAAACCTGCCGGCTCGGAACCACACGCAGGCTCGGGACTTCCACCCACGCCATGGCCATTTCCGTTTCATCGGCAGGAGCAAGCTTGGGGGAGTGGAGTCCCAGCCGGAGAACGGGCATGGTGTTGGTGACGGGACACAGGCCAAGGTCGCAGTCGAGGGCACCCGCCAACAGGGAAGCATCCGCAAGGCCGGGCTCAGGGAGGCCGCTCTCACCGGAGCTCTGCGCCTCACTGGACCAGGCGCCGTCGTCCGCTCTCTCCAATTCCAGGTGCCTGCTCCAACCGTTCCCGTGAACGGTGACCGTGAGCCGCCGTGTGACCCAACCCTCCACGGTGGTCAACGCCCAGCTCACTGCATAGCTGTCCGTGCGGGACGTACCGTGGGCGGTGAGGTGGTCGGATTCGAGATTGATGGTGGCCGTATCCAGCCGCGCTGGATCGTCCACGCCCTGCCAACTGTGCAGCAGGCTGGTGTGCAGTTGATTTCCCATTCCTTTACCTTAGGGAGCGGGGGAGCCATGCGCCAGAGTCGAGGGGTTGGTCATAGGGTTATGTACATGATTCCTACCTCGCGGCCGGTGAAGGGCAGCGCGCCAATGAGGGCTGTTTGTGCCCTACTTCGCCTGACACCGACCAAGAGGCACTACAGGTCCCCGGATTGGATGCGCGCCAACTACTTTGGTAGGCGGTACCCAGCACCTGCGGATCCTACGCGGGCCATCAGGAACCTGTGCACAATCGAGGAAACGCTGGAGGAGGGCAGGCGGGTACTGACC
>NZ_KI914989.1:146163-151287 GCF_000520595.1 Arthrobacter sp. H5
AGGAGGGCAGGCGGGTACTGACCCTCACTCCCCGCCGCAGCAGTTCCCGGACCCACATCATCTACACGCATGGCGGCACCTATATCAACGAGCTCGCGCGACCACACTGGTGGATTATCTCGGAGCTGGTGCGGCGTACCGGCGCGACGGTTACGGTGCCGTTGTACGCACTGGCACCGGAGCACACCCACCGCGACACGTACGGTTTCCTTACCACCGTCTACAAGGCCGTCATCAGCTCAACCGTTCCCGCCGACGTCGTACTCGCAGGTGACTCCGCAGGAGGCGGTCTCGCTGTGGGACAGGCACTTCATTTCTCCGCCGAGGGACTGCCCGCACCCGGCCGCCTGATCCTGTTCTCCCCGTGGCTCGACATCACTGGCACCAATCCGGAAACAGCGCGGTATGAGCGGGTTGATCCCATGCTTGCTGTACCAGGCGCTGTCGAAGCGGGTTCGTGGTGGGCGGGGGCGGAGAGCCCGCGGCATCCATTGCTGAGTCCGGTTTTTGCCGACCCGGCAGCGCTCGCCGGGTTGCCGCCTGTATCTATTCACCAGGGCGACCGGGACGTGTGCATGGCGGATTCACTCCTGTTCCAGCAGCGAATGAACGACGCCGGTGGACGGCTGTCGCTGGATGTGTATCCGGGTGCGTTTCACGTCTTTGCGGGGCTGCCGTGGCTGCCCGAATCCCGCCGTGCGTTTGGCCGGATCGCGGCGCTCCTGTCATCCGGTGAAAGGACGCCGGATGACGCCGTTTGATCGGGTAGTGCTCATCTACAATCCAGCACATGCGGGGATACCACCCCACCTGGCCTCCATGCTTGACCGGGATATTGCCGAGCGGCTGCCGGGTCTGCAGGTGGAACACCATCCCACGGAGTTTGCCGGTCACGCGAGGGAACTGGCGCGGGTGCTTGCCGCAAACGGGAGACCACTGCTTGTCTCGGTCAGTGGTGACGGCGGCTATCACGAAGTGGTCAACGGACTCATGGAAGCGGGCCCCACAGATGCTGTGTGCGCTGTCATGGCGGCCGGGAACGCCAACGATCATCGGCGGAGCACGGGCAGGCTGCCCGTCATCGACGCGATTGAACGTGCGGACGTGCACCGGATAGATCTGCTGCGGCTGACCATCGGTGGATCCAGAACCGTCTACGCCCACTCCTATGTTGGGTTTGGCCTCACTCCGAGGATGGCCATTGCTATCGAAGAAGGAACCAAGGGAACCCTGACAGAGCTTCTGTCGATCGGGCGCTCGCTGTCCGCCTTGAAACCGTTCGAGATCTCGCGTGCAGACGGTGCGCACGCGCTCTTCGACAGCTTGGTGTTCGCCAACATCTCGCACATGGCCAAGTACGGAAAGGTCAGCGAATCGGCGCATCCGGATGACGGCCTCTTTGAAGTCATCACGTTGCCGCACGCCGGTAAGTGGCGCATTGCGCTCATGACCTTCCGGGCCGTAACCATTGGGCTGGGGGATCAGCCCAGCGTGAGCCGGTACGCCTTCACCACCACTGATCCCATTCCCTGCCAGGCGGACGGTGAAGTGATCATGGTCCAAGCCAATACGTCCATCCTCGTAGAGTCGGTTCCGCGTGCCCTGGCCGTTATCAGCTAGCCGGACACTGGCCACGCGGCGCACGTCCGGCTAGGCTGGAAGAGGATGCCCTGGACCCCGGTATCGATGGGATTCTTACGAAACTCTGCAGGGGTGAAGATGACAACCGAGCTGAACAGCCAAACAGCTGACCTGGCTTCATTGCTCCGCCAGATTGGCGCGGGTGACAGGACCGCTTTTAGCCGGTTCTACGGCCTGACCGCTCCGCGCGTGTGTGCGTTGGCGGAACACTTGATTTCCAACCCCGAGAAAAGCCGCGAAATCGTCAAGGATGCCTATCTCCTGGTGTGGAATGAAGCGGAAGATTACCGTCCGTCGTCGGGCAGTCCACTGGCGTGGCTGACCAAGCTGGTGCACCGTCTGGCAGTGAACCACCTGCGGTCCTGCGGGCTTGAACGGTCTATTCCCCACCACACTGAACTACTGCCAATGGTGTACCTGGGGGGCCTGACTTACCGGGAAATCGCAGACCGCCTCGGTGTACCGGTTGGGGCTGTCAAGCTTCGGATTCGCGAGGCACTCGACCGCCTGGGCACAGGCAACAGCGGCCCTGCGCCTGGCTGAAACCTGCCGGTTGCCTCGACCGATACGCAGTTCTTAACTAAACTAAAGGTGTTGCCCCAGACCTCGGCAGTGCTCCAGCCGGCACTCCCAAGAGGTTAACAACATGACAACGCTCAGCAACGATTCCGCGGATATTTCATTGTTCACGGAATCCTCCACGCAGGAAACAACTGTCCCAAGAATCCGCGCCAACAAGGTAGTAGGAACGTACGCGAACCTACTGCGAACCGTGAGAGACGCCGGTTTGCTGCGTCGCCGCCGAAGGTTCTATCTGGTATTCCTCAGTGTCCTGTTGTCACTGTTCGGCGCTGCCTGGACCGGTTTTGTTCTTCTCGGAGACTCGTGGTTTCAACTGATCATCGCGGGCGTCCTCGGCATACTCCTCACACAGTTCGCCTTTTACGCGCATGAGGCTGCCCACCATCAGGTGTTCCGGACGCGTTGGGGTAATGACTGGTCGGCGCGGGTGGTCGGGAATCTTTTTGTGGGAATGAGCTTTGCCTATTGGATGGACAAACACGGCAGGCACCATACGCATCCCAACCAGATCAACGTTGATCCTGATATTGCAACCGGTGCGGTGGTTTTCCATGAAGAAGGGGGTGCGGGCCGCAGCAGGCTGCTGACAGGTTTCACCCGCATCCAGGGGTACTTCCTGTTCCCGCTTCTGCTCTTCCTCGGCTTCACACTGCATGTCGATTCCATCCGCTATCTGCTGAAGCCCGGGGAGGTGAGGCACCGTGGGTTTGAGTTGGCCGCAATTGGCGTGCGGCTGGGCGGCTATCTGGCAATTGTCTTTCTGTTCCTGCCCGTTGGCATGGCTTTCGCGTTCGTTGGTGTTCAGGTTGCCGTCTTTGGACTGTATATGGGGGCCTCATTCGCGCCGAACCACAAGGGAATGCCGGTTATCCCCGAAGGTAGCAGGGTCGACTTCCTCAGCAGGCAAGTCCTTACCTCGCGGAGCATCAGCGGCGGACGCTTCATCCGCACGCTGATGGGCGGGCTGAACCATCAGGTGGAACATCACCTCTTTCCGGACATGGCGCGGCCCAACCTGCGCCGGGCACGGGAAATCGTCAAGGACCATTGCGCCCAGCAGGGTATCCCCTATACGGAGACATCCCTCATTGCCTCCTACGGCATTGTGATGCGCTACCTGAACGAGGTGGGGCTGAAATCCGCCGATCCATTCGAGTGTCCCGCGGTGCGCCAGTACCGTTAGTGCATGGAGAACACCGGGCGGTTCCGTGAGCTGCTGGAAGCTGAACTGGCCGAATCGCTTGCTGCGCAGGCCACGCTGAGCGCCGACATTGCCTCAGTCAGCGATCTGCGCAGGGATTCCAATGTGGATGACGAGCACGATCCAGAAGGTTCAACCATCGCGTTTGAGCTCTCGCAGTCCGCCACCCTCATGCGTGATGCGGACAGCCGTATTTCCGAAGTTGAGGCCGCACTTGCCAGGATCGACGCCGGTACCTACGGATCCTGCGAAGTCTGCGGCCAGCCGATTGCCGAGGGCCGTCTGGAGGCGCGGCCCTGGACCCGGTTCTGCATCAACCATGCTGGGGGCGGCTAGGCACGTCTACCGCAGCCCCCGAACATTCAACGCGAGATACAAGTGCACCCGGTCCGCGGTCACTCCCGGATCGTAGCCGGACAAATCCACAATCTGCTGCAGTCGGTACCGCACGGTATTGCGGTGCAGTTGCAGTACGTCCGCCACCGCGGCGACCGAGCCGTTGAGGGCGAGGTACTTCTCCAGCGTCAGCATCAGCTCCGCACCGTGCTTTTCGTCAAAGTCCGCCACCGGGTCAAGCGCTTCGGACGCCAGATCGGCCAGCGGCACATCCTCGCTCGCCATCAGCAGGGACGTCAGGCTCAGCCTGTCCGGTCGGTTCACCGACTCGCCCCGGGTCAGGGACTCGCGTGCCTCGAAGTAACTCCACCGCAGACCGCTTGGTTGGGCGTAGGAACCGCCGAAACCCACGCGCGCGGTCAGGCCGGCGCCGTGCAGGTACTCACTGATCCGGCGGCTCAGCATCTCGCCGTCGCCGTCGGGCACCACCAAAACCAGCCGCTCGTCCAAAAGGGCGCTGACGGCGTCGTCGTAGCTTCCCAGGAATGGCAGCGGAAGGGTCCGCAGCGCGCGGCGCTGACCCGTTGCCACGTCCACCAGGATCACCAACTGCCGGGCCGAGACGTCAATGCCCGCGCCCCCCAGGCGAGCAACGGCGTCGGGCCCTGAAATTGTTCCGCGCACAATGTCCTGCAGCAGCTGGCCCGTCACCGCCCGTTCACTGGCGCGCCGCCGCGCCTGGTTGCTCAGCTCAACGCTGATCAGGCTCTGCGCGTACGCCACGATGGCGTCACGGACATACGGTTCCGCGATCGAGAGCGTGCACCGGTCCTTCAGCCCGGTTGCCACCGGCACCCGGTGCCAGTTGGTGTCCGACGACGGCGCAGTGGCCGCGGTGGTGAAGAGTCGGGTTCCATACTGGGACAGCACGACGTCGGTGTTCAACATCGTGGCAAGCTCACGGAGGAGCTGGGGAAGGCCGCCGCCTCCAAGCAGGGCCGACGCCAGAATCTGGTGTCCTTTGAGCAGGTTCTCGAGACGCGAATAGTGTTCGGCCGAGAGGGAGTCCGCGACGATCTTTCCGATAGCGATGAACGGGGTCTCGTAGGGGACGAGGAAAACGGGCAGGCCCAGTTCATCGGCGCGGTCCAGAAACGCTGCGGGAACATGCCCGTGGCTCAGTCCTGTGCCGAATCCGACCGCGAGAGCTCCCGATTCGTGGACCCGCTGGACGAAATTGCGTTGAGACGTGGCTGACTTCTGCCGCAGTCCGGTGGTCAGCACCACTTCGCCGCCGCTGAGGAAGGGCAGCGGATCCTCGAGTTCGGTCACGGCGACCCACTGTATGGCGGCGGCCGCGGCCG
>NZ_KI914989.1:151387-156352 GCF_000520595.1 Arthrobacter sp. H5
GGCGGCCGCGGCCGCGGTGGAGCCGACACTCCGAAGGTTCAGCGCGGACGTGCCAATCAGCGCGGACAGTGTGATGGCCATGACTCCAATCATAAGGGTCCGCACTTGTGCGGGTGCATGAGGAAATTACCAATCCATTGTGCGGATAGACCTAGTCCACGGTCGCGGTACCGCGTAGGGTCGCCAGTGAATATGAGCTCAGGCCCAAGGAAAGGGACGCACAACGTGGTCAACACCCTCCAGAACTTCATCAACGGCACCTTCGTTACACCCTCCGGCACCGAACTGGTGGACATCGTCAATCCCACCAACGGCGAGGTGGTAGCCAAGTCTCCGGTATCGGTTCAGGCGGATGTTGATGCCGCCATGTCGGCGGCCGCTGACGCGTTCAAGACTTGGAAGCGGGTCACTCCGGGCCAACGGCAGCTCATGCTCCTCAAGCTTGCCGACGCCATTGAAGGCGCCAGCGAAGAGCTCGTTGAGGCGCAGCACCGCAACACCGGCCAGGTGCGTGAAATGATCGCCTCCGAAGAAGTTGCAACGGGCGCGGACCAGATCCGGTTCTTCGCCGGGGCAGCACGCATTCTCGAAGGCAAGTCAGCCGGGGAGTACTTTGAGGGCCATACCTCGTATGTGCGCCGCGAACCCATCGGCGTGGTGGCCCAGGTTGCGCCGTGGAACTACCCCTTGCTGATGGCTATCTGGAAGATCGGCCCGGCGCTGGCAGCAGGCAACACCATTGTCCTCAAGCCCAGCGACACCACTCCGGAATCCACGCTGGTTTTGGCGAAACTCACCCAGGGCATCCTGCCCGACGGCGTACTCAACGTTGTGTTGGGCACAGGCGAGACCGGTGCCGCGATGGTGGAGCACAAAACGCCGGGGCTGGTGTCCATCACCGGGTCCGTGCGTGCGGGCATTGCCGTGGCCACCGGCGCCGCCAAGACGCTCAAGCGTGCGCACCTGGAGCTGGGCGGCAAGGCTCCCGCCGTGGTCTTCGCCGATGCGGACATCAAGAAGACCGCGGCCGCCGTGGCAGAGTTTGCGTTCTTCAATGCGGGCCAGGACTGCACCGCGATCACGCGTGTGCTGGTCCAGGACTCAGCGCACGATGACCTTGTGGCCGCGCTGGTGGAGCACACCAAAACCCTCACCACCGGAGACGCCGACGACACCAAGAACTACTTTGGACCGCTGAATAACATCAACCACTTCAACGCCGTCAACGCGGTGATGGACGCGCTTCCCGCACACTGCAAGATCGAAACCGGTGGCAAGCGCTCCGGTGACAAGGGCTACTTCTACGAAGCCACTATTGTCAGCGGTGCCAAGCAGACCGATGACATTGTGCAGAAGGAGACCTTTGGTCCTGTCATCACGGTGCAGAAGTTCTCCACCGAGGCGGAGGCCGTGGAACTGGCCAATGACGTCGAGTATGCGCTTGCCTCAAGTATCTGGACCACGGACCACGGAACCGCCATGCGCGTATCACGGGACCTGGACTTTGGCGCCGTCTGGATCAACACCCATATCCTGCTCACCGCCGAAATGCCGCACGGAGGCTTCAAGAGTTCCGGCTACGGCAAAGACCTCTCCATGTACGGCGTGGAGGATTACACCCGCATCAAGCACGTGATGAGCGCGCTGGACGCGTAGAAAGGAAATTCCCTCATGACAATCCAAACAACCCAGCCGCAGTTCCGGCTCGAGCAGAAGCGCAAGATCACCGGCGACTTTCCCGGCCCAAAGTCCACCGAGCTTAATGCCCGCCGCGCCGCTGTGGTGGCCAAGGGTGTTGCCTCGGCGGTCCCTGTTTATGTGGCGGATGCCGACGGCGGCATTGTGCACGATGTTGACGGCAACTCGTTCATTGACCTTGGTGCCGGCATTGCGGTCACCAGCGTCGGCGCCTCCGATCCCGCAGTTGTAGGGGCGGTCAAGGAGCAGGTGGAGCATTTCACTCACACCTGTTTCATGGTCACTCCGTACGAGGGCTACATTGCCGTGGCCGAGAAGCTGAACGCGATCACCCCCGGCGATTTCGAGAAGCGCACCGTCTTGTTCAACTCCGGTGCCGAGGCGGTCGAGAACGCCGTCAAGGTGGCACGCCTGGCCACCGGACGTAACGCCGTCGTCGCCTTTGACCACGCCTACCACGGCCGCACCAACCTCACCATGGCGCTCACCGCGAAGACCATGCCTTACAAGGCGAACTTCGGTCCCTTTGCGCCCGAGGTCTACAGGATTCCCATGAGCTACCCGTTCCGCGAAGAGAACCCCTCGATCACGGGTGCCGAGGCTGCCCAGCGGGCCATCACCATGATGGAGAAGCAAATCGGGGCGGACTCACTTGCCGCGATCATCATCGAGCCCATTCAGGGCGAGGGCGGATTCATTGTCCCCGCCGAGGGCTTCCTTCCGGCGATTGCGGACTGGGCGCGGGAAAACGGTGTCGTCTTCATTGCTGACGAGGTGCAGTCGGGCTTTTGCCGCACGGGGGAATGGTTTGCCGTCAACCACGAGGGTGTTGTGCCCGACATCATCACCATGGCCAAGGGAATTGCCGGCGGTATGCCGCTGTCTGCAATCACCGGCCGGGCCGACCTGTTCGATGCCGTTCACCCAGGTGGGCTGGGCGGAACCTACGGCGGCAATCCCGTGGCCTGCGCCGCTGCGATCGCCGCGATCGGAACCATGGAGGAGCAGGACCTCGCCGGACGGGCGAGGCATATCGAGGAGATCGTGACCACGCGGCTGCGGGCGGTTCAGGCGGACCTCGGATCACACAGTGTCATTGGCGAGGTCCGTGGCCGCGGCGCGATGCTGGCGATCGAGCTCGTGGTGCCCGGCACCAATACTCCCCATGCTGAGGCAACCAAGGCGATTGCGGCGTCGTGCCTGCAGGAGGGTGTCATCATCCTCACCTGCGGAACCTACGGTAATGTGATCCGGCTGCTGCCGCCTTTGGTGATCGGCGACGAGCTGCTGAACGACGGACTCGATGTGCTGGAGGCCGCAATCCGGGCGGTTACGTAGCCGGGTCTCCACGCGCTCCTTCGTCGCTTGGTCGACCACCGGAAGCTGGATTTGCTAGCGATCTCTTGGCCGACTACCGGCGCCCGGTGATCGACCAAATGCCGCCTGGGGCGTGCGGCACCCGGTGATCGACCAAATGCCGCCTGGGGCGTGCGTGGAGATCCGTGGTGCGGGGGTCGCTGGGGTCTCCACGCGCTCCTTCGTCGCTTGGTCGACCACCGGAAGCTGGATTTGCTAGCGATCTCTTGGCCGACCACCCGCCTCTGCCTCGCGCCGCAGCCCGTCCATGATGATGTCGAGGCCAAAGTCGAACGCGTCATCGGCACGGTTCGGGTAGCCCATCCCCTCCTTGAGCGCTGCCGCCAGCGCAGCGTTTGCGCCGTCGTCGGGCGCCCACACCTCCTCAGGAGCCGCGACGTCCAACGCCGAGCCCAGCACATAGTTGTCGATGACCGTGATGGCTTCGAGCGTGCGGCGGGGTGTAAAGCCGGCTGAGGCAAATGCGTCGGCCAGGATGTTGTACATGCGGATGGTGGTTTCGTCGCGCACGGAGTAGGCCGCGATGAGCGGAATGACCCGGGGGTGCTTGGCATACGCGTTGCGGTATTCGCGCGCAATCGCGGTGATGGTGTCATGCCACACGCCAGTCCCGGCAGGGATCTTCACCTGTGCGATCATATGACCGCGCATGAGCTCCACGATGTCCGACTTGCCCGTGACGTGGTTGTAGAGCGAGGACGGGCTGACCTTGAGCCGTTTGGCGAGGTCCGGAATGGTGAATTCGCCCGCCTGGTCCACGAGCGCCAGTGCGCCCCTTGCGATCAGGTTCGTTGAGAGCTTGGGCTTAAGCGGTCGCGCCACGAGTGGTCCTAACGGTTGGTTCACCCATCGTAGTGAATGTGTTTCGTTTTCCGCTTGCATCCCGAAGGGTCGTGTTCCATAATAAACGAATCTAATTCGTTTTATGTGATCCCGATCTCAATGGAGTTTCCCCATGATTGAAGTGACACGGCTCGAGACGCCCGAGTCTTTTGCCCGGTCCACACCTTCCAGCCGCGCAGCGCTGCGCGTCGGTCTGGTGCAGCACCGCTGGCAGCCCGACGTAGGTGCCCTGCACAGCGAACTGAACCACGGGATCGGGCGCGCAGCAGCGCTCGGCGCCACAGTGGTTTTCCTACCCGAGCTCACCCTTTCGCGATATCCGGCAGACACGTTGCCGGAAGGAACACCAGCGCACGACGGCGAGGACCTCCTTACCGGACCAACGTTCACCTTCGCTGCCAAGGCAGCCAAGGAGCACGGGGTGTGCGTTCACGCGTCGCTCTACCAGCGCGGCGACGTTGACGAAGAAGCGCTGGACGGGCTCGGTTTCAATACCGCAATCCTGGTCTCTCCAACCGGCGAACTGCTGGCCCGCACCCACAAACTCCACATCCCCGTCACCGAGGGGTATGTGGAGGACAAGTACTTCAGGCAGGGCCCGGCGGCGGAAGACGCCTACGCCGTCCATGCACCGGACGAGTTGAACGGCGCCCGTCTGGGAATGCCCACCTGCTGGGACGAATGGTTTCCGGAAGTGGCCCGGCTCTACTCGCTTGGCGGTGCGGAAGTTCTCGTCTACCCGACAGCCATCGGCTCCGAGCCAGCGTTTCCCGCCTTCGACACGCAGCCACTGTGGCAGCAGGTCATCGTGGGCAACGGCATCGCCAATGGCTTGTTCATGGTCGCGCCCAACCGTTGGGGCAACGAAGGTAACGTGAGCTTCTACGGCTCGTCCTTCATCTCGGATCCGTATGGCCGCGTCCTGGTCCAGGCGCCGCGTGACAAGTCCGCCGTTCTGGTCGCTGACCTCGACCTGGACCAGCGCAAGGACTGGCTTGATCTCTTCCCATTCCTGGCGACCCGCCGGCCGGACACCTACGGTGCGCT
>NZ_KI914989.1:156452-210502 GCF_000520595.1 Arthrobacter sp. H5
CCCGCCGGCCGGACACCTACGGTGCGCTGGTTGAGCCGGTCGCCGGGTTCTCCACGCAGCCCCAAGCGGCTTTGGTCGATCACCCATGAGGATGCCCAGCGAAACAGCACCCCAGGAACGTATTTGGATGGCCTTTCCTCCTGGCGGCTACACGCTCGGTGGCTCACCTGAGGCAGCCCACGCGGCCCGCAGCACCTGGGCTTCAGTGGCACACGCCGTCGTCGGTTTTGAACCGGTGACAATGGTGGTGGACCCGTCGGACATCGAACTGGCCCGCACCTATCTCCGTCCCGAAATCGACCTCACGGTCGCGCCCCTCAACGACGCCTGGATGCGGGACATCGGTCCCACCTTTGTGCACGACGACGACGGCGCCCTCGCCGCAGTCGACTGGGTCTTCAATGGATGGGGACAGCAGGAATGGGCGCAGTGGGACAAGGATTCAGCCATTGGCGCCAAGGTTAGCGACTGGGCGCGGGTGCCCCGGGTGAAGTCGAACCTCGTCAATGAGGGCGGCGGTATCCAGGTCGACGGTGAAGGAACGGTGCTTGTCACCGAAACCGTGCAGCTGGACGCGTACCGCAATCCCGGCCTCACCAAGCGTGACGTGGAGGCGGAACTGCAGCGAACCATCGGCGCCTCCAAGGTCATTTGGCTTCCGTGCGGACTGACCCGCGACTCGGAGAAATTCGGCACCCGCGGACATGTGGACATTGTCGCGGCCATCCCGGAACCCGGCACGCTGCTGGTCCACACCCAACAAAACCCAGCGCACCCGGACCATGAGGTCAGCCAGCAGATCCTGCAGCATCTCAAAGGGACCACCGACGCCAAAGGCCGGAACTGGAAGATCATTGAGGTTCCTGCGCCGGAAACCCTCACCGACGATGAAGGCTGGGTGGACTACAGCTACATCAACCACCTGGTGGTCAACGGCGGCGTCATCGCCTGCACGTTCAACGACCCGATGGACGACAAGGCGCTCAGCATTCTCCAAGCGGCCTATCCCGGCAGGACAGTCATAGGCGTAGACGCCCGCGAACTGTTTGCCCGCGGCGGCGGAATCCACTGCATCACCCAGCAGCAGCCGCAGCCACTCAAAAACATCCTACAAAGACGTAAGGACAACTCATGAGCAGCACCCAAGTGCGGACAAGCGCACAAAAGTACGGCGTCCAAAAACTGAGCGGCAAAGGACTGAAAACGGGGCAGCTGGGGCTGCTCGCCGTCGTCGTGATTGGTATGTCGACCATTGCGCCCGCCTACGTGCTCACCAGCACGCTCGGCCCAACGGTGCAGAGCATTGGGGTGCACCTGCCGGCGATCTTCATTGTGGGTTTTATTCCCATGTTCCTGGTGGCACTTGGCTACCGTGAACTGAACGCCGACACCCCTGACAGCGGCACCACCTTCACCTGGGTGACGAAGGCCTTTGGTCCGTACCTCGGCTGGATCGGCGGCTGGGGGCTGCTGGCTGCCAACATTATTGTGCTGTCTAACCTGGCCGGTGTTGCGGTGGACTTCTTCTACTTGTTTCTCGCGCAGCTCACGGGGCAGGAGGCCATCGCCGACCTGGCCGGTATCAGATGGCTGAATATCCTGACCTGCCTGGTGTTTGTTGCGGCCGCGGTGTGGGTCTCCTGCCGCGGCGTCAAGACTACCAAGGCGGTGCAATACGCGTTGGTTGGACTGCAGGTGGGCGTGCTCGGGTGGTTTGTGATCGCGGCCTTCTCCCGCATCAACCAGGGGGCAGCCAGTGCGGTCGAATTTAGCTGGGAGTGGTTCAACCCGTTCGGGATTGACAGTTTCTCCGCTTTCGCCGTGGGCCTCTCGCTCTCGATCTTTGCTTTCTGGGGCTGGGACGTGTGCCTGACTGTCAGCGAGGAGACCCACAACGGGAAGCGAACCGCAGGCCTCGCCGCAGCGGTGACCGCCGTCGTCGTGCTCGGTATCTACCTGGTGGGAGCCATCGCCACCGTGATGTTCGCCGGCGTGGGAACCGACGGTGTTGGCCTGAACAACCCGGATATTTCCGAGAATGTCTTTTCCGCGCTCGCCGCACCGGTGATGGGGCCGTTTGCCATTCTGCTCTCCCTCGCGGTGCTGTCCAGTTGCGCGGCGTCGCTGCAATCCACGTTTGTGTCACCGGCCCGGAGCCTGCTGGCCATGGGCTACTACAAGGCGCTGCCGGACCGCTTCGCCACCGTCCATCCCACTTTCCGGTCTCCGGTATTCGCCACGATTGTCGCCGGACTAATTTCCGCGGGTTTCTACTCCCTGATGCGCATCATCAGCGACAACGTACTTAACGACACCATCATGGCGCTGGGGTTGATGATCTGCTTCTACTACGGCCTGACCGCGCTGGCCTGTGTCTGGTATTTCCGGCACAGTGCCTTTTCCTCGGCGCGCAACCTGCTTTTCCGTTTCGTTGCTCCGCTGCTGGGCGGACTCGGGCTCATTGTGGTCTTCCTGCAGACGGCGATCGACAGCTGGGACCCGGCGTTCGGCAGCGGATCCGAGGTGTTCGGTGTGGGCCTGGTCTTTGTGATCGGCGTTGGAATCATCGCGCTTGGCATTGTCGTGATGCTGCTGGTGCGGCGCACCCATCCCGCATTCTTCCGCGGCGAGACGCTGCGCCGTGACACCCCGGCACTGGAGGTTGCGGAATGAAAGCCCGACGGCGGCATGACCCGGGTGTCGGAGGGGCGGCACCTGCGCCCGGCCCGGAAACGCTCAGGGGACTATTGCGTGGGTATCCACGACTGCAGGCCCACAATGAGAGCGTCGAGGCCCAGCCGGAACGCGCGATCGGCGCCGTCCGATCCGCCGCCGCTGTTCCGCACGGCGGCAGTGAACGAGGGGTAGTCAGGTCCGAGGCTTCCTGAATCGAAAATATCCTCGGGCGCGGACATATCCAGCGCCGAGCCGAAGATGAAGGATTCGAGCGAGACAATAGCCGGAACTATACGTTCCTCAGGCCACCCGGCCCGCAGGAAACCCTGTGTCACGGCCTCGTACATGGCCAGGGTTTCCGGGGCGCCGGTTACCGGCAGCACAGCGATGACCGGGATCAGCGGTGTATGGCGCGCAAATACCTCCCGGTAGGAGAAGGCCCAGCGCCGCACCGCGTCATCCCAGGGTTCGGTGGGGAAGGCGCTGAAGTCCACCATTGTCATCACCCGGTCCTCTATCCAGCGCAGTACTTCCTGCTTGGATTCGGCGTGGTTATACAGGGCTGACGGGGCAACCTTCAGCCGGCGGGCGAGAGCGGACATGGTGAGACCGTCATAGCCCTGCGTCTCGATCAGCGCCAGCGCGGCATCGGTAATCAAAGTTCGTGAAAGGATCCGCTGCGTAGGACGGCCGGCCCGGCGGGTGTGCGGAACCCGGGATGCGTTCATCGCCGGGTCCCTGCTGGATTCCACATGGCGTTCCATTCTACGCATCCTCTTTCCAAAAGTGATCTGTATCGCTACAGTAGTCCTAATAAATGAACGCTGTTCATTTTACAAACCCTCACCACGATTATTTGAAAGGCAGCTGTGAAGTCTTTGCAACGCGACGTCGTCGTTATTGGAGCCGGGCCGTCCGGCCTGACTGCGGCATGGGAACTGAAGAAAGCCGGGCTCAGTGTTGCCGTGCTTGAAGCGCGGGACCGCGTGGGCGGCCGCACCTGGACCGACACCATCGACGGCGCCGTGCTGGAAATCGGCGGCCAGTGGGTCTCGCCGGACCAGGCGGCGCTCATCCCGCTGTTGGAGGAACTGGGCCTCGAAACGTTCGAGCGTTACCGCGAGGGAGAATCCGTCTACGTGGGTCCCAACGGGCAACGCACCCGCTACACGGGCGAGATGTTCCCGGTCAGCGATGCCACCGCTGCGGAGATGAACAGGCTCATCGAACTGCTGGATAAGCTTGCGGCCGAGGCCGGAGCCGAGGAACCCTGGAACCACCCCCAGGCACGCGAACTGGACACCATTTCCTTCCACCACTGGCTGCGGCAGCAGTCCGGCGATGAGGAAGCCTGCAACAACATTGGCCTCTTCATCGCCGGCGGCATGCTTACCAAACCCGCGCATGCTTTCTCCACTCTGCAGGCCGTCCTGATGGCGGCTTCAGCCGGTTCCTTCTCCCACCTCGTGGACGAGGACTTCATCCTTGACAAGCGCGTGATCGGCGGCATGCAAAAGGTGTCCCAACGCCTTGCCTCGCGTCTTGGCGAGGACGACGTCCAACTGTCCAGCCCGGTACGCACCATCCGCTGGAACAGTGAAGGCGTAACCGCCCTGTCCGACGGCGCAGAGGTGCGGGCGCGGTATGCCATCATGGCCGTCCCGCCGAACCTTTACTCACGGGTGTCCTATGAGCCGCCGCTACCCCGTAGACAACACCAGATGCACCAGCACCAGTCGCTGGGGCTGGTCATCAAGGTCCACGCGGTGTATCAGACACCGTTCTGGCGTGAAGACGGACTGTCGGGAACTGGCTTTAGTGCATCCTCGATTGTGCAGGAGGTCTACGACAACACCAACCACGGGGACACCCGCGGCACACTGGTCGGTTTCATCTCCGACGAAAAGGCAGATGCCATGTTCGCGCTGGAGCCGGCCCAGCGCCGGGCGGTCATCCTTGAGTCCATTGCAGGCTTTCTCGGTGAGAAGGCCAAGGAACCAGTGGTCTACTACGAGTCCGACTGGGCCGCCGAGGAATGGACCCGCGGCGCCTACGCCTCCAGCTACGACCTCGGGGGTCTGCACCGCTACGGACCAGACCAACTCAAGCCTGTGGGGCCGATCTACTGGTCCTCCTCGGACTTGGCAGCAGAGGGCTACCAGCACGTGGACGGCGCGGTCCGGATGGGGCAGCGGACGGCAGCACTGATAGTACAAGCGGATGCCGGCACTGCGCCGTCGTCGTTGGTTGATACTTCACAGGGAGGGTAGATGCGCTACATCGTTGGGTACACCGCGGATGAGCGGGGCAAGGACGCCGTCAGCCTCGCCATAGCGCTGGCACGAAGACAGGATGCCGAACTGCACCTGGTCATGGTCATGCCGGAGTCCTCGCCGTTCAACGCGGTGTACCCGCCGGAGCGCGGTTACGAGGACATTCTCTCCGTACAGCTCCAGGAGTGGCTGGCCGAAGGACTGGCGCTCGTCCCCGACGATGTGACCGCCAAGGCCCATGTGATCAGCGCGGAATCCCAGGCGGAAGGGCTCATTCACGCGGCGGAGACATCCGGGGCCGAACTCATTGTGATTGGAGCCAGCTCCCGGGGCTTGAGGCGGCGCTTCAGCGTGGGCAGCGTGGCGGGGACCCTGCTGCATGCCTCACCCGTGCCGGTGGCGCTTGCACCACAGGGGTACCGGCGGCTTGACCCAATCACGCGGCTAACCTGCGCAGTGGGCACACGGGCCGGGGCCGACGACGTCATCTACGTTGCCGTCGACTCCGCCGGCAGGCGGCAGCTCGCCCTACGGCTGGTCTCGCTCGTGGCGCTGGACCCTGCACCCTCTGACGAAACTGATGCCAGCGCCGTCGAACGCGCCCACGACCACGCAAACACCAGGCTCGCCGAAGCGGCGGGATCCCTGGCAGCCGGCGGACGCGTGAGCGTCGAGGTGGCGCAGGGGTCATCCGTCGAGGAGGCCGTCGAATCGCTCACCTGGGACGAAGGCGAAATTCTGTTGGTTGGTTCAAGCCGGCTGGCCCAGCACAGCCGTCTGTTTCTTGGAGCCACCGCCAATAAAATGCTGCGCGCCCTGACCGTTCCCATGGTGGTTGTCCCGCGCTCCCACACCCCTTCAACCGAGCCCAGGGAAGTATTATGAGCACAGTATCCAACAAAGACAACCGCACCGGACTGAGTAGCAAGGGACTCAACTCCGGCTCAGTCGGCCTGCTCGGCGCCGTGGTTATTGGCGTCTCCTGCATTGCGCCGGCCTACACGCTGACCGCGGCGCTGGGTCCCACCGTGGCGGAAGTGGGTGTGCAGCTGCCCGCCATTTTCCTGGTGGGCTTTATCCCGATGATCCTCGTTGCCCTGGGGTATCGCGAGCTGAACAACGCAATGCCCGACGCCGGTACCTCCTTTACGTGGGCAACGCGCGCTTTTGGACCGTGGATCGGGTGGATGGGCGGTTGGGGGCTGATCGCGGCGACGATCATTGTGTTGTCCAACCTGGCAGCGGTTGCGGTGGACTTCTTCTATCTCATGCTGGCCCAGCTCACCGGCAATCCCTCTCTTGCTGATCTGACGCTCAACTTGCCGCTGAATATCGCCACCACCCTGGTCTTTGTTGCGCTCGCGTGCTGGGTGTCGTATCGCGGCATGGAAACCACCAAGGCTGTGCAGTACGTGCTTGTTGGGTTCCAGCTGCTGGTGCTGGGATGGTTTGCGATCGCGGCATTTGCCCATGTGGCGGGCGGTACCGCTTTCGATGCAACCGCCATCAGCCCGGAGTGGTTCAACCCGTTTGCAGTCGAGTCGTTCTCCGCGTTTGCAGCCGGAGTTTCGTTGTCTATCTTCGTGTACTGGGGCTGGGACGTCACGCTCACTATGAACGAGGAAACCAAGGACCCGGAAAGGACGCCTGGGCGGGCTGCAACCCTGACCGTCCTGGTAATCGTGGTCATCTACATCACCGTTGCACTGGCCACACTGTCCTACGCGGGTGTAGGCGACGGGGAACTCGGTGCCGGCAACGAGGACAACCAGGGGAGCATCTTCGCCGTGCTTGCCGGGCCGGTCATGGGACCCTTTGCCATCCTGATGTCACTCACCGTGCTGAGCAGCTCCGCGGCCTCCCTGCAATCGACGTTTGTGTCGCCCGCCCGCACCCTGCTGGCCATGGGGCACTACAAGGCGCTGCCGTCGTCCTACTCAAAGATCAGCCCAACCTTCAAGAGTCCCTCCTACGCGACCATCGCCGCCGCAGTCGCCGCGTCCGGGTTCTACGTGGTGACCCGGATCGTTTCGGAGAATGCGCTGTATGACACCATCACCGCACTTGGCCTGATGATCTGCTTCTACTACGGGATCACCGCGCTCGCGTGCGTCTGGTACTTCCGGGCCGTGGCACTCTCCTCGCCACGGGCATTCCTGCTGAAGTTCCTGGCACCCCTGGTAGGCGGAGCCATCCTGCTGGTGATGTTCTTCAAGACCGCCAGCGACTCGATGGACCCGTCCTACGGATCGGGCTCCTCCATCGGTGGAGTGGGGCTGGTCTTCGTCCTCGGGCTCGGGGTGATCCTGCTCGGCGCCGTGCTGATGCTGGTGATGTACCGGGTGAACCCGGCGTTCTTCCGCGGCGAAACCCTGCGCAAGGGTGTTGCCTCACGGTGAGGTTTCCACGTGTTCGCATGCGCTCTCTGGGGCGTGCGTGGAGATCCGCAGCCGCGCCGCGATAGTGTAGCTACAGTTCACGCAGCGGCGCTTGGGCGATACTGAGGCGCCGTTCCGATCCACCCCCAACCGGAAGGGTTGCCCATGCGCTACGTCGTCGGCTACACCAACAATGACCGCGGCCAGGATGCCTTGGCGCTTGCGACATCGCTCGCGCGGACCCAGGGCGCTTCGATCGATCTGGTGACGGTCCTGGACCGCCCGCAGGACGGGAGCGTTGCGCCGGGCACTAACAAGGCCAAGGCAGCGCTGGATCAGGCACTGCAAGGCATCCCCGAAGGGGTCCACGTCCGGACGCACGTGCGGTTGGCCGATTCCTTCGCCGAGGGTCTTCTTGAGGCATCAGTCGACTTTGAAGCCGGACTTATTGTGATCGGTGCTTCCAGCAATGGTCTGCTGCGCCGATTCACCGTTGGCAGCGTTGCCAACGCCGTGCTGCATTCCTCGCCGCTTCCGGTTGCGTTGGCGCCCCGCGGGTATCGTCACAGGGACAGGATCACCAGGCTTTCCTGTGCTGTTGGAACCCGTGCCGGCGCTGATGCCGTGCTGGACGTGGCGGTCGACTCAGCTGCACGCAGGGGAGTGCCGCTCCGGCTCATTTCCCTGGTGGCGTTGGACGTCAATGAACAGGCCGACACCGGCGAGGCGATCAACCTTGCCCACCAGCACGCTAATTCAGTGCTGGTCCGGGCGGTTGATCAGCTTCCGTCGGAGCATGAGGCCACGGTGACTGTTGCTCACGGCCGCACCATCGAGCAGGCCATCGATGACATCGAGTGGGATCCCGGCGAACTGGTGATTGTAGGGTCCAGCCGTCTTGCGAAGCGCAGTCAGCTCTTCCTCGGTTCTACGGCCAACAAGATGCTGAGAGCGTTGCCCGTGCCCATGGTGGTTGTGCCGAGGGACTGGAATATGGCCGCAGCATAGTCTGCAAATCACCCAACCAGCGCGGATTTCTTGGCACGAGTCTTCACCCTGGGGCGGGCGTTCTTCCGCACGGTCCGGATCATGTCCACGGTCAGCAGGGCGAGGCCAACCCATACCAGGCCAAATCCAACCCAGCGCTCCGGCGGCATTTCTTCGCGCAACACTGCGACCGCGAGGATGAACTGCAGAACAGGCGCCAGGTACTGCAGCATTCCGATGCTTGTCAGCGGGAGCCTCCGGGCAGCCGCTCCAAAGAAAATCAGCGGTATGGCAGTGATGACTCCGGATGCCGCCATAATCCAGAAGTGCCCGCTGCCTTCCGACAGAACCGTGGCTGCTCCGGTGACGCTCAGCCAGATCATGACGCCGGCCGCTATGGGTGTCAGCACCGCCGTCTCTATGCTGAGGCTTGAAACGGCGTCCACACTTGGGCCAACCCGTTTCTTCACAAAGCCGTAGAAGCCAAACGAGAAAGCCAGTGTCAGCGCAATCCATGGGACTTTTCCGTACCCCAAAGCGAGCACTATGACAGCCACAAAACCTATTCCGATGGCCGTCCACTGCAGCGGACGCAGCCGTTCCCGCAGAATAAACACGCCAAGCAGCACGGACACAATGGGATTGATGAAGTACCCCAGCGATGCCTCCACCGCCTGCCCGCTGGTCACCCCATAGGTATAGACAAACCAGTTGACCGCTATCAGCATCGCGGCAAGAGTGAGCGTCCCCAGCACACGTGGATTGACGACGGCGGCATGCACGGTCCGCCAGGACCGCATCACCGTCAGCAGCAAGGCACAGAAAACGAGGGACCAGAGTACGCGGTTGGCCACGATTTCAAGGGGGGTGGCCGGAAGAAGGATCAGGAAGTAGAGCGGAAGCAGGCCCCAGAGCCCGTAGGCGGCGATCCCGAAAAGAATGCCCAGGGAGTTTTCACTCCGGGGCGGGCGCTTGGTAACAGGATCGCGTCGGCTCACAAGGTGGGCAACCGACAGTATCCATGGTTTATTCCGCCCGAACGCGGCTACAGGACCTGCGTTAATCCGTCGATTTTCCGGATTTCGTGGGCGCATACTGGGCAACTCAGACGCGTTCTATTGACGAAGGACGACGCACCGGATGTGCAGCGGCTATTGCAAGTGATGGAGGAACCCGGACAAGGGTGGGCAGAATTCCCCTCACCGAAGTCCGGATGGCTCGGCTTTCTGTCCGGATTGCTCACGTAAACTTCAGCAAGGTGCTGCCGCGGTGCTGACCAACCCTGGCTTGTATCAAGACTCCAGGCATCTGCACGTGCATGTCTACAGCGGAGGGTGTCGATAGCTCACCGCGTTCATGCGCGCACCATCGGGCAACCTACATCGGTTCAACGAAACCGAACAGGGAAGCCGCCGTGCCAAGCACAGTGATCACCACGCCGGAAATGGCCAATCGGCGGGTATTCCGGTACGGCCCTCTCAATGAGAAGTCTGCGGGGCGCCGCGGTCTGTAGTAGATGACCACCTCGGCTCCCGGCGGCTCGGGCAGCGTGGCATCCTCGGCAAGGAGTACCTCTTCGATTTCGTAGTAGGTGTTGTGCCAGCGCAGGCCGGTTCGTCCTTCATGGGTGTAGACCACGGCGCGCGTTTTCACCCAGGTTCCGTTGACCATCAGCAACACACAGGCGGAGAAAAAGAGCACCAGTCCAAGAAGCACGGCGGCGGAGGTGGCAAGCTCAATGGCCGCGAGGACGGAACTGTCGGTTGTGCGCACATCGGCCGCCGCGGGATGCATAATGAACACCCTACGCAAGGCGCCGCTATGCCAGGGCAACGCATGGAACCAGCTTCGCGCCGTCGTCGTACCGGTTGAGAGGCTGATCACTGATTGGCCGGTATTTTCGACTGCACAAGTCCCGCCATTTAGAATAGAGAACTGTGCGCTAATGTGCATAAGGATGTCATCGAGGGAAGAAGGGCTATCAGTGTCCAGCGCGGCTGCAACCCGACCGTTACGGGTTGCCATCATTGGTGCGGGTCCGGCCGGCGTGTATGCGGCTGACATTCTGACCAAGGCCCAAGAGGTCCAGGGCGGGAATTTCAAGGTCAGCATTGACCTTTTTGACCAGTACCCAGCTCCGTACGGACTGATCCGCTACGGCGTGGCTCCTGACCACCCGCGCATCAAGGGCATCGTCAACGCTCTCCACAAGGTGCTGGACCGCGGTGACATCCGGTTCCTCGGCAACGTGAACTACGGCCGCGACCTCACCCTCTCCGACTTCCGCAACTTCTACGACGCGGTGATTTTCGCGACCGGAGCCATTAAAGACGCAGACCTCAATATTCCGGGTGTGGACCTTGAAGGATCCTTTGGCGGCGCCGATTTTGTGTCCTGGTATGACGGTCATCCTGACGTGGACCGCGAGTGGCCGCTGGAGGCTAAGGAGATTGCCGTCATCGGCAACGGGAACGTGGCGCTTGACGTCGCACGGATCCTCTCCAAGCACGCGGACGATCTACTGACCACCGAAATTCCGGGCAACGTCTATGAGGGACTGAGGAAGTCGCCTGTCACGGACGTTCACGTCTTCGGCCGCCGCGGACCGGCTCAAGTCAAGTTCACGCCGTTGGAACTGCGGGAGCTGTCGCATTCCCGCGACGTCGACATTGTTCTTTACCCGGAGGACTTTGACTTTGACGAAGCCTCCGAGCAGCAGATCGCCACCAATAACCAGACCAAGACCATGGTTAAGACCCTGACTAATTGGCTGGCAGAGGACGAGGGACCCGATTCATGGACCGCCAGCCGGCGGCTTCATCTCCACTTCCTCCATACGCCCGTGGAAATCACGGATTCTCCCGAAACCCCAGGCAGGGTGGCGGGCATGCGGTTTGAGCGCACCGCGTTGACGGGCGAAGGCAGGGTCGAGGGCACGGGCGAATTCATCGACTATCCGGTGCAGGCGGTCTACCGTGCCATCGGCTACTTCGGGTCCGAGCTGCCCGAGGTGGGCTTCGATGAAAAGCGCGGCGTGATCCCGAACGAGGGCGGCAGGGTCATCAGCGAGGACGGCGCGCCCGTTCCTGGGATCTACGCCACCGGCTGGATCAAGCGCGGACCGGTGGGCCTGATCGGCCACACCAAGGGTGATGCGCTGGAAACCATTGGCTTCCTGCTGGAGGACAGGCTGAATCTTCCTCCCGCACAGAACCCGTCGGAGGATGCGATCATCGACCTGCTCAACGAGCGGGGGGTCCGCTTCACCACCTGGGATGGCTGGCTCAAGCTCGACGCCCACGAGTTGAAGCTGGGAACCAACTACGCGCACGACGGCGGCAACCCGCCTGAGCTTGTCAGGGAACGTGTGAAGGTGGTTCCGCGCGAGGAGATGATTGCCGTTTCCCGTGGAGAGTAGCCACCCCCAATTTGATTCCAAGCCTGCGGCGATAGGATGTGGGGCATTGGACGCGAGAACCACACCATGATGCTGGACCACTATCAGCAGACCAAGAATCTCCTGGTCAGCCACAACGAGAACAAGCTGGGCTTCTTCTAGGAGTTGCAATGACGGTCGAAGCAAGCATTGTGATCCCGGGGGAGACATTCTCCCGGGTTGCCCTGACCGACTCCGCCGTGGAACTACTGCGCAAGCTGTGGGGCATTCATGCCCCGCTGATGTTCCACCAGTCGGGAGGCTGCTGCGACGGATCGTCGCCTATGTGCTACCCGGCCGGCGAGTTCATCACCGCCGAGGCGGATGCTGCTGGGCGTGCTGGATATTTCCACCGGCCCAGAGGACGACGACGGCGGAACGATTGACTTCTGGATGTCACGTGAGCAGTTCGAATACTGGAAACACACGCACCTCACCGTGGATGTGGTCACCGGGCGGGGGAGCGGGTTTTCCGTGGAGGCGCCGGAAGGAAAGAGGTTCCTGATCCGGTCGCGGCTGATGTTCTAGCGCTTCCGCGCCTGGACTACGTGAACGCACCGTAGAAGGTTTCGGCAGCGACAGTCGCCCCACCATAAGTTGCACAGTGTGCAAAGTTGCACGTAGTGTAAGTCTGTGATTGAACAACCAACCGGACGCCGTGAGCAGAACAAGCTCGATACCCGCCGGGCCATTGCGGAAGCGGCATTAAACCTCGCCCGCACACACGGTATGGGCGCCGTGACCGCAGACCAGATAGCCGAGGAAGCAAAAGTTTCCCGGCGCACCTTCTTCAACTATTTCCACAGTGCCGAGGACGCCCTGACAGTGTCCACGGAATCTTTCCTGGAGCATGCGGTGAACGAGTTCGCCGCCCGCCCCTCGGACGAACCGCTGCTGGACGCAATAATTGCCGCTCTCGCCGCGACCGCCCAGGTGGAAAACCTGAACGACTGCGGGGATCTCTTCAGGCTGGCTGACGGCAACCCGGACCTGCTCAGCACGCAGTTGCTGGCCTGGGAACGCGCGGAGGCGCGCATTGTCCGTGCCGTCGAGGAACGTCTGGGCGGGAGTGCAACGAATCTGTACATTCTCGCGTTGGTGGGTTCAGTCCTGTCCTGTGCCAAAGCAGCAATGCGTGAATGGTCCAGCGCAAATCCCGTCCAAGGCTCGGCCGCTGACCTTGAAAACCACATCGTCAACGCACTGTCCATGCTGCGTGACGGTTTTGCCCAATCCACCACCACCTAAGGACCGCACCGGAGATGGCATTCCTCCTCTATCGACTCGGAAAATTCGCCTACCGGCGGCGCTGGTGGGTTGTGTCTGCCTGGCTTGCGCTTGTTCTTGCGGTGGGCGGTTCGGCCGTCGCGTTTTCCGGCACGCTGACCAACAACTTCACCATTCCGGGAACCGAGTCCCAGCGGGTGCTGGATCAGCTTAAGGAGGACATGCCCGATGCCGTGGGCGGCATGGGCACCATCGTCTTCGAGAATGATGGCGGCACTGAGTTCACCGCCGAGCAGGAGTCAACCATGACTGCGGCTCTGGATGAGGTCTCGCGCGTTGACGGCGTCGAGGCCGTGATCAACTCCTTCGATCTGGCGCGTCAGCTTGCTGAAAGCCAGGCGGAAATCGACGATGGCCGGACACAGTTTGAGCAGAGCACCCAGCAATTGGCGGATGGGGCGGCCCAGCTTGACGAGGGGCAGGCGCAGCTGGACGCCCAACGTGCACAGTTCGAGCAAAACCGGACGCTGCTGCCGCCCGAGCAGGCAGCGGCGAACGAGGCGCAACTCAACGCGGCACAGGCCGAGATAGACGCCCAGCGCGAAGAAGTTGCCGCTGGAGAAGCTGAACTTGAGGCGGGCCGCGCCGAACTGGATCAGGGCGCCCGCACCCTGGCGGCGTCGTCGGGCATTCAGTTCGTGTCCGACGACGGCACCACCGCCGTTGCCAGCGTCCAGTTTGCAGACCAGATTGACGCAGTGACGCCGGAGACCCGACAGGCGGTCCAAGACGCTGCCAACGCCGCCACTGACGCCGGCGTCAACATCTTCTACAGCAAGGAGATTGTCCAGGATATCTCGGACATCTTTGGTGCGGCAGAGATCATCGGACTGCTTGTCGCCGCGATCGTGCTCATCGTGATGCTGGGGACCCTGGTCGCCGCCGGACTGCCGTTGTTGATGGCCGTTGTAGGCGTCGGTGTAGGGGTGGGAGTCACCTTTGCCCTCACCGGCGTCATTGAGATGAGTTCCATCTCGCCGGTGCTGGCCCTCATGCTGGGTCTAGCGGTGGGTATCGACTACTCGCTGTTCATCGTCAACCGGCACCGCACTCAGCTGCTGCGCGGGCTGCCCCTGGATGAATCCATCGGCAGGGCCGCCGGTACCGCCGGAAACGCAGTGCTCTTCGCCGGCATCACGGTAATCATTGCGCTCGCTGCGCTCGCCGTGCCCGGTTTGCCCTTCCTCACCATGCTCGGTTTGTCCGCGGCCGGAACGGTGGCGGCCTCGGTACTTGTTGCCCTCACGTTGACTCCGGCGCTGCTTGGGTTCATCGGCACCCGGATCGTGTCCAAACGGCGTTGGGCCAAGGCCGCTACGGCGTCTGAGGACGCGGCGCAACAGCACGCCGATCACGACGCCGAGGCGGGACGCGGCTGGGGAGGCTTCGTGACCCGGCGGCGCATTCTGACGGTGGTTGCCGGAGTAGTTGCGCTCGGAGTGGTTGCGCTGCCGGCGTTGGACCTACGCGTGGGACTGCCCGACGGCGGCTCCGAACCGGCGGACTCAACGGCGTACCAGGCCTATAGCTTGGTCGGTGAGAAGTTCGGAGAAGGCACCAACGGCCCGCTGCTGGTGGTGGGCGCACTCCCTGAAACTGCGGACGACGCGGAACGCACCGACCTGCAGCTTGACGTGGCTGACCGCCTGGCGGATGTTCCCGACGTTACCGCCGCCGTTCCCGCTTCCGTAAGTGGTGACGGGCGAACTGCGATTTACCAGGTCATCCCCGAAGAGGGGCCAGCGAGCGAGAGCACCGAGCAGCTGGTACGGGACCTCCGCGCGCAGGCAGCCGAGATCGAGTCGGAGACGGGAGTCGGGATCTCGGTGACGGGACAAACGGCCGCCAACATCGACGTTTCGGCGAAACTGATGGAGGCCATGCCGCTGTACCTGGGAATCGTCGTCGGGCTGTCACTGGTCCTGCTCCTGTTGGTGTTCCGCTCCATCCTGGTTCCGCTGATCGCCACCGGAGGCTTCTTGCTCTCCCTGTTGGCGAGCTTCGGTGCGACCGTTGCGATCTACCAATGGGGTTGGCTGGGGGACTTCTTTGGGGTAACCAATCCCGGACCCATTCTGAGCTTCCTGCCAATCATTCTCATTGGCGTGCTCTTCGGGCTGGCGATGGATTATCAAATGTTCCTGGTCTCGGGAATGCGGGAGTCGTACGTGCATGGCAGTAGTGCCAGGAGCGCAGTGAGGATCGGTTTCAGCCATGGCGCGCGTGTAGTCACCGCGGCAGCCATCATCATGGTGTCCGTGTTCGCCGGGTTTGTGTTCTCGCACCTGACCATGGTCAGGCCCATCGGGTTTGGACTCGCATTTGGCGTACTGCTGGATGCACTTGTGGTGAGGATGACGCTGATTCCGGCAGCAATGCACCTGTTGGGACGGCATGCCTGGTGGTTGCCTCGGTGGCTGGACCGGATCCTACCGGACGTCGACGTCGAGGGCGCACGGTTGGAATCCGGGTTGGCTCCGCCGGCGATCGACCAAGCGAGGGACGAGCGTTCCCCGGTGATCGACCAAGCGAGGGACGAGCGCGTGGAGATCCCATGACACGGCGGGCCTGAGAAGGTCACCCAGCACTGGGCCGGCGGGAATCACAGCCGCAGCTTTGGGGGGCGTGCCGCATGGGACGTACCATTCAAGGCATGGCCCGCCCCCCGAGACCGGAACGCAAGACGGAACTGCTCGACCAGATTCTCGATTACATGCTGGACAAGGCCTTCGCCGGGTTGAGCTTCCGCACGTTGGCGGACGGTTTGGGGATCAGCAGCTACGTGCTGGTGTATCACTTTGGGAACCGCGAGGAACTGGTCAACGAGATTGTGCGGCATATCGAAGCCCGGCATGATCCGTTGATACCCGGGCAGCCGGAACAGCTCTCACGCGCCGATTACGAGGACTGGGTGCGCAGGTCCTGGAATTGGACCCTGATTGAGCGGAACCGCCAGCTTCAGCGTCTGGAGTTCGAAGCCGCCCTGCAGGACCCCGTGAGTTCAACACCGAGGAACAGTGCATCCGAGAAGTACCTGTTCTGGACGGATTTCACGGCAACCTGGCTAATCACGCAGGGCGTACCCCCGGAGCGCGCGGCTCCCGCATCGCGACTCTTCGTCTCCAGCCTTTACGGGCTGCAGTATGACTTTGTGGTGAACCGGGACCGTCAGGCAGTGGATGCAGCGCTGGAACTGATGCTCGGTGTCTTCTTTGAGTCTGTTGACCGGGTCATAGACGGTCATCCTGCGCCCAAACGTTAGGAGCATCCGGACGCAGTGAAGGGCGGGTTAGCATGAACCCGCCCTTCACTTTTCGTGCTTAGAACTTGTTGGCAGCTTCTGCCTGAGTATTTCCACCGGAGGTGTCGGCGCCCAGTGCTGCGCGGAGCTTGGCGCCCAGATCCTCGTCAACGTTGGTCCAGTACTGGATGGCACGCTCACGGATCTCGAGGATGGTCACCCCGCCCACCGCACCGGTGATGGTATCGAGCAGACGGGACTTCTCGGCGTCGTCGAACACCTCCCGGTACAGGGTGCCTGCCTGACCGAAGTCGTCGTCCTCGGCGTGGAGGCTGTGCGCGGCGCGCACCAGGCCGCCGTCGTTCTCCCAGCCGCCCTCGGGACCGGTCCGCGCTGGATCGGCGACAGGACCCCCCACTGAGTTCGGCGCGTACACCGGGGTCGATGCGGAGTTGAAGTGGAAGCGCCCGGCGCCGTCCTTGGAGTAGTTGTGCACCTCGTTCTTCGGTGCGTTGACCGGCAGCTGGGCGTGGTTGGTGCCCACGCGGTAGCGGTGTGCGTCGGCGTAGGAGAAGATCCGCGCCTGCAGCATCCTGTCAGGCGAAGCAGCGATGCCTGGAACAAAGTTCGACGGCGCGAAGGTCGCCTGCTCGATCTGCGCGAAGTAATTCTCCGGGTTGCGGTTCAGCGTCAGCTTGCCCACAGGGATCAGCGGGTAGTCGCCCTGTGGCCACACCTTAGTGAGGTCAAATGGGTTGAACCGGTAGCCTGCAGCGTCCGCGTAAGGCATGACCTGGACCTTGAGGTCCCAGCTGGGGAAGTTGCCCTTCTCGATGTTCTCGCGCAGGTCGCGGATATGGTGATCGGCGTCCGACCCGGCGAGTGCTTCGGCCTCGTCTCCGGTGAGCACCTCGTGGCCCTGGTTGGACTTGAAGTGGTACTTGACCCAGAACTTCTCGCCACCCTCATTGATCCACATGTAGGTGTGGGATCCGTAACCGTTCATGGTGCGCCAGGAGGCGGGGAGACCGCGGTCGCCCATCAGCCAGGTCACCTGGTGTGCCGACTCGGGGCTGAGGGTCCAGAAGTCCCACTGCATATCCGGGTCGCGAAGGTTGGATCCGGGAAGGCGCTTCTGGGAGTGGATGAAGTCGGGGAATTTGATGCCGTCGCGGATGAAGAACACCGGAGTGTTGTTGCCGACGAGATCGTAGTTGCCCTCGTCGGTATAGAACTTGAGTGCAAAGCCGCGGGGGTCCCGCCAGGTGTCGGGGGAGCCCTGCTCGCCCGCGACGGAGGAGAAGCGCAGCAGGGTCTCGGTGCTGGCACCCTGCTGGAACAGCGAAGCCTTGGTGTAGGCGCTGACATCGCTCGTGGTCTCGAAGGTGCCGAATGCGCCGCCGCCCTTGGCGTGCACCACTCGCTCGGGCACTCGCTCGCGGTTGAACTGGGCCAGCTTCTCGACCAGGTAGTGGTCAGTCAGCGGGATTGCGCCATCGCGGCCCAGTGCTGCGGAATTGCTGTCGTCAACAACCGGCGCACCCGATTGGGTTGTGCTGAAGTTCGCGGACATTGTTCTCCTTCTATTTGTGGATTTCCTGCGTCAGGGAAGTGTTTGAATTCTCGCGGCAGTCCGCGCAGAGCCCCTGGTAGACAACGTCGGCAATCACGATGCTCATCGGTTGTGTGCCTGCGGCCCAGCTGGGGGTTAAACACGGCGCGTGACCCACGGCGCAATCCACGTCCTCGATGCGCCCGCATCCGGTGCAGACGGCGTGGTGGTGGTTGTCGTTGACGCGGGTTTCGTAGCGTGCGGGAGAATTTGGTGGCTCTATCCGGCGCAACAGACCAATGGAGGTCAGGTCCGCCAGCACCACGTAAACCGACTGCACCGAAATGTCGGTGAGCTGGGTGCGCACTGCCGCGGCGACGTCGTCGGTGGTGGTGTGGGGTGAGCGTTCGACGGCGGCAAGTACGGCCAAGCGCTGCCGTGTCACCCGTCGTCCGGCGGTGCGCAGACTAGTGGCCCAAGCCGCGTCGCGGCCCTCGGCAGTCACTGCGTAATCGGTCATATACCCAGTGAAGCACCTATTGTGAGTAATTCATAATAAGAAAGCACTAACTTCCGGTTTACTGTTAGTGGATGAAACCAGCACCGTGGGAGTCACAGGGGGTTATGTCTCTCAACAACTGTGACGTTGTGCTCCGGTCCGCCGGAAGAGGCGCGCAGGCTGTGGTGTTGGTGCACGGCATTGGGGTGTCCTCGCGCTACTTTGGGCCACTGGCGGCGGAGCTCGCCCGCGACTGCACAGTGTATGCGGTGGAGCTGCCCGGTTTCGGATCGGCGCCTAGGCCCTCCCGGACGCTCGATGTCCCCGACCTCGGTGGCATTCTCGCCGGAGTGCTCGCCCGGTTGGGATTGACGGATGTGGTGCTGATCGGCCACTCGATGGGCTGCCAGGTGGTCGCCGAGGCAGCGCGCCAGGCTCCCCACATGGTGCAAAGACTTGTGCTCCTGGCGCCGACGGTGAATGACCGCGAACGCTCAGCGGTAATGCAGGGTTTGAGGCTGCTGCAGGACACACTGCATGAACCGGCCGGGGTCAACTGGATTGTATTCAGCGACTACGTCCGTTCCTGTATTCAGTACGCCCGCACCCTGAGACCCATGCTGGAGCACCGGCTCGAAGACGTCCTCGGTAGTGTAATTTGCCCGGCGCACATTGTGCGCGGGGAGAAGGATCCCATTGTTCCCGGAGACTGGGTGGGCCGACTTGTTGGCGCCTGTCCCGGGGTAACCACGGACACGGTCGCCGGCGCACCACACGTATTCATGTACGAGGGTGCAGCTCAGACCGCCCGGTGCTGCATGGCAGGGAAGCCGCATGCGCCTGCTTAGGTATGGAGGGGCCTGGGTATTGGACTACGCCTATGTTGCCTACTGGCAAGTGCACGGGTTTCTGTTCCGTCGTGACGCGTCGCAGTACCTCCACGGTGAGCGGCCACCGGTGCTGCTTATCCCGGGCATCTATGAGACCTGGCAGTTCATGCACCCGGTCGCGGACCATCTGAACCGCAGGGGGCACCCCGTCCATGTGGTGAGCACCCTTGGCTACAACAGGGGAACTGTGACGGCGATGGCTGCCCGCGTCGCCGCCTATCTGGAGGAGCAGCAGCTTACCGAGGTCATTATCGTGGCGCACAGCAAAGGCGGCCTGATCGGTAAGTACGTGATGACCGAGCCAGCTTCCGCGGGCCGCATCCGCCAGCTTGTTGCGGTGAACTCGCCGTTCTCCGGGTCGATCTATGCCAGTTTTGCCGTGCTGCCCAGTCTGAGGGCGTTTTCCCCGCGCAACCGGACGCTTAAAGCGTTGCACGTCAATCTCGAGGCCAATGCCCGGATTACCTCCGTGTACAGCAGTTTTGATCCCCATATTCCCGGTGGTAGTGAACTTCCGGGAGCGGTCCACGTGCGGCTGGAGACCATGGGCCACTTTCGCATCCTCGGCGAGGAAGGGCTGCTCCGCGAGGTGGACCGGGCCATCTTGCTGGGCGAGCCGCCGTCGGACGCCGGATAGGACTGCCACGGTGTCGTTGCCGAGGGTAACGGATACGCGGCTAGACTTCAGAGGTGCCCAGACTCCTTGCCGATATTACGCCGCTCAGGGAGAGCCCGGCATTTCGCAGGCTGTACTTCGGGACTGCGCTCTCGGCAATCGGGTCCAACCTCACACTCGTGGCAGTCAGCCTTCAGGTTTACGAAATTACGCAGTCCAGCCTCAGCGTGGGGTTGATTGGCCTGTATGCCCTGGTGCCGCTGATTGTGGCCGGCCTGTACGGGGGTGCGATAGCCGACGCGCATGACCGCCGCAAAGTGGCTCTCTTCTCCGCAATCGCTCTCTGGGGAACCACCATTGCCATTGCCGCTCAGGCCTGGATTGGCGTGGAAAACGTGTGGCTGCTGTACATCCTTATTGGTATCCACAGCGGCGCGGCAGGAATCAACCAGCCAACCCGGACGGCCATCATTCCGCGGCTGGTCCGGTCGGAACTGCTGCCGGCCGCCAACGCACTCAGCATGATCACGTTCGGGCTCGCCTTCACCGTGGGCCCCATGCTTGCCGGCCTGCTTATCGCACAGGTGGGCTATGGCTGGACCTACACCATCGACGTCGTCACCTTCACTGCCGCGCTCTGGGCGCTCTTCAAGCTGCCCGCCATGCCGCCGGAGGGCCCGGTCCGTCGTGCGGGGATTGCGACGGTGCTCGAGGGATTCCGCTATCTCGGCACCCGCCCCAACATCCGCATGACCTTTCTGATTGACCTTGCCGCCATGGTGATGGCTCAGCCGCGTGTGCTGCTTCCTGCCGTGGGGGCGGTGTTGATCGGCGGCGGGGAGTTCACCGTGGGGGTTCTGCTGGCCGCGGGAGCTGTTGGCGCAGTCCTGGCCGGGCTGTTTTCCGGACCGCTGGGACGGATTCACCGGCAGGGAAGGGCAGTGCAGTGGTCAGTGGCCAGCTGGGGTGCGTCTGTGAGCGGGTTTGGGCTGGTGGTTGTGATGGCTGGTTCATCGCCGGACGGGCAGGTAACGCCATGGATCATCCCGGCGGCGCTGTGCCTGCTGCTGGCCGGAATTTCCGATTCCGTCAGCGGAGTGTTCCGAAGCACCATCCTGCAATCCGCTACTCCGGACGCGATGAGGGGCAGGCTGCAGGGTGTGTTTATTGTCGTCGTCGCCGGTGGACCGCGGCTGGGTGAACTGCTGGGAGGCGGCGGCGCCGAGTGGCTGGGAGAAGGATGGACCGCAGTGTGGGGCGGGCTGCTTTGTATTGCGCTGGTGGTTGTCCTTGCTAAATGGCAGCCGCGGTTTGGACAGTATGATTCCCGGCATCCGGAGCCGTAGACTCAGCGGAACAGCAGGGTCGGCCAGTACGTTGTACCGGTAGCGATTCAACAAGGAGTTCTCTTGCATAACCATTTCAACGGAGCCAAAACGGTTTTCCTGTTCGCTGCACTCATGGGCATTTTTCTGGTCTTCGGCGCGATCATTGCGGCGGCCACCAGGAGTTCCGCGTTCATCTGGATCTTCGCCCTGATTGGTGTTGCCTCCGTCGCGTACAGCTACTGGAACAGCGACAAACTGGCAATCCGCAGCATGAAAGCGGTGCCCGTTACCGAGCAGCAGGCACCGGCCATGTACCGGATTGTGAGGGAGCTGAGCACCAAGGCCAACCAGCCGATGCCACGGCTCTTCGTCTCGCCCACCATGGCTCCCAACGCATTTGCCACCGGCCGGAATCCACAAAATTCTGCGGTGTGCTGCACCCAGGGAATCCTTCAGATCCTGGATGAACGCGAGCTCCGCGGTGTCCTGGGCCATGAGCTCATGCACGTCTACAACCGGGACATCCTCACCAGCTCCGTTGCTGCGGCCGTTGCCGGGGTTATTACGTCGGTGGCACAGATGTTTGCCTTCACCGGAATGATGGGCGGACGTGGAAATCAGGGCGGCAACCCCATCGCGGCGATTCTGCTCGCGATCCTTGCCCCGTTCGCTGCGGTCCTGATCCGCTCAGCGATTGGCCGCACCCGCGAATACGACGCAGACGAAGACGGCGCCCGCCTCACCGACGATCCGCTGGCCCTCGCCTCAGCACTGGGCAAACTGGAGCGTGGCGTGCAGCAGGCCCCGCTGCCGCAGAGCCAGCAGCTGGTCAACACCTCGCACCTGATGATTGCCAACCCCTTCAAGGGCGGCGGAATCCAGAAGATGTTTGCCAGCCACCCGCCCATGGCGGACCGTATCTCGCGGCTGGAACGGATGGCTGGGCGCCCGTTGCGCTAGGGTCCGGTTTCCGTCGACCAGGTGCCCCCTAAATGCGCGCGTGGAGACCGGGCGAAACTTTAGAATTACCCGGTCTTCAGGTGAGAAGTTTCGGCTAGAGCGGCCACTGTTCGATTGCGCCAGTAATCGTCGTGTTGCAGGTGGGTGATCGAGCCGGGCTTGGGTGCGAAGGACAGGAAGCCAGCTGATTCAACCGGGATCTGCAGCCACGTAGTGATGACAAAAATCTGCGCGAATCCATGCGTTACGACGACGTGGGTGTGGTCTCCGTCGGCCATAAGCTCACGGACGCAGTCGCCCACCCGGGTTGCCACCTCGCGGCGCGTCTCGGCCCCGGCGATAGGACCGCGATAGTCGAGTCGGTCATGATCGGGCGCAGAAACTTCCCGATCGGCGAGCCACACGCGCGATTTCCCTTCAGCCTCGCCGAAGCTGATCTCGCGCAGTCGTGCATCTTCGGTGACGGGAGCGCCAAGCCGTGCGGCGAGGATTTCGGCGGTCTCGGCGCACCGGGAGAGGTCGGACGTCGTGATGCGTACAGGCCGCGTTGTGTCGCGGCACCGCCGCATCAGCTCCTCCGCAACAAGGCGGGCATCGAGGCGTCCTTGAGGGGTGAGCTGCGAGTTGTACCAGCCGCCCACGAGTCCGCGCTCCGTGTGCTCAGCCTGTGGGTGAGTCACAACGTAGAGATCATGCACGTCTGAGGGCCAGCCCGGCCTAGCGCATATTCACGAACTGAAGGTCAGCCTCGTCGAAACCCTTGAGCAGTGCCATCGTGGCCTGCAGGTCATCGCGCGACTTTGAGCTGACGCGGAGTTCGTCGCCCTGGATCTGCGACTTTACGCCCTTGGGCGCCTCGTCACGGATGAGCTTGTTGATTTTCTTGGCGATGTCCTGTTCGATGCCCTCCTTGATGGAGGTTTCCAGCCGGAATTCCTTGCCTGAAGCGTAGGGCTCGCCCGTGTCCAGTGACTTCAGGGAGATGCCGCGCTTGATCATCTTGGACTGCAGCACGTCGAGAACTGCGAGTACCCGCTCCTCAGAGTTGGCTTTCATGAGAATGTTCTCGCCGCTGAAGTCAGCCTCCGCGCCCACACCTTTGAAGTCATAGCGCTGGGAGAGTTCCTTCTGCGCCTGATGGAGGGCGTTGGCCACCTCCTGTTTGTCTACCTTGCTCACAACATCGAACGTGGATTCGCTGGCCACAATTCCTCCTGGTTTGTTTGGTGGCTGGGGTTCTGTGTCTAGCCTAATTCACAGCCCGGCATCAGTGGGCTCCCATCCCGGGGTGCAATTGTTGAGGAGTTGGTCATCCCACTCAGGAGGAAATTCATGTCCGCCACGCCGCGTCGTCGGTACCGTATACGCAGGGCCGTCGCAGGCTCACTGCTTGCCGCTTCTTCACTGGCCGGGTTGGGTGCCGCTCCGGCGGTCGCGCTGGATCCGGTCAGCTCAGGAAAGCACGACGACGGCGAGAGGCTCCGCGGGGTGCGGACGGATCTGGATGCAGCTGTGGGAATGGGGCACGTGACCACAGCCCAGGCCAGTCGTTTCTATGACCAGATCGCGCGGCGGGTTGCGGCGGGACTCTGAACTTCACGCGGGGTGGGATCCAGATCGGATTCCCGTAATTGCTGTCGAACAGATCGCGATTCGATTCTGAGCGGGATGTTCTGTAAAGTTGTCTTGCCCGCGGTTACCGTGGGCAGTCTTCATGTGAAGACGTTCGGCAGATTACCCGAGCGGCCAAAGGGGGCTGACTGTAAATCAGCTGGCACAGCCTACGGGGGTTCGAATCCCTCATCTGCCACCATCGGGAAACCCCGTCTGACCTGCGGAAACGCAGGGAGGGCGGGGTTTTTTGTGCCTGCACAGCGTTGCAAGGCAGGCTCAGTCCTCGTCGGAGTCTTCGTCCGCCTCGTCAAAGATGGACAGCAGCATAATGGCATCCTGGACCGCGGGCCTGATCCTGTTGAGGAACCACGCAGATATCGCAGTGAGAGCCATTGCCGATCCCTTGACAACCATCCCGTGGGTAATGTGCGTCATCGTATTCCTCCGTGGCGACAGGCTGAAGATATACCCGGATCATAGGACGTGAAGCTTGCGAAAAGCATGCTGGGCAACAACCCAAAGCCAGCAAAAAGCCCGCTCCCACCAGCAAAGGTTGGAGCGGGCTTCTGTAGGCTGAAGATCGCCGGACGGATTACTTGGCGGCGATCAGATCTACCGGATTAATGTCCGGGTCCCGTGCAAGCAGATTGGGCCCGTGCTCGCCAAGGGCTGCGACAATCGCGCCGTTGAGGTGGGCCTGCCGGCCCTCTTCGGTTTCGAACGTGTCAAAGATTCCGAACGTGTTCTCGTTGACCCGGAACGCGTACCAGGTCTTGGTGTCGGGTTCATCAACAGCAAGGCTGCGTCCGCTTTCGAGGAAGTCCCACAGCTCCTGCTCCTTGCCGGGCTTCGCCTCCAGTAGGGCCAGGAATCCAAATTTCAGTGCCATATGCGTCTCCCTCGAGAGGTCGGACGGAATCCGCCTGGGGCGGCGGCCGTGTACATGAGCCTATGGACACCCGGCACTGAGGACAAGTGGCAGTATTCCCGATGGACATGCCCGTTTGTCCGCAACCACACCACGGAGCTTGTACCGCGAAACCTCGCGCAGAGCGAACAGGGGGCGACACAACCGGAAATTCTCGTTAGCGTGAAGACATGGCAACTATTGACATCACCGAGGCAACCTTTCCCGAGACCATCGAGAGCAACGACATTGTGTTCGTTGACTTTTGGGCCGAATGGTGTGGCCCGTGCAAGCAATTTGCTCCGGTGTATGACACCGTTTCGCAGAAGCATGAGGACATCACTTTCGCCAAGGTGGACACCGAGGCGGAGCAATCCCTCGCTGCGGCGGCCGGTATCACGTCCATCCCCACCCTGATGGCATTCCGCGAGAAGGTCCTCGTCTTCTCGCAGCCGGGCGCACTCAACGCAACTCAGTTCACCGAATTGGTCGACGCCGTGAAGGCCCTGGACATGACCGAGGTGCACGCGCAGGTTGCACAGCAACAGGCAGCTGCGGCCGACGGACAGGCAGCGCCTGCCGAGGAAGAGCGGAAAGAAGCCTAAGACTTTACAGAAGCCCCCGGATCCGGAAGGAGCCGGGGGCTTCCGCCGTTAAGCAGCCCTGTTGATCTGAACCGGCTCAGCCAACAGACCGCTCAGCGACTCACCCAGGTCCTGCACCGCTGTTCCCTTGAGGTGTTTCTGCAGCAGTTCCTCGGATTCCCACTGCTCCGTCAGCACCATGCGGTCTTCGGAGGCCTCAGTGATCTCGTATCTGATGCACCCCGGCTCCTGGACAACCTGCTCAATGGCAATGTCCAGGGCGAGCCTGACGCGGTGGAATTCGCCGTCGTTGGGAAGGAATGTGGCGGTCAAATCAACAAGTGTGCTCATGGTTCAAGCCTAGCCAGCGGCACGCGGGAATCGAACTCTAATAAAAGTTGGCGAGATCGCGGCACCTGGCGACGGGAATAGCAGCCACCCCCGCAAGAAGTCCCCAGACGAGTATGAGCGGAAGCGGACCCAGAGCGCCGGCGGCGAGGCCACCCACAATTGCAGCGACAGGCATGATCCCGAGGCTAATGGTCCGTTGCGCCGCGCCAACCGTGGCGAGTTCACTGCGGTCAACGGATCTGGGGAGAACTTCCGCGCCGGCTACAGCGGAGATCGACACAAGAAAACTCCACGTGAGGGCTTGGGCGGACAGCCAGATAAGGTCTGGGCCCGGAAACCACAGGCATCCGACGGCTAAAAGCACCGCGGGCACGGGAAGAAGTGCCGCGCCCGCGCGCAGTGTCCGCAAACCCAAGTGTTCGGACATTCTGGGAGCGGCAGCCGCCCCGAGGATGGCGCCGCCTGCTGAAAGCACGCCCAGGGCTGCGTATGCCCCAGGATGAATCAAAAGATCGCGCATCGAATAGACAGGAAGCACTGTGTTCCCCAGCATGGCACCCGCGTTGGTCAATGTGGCCGAGAGGGTCAGTGCCCAGGCAGCCGGGTTGCGGCGCAGAGTCCTGAAACCGTTGCGGAATTGGTTTGATGCCGAGACCCGCGGTGCGTTGGTTCGATGAATCTGCGGAACTTTGACGCCAAACTGGAAAGCACGGGAGGCAGCGTACGAGGCAGCGGAGGCCATCAACGCCGCAGGAACGCCCAAGAGGGCGATGAGAACACTTCCGGTTCCCGCAGCTGCCGTGGAGGTGGACTGATCAACCATCGCCAGCCGTGAGTATGCCTTTTTCAGTTTGTGCGGTTGGATGATTCCTGGAATCACGGTGCGTTCGGCTGTGGTAAACAGGACATCTGCCAGGCCAATCAAAACCGCGATGCACCCTAAAAGGGTTCCGGAAAGCCAGCCACCAAACCACGCTACACACAGGCCAGCCAGCGCCCCAAAGCGCAGCAGTGTGGCCGTTCCCATGGCGATCACCGGATTCCTCAGGCGGTCCACAGCCATTCCGATTGGCATCCCTAACAGCAGGAACGCACTCAATCCGATGGCGTTCAGGACTCCTACATACGCGGTGCCGAGGCCCAGAGTGGCTACGGCGAGGATGGGAAGAACGGTGCGGGTGAGCGAATCCCCGAACCCTTCAGCAGCCCCGGTCCCAAGGAGAAATCGAAAGGAGCGTTTGCTGCGGCCGCTCTCCGAAATAACGTGATGTCCCTGAATCGTCACTGTATTCCCTCATAAGTATGTGTCAGGCACTCCCTTACATAGTGTCAGGATATGCCTGACAACATAAACGCGCCATAGACTTTTCGTATGAGGAGTGAATCAGAGCCGGGTAAATCGGACGACGGTATACATCAGCCGTTCATGTGTTCCTTCTGCCTGCGCGCGCGCGAGGAGACCGGGCTCCTCGCAGGGGCGCCCACTGCCGCAATTTGCAAGGACTGCGCGGGGCGGGCGCTTGCAATGCTCAGGGACGCCGCCCCGGCGGGGGACAAGTTGCCCGAGGCGCCGTGGGATATCCTCAACGACGCCGAGCTCCTCAAACGCCTGCCGCACGTTGCACAAGCCCGTGATCAGGTTGAAGAGCACCTGCGGACCTGGGTGGGCGTTGCCAAGAGTCGAGGGATTAGTTGGGCCAGTATTGGTGTCTCGCTGGGAATGTCGCGGCAATCCGCGTGGGAACGGTTCCGGTAGGCCATGACGGTGCCGGAACTCCGCAGCCGCGCCTTCACCGATAAAAGCGATGAGCCGGAGATTCCGCTCCCGGCCGGCGACGTCACCGAGGGCGTGGTGCGGATTGGTGGAACGGTCCGCTGGCCCCATCAGCCGCAGTCCTTCGCAGTTGGCGCTTACCTTGACCATTTGGAGCGCGCGGGCTTCGAGGGCAGCCCGCGCTTCCTCGGCCGTGACAGGGCCGGTCGGGACGTACTGACTTTCATTGATGGGAGGGTGGCGGGGGATCCCATTGAGCCCTGGGTCCTGTCAGAAGAGTTGCTCACATCGGTGGGCCAGCTGGTGCGCCGGCTCCACGATGCTTCGCAGAACTACGACCCGTCGGTAGAACCGTTTCCGCCCCGGCCAATCCGGCAAGACTCTCTGGAACTTGTGACGCATCTCGACGTCACGCCGCAGAACGTTGTTGTCCGGGACGGGCGCGCGTTCGCCCTGATCGACTTCGACCTCGCGGGGCCCAGCACCCGATTGGCTGATTCCTACAACGCGGCCCTGCATTGGTCACCGCTGCGCGATCCGGCGGACCCCCCGCCACAATGGGAGGGAATGGACGTGGCCCGTAGGCTGCGGATCTTTGCCGACGCCTACGGCTGGACCGATGAGGAACGACGCCGGCTGCCGGCCTTTGGTGCGGAACGTGCAGAGCTGTCCTGGCAGCGGATGAAACACAACGCCGATCAGCTGGGCGAAGGCTGGAAGCGCATGTGGGACGAGGGCGTGGGGGATGTCATCCGCAGACGCGGGACCTGGTTGGAGTCCCATGAGAAACTGCTGATCACGGCACTCACCAGCTAGCGGACACGTTATCGCCGCCGATGGTCCGACGGCGCAAGCCGCGGCCCGAATGCCTGCTTCCTGAACCCGCTCGCATACAGCATTCGCACCACCCTTTGGCGCTGCCCGGACCACGGTTCGAGCAAGCGCAGCATGCCGGCGTCGTCCGTTCTGCGTCCCGTGAGCGCCGCGCCCACAAACGCGGCGAGGTGAAAGTCGCCCACCGAGATTGAGTCCGGGCACCCATGCGTGCGCTGTAGAACCTCGGCGGCCGTCCACGGGCCGATCCCCGGAACTGAACACAGCCCCGCAGTAACGACGGCGCGCGGCTCACCAGCCAGCCGCTCCAGAGATGCTCCCACAGTTGCGGCGCGCAGAATGGTGGCTGAACGCTTCGAATCGACCCCGGCCCGGTGCCATTCCCAGGAGGGCACGCGCCGCCATTGCTCTGGCGTGGGCGGCAACCGCAGCGCTGCGGGCATGCAGGGAGCGGCCGGTGTCGCGTCGCCGAACCGGGTGAGCAGATACCGCCAGGCACGCTTAGCCTCGGTGCCTGTTACCTTCTGTTCAAGAATGACGCGCACGACGGCGTCGAGCATCCTTCCGGTCGACGGGAACCTGAGCCCCGGCGTCAGATAGCGGCCCTTGCGCGCCAGTTCGGGCAGCTCGGAGGAATAGTCCGGTTCGTCGAAGACGCTCCAGTCGTCCTCCGCCCCGCAAAGTCGCGGGACCGAAGCGAGCGCTGCTTCGGCGCCGGGCCCCCACGCCGTGGCGTGCACTGCGGATGAGCGAAGCGGCCCATGCTGCACCAGGCGCACGGTGGCCACGCCGTCGTCCGTTCTGAATGCAAGCCAGGCGGCGCCGTCGTGCTGGATAAAGGACGGGTCAAGCGAACCGCACCGTAGTGGGCCGAGGGTTGCCGCCAGGTTGTATGCGCCGTCAGGCTCCCATACCGCAGCCAAGGCGGAGGGGGAGGGGGAATGGACGGAAAGGCTCATGCGGTTAATGGTGCCATGCGGCGCCGACAGAGCCGGCGCACCAACTCCCTGCGGGCGCACTCGAAACCGCCAGGCGCACCAGCTATAGCCGGCGCGTTGGCCGGTATCGGGTGCGTCAGAGGGAAAGTGCTGCGGCCGCAGGTCCCGCAGCGGACAAAGCACCGGCTGCGAACCGGTAACTTTGTAGTATGAAGTACGCCAATTCCGTCGTGGACCTGATCGGCAACACACCGCTGATAAAACTCAATAAAGTAACCGACGGGATTGCGGCAACAATCCTCGTGAAGGTGGAGTACTTCAACCCGGGCGGTTCCGTGAAGGACCGGATCGCGGTCAAGATCATTGACGCCGCGGAGAACGAGGGCAAGCTAAAGCCCGGCGGCACCATCATCGAACCCACCTCAGGAAACACCGGCGTGGGTCTGGCACTGGTTGCCCAGCAGCGCGGCTACAAGTGCATCTTCGTGGTCCCTGACAAGGTGGGCGTGGACAAGCGCAACGTGCTCGCTGCTTATGGAGCAGAGGTTGTTGTCACACCCACGGCCGTGGCGCCGGACAGCCCACAGTCCTACTACGGCGTCTCCGACAGGCTTACCCGCGAAACCCCGGGCGCTTTCAAACCGGACCAGTTCTCCAATCCCAATGGACCGCTCAGCCATTACGAGAGCACGGGCCCGGAGATCTGGACCGACACCGACGGAGGAATCACCCACTTCGTGGCCGGCGTGGGCACCGGTGGAACCATCACCGGAACGGGCCGCTACCTCAAGGAAGTTTCGGCCAAGCGGGACAAAGGGCCGGTGAAGATCATCGGAGCTGACCCGGAAGGCTCCATCTACTCCGGCGGCACCGGCCGGCCGTACTTCGTTGAGGGCGTCGGCGAGGATATGTGGCCAGACGCCTATGATCCGTCAGTGCCGGATGAAATCCTCGCAGTGACCGACGCGGAGAGCTTCGCAATGACACGCAGGCTTGCTCGCGAAGAGGGCCTCCTGGTGGGCGGCTCGTGCGGCATGGCCGTGGTGGCCGCGCTGAGGGTGGCAAAGGAACTTACGGAGGAGGACGTCGTCGTCGTCCTTCTACCTGACAGCGGCCGTGGCTACCTGGGCAAGATCTTCAATGACGACTGGATGAAGTCCTACGGCTTCATGGAAAGCGGCGAGGAGGCCACCGTCGGAGAGGTGTTGCGGTCCAAGAACGGAAACATGCCGGACCTGGTCCACACGCACCCCACCGAGACGGTACGCGATGTCATCCACATCATGAGTGAGTACGGCGTTTCCAATATCCCGGTGCTGTCCCAGGAACCACCCGTGGTCATGGGTGAGGTGCTGGGTTCGGTGGATGAGCGCTCGCTGACGGAGAAGATTTTCCACGGCGAAGCGAAGCTGACCGACAAGATTTCCGCGCACATGGATGGCCAGCTGCCGCTCATCGGTTCCCTTGAATCCGTAGCTACGGCACGGGAGCGGTTGCAGGACAGCGACACACTGATGGTCACGTTTGTTGGTGCCCCGGTGGGAATACTCACCCGGCATGACCTGCTGACCTACATGAGCATCTAAGGAGACACCATGACTAACCCAGGTTTTAATACCCGAGCAATCCACGCCGGCCAGACGCCCGACCCCACCACCGGGGCTGTCATCCCGCCGCTGTACCAGACCACCACGTTTGCGCAGGACGGCATCGGCAAGCTCCGGAACGGCTACGAATACGGGCGCGGCACCAACCCCACCCGCGACTCGCTGCAGACCCAACTCGCCGCGCTTGAGGGCGGGGAGCATGCGTTCAGTTTTTCATCAGGGCTGGCCGCAGAGGATGCACTGATCCGGGCTCTACTCAAGCCCGGCGACCACATCGTCATGGGTAACGACGTATACGGCGGAACGTACCGCCTTATCGACCGGGTCCTCGCTCCGTGGGGAATCAGCAACGCGGCGGTGGACATGTCCAGCGTCGAAACGGTCCGGACTGCGGTCACGGCGGGCAACACCCGCATGGTGTGGGTGGAAACCCCGTCCAATCCGATGATGAAGATCACCGACATTGCCGCCATCGCTGCGATTGCCCGTGAGGCCGGCGCCATTCTTGTGGTCGACAACACGTTTGCCACACCGTACCTGCAGCAGCCGCTCGCGCTGGGTGCCGACGTCGTCGTCCATTCCACCACCAAATACATTGGCGGCCATTCGGACGCAAGCGGCGGTGCCGTGGTACTGAACGACTCCGGTATGGCTGAGAAGGTGGGATTCATTCAGTTTGCGGTGGGTGCGGTGTCCGCGCCGATGGAGGCGTGGCTGACCACTCGCGGGCTGAAGACCCTGGGCGTGCGGATGGACCGGCACAGCTCCAATGCTCTCGCGATTGCCAAGTGGCTCACCGGACGCAGCGAAGTTGAACGGGTCTATTACCCGGGGCTTACAGACCATCCGGGTCATCAGCTCGCCGCTCAGCAGATGAAGAACTTCGGTGGGATGATCTCGGTGTCCTTCAAAGGCGGAGAGAAAGCCGCGCGTAAGGTTGCCGAGTCCACCACAGTGTTTACGCTGGCCGAGTCGTTGGGCGGGATCGAGTCGCTGATGAACTATCCGTCGGAGATGACCCACGCTTCAGTCAAGGGCACTGAACTGGCCGTTCCGGAGAACCTGATCCGGCTGTCCGTCGGCATTGAGGATGTGGAGGATCTCATCTCGGATCTGGAGCAGGCTTTCAGCAGCCTGTAACACTACTCGTGTGGGTCAACGCTTCTTGAACGGACTCACGGTCCGGCTCACCAGCCGGACCCACTTGTTCTGGGGTTTAGGGCTGATTTTCTGAAACCAGTGATTGCTGGGCGGCAGCCACAGTGGCACTACGGCAACGAGCATCACCACGGCGATCACCGACAGGCCGGGCGTGCTGCGCACCAGAATCGGCAGCCCCACAATGACTCCCACAGTGGACAGCAGTTCCCGTGCGCTCCGCTTTCCCCGGCGCAGGCGCAGCACCAGGAAGAGCTGCAGCAGCGCCAGCACCGCCATGAGCACCCCGAGCCCGATGAGCCCAAACCTGTCCTGCTCCTGCAACTGGGCGGACACCAGGAATGAGCCCGCCGCGATCAGGAAAAGGATGCTCACCACCAGCCAGACGGCAATGGCCGCCTTGAGGGTCACTGGCTGTGGCGGGAGTTCAGGGCGCGGGGTGCGTGCCATGTCAGGCTGCGCGTCCCGTCCGGGGTGCAACGACGCCCGTCCGTGTCTGGTGATCGTACCGGTACACTTCCCTGCCGCCGATCCAGACGGTGAGCGCCCGCTGCATCACATCGAGGGGGTCACCGCTCCAGAGCACGACGTCGGCATCCTTGCCGGTCTCCAGCGAACCGATGCGGTGGTCAAGTCCGAGGACCTTAGCCGGGTTGATGGTGATGGAGCGCAGCGCTGTCTCCCGGTCCAGGCCTTCCTTGATGGCCAGCGTGGCCTGGTGGACCAGGAAGTCGATGGGGATGACCGGATGGTCGGTGATGATCGAAATTTCGACGCCAGCTGCTGCCAGCTTGCCGGGGTTCGCGATGGACCTGCCGCGCAATTCCACCTTGGACTTGGTGGTGAAGAGCGGACCGATGAGCACCGGAATGCCGCGTTCGGCGATGACATCGGCCAGGAGATGCGCTTCGGTCCCATGGTCGAGGACCAATTCGTACCCGAATTCATCCGCAAGGCGGATTGCCGTGGCGATATCGTCTGCACGGTGGGCGTGCTGGCGCCAGGGGATTTCGCGCCGCAGCACCATGGCTAGCGCTTCAAGCTTGGGATCCCGGCCGTTTTCGTCAGCCTTGCCCATGTAGTTCTGCGCCTCCATGAAGGCTTTGCGGATGATCATGGCGGTGCCCAGCCGGGTGGCTGGCGTCTGCTTCTTCTCCCCATATACCCGCTTGGGGTTCTCACCGAGTGCCGACTTCAACCCGCTGGGGGAGCGCAGCAGCATTTCCTCGATGTACCGTCCGTGAGTGTGGATGGCGACGGCCAGTCCGCCGATCGGGTTTCCCGATCCGGGGTTGACGTTGACGGCGGTGATGCCGCCCTTCAAGGCGTCGTCGAAGCCGGGGTCGTACGGGTTGACGGCGTCCAGAGCGCGGACGCCGGCGGTTACCGGGTCCGTCATTTCATTGGTGTCGTCTCCGGCGGAGCCTTCACCTTCCTCATGGGTGCCGAGGTGTACATGCGCGTCGACCAAACCGGGCAGGAGCCACTGACCTTCGGCATCAACGACGTCGGCGCCGGCGGGCGCCTGGACATCAGCTCCCAGCGCGGAGACTTTACCATCCTCCATTACTACTGTGCCGTTGAAGGGCGCGCCGACAATGGGCACAACGTGGGCATTGACTATTGCGGTGGCAGTCATGGATGTGACCTTTCTTAGTGGGAGTGGTCACACCCAAACCTACCGTCTACAAATCGGAAGGAGGAAAAAAGAAGTGCCCGACGGCGTTGGTCACGTCTCGGGACTGATCATTGAGTCAATCGCCTTTTCGGGCTTCCAGGCGCCGTCTTCGGAGTTGCTCGTGATAGCGAGGGTGACATCGGCGTCGGGGTAGTGGCGCAGCATCGCGCTGACGCCTGTGTTCACCCCATCCTTGTAGTAGCTGCGGATACTGCCGTCCGTTCGGGTATCGAACTCGAGTCCAAAGCCGTACAAGAGGGGGCCGCTGCCGGGCCGGTCGTGGTGTTTGACCTGGGGGGTGATGAACAATTCCGTCATCGACGGAGAGAGCAGTTCTCCACGACGCACAGCGTCCAGGAAAAGCGCCAGGTCGGAAGCGGTGGTGTGAGCGCCGCCGTCGGGCGATCCAATGGGCGGATAGCTGTAGATATTCTGCCGCCAGCCGCCAACTGCTCCGTTCACGCCCGGAACGGGCTCCCACCCCTCAGCGACGTTGGGCACGGCCTCACGCATGTCGAAGAAACCCGAGTCGTTCATGCCGGCCGTGGCGAAAACGTGCTCGCGAACGTAGTCCCGGTAGATCATTCCGGTAACGGACTCCAGTGCCAGCCCGGCGAGGATGTAGCCGCAGTTGCAGTACCGGCACCCCTGACCCGGGGCGAAGTTGGGTTCCTTGTGAATGAAGCCGGGGAGGAAGTCGGCGGTCTTGGTGACCGAGTAGTTAGGGCGGTCAACCTACAGCGCCTCGTAGGACTCGTCTGCCTCCTCGTCGGCGTCGTCAGCGATGCCCGAAGTGTGGGTGAGCAGTTGGCGGATGGTGACGTTGGGGCTGATCCTGGTGCCCTCGACGTTGAGGAACTCTGCGACGGTCGATTCGAGTCCAAGCGCTCCGGCGTCCACTTGCTGAAGAACCGCAACGGAGGTGAACAGCTTGGTCACGGACGCCACATCGAAGCGCATGTCCACCGTGACGGGGGTGTTCCAGCGGCGCGACGCCGTCCCATAGGCCTCGTGAAACAGCGTGGTTCCCCCGCGGTCCGCCCGCACCACTCCGGAGAAGGTGTCGGCGGACTCCAATTCAGTAAGGAGGGCACGCGCCGCCGCGGGATCGAAAGCCATGGCACCATCCTGCATGACTGATTGGTATTAGTCAATCAGTAACGGGGGCTAGCAACGGCCCACCTTCCGCGCCCTGTTTCGCTCTCCGCGGGCGCTTGACCGGTAGGCTTGGGCCTCATGACAACTGGTTCCCTGCTGGCGGTGTGCCGCGTGCACGCGCTGCTCCCAACCACTGATTCCACCGGCGTTACAGCGATTGACAAACGTCCCGTGTCCACTTCGGTCAGCGTGCATCCACTGGGTCTGACCGGCGACATTCAGGCCAGCCGAAAGCACCACGGCGGTCCCTTCAAGGCCATCTACGCCTACTCGCAGGAGGACGCCGATTTTTGGGCCGGCGAGATTAACCGCGATGTGACACCGGGACTGTTCGGCGAAAATCTGCGTGTGGAGGGAGTTGATGCCTCCCATGCCGTGATCGGCGAACAGTGGAGGATAGGCGCCGACGTGGTGCTTGAGGTCACCGAGCCCCGGACGCCGTGCGCAAACTTTGCCCGACGCATGGGAGAAACGCGGTGGGTCAAGCGGTTTGCCGCGGAGGGGCGGGTTGGCACCTACCTTCGGGTCATCAAGCGCGGTGCGATCAAAGCCGGTGACACCGTAACAGTAGAGTCCCGGCCGGACCACGGGGTCACGGTGGCTCAGGTATTTGCAGGGCTGTCAGTTGAGGATGCCCAACGACTGCTGGACTGGGAAGCAGTCGGCGGCGTCCTCGGCGCCAACCTGCACAGAGTTTTGTCATCGACTCTCCCCAAAATGCCCTTCCCAGAGCCTTCTCCGGGCTGAAACGGTCCTTTTGGGGAGAGTCGATGGGTGGGCGGTGTGCGCAGGCTCACGCGCCGTCGTCGTTCCTTAGGTCGCAGCCGGAGAGCCCGGTGCGCTACACTGGAAACATCCCCCACACCGGTATTCCCTAAATTTATGCCCACTTTGGGCTGGATAGGTTGTGTTGGGGCTCGTGGAGAAAGCATGCGAGCAGATTCATTCAGGGAGCGCCGGCTAGAAGAAAACGTCACACGTCACCGCTGAGAGAGCGGCGGCAAAGATGTGACGCGAAGTCCTGCCGCGGGATTGAAACAGTGCCGGATTTCTTGTACATACGGTTGAGGTCACCTCAGCCGTCCGGCATCTACCTGAAGGTCAATCCTACATGCCTGAAAATCTGTCCACAGAGACCACAGAGACCACTGAGAATACCGAAACCGCTGAAGCCCCAGACATCAAGTTCACCGATTTCGGCCTGGACGGCCGGATTCTCGCTGCACTGAGTGACGTTGGCTACGAGAAGCCCTCACCCATCCAGGCAGCAACCATTCCGGCACTGCTGGAAGGGCGTGACGTCGTTGGGCTCGCCCAGACGGGAACCGGAAAGACGGCAGCGTTCGCCGTTCCGGCACTGTCCCGGATGGCTGAGCTTGCAGACCTGAACGGACCCGCCAAGTTCACCCAGATCCTGGTGCTGGCGCCAACCCGCGAACTTGCGCTGCAGGTCGCGGAGGCATTTACCTCCTATGCCAAGCACATCGACAACTTCACCGTGCTCCCTGTCTACGGCGGATCAGCCTACGGCCCTCAGCTTGCGGGACTTCGCCGCGGAGCACAGGTTGTAGTTGGTACCCCCGGTCGAGTCATCGACCACCTGTCCAAGGGCTCGCTCGACCTGTCCAACCTCCAGTACCTGGTGCTGGATGAGGCTGACGAGATGCTCCGCATGGGCTTCGCCGAGGACGTCGAGCAGATCCTCGCCGAAACGCCCGAGGACAAACAGGTTGCCCTGTTCTCCGCGACCATGCCCGGAGCGATCCGCCGCATTGCGCAGAAGTACCTGAAGAACCCTGCCGAAATCACGGTCAAGGGCAAAACCTCCACCGGCACCAACACGCGTCAGCGGTTCCTGCAGGTTATGGGCCCGCACAAGCTGGACGCCATGACGAGGATCCTTGAGGTTGAGGATTTTGACGGAATCATTGCGTTTGTGCGCACCAAAATGGCAACCGAGGACCTGGCGGACAAGTTGCGTTCACGGGGCTTTCAGGCTGCCGCAATCAATGGTGACATTCCACAACAGCAGCGCGAGCGGACCATCGAAGGTCTGCGCGACGGCAAATTCGACATCCTGGTTGCAACCGACGTTGCCGCCCGTGGGCTCGACGTTGAGCGCATCTCCCTTGTAGTGAACTACGACATCCCGCATGACACCGAGTCCTACGTGCACCGCATTGGCCGCACCGGCCGTGCCGGGCGCTCCGGCGACGCGATCCTCTTCATCACCCCGCGTGAGAAGTACCTGCTGCGGTCCATCGAGAAGGCAACCCGTCAGCCGGTGGAGCAGATGCACCTGCCGTCTTCCGATGCCGTCAACGCGCTGCGCCTGAACAAGTTCGCGGACCGGATCACCGAGACCATCGCCACCGAGGATGTCTCAGTGTTCCGCGACTTGATCGCCAACTACGAGGACGAGCACAACGTCCCCGCAGCGGAAATCGCCGCCGCTCTTGCCGTGATGGCACAGAATGGCAATCCGATTCTGGTGAAGGACATTCCGGTTGCTCCTGCGGGCCAGAAGGAGCGCGCTGCCGGGCGTAAGGACGGCTTCGGTTCCCGCGGCCCAACTCGCACCCTGACCGAGGGCAATGCGACGTACCGCATCGCCGTCGGCCGTCGACAGCGCGTCATGCCCGGTTCGATTGTTGGCGCGATTGCCAACGAGGGGGGACTCTCGTCAGCACAGATCGGCGGCATCGACATCCGCGCGGATCACACGCTGGTGGAACTCCCGGCGGAACTGAGCAAGGACCAGTGGCGTGCCCTGTCCAAGACGCGAATCGGCGGCGAGCTGATTCACCTGGAGCTGGATAAGGGCCGCAAGCCTGCCGGCAGCCGCGGATCGGGCGACTTCAAGAAGCCGTTCAAGAAGCGCGAGGGCGAGGGCGGCGGGTTCCGTAAGGACCGCGGGCACGACGGCGGCTTCCGGGCTTCCGAGCACGATGCCGCTGACCGCAAGCCGCGCCACAAGAAGAGTGCCGATGCGGGCACTTTCCAGCGCCGCGAAAAGTGGTAAAACAGTAGTGGTCAAAACCCGTTGGATCCCTGTCACAACAGGGATCCAACGGTGGGATCTCCTGGCCTCTTTTGTCGGGCTTTTGAGATTTCGCAGCACGGTGGAAAGCTGGTAAAGTTTTCTGCTGTTGCCCCCCTAGCTCAGTGGTAGAGCGCGTTCTTGGTAAGAACGAGGTCACCGGATCGATTCCGGTGGGGGGCTCTCAAATGAGTAGCCCGCGATAGTATTGCGGGCATACTCATTTATGGCGGTGTAGCTCAGCTGGTTAGAGCGCACGACTCATAATCGTGAGGTCCCGGGATCGAGTCCCGGCACCGCTACAGATCAAGCCCCTGGGATCCTCCGGTTCCGGGGGCTTTCTGCGTTTTCAGGGAGCCACACGGGTAATTGACCACGGCAGCGCACTTCCCCGGTGATCGCGGGGGATCGTCATTTCGAAATGGGCGCCGCCGCCCCTCTGCGGGACGAGAGCCACAGACCCGCCATGGGCTTGGGCGATCGCGCTCACGATCGACAATCCAAGACCGGCGCCGCTGGACCGGCCTGATCTCTTGCCGCCACGCTTGAAGCGAGCAAAAATCTCTTCCACTTCGTTCTCGGATACCCCAGGCCCGGAGTCGGCAAGCCACAGACGGACCCCGTCATTGTCGACGTCGGCCCCTACCTGGATCGTGGCGTCGTCACCGGCGTGCTTCACGGCATTGTCAGCCAGCTGTAGCAGCGCCTGCGTCAGTCGATTCCGGTCCGCGGTGATGAGTACTTCCGGTGGCACCCGGATCTGCCAATCCCGCGGGGCGAGGGCGCTCATCTTCTGATGCGCAGTCAAAATCAGGTCCTGCAGGTCCATCGGTTCGAAAGTGCAGAAACCCGGGCGGTCGGCCCGCGCAAGGACGAACAGGTCGGAGACGATCTGGTTCATTCGGTCTATCTCATCGGTTACCAGAGCTATGGTTCCGGCCCGTTCGACCGGTGATTCGTCAAACTCCATAAGTTCAATATGCCCGCGAATCACCGTGAGCGGCGTCCGCAGTTCGTGGCTGGTGTCGTCAAGGAACTGCCGCTGCGTGGTGAACGACGCTTCCAGGCGGGCCAGCATGTCATTGAAGGCATCTGCAATTTGAGAGGCTTCATCGCGGGCGCGGACTTCGATGCGCTGGGTGAGATCCGTATCCGAGATTCTTTGTGCAGTTGCCGCCAGGGACCGTAGCGGTCGGAGCACACGGCCCGCGAGTGCGAGTCCCAGCAGGGACGCAACCACCGTGGTGGCGAGCTGAACCACTACTTGCGTTTGCACAGCGTTATCTATCTCACTGCGTTAGAAGGCGGGGAAGGTCGCCACAACAAACATTCCGTCGCTCGGCGCGCCGATGAGCGGAATGGCGGTGTACTGCGTTGGGCCTGCCGGAGTGTTGATGACTCCAGACTGCGGCTCCTCCAGGGACAGCCAGTAATCAATGGTGGGCCGGTACTCCTCTGGATCGGGTACGGACTGCGACCGCCGCGTTTGGTACAGCTCGCCGTCGATGAAAGCGATCAGCGTTTCCCCCTCGTCGGCCACCTCGCGGGAGAAATACACATCGAAAATCGCAGAGAGGTCATTGTCGAAGGGTTGGCCCGTGCGCGGGTCCACTCCATCGGCCAGTAGTTGGAACTCTTCGGCCTCCCGATCCAGGCTGGCACCGATTTCCTCATCGAGCTGATCGAAGAGGGCAATCCGCAAAAGCAGGACTGACCCGATGGATGAAAAGAGAAGCAAAACGACAACGACGGCGACAATGCGGACCCGCATGCTCGAAGCCCAGCGCCAGGGCAGCCTCGTAGTCGGTGTCATACCCGCAAGACTAAACCGTCGTCCAGCCGCGGTCCTGCGAATTCACAGCATCCTTATAGGATGGATCGAGGCATACCGACAGGACAGGAACCATGACTGACAAAGAATCGGCCTGGGGTCCCGGCGAGAACCCGGAAGACTTTCCAACCCGGGCAAGCCGCAGACGCGGCGGTGGACGCGATGCATCGACCGGACCCTTTTCCGAAGTACCCCGGTTCGCGGACAGGTTTTCACCGCCGGAACAGGCACCTCGCACGGCACCGGACGCCGAAGGGGAACCGACCGTGCGGCGGCCGGTTCTGGACATCAGACTGGACGAAAACGCCCCCACCACGTGGACAACCACCGTACCGGTGACGGTGCCCGTCCCGCCGCCCGCAGAACAGCCACAGGTGGTGCGTACCGAAAACGGACGCTCGGCTGCTGCACCGGCTCAACCGAACGTCCCTCACCGCCCCACCCGCAAGACGGCCGACGCGCCGGAGGGCCGCCGTCGTTCCTTCCTCGCCGCAGACACCGGAACTGTGCCGGCGGAGACCGGATTCCGAGGGTTCATTACCAAATTCGGCCTACGGATTCCGCCGTCAAAGCGGGAACTGACGCAGAGTGCCAACACCCGCGAAGTAAGCCAGCATTGGCCGGGCCCGCGCACCATTTCCGTGGTGAACGGCAAAGGCGGAGCAAACAAAACCCCAACCACTGTCATGCTCGCGTCAGTCCTTGCGCGCAACGGGGGCGGGCCCGTGCTCGCCTGGGATAACAATGAGACGCGTGGAACCCTGGGCTGGCGTACGGAGCAGGGTCCACACAATTCAACGGTCATGGATCTGCTGCCGCAGACGGACCAGCTTCTGGCTCCGTCGGCACAATCGGCGCTGCTTGCCCGGTATGTCCACCATCAGATCGAGGACAAGTACGACGTGCTGCGGTCAAAGCCCGATGTCCTGGCGTCTGAGCAAAAGGTCACCTCCGATGACTTCGACGCGCTGCATGAAGTCGCCTCCAAGTACTTCCGGCTGAACATCGTGGACTCCGGAAACGACGAGACAGCCGAGCGCTGGCTCAGGATGATCCACCACACCGATCAGCTGGTCATTGCCACCACCACTCTGGAGGAGCATGCCGAGGCGGGCGCCCTGTTGCTGGAGGCATTGCGTGCCCGCGGCGGCAAATATGAGGAGTTGTCGCAGAACGCGGTGGTGATTGTGAGCCAGTCGGATAAGAACGGGACAGCCGCCCAGGCGCAGGCCATCGCCGATGGCTTCCATCAACTGGCTAGGCACGCGGTGACCATTCCCTACGATGTGGCGCTGTTGAAGGGCCGCATCCGCTGGGGGTCGCTCCGGCCGCCAACACAGAGGGCCTGGTTTGGTGCCGCTGCTGCCGTGGCAGAGGGCCTCTAATAAGTAATCAGTTTGCTTATTACTTCATTCGTTTCTAGGCTGGAAACTCAAGCCAACGTATTGGAGGAAGCAATGACTGTGCATGACATTTCAGGCAAGAAGGTCGCGTTCCTACTCACGGACGGCGTGGAGCAGGTGGAGCTCACCAGCCCATGGGAGGCCGTGAAGAACGCTGGCGGCCAGCCCACGCTCGTCGCTCCCGGCAGCGGCACGCTTCAGGGTTTCAACGGTACGGAGAAGGGTGACACCTTCACTATCGATGAGACAGTGGCGCAGGCCAATCCGGACAATTTCCATGCGCTCGTCCTGCCGGGTGGGGTAGTCAACGCCGACCACCTTCGGGTGGACAAAGACGCACAGGCCTTTGCCCGCCGGTTCTTTGAGCAGCACAAGCCCGTAGCAGCGATCTGTCACGCACCGTGGCTCCTGATCGATGCGGGCGTAGTAAGCGGCCGCGATCTGACGTCCTATCACACGCTCCAGACGGACCTGAGAAACGCCGGCGCTAACTGGACCGATGACGAGGTTGTGGTTGACCAGGGGTTTGTCACCAGCCGAAACCCTGACGATCTCCCGGCCTTCAACGACAAGATGCTTGAGGAGATTGCGGAAGGGGAGCACGCGGGCCAAACGGCCTAACCCCGTTCAGAAGGGGCGTCCGGTAGCGTGGTTCCATGCTGACCGGTCGCTTTCTTTGCAGCGGCGTCTCATGGGATCGTTCCGGGGCATCACTGTCGCTCCATACCCCGCACAGTGAGCCTGGCGCAGTGCGCTTGGACGTCGGCGTGGACCTTGGATTTCGTGTTCTCAGCGCCCCGGGGGAGCGTCACTGCCTCGGATACCACCTCGCCCGAGGGCCGGAATCGAGCGATCATATCGCGTGCCCCACCCAGACGACGGCGGAACGCGGGTACCAGTGCGGGCTGTGCTTCGCCCGGGACGACCTTCGCTTTATGCATGACTTTCACCGATCCGGCAATGCACCCGAGGGTCTTTTGCACTATCTTGCGCAGGAGCACTGGCTGTATGTGGCAACCTTCGCCGACGGCGCCACCAAGGTGGGCACCGCTTCCGCCCTGCGGAAGTGGCATCGGCTGGCGGAGCAGGGTGCAGTCGCCGCGCAGTATGTGGCTTGTGCGACCGATGGCCGGATAGTGCGCGTTCTCGAGGACGCGGTGACCCGCCATGCCGGCCTGCAGCAGGCTGTGCGTGCGGCTGCCAAAACGTCTGCGCTGGCCGCGCCGCTCGACTCCAACACTCTTGACAAAATCAACGGCGGCAGGGCGCGCGGGGTGCGTCAGCTGCTGGGACCGGGCATTAACATTGACGGGTTCGCGGTGACCGACGAACAGTGGAAACCGCCGTCGTCGTGGGCGAAAGTGCTCGGCGCACGCGCGCAGCTCTACCCCCACCCACTGGAAACAGGCGAGCACGGCCTCCTCATCGAAGCGATGCTCGGATCCTGTGCGCTGGCCGTGGTGGGCGGAGATCGGCTGCTGGCCGATTTGTCCCGACTCAAGGGTAAGCGGCTTGAACTCGGCGACTTCCGCTCCCAGCCGGCCGCCGTGCAGCACGCTCTGTTCTAGTGCTGAGTTCTGGGTACGCTTGGAACATGCTCAACACCCCCTGGGACACCGGCTCGCCGCTCTACCGCAAGCTGGTGCTCTCCGCCCTCGTCCTTACCGGCGTGGGAATCCTGCTCGCCATTGCCGGTGCACTCACTTCCATGGACACCCTGGTCTTCACAGCCATCCCCATCATTGTTGCGGGCATGGTCACTCACATCGCCGGTCTGGTGGTGCGCGGACGAGATGCCAAGCGCCGTCATCAGGCACGCAACCCACACTGAACCGTTTAGGCTTGTCGGAGAAGTCCGCGCATGTCCAAGGAGACGCATGACCATCAATCCAGAGTTGCAGGGCCGCAGCTATCCGGCCGGCGACGTGTACGCCGTTGGCCGCGAGAAGATCCGCGAGTTTGCGCGTTCGGTGCAGGCAACCCACCCTGCCCACTTCGACATCGAAGCGGCCAGGGCGCTCGGTCACCGCGACCTCGTGGCCCCGCCGACCTTCGCGATAATTGTTGCTCAGAGAGCCGATGCCCAGTTGATCAACGATCCAGACGCCGGCATTGACTTCACCCGGGTGGTGCATGCCGACCAGCGTTTCATCCACCACCGCGCAATCGTTGCCGGGGACCAACTGGTTGCTGAACTTCACGTGGACCAGGTGCGTGCCATGGGAGGCGGCGCCATGATCACCACCAGGGCTGAAATCTCCACTGTGGAGGGGGAGAAAACCGCCACCACAACGTCGTCGATACTCGTCCGCGGGGAGGAGCAGTAATGGCAATCACTCTCGCAGCGCTCACTGTAGGGCAGGACATCGGCAGCACCACCGTGGATGTGACCAGACTTGGCCTGGTTCAGTACGCGGGAGCATCGGGCGACTTCAACCCCATCCACTGGAACGAGGCATTTGCGCGCGGCGTTGACCTGCCCGGAGTTATTGCGCATGGCATGTTCACCATGGGCGCCGCGGTGCAGCTCGTGATCGACTGGATCGGTGATCCAGCCGCCGTGATTGACTACCAGACCCGCTTCACCCGGCCGGTGACGGTGGAGGACACCACTGCGCAGCCCGGTACCCCCGGCGCAGTGATCGAGGTTTCCGGCGTGGTTGGCGCCGTCGACGCTGATAATGCGACGGCACGCATCGACCTCACGGTTTCGTTTGGCGGCCAGAAGGTGCTGGTCAAAGCGCAGGCGGTAGTCCGCGTGTGGTAACGCAGCTGGCACCGTTCACCACCGTGGGTGTGGGCGGCCCGGCGCGAAAGTTTGTCACCGCGCGCACCGAGAAGGAAATCATTGACGCCGTGCGGTCTGCGGACGACGACGGCGAGCGGGTCCTCATCCTGGGCAGCGGATCCAACCTGATCATCGCGGACGAGGGGTTCGACGGCACGGTGGTCCAGCTCGCCTCCACCGGCTTCACCGTGAACGACGACGACGCGACCTGCGGAGGCGTGATGGTCACCGCCCAGGCGGGGCAGCCGTGGGATGAGCTGGTGGAGTACACCGTTCTGCATGCCTTCTCAGGCCTGGAGGCGCTCTCCGGAATTCCTGGTCTGACGGGTGCTACACCGGTGCAGAACGTTGGGGCATACGGGTCTGATGTGTCCCAGACCGTGGCAGTGGTGAGGACCTGGGACCGGGAAACCCAAACTGTTAAGTCCTTTACAAATTTTGAGTTGAAGTTTGGCTACCGCGATTCCCTGCTGAAGCACACCACCGTTGAAGGCTCCCCCCGCTATGTGGTGCTGACGGTGCAGTTCCAACTGGCACTGGGCCGGATGAGCGCGCCCGTGCACTATGCGGAGCTGGCGCGGGCACTGGACGTGAATATTGGTAAGCGTGCCTACGCAAATGATGTCCGCAGGGAAGTGCTGCGGCTCCGCGGGTCGAAGGGCATGGTGCTCGACTCCGCGGACCGCGACACCTACAGCACAGGATCCTTCTTCACCAACCCGATTGTGGACTCCTTTGTTGCCGACGGACTGCCGGACAATGCGCCGCGCTACCCGGCCACCGAGAAGGGGAAGGTCAAGCTGAGCGCCGCCTGGCTGATTGACCAGGCCGGGTTCACCAAGGGCTTTGGGCTGGCAGGCGACGCCGGCTTCGAGGCATCCGGGGGGCGCGCCGCGCTCTCCACCAAGCACACCCTCGCCGTGACCAACCGCGGCGAAGCGTCGGCGAAGGACCTGCTGGCCGTTGCCCGGTTGGTGGCGGACGGGGTGGAGCAGACCTTTCGTATCCGGCTGCACCCGGAGCCACTCCTCATTGGCTGCGCCCTCTAAGATCATTGGCTGCGCTTACGTCACCGCCCGCCGCCTCGCCTTCTCTGCCGCGGCGCGCGTCTGTATGACTGCGTGCCTGTGCCACCTGCTGTCCACCAGTTGACGGCCGCACAGCCACTGCACCAACCGGGAGATCAGGCTGATCTGCGCGAGCCTGTCATGGAAATCCTCCAACAACCATTCCTGGCCAAGAAACCGGGGGAGGGCAAAGACCAGTTCCTCCGCCCCCAGGAGCCGGGAAAACGCCGCCCGCGCCTCAAACTGGCGTTCTAGAGCGAGCAGCACCGCCACCCGCGGATCGAGGCTGGCTGCGCCGTCGTACTCCAAATAGCGCAGCAGGTGCGCTTCGACCCGCGCGTAGCGCGCCGCGGTGACGGGATGCTTGCCGACTGAATTGGCTGCGAAGTAGCGCTGCAGGATGTGTTCGACGGATGTCTGTTCCATGCAGACAGTCTGCCTGCTCCCACCGACATTTTGTTCGAAGACGTGTTCTAGAGATTTCCGGTGGCGATCAGCAGCATGCGCCGCAGCGGTTCGGCGGCGCCCCACAGCAGTTGATCGCCAACCGTGAACGCGCTGATGTATTCGGGACCCATTTCGAGTTTGCGGATCCGCCCCACGGGTATTTCCAGCGTTCCGGTAGCCGCCACCGGCGTGAGGCGTTCAATCGACGCTTCTTTGGTGTTGGGAATGACCGTCGCCCATTCATTGTCCTGATCGATGATCTGCTCGATCTCCTGCACGGGCAGATCTTCGGTCAGCTTCAGTGTGAGAGCCTGCGAATGCGAGCGCATTGCGCCGATCCGGATGCACAGGCCGTCGAACGGAATCTGGGCGCCGTCGGCGAGGTCGAGTCCAAGGATCTTGTTGGTTTCGGCCCCGGTCTTCCACTCTTCTTTGGATTGCCCGTTTCCCAGATCGGCATCAACCCAGGGAATCAGCGATCCGGCCAGCGGTACGCCGAACTGTGAGGAGTCCATGGCCGGGTTCCGCTGCTGGGCAAGGACGCTTCGGTCAATGTCGAGGATGGCCGACGCCGGGTCTTCAAGGTTCGGTGCCACCGAGCCGTGGATGGCGCCAAACTGGTTGAGCAGCTCACGCATGTGGCGCGCGCCGCCGCCGGATGCCGCCTGGTACGTCATGGACGTACCCCATTCGACGAGTCCGTTCCTGAACAGGCCCCCGAGCCCCATGAGCATGCAGGAGACCGTGCAGTTGCCGCCGATGAAGTCCTTCACTCCGCGCGCCAGTCCGGTGTCGATCACGTCGCGGTTGACCGGGTCCAGGACAATAATGGAGTCCTTCTCCATGCGGAGGGTGGACGCGGCGTCGATCCACAGCCCGCCCCAGCCTGCATCGCGGAGCTTCGGATAGACCTCGGCGGTGTAGTCCCCGCCCTGCGCGGTGACAATGATCTTCAGCTTGGCGAGTGTATCGACGTCGTACGCGTCCTCCAGCTTGGAGGAGCCGTCAGCGAACGACGGCGCGGCGCCCCCTGCGTTGGAGGTGGAGAAGAAGACGGGATTGATGAAGCGGAAATCGTCCTCGTCCTGCATGCGTTGCATGAGAACCGAGCCGACCATTCCGCGCCACCCGACAAAACCAACCGACGGGGCGCCGGAGTCACGGGACAGGGAGGTTGCTGCTGTTGTCATTCGCCCAGTTTAGTTGAGGGCGCGCCGGGTGCTGCAGTCGGTTACGGCGCAACGCCCCGAACCCACAGACTGATCCGGTAGCGCGTGCCCTCGGATCCCGTCAGCCAGCCGTCATCGGGGTCGACGCCGTGCAGTTTCCAGTCGGGCCCAAAGGCGGGCGCAAAGGTGTCGCCCTCGGCAGCGGAGTCGATCAACGTGACCAGCGCCGAGTTCGCGTGGGTGAGGGCCTCTGCATAGATCTGTCCACCACCGATTACCCAGATCTCCTCGGCACCCGGACTTTTCCGCGCCTCCTCCAGTGCGGCTTCCAGCGAGCCAACGACGACGGCGCCCGGGTAATCGGATGGATCCAGCGATTGCCGGCTCACCAGGATGTTGGTGCGGTCGGACAGCGGCCGGTATTTGGCGGGGAACGATTCCCAGGTCCGCCGTCCCATGATCACCGGATGTCCCGACGTCGTGCGCTTGAAGTGCGCCATGTCTTCGGGGAGGTGCCACGGCATGCCGCCGTCCCGGCCAATCACGCCGTCAACCGTTTGCGCCCAGATCATGCCAATCACCGGGGCGCTGAGAACCGCTGCCGCGTCCAGGGAACTCATACGGCCTTTGGCGCTTTGATGGTGGGGTGGTGCTGGTAGTCGATCACGTCAAGATCCTCCAGGGTGTAGTCGAAAATACTGTCCGGTTTCCGCGTCAGGCTCAGCTGCGGGGAGGGGAAGGGCAAGCGGCTGAGCTGCTCCTCCACCTGCGACACATGGTTGTCGTAGATGTGGACATCCCCGCCCGTCCAGACAAGTTCGCCGGGCTCAAGATCAACCTGCTGCGCAATCAGATGGACCAGGAGTGCGTAGGAGGCAATGTTGAACGGCACACCCAGGAACATGTCAGCCGAGCGCTGGTACACCTGGCAGGACAACCGGCCGTCCGCCACATAGAACTGGAAGAACATGTGGCACGGGGGGAGGGCCATGTTGTGGAGCTCGGAGACATTCCACGCGGAGACAATGTGCCGCCTGGAATCCGGGTTCTCCTTGAGGCCATGGATCACCTGGGAAATCTGGTCGATGTGGCCGCCGTCGGGTGTGGGCCACGAGCGCCACTGGACGCCATAGACCGGCCCCAGGTCGCCGTCGTCGTCCGCCCACTCATTCCAAATTGTGACGCCCTTCTCCTGCAGCCACTTGATGTTCGACTCGCCGCGCAGAAACCACAAAAGCTCCAACGCCACCGATTTGAAGTGCACGCGTTTGGTGGTGATCAGGGGAAAGGACTCGCTGAGATCAAACCGCAGCTGCCGCCCAAAGACACTCTTTGTTCCGGTGCCCGTGCGGTCCGATTTCACCGCGCCATTCGCGGTGACGTCGCGGAGCAGGTCTTCATAGGGCGTGGGAATCGAGGTAGTCACGGCATCCAGTCTACGGTCCGGTCACGTCTCCAGCCGGGCACGGACAAGGTTCATCAACGTGTCATCGTCGAGTCCCGCCCGGCGCGCGCTTTGGATCAAATGGACGACGGCGGCACTCACCTCGGGCGTGTCGGTGTCTGCGGGGTTGTGCGTGCCGCGGGCACCTCCCGTGACGACAGTCCCGTTGCGGCGACGGCTTTCGATCAGCCCGGCTGATTCAAGTTCCTTATAAGCACGGGCAACAGTGCCGGGGGCAACGCCCAGATCGGAGGCAAGACTGCGGACCGTCGGGAGACGGGAACCCTCTTCCAGCGACCCGACGGCGATGAGAGAGGAGATCTGTGATCGGATCTGGTCATAGGGCGGGATGGCCGACGCGACGTCGACGGTGATGCGTGCGCTCACGGGTGTGTCCGGGTGGGCGCTGGTTCTCGTTCGGTCCGCCCTTGGGAAATCGGTGCCGGGGTGAATACGGAAAGGGCGGCGATGATCCACAGGGGCATGCTGAGGTTCATGACGGTCCGCACTAGTTCACCGATATCGCCGGTGTCATCCGGTGTGAAGCCGCCGCTCACACTCCACCGCTGGACGGCACTCCAGATGACTGCAGCCGCCATGGCCAGGCACACCGCCCCGAAGACGCACAGGGCGTGATGAAGTTGGCGTTCATTCACGCTGCCTGGTTCTCTTCCGGTATTCCACCGGAAGACCCCAAGGGCGGCGATGAGGATCAGCAGGCCAATGGCAGTCGGGAGCAGGAAGGCGAGGTCCGGGAAGGGTGCGGGAAGAGCGGCCGCCGGTGCATTGGCACGGAGAAGGACGCGATTCGCAGCGGGCGACGCGACCAGGACGACCGCAACGGTCAGGATCAGCAATCCCAGCCCTGCGCCTGCAACGGCTCCACTGATCGCCGAGGGCCGTGGCATCTTCCCGCAGGTTCGTTGGGTTGCTGCACGATTCGTTGTTTGCAGCCCGCTGTTCCTGCGGGAAGGCAACGAACGTGTGGCGGCGACCGTGATCAGGTACGCAATCCCAGCGGCGGCGAACTGTGGTGGAAAGAGGGGGTCCTGGAGCCGGGTTGCGTTGCCTTCAACGGGGATCAGGCCCACTATCGCTACGGCTGCGATCAGGGTTATTGCGGCCGCTATCAGTCCAAAGATGTGTGGGAGCAGGCCCGCAGCGGAATCCCGCGGCGCGGCCATGTGCGGCTCCGTTTCAAGGGTGTCGGGTTCCTCGCGCTTCATGCGCGGCGGTTTCCAGGCGGCGAGCACCAGAATGAGCACCAGGCCGCCAATACTTGAGGCGCTGAAAACCAGGTCAAATCCCCTCCCCCAAGCAGACTCCGGCCAGCGGGCATGGTTGAGTGCGGCATTGATGAGTGCAAGCAGATAAAACCCTGCCGTCCGCAGCAACCGGTTCATACTGATTCGACGCAGGATCCGATCGTTGGCTTCGCTGAGCGTCTCCAACGGACGTCTGCGGGCAACGGCTATGAGCGCCAATGCCAAACCGATCACAAAGACGATGAGCGCCATCAGCAGGGCACCGGAGTAGGTTTCTCCGTCCACACGTCCTGGCTGCGTGAATCCCTCGGGTGTTGGACCAGCAACCTGCACTGGTGCAAGGGGGTCGACAGATCTCACGACGATGGAGATCCCAACGGCAATGATGAACAGGATCGCCACCAGTGCGGCGAGACGAGTGGGAACAAAGTCGGTCACCCGGCGCGTACCCAGCGACGCACGCCGAACCCGACGGCGGTGCCGGGGCCAGGTGAACTGGCCGATGAAATGGACCACGGACAAGGCAATCCCCGGAATGGCGAAGGCGAGCAGCATTGCTGGAAATGGATCGCTACCGGCATCCTCAGGGCGGACGGTTCCCACCGAGTAGAGCGCTGTTCCACTGCCGGCAAGCCATCCGATGAGCCCTGTCCAGAAAGCATGGACCCGGGCTGTCTCAACTCCGGTGCGGTCACTACCCGGGGTCAACGCGATGACCCGGAGCACACCGTAAAAGAGAAGCGCTCCGATGAGCAGGGAGATCAAAGTCAGCGAAGGAATGTTCATGGGTACAGTGACTCTCCGGCCGGAGCAGGCGCGTGGGCGGGTGGCCTGGTGGGTCCTGGAAGAAGCACGATGATGGCGGCGGCTGCAATGACCGCTGCCTGAGCGGCTATCAGTGCCGGATGAAGCCCTTCGGAAGACGCCCGGTACTCCCCAACGGCGGCTGACCAGAGAATCTCCTGACTGGTCAGGAGATAGGCAAGCAGCATGAGCAGGCCGGAAGTGCATCCGCGGAACACCCGGTGCAGCGTGACGGCCCGGAGGAGCAGGTCCTGGACGCCGTCCACTCCGGAAAGCCGGGGACGCGTCAGAGCCCTCCAGATCCCGGCGGCTGCGAGCCCGGCAAGCAGCATCACCGCACCCAAGCTGCTCAAGAGTTCAGGAACCACCCGCGGCGACTGGATATTCAGTACCAGCACGGCTGTAAGGACCGCAGTTAGGGCGAATGCCAGCGCCAGGCGAAGCCACATAGGTACCAAACCCTGAATCGGAACCGCCCCCGACGGGCCAGTGGAGTGGTTCTGTCGGAGAAGGTATTCAACAACAAGCTGAACCACCAGGAAAACCGTGAACCCTACCGTGATCAAGCCAAGGGGGAGCGCCCCGGTCCACGGATTCCAGATGGTCAAGACGATGGGGATGCCCGGCAGGACCAAGAGTACGGATCCCAGTCGCCGCCCGGCACTGCTGATCTCCAGCGCTCTGGCATAAGAACCGGAGCTGGCGAGCGGTGCGGATAGGGGCTCTGCAGGATCATCGGCGAGTTTGGGCGGTGCCCACGCAAGGACCGTTATGGCGATGACAACGGAAAAGATCCCGCTTGGGTTGGAGACGAAACCCCACCACGACGGCGTGTCAATGGTGTGCAACCGGTCAGTGGGCGTGCCATTTGCTCCGTAGGCCACGGTAGCGTTGATCACTCCCGCCAGCGCCAGGATGACGGTTCGCAGCAATCGATTTATGCTTATGCGGCGCACCAACGCGTCGTCCTCAACCGTAAGCGTGGGGATCCGTCGTCGTCGCACAATAACGGCCACGGCTGCGGCAGCGAAGGTGAGGAGGCTGATGAATGACGCGCCCATCAGGCTGCCGAAGTATGCTCCACTTACGCGGCTGGGCATGGTGATGCCCTGCTGTGCGGCGGTGGTGCCGGAAACGGCTGGCAGGAAGGCTGCGGCAACAAGCAGCGCCGCAGCAACCAAGGCGATGAATAGGGTGAGCATAGTGAGGTGCCGTGGCAGGAAATCCCGTATTCTCCGGGCGGATATGTCTGCAACCCGCACTGCCGAGGTAGGCCGTGGCCAAGTGAATTGCGCGAGGATGTAGATGCCGCCGAGGCTCGCCACGGGAACGATCAGTGGCAGGAGGTCAGAGAGAACGCCCTGGGATTCAAGGTGGGAGAACTGATCAGAGTTCCAGACCGGCCCAAGCTCGCTGTACTTGCTATTGCTTGCTGTGCTGCTTGCAAACAGGGCGATGACCGCTGTCCAGAACCCATGGCTGCGGGCCGCCCGTCGGCCGTCGAAGTCCTTGGACGATGGGAAGGCCGTGAGCCTCAGGAAGCCGTAGATAAGCAGCGCGCCTATGCTCACGCCCAAAAGTGTGGAACTGACCGGATCCATTCATGCCCCCATGGCTTTGTATCAATGTGTCAAGTATTTGATACAAAAGACGGTGAGTCAACCACTGTGCCCGAACCCATTTCCGAACTTTCTGCGGCACGAACCGCGTGTCGAGCCCCGACACGCCGTAAAACGCGGCTCGGTTGGAATGGAAAGTGCAGGATTAGGTCCGCCCCGGACTGGAAGAGTCAGTCTTCGTACGCCCGGAACTGCTCCACCGACACAATGCGGCCGTGATGCTTGCTGCTCACCTGACAGATGATGGCTTCACCTGGTGCCAGGTAAGGATCCGTCGCCGGCAGGTTTTCAGCGAGCCGCCCGCTCATGTGGAGCTGAAGCACCAAAATCGCCAAGGGGAGAACCGGTCGGTGGCTGCAGAAGGCCACGGAAACCCGCTTGTCAAAGAGCTTCTCCACGATTCCCTTGGCCTTGTCAGGCTTGCGAGCTGCATTGTGCTCCGTGATGGCATCAACGAGTTTCAGTTTGGCGTTGTTGCCCTGCACGTAGGGAAGCATTGTCTGCACGCACCGCTCCCATGGGCTGCACACCACTTTTTTCGGACCCCACGCCTGAAGCAGGCGGCCCACCGCCAACGCCTGACGACGGCCGGTCGCGGCCAGCGGACGATCGCCTTCCGCACGGGTCCACGAAGACCGGGGCTTGGCTTTGGCATGCCGCACGATGATCAACGGCCAGGTTGCCAGATTGCTCAACTCATCTGCGGCGACCAGCTTTTCCAACGTTTCCTTGTCGGACGGATTGCTGAGCAGTTCGAACGCCCGTGCCGGGGTGCACCAGAGGAACCTGTCAACTTCCTTACCGTCCGGCTTGACCGTCATGCTGCCGGCCCGCGCTGCCCAGTAGTGGACAATTTTCAGCCCGGACGGAACCTTGTACTCGATGGCTGGCAGCGGAATGCCGAGCCGCACGGTAATCCCCACCTCTTCCCGGACCTCCCGTACGGCGCACTCAGGCGTCGTCTCGCCGGGATCGAGTTTGCCCTTGGGCCACGACCAGTCCTGATAGCGGGGGCGGTGAATCAGGAGAACTTCAAGCTGTCCCTGCTCCCTCCTCCAGCACAGGGCGCCCGCTGCTGTGACAGCGATCGGTCGATCAGCTTCAGGATCACCGACCTCGTACCGGGACGGCGCCATCAGCGGCGGGCTGCCGAACGCTGACGTGACCGGGATGCCAACAACCAGGACTGGATGTCCTCAAGGGGGCTGCCGTCGTCGTCCTTGTGATGGTGCGTCCAGCACCCGTCCTCGGCGAGGTGCCAGCTCGCGGTGCCCGGGTCAACATAGCGGTCCAGGACGCCCAACAGGTAGGCGATGTCCTCGGTCGATGCAAGCTGTACCAGCGTCTCAACGCGGCGGTCCAGGTTGCGGTGCATCATGTCGGCCGAGCCGATGAACATCGCCGGATCGCCTCCGTTGGCGAACGCGAAGACGCGGGAGTGCTCCAGGAAGCGTCCCAATATGGAGCGCACGGTGATGTTCTCGCTGAGGCCCGGCACTCCCGGCCGGATGGAACAAGTGCCGCGCACAATCACGTCCACCTGCACCCCGGCCTGCGATGCCCGGTACAGGGCATCGATGATCGCCTCATCCACGATCGAGTTGACCTTGATGATGACGCGCGCGCCCAGACCGGCTTTCCTATTGGCGATTTCATGCTCAATCCGGTCGATCAGCCCGGACCGCACGGACCGCGGTGCAACCAGCAACCGCTTGAACGTCGACTTCGGGGCATAACCGGAGAGCTGGTTGAAGAGCCGGGAGAGGTCCTGCCCCACCTGCTCATTGGCCGTGAGCAGACCCAGATCCTCGTAGTAGCGGGCTGTGCGCGGATGATAGTTTCCCGTGCCGATGTGACAGTAACGGCGCAGCCCGTCGATCTCCTGCCGCACCACAAGTGACAGTTTGCAGTGCGTCTTCAGGCCCACAATTCCGTACACCACGTGAACCCCGGCCTGTTCCAGCTTGCGCGCCCAGGAAATGTTGGCCTGCTCATCGAAACGCGCCTTGATCTCCACCAGCGCAAGAACCTGCTTACCGGATTCCGCGGCATCGATCAGTGCGTCAACAATGGGGGAGTCGCCGGACGTGCGGTACAGGGTCTGCTTGATGGCCTGAACCTTGGGATCGAGCGCTGCCTGCTCAAGGAATGCCTGGACCGATGTGGAGAACGAGTCATACGGGTGGTGCAGCAGAATATCGCGGCGCCGCATTGCAGCGAAGACGTTCGCCGCCTTGGACGTCTCGCTCTCGTTGAGGTCGCGGCTGGTGTGCGGCACACGCTTGGGGTAGTGCAGGTCACCGCGGTCAATGCGGCCGATGACGCTCAGCCCGCGCAGGTCCAGCGGTGCGGGCAGAACGTAGACCTCGTCATCCTCCACCCCCAGTTCACGCGAAAGCAGCGCCCGGATGTTTGGGTTGATGTCGGTGGCCACCTCCAGCCGCACC
>NZ_KI914989.1:210602-225211 GCF_000520595.1 Arthrobacter sp. H5
CCTCCAGCCGCACCGGCGGGCCAAACCGGCGGCGAAGCAGCTCCTTCTCCAGCGCCTGCAGGAGGTTCTCGGCGTCGTCCTCTTCCACCTCAAGATCCTCATTGCGCGTGACCCGGAAGGTATGGTGCTCCAGCACCTCCATCCCGGGAAACAGCTGGTCGAGGTGCACCGCAATGACGTCCTCCAGCGGAATGAACCGCGCCCTGCGGCCAGCCACATTTCCGGCACGCGGGCCATCAACCGAGATCAGGCGGGGAATCTGGTCGGGCACCTTCACGCGTGCAAACAGTTCCTTTTCGCTCACCGGATTACGCACGACGACGGCGAGGTTCAGTGACAGCCCCGAGATGTAGGGAAAGGGGTGGGCCGGGTCCACGGCGAGGGGTGTGAGGATGGGAAAAACCTTCTCCGCGAACAGCTTGGTCAGCTCATTCCGCGCAGGCTCCTCCAGTTCCGCCCAGGTGGTGAGATGGATCTGCTCCTCTGCCAGCGCCGGCCGGATCTGTTCGGCGAACACGGCCGCATGGCGCTGCTGCAGCCGGTAGCTGTCGGCCATGATCTTCTCGAGCTGCTCCAGCGGGCTGAGGCCCGCAGCCGAGGGAACCGCGAGGCCGGTGGCGATACGCCGCTTCAGCCCGGCCACCCGCACCATGAAGAATTCATCCAGGTTGGATGCGAAGATCGAGAGGAAGCTCACCCGTTCCAGCAGGAACAGATCGGGGTCCTCCGCAAGTTCCAGGACGCGTGCGTTGAAGTCCAGCCAGCTGATCTCCCTGTCCAGGAAGCGGTCAGGCGTGATATCGCCGTCCGGCAGGAGACTCGGCGCAAAATCGGGGATGTCGATGCGGTCCTGGGTGGCGCGCGCCGGCGCAACCTCCGATGAGCCGTACCTGGCCGGCACGCGTGCTGCGGTCTCGGATTCCATGGTGTCTCCTCTGTATGGCTCTTTCGTGGTTGCCGGAGCAGCCCGTGCGGGTTGGATCCGAAGCCAGATTCAACCTTACAAGTTCTCTGGCTCAACTCCCGGCGCGTACATGACGTCCACGTCCCACCGCGTAAACCCAAGAGCACGGTAGAGCGAGGCCGCCGCCGTGTTGTCACCATCCACGTAAAGCATGATGGCCTGCAGCCCCTTGGAATGCAGGTGTTCAATGCCCGCGACCGTCAGCGCCTTCCCGAGACCCATGCCCTGCGCTTCGGGGGTAACTCCCACAACGTACACTTCGCCGATTGCCGGGTGGCTGCCGCTGCGGGGGTGAACCTTGGTCCAGTGGAAGCCGAGTACGTGGTCATCTTCCTCTCGCACGGCCAGGATCAGGCCCTCGGGCTCAAACCAGTCTTCAGCCATCCTGGCCTGGAAATCCTCCAGCGTGGTGGCGCCCTGCTCGGCATGGTGGGCAAAGGCCGCGGCATTGGCTCGGAGCCATGCCTCCTCGTCCTGACCCGGCCGGAAGGTGCGCAGGATCACCCTGGGTGGGAGAACGACGTCGGGCGCAGCCCGCTTCAACACTGACTGTTCCAGCGCCGCGCGCGTCTGGCGCATCCGCCACAGTTCCCGCACCGGCATGTACCCGGCGTTTGACGCGAGCTCAACCGCGGCCGCGTGGTTGCCGTGCGACCACGCGCGCAACTCCGGAAGGTCTTCTGCCTGGATGGCTTTGATCAGGCTGGTGCCCACACCCTGATTCCGGTAGGTGGGCCGGACCACCAGCTCCAGCACGCCGTTCTCATCCGGGGAACGGGGCAGGCTGACCACCGCCACGCCTGCCAGTTCCTCGTTTTGCCCGTCGGAGGAACTGTCGCTGGCGTACGTCGCGAAGACCAACAGCTGGCCAGGGTGGGCATGCGCCATTCGGAGATTGACGAGCGTCTGTTCGGATAAAGGCGGGTTGCCATCGGATTCCGCGGCCGCATTCGCCAGTCCGACGATATCGGACACTGTGCCCCCGCGGGGAACTCCTGGAATGGTGAGGATGGGCCACGTTGGTACCTGTGCTGCGGTCATGCGTTCAGCCTAGCGTCCAGTCCGGCAGTTGCGGGAGTGGTTTTTGCTCCGCGCCGTGCGGTGGGGTAACGTTATGGACCGTTGCAAGGGGGATGCACCAGTGGGGTGCCCTCGATACGTTCGACCCGTATGTCCTCCACGACAGACGCTCCCTCTCCGCCGTTGCGGGGAGGGAGCGTTGTATTAAGCCGCGGACTATTTGCCGCGCGGACCGTACCGGACCACGGTGTTGCCGGAACTGGTGCGCTGCAGGTCCCGGAGCTCCAATCGCGTGACGGGGTGGTCGGCCTCAAAGAGGTGCCGCCCGGATCCGGCCATCACCGGGTGGATCATCAAGGTCAGCTCATCCAACAGGCCCGCGGTCAGCAGCTGGCGCACCACCGAAATGCTGGCACAGACGCTGGTCTCCCCTCCATCCGTGTCTTCAGGGTTGAGACGAAATTCTCCAGCCCGCCGTCGATCAGCTTGGCATTCTGCCACTCAAGCGGCCCCGAAAGCGTCCTCGATGCAACAAATTTCTCAACCGGATTGATGAAGTCGGCAAACCCATTGTCCTGGGTGGCGTTTGGCCAGTAGCCGGACCATTCCTCATAGCCAACCCGGCCCATGATCACGGTGTCCACCGTGCTGATCATCGTGCCGAGAGCCGCCCCCAGTTCCTCATCGAAGTGGTCAAACTGCCAACGGTCCGGCGATTCAACAACCCCGTCCACTGACTGGAAAAGCCCTGCGGTAAGTTTGCGCATCATGTCCTCCTCTTGGCCCGGCACGTCCCTGTGACGTCCTGCGCTGTATAGACGGTACCGGGAGGAAGAATTGATCGGTAGGGTTCAGGCGTCCTGGTTGAGTGTGGATTTCTCGGGCTGGCGGTTGAGTGTGAACCGATAGCCCACGTTACGAACTGTTCCAATGAGCTGCTCGTGGTCGGCGCCAAGCTTGGCCCGCAGCCGGCGCACGTGAACGTCCACGGTGCGGGTTCCTCCGTAGTAGTCATAGCCCCACACCTCGTGCAGCAGTTGATCCCGTGTGAACACCCGGCCGGGATGCTGGGCCAGAAACTTCAGCAGTTCAAATTCCTTATAGGTCAGGTTGAGCGGCTCGCCGCCCACCCGCGCCGTGTAGCTGGCTTCATCAATGACGATGCCGGACGCGTGGATCTCGCTGCTCGCCTCCTTTGCAACAGCGCTGGCGCGGGCAATGACCAGGCGCAGGCGTGCCTCCACTTCCGCCGGTCCCGCGGAGTCGAGAACCACGTCGTCTGCAAGCCAGTTGGCCGCAACCGCAGCCATCCCGCCTTCCGTCAGAACCAGAATCAGCGGCGCGCTCAACCCGGTGGCGCGAAGGAGCTGGGTGAGGGACCGGGCGCCCACCAGATCCTTGCGGGCATCGATCATGACAACATCGGTTGGCTCTGTGTCGAGGAGTGCAGTTGGCTCGGCGGCCAGGATGTGAACCTTGTGACTCAGGAGTTCCAGGGCGGGCAGAATGTCCACGGAAGAACCCGGGCTATTGGTCAGCATCAAGATGTGCGGCATGTGTCCTCCAGGGGGTTGGACGCGCATCATCGGGCGGAGCTGCGCCGGGGACCGTCAATCGAATGCGTGGCCGCCGGTGGTTACAGATTCTAGCCAGTATACCGAGTGTGATTATGCGCACTCCGATCCATTCGCCGGGCGGGACCTGTTTCCCACAGGTCTAAGCCGTAAGGCAGTATTGCTTGGGTGAGGATCTGGATGGTGGGGGCGATAGCTGCCGTAGCCGTGTCGGCAATCGTCGCAGTGGCCTACGTGTCGCTCGAGGCGAGTGCCGCCGTCGTCGGCGTGTTGATCCTGGTGGCAGGCATCGGGTGGCCGCACGTACTGGGTGTCCCGGCCAAGAAGAGCCAGTCCGCGGCCATGATCCTGAGCGCGCTCGCCGCAACGGCTGCCGCATATGCCGCCCCCGCCAACCAGCTGATGATGTGGATGCCGCCGGCTGTGGCGCTGGGGGTCGGAGCAGTGTTCATGATCCAGCTGATCCGTGGAACCGGACAGAGCCACCGGCTCGAATCAACGTTGGGCGCAAGCGTTGGTGTCTTCATGATTTCCCTGGGTTCAGGCTGGGTTGCCGCGGAACGGCTCGCCGTCAACGCCGGCAACTCCGGTGTGATGTTGGTGACGGGAATCAGTGTGCTCGTTGCGCTCGCCGTGGCGGTGCTGCCCTGGCCTGATCGGATTGTTGCGCCGATCGGTGTTGCGCTCGCCGCACTGGCCGGCCCGCTGTGCGCGATCCTGTTCACCGACGTCGCCGGTCTTCCCGCCGCGGTAATCGGCGCCGTTTGCGGCGCAGTGGTGGTGGCGGCACGCAGACTCCTGATCAGTCGGGAGACGCCACTGAACGTTCTCGCCGCCCTGTCGGTTGGTACCGTGCCGATCCTGGCCATCGGATCCCTCGTGTACTTCCTGGACAAGCTCTTCCTCTCCTGACAGCGCCTGCTCAGTCAGGCCCGCTGGCCGCGTTAGGATGGAGACATGTCGATTCTTGCGCTGGAAATCTTCTTCATCTCACTGCTGGTTATCGCGGGACTGGCCATGGCAGGTTTTGCCGCCCTCGTGGTGACGCGCCTGTACAAGGGCCAGAAGTAGCCCTTCAGTCTTATGTCTTTCGAGATTCCCACAGACCTCACACCTGAGCTGGTCCCCCTGTCCTGGCTGCTGGGAGTATGGGAGGGGTCGGGACGCCTGGGCGAAGGAACCTCCGATTCGGAGCACTTCTTCCAGCGGGCCACCTTTGCCCATCACGGCCTGCCGTACCTGCAGTACACCGCAGAGAGCTGGCTCACTGACGAAGAGGGTAACCACCTCCGTCCGCTGTCGGTGGAGGCAGGATTCTGGGCGCTGGACCGCAAACTGAACGACGCCGACGTTGGCCCCGGCCTCTCACCTGCAGACATTGTGCCCGCGCTGAAAAGCGCCGACGAGGTGGAACCGTTCAGGAACGGTGATGATGGGTTCGACATCACGGCCACCATCGTCCACCCGGGCGGAATCTCGGAACTTTATTACGGCAGCATCAAGGGGCCACAGATTCAGCTCACCACGGATCTTGTGATGCGCGGGCAGCATTCAAAGGATTACACGGCCGCCACCCGGCTGTTTGGCCTGGTCAACGGTGACCTGTTCTGGCGGTGGGATGTGGCTGCCGAAGGTAGTTCCCTGACGCCGCACGCATCGGCCATTCTCAAAAAGACCAGCTGACATCGTTCCGGAATACAGCGTACCTGGAAGGACGTTAACACGACCATGACCTATCTAAGTCCGCTCCTTGACCTGCCTGGTGCCGTCGCGGCGGGAGGGGCTGACCAAGGCGTCGCATCCCACTACGGCGACCCGCTGCGGGAACAGCGCTCACTGGCCCGCGGGGAGGCAGTGGTTGATCTGTCTCACCGGGGAGTGGTCACGGTATCCGGTCCCGACCGCCTGAGTTGGCTCAACACCCTGACCTCCCAACTGCTCCTTGGACTGAAGCCCGGCGAGTCTTCAGAGACGCTGCTGCTCACGGTACAGGGCCGCATTGAGTACAGTGCGCGGACTGTCGACGACGGCGCCACCACCTGGCTCATTACCGAGCCATCGGAGGCGGCCGGACTGGCCGCGTGGCTGGAGCGCATGAAGTTTATGCTCCGTGTTGAGGTGGCCGACGTGTCGGCCGATTGGGCTGTGATCGCATCCACCAAGGCGGTTGAGCAGTTCGCGGGGCGTGTGGTGTGGATTGACCCTTGGCCGCACGTTGCCGAGGGCGGATACTCCTACAGCGTGGTCGCGGAGGACGCACACCCGGGATTGGACCGGCCCTGGTTCGAGTATCTGATTCCCGCTGGGGAACTTCAACAGGCCGTCGAGGGGCTGAGCCTTGCCGGCATCCTTGCCGCGGAGGCTCTGAGAATAGCTGCCTGGCGCCCACGTGCCGGAATGGAAACCGATGAAAAGACCATCCCCCATGAATTGGATTTGATCCGCACGGCCGTTCACCTGGCCAAGGGCTGTTACAAGGGCCAGGAAACAGTGGCACGCGTGCACAACCTGGGACACCCGCCGCGGCGGCTCGTCTTCCTGCAGCTGGACGGCAGCCAGCACACGCTGCCGGTGGTGGGTAGCGCCGTCGTCGTTGGTGGGCGTACCGTCGGCTCCGTGACTTCCGTAGCCCAGCATTGGGAAATGGGCGCCGTGGCGCTTGCGGTGGTCAAGCGTAGCGTTGATCCGTTGGCCACCGTTGAGGTGCAGGACGACGGCGAGGTATATGCGGCTGCGCAGGAACTCATCGTGGCCACCGATGCCGGCCAGGTGGTGGGCCGTGCCACGGGATTCCTTCGGGGCGGGCGCTGAACAGTGAGTGAAAGTTCAGCGGACAACGCCATTGCCCTGGCACATCGTCTCTTCGACGCGGCCCGGGAAGGGGACGGGGTAACGCTGCAGAAGTATCTTGATGCTGGCGTGCCCGTCACGTTGACCAATTCGGCGGGGGACACGCTGCTGATGCTCGCTGCGTACCACGGACATGCCGCGCTGGTGAAGGACCTGACGGACCGGGGGACGGACGTCAACGCGGCCAATGACCGTGGGCAGACCCCACTGGCGGGTGCTGCGTTCAAAGGCTACCTGGACGTTGTGCAGGTGCTCGTCGATGCAGGTGCCGATCCCGACGCCGGTGCACCCTCTGCCCGCGCGTCGGCGGAAATGTTTGGACGGCCGGAGATTCTGGCACTGTTCAGCTAGCCAGGGTTGGCTTCGAGGGATGGCAGTCCACGCACCTACTCGACAGCGTTAATTGCCACGCGGTGTTGGTGCCGGTTCAATGAGGGCCCTCAAGCACCACGCTGGTCTGGCTTCCTGCGTGCATAAATCCCGCGCGCAGTGCCGTCCGGTGTGAGCCCGCGTTGTCGGACCGCGCACGCCACTGGGGAACAAGACCCGCGGCCATGGCCTCTTCCACGGCGACTGTCACCGCAAACCGCGCGCGGCCGCGTCCCCGTTCGGCTGGCGCGGTCAGCACGCCCATGTGGGCGAGAATGCCTGCCCAGATGTCATAGCCGGCGCCGGCGAGCGGCTGGGGCGGGTCGCTGAACTCGTCAACCAGGACGCTGCAATGCTCCATCGAGCTCAGCCCAACCTCGGCGACATCGTCCGGCGGACAGAGGCGTTCAAGTGCCACGGCGTATTCCGGCTCGCTGGTCACGGCGGAATCCTCGTCGGTGTCCAAGGTTGGCAGGGTGTCGCAAAAGTAGAGCGATGCTTCGCCGAGTCCCCGCCCGCCGTGCGGTCGACTCAGGGCAAGAAGCGTTGAATGCAGTGACAGTTCGGCGCCCGTAAGGTCCGTCGCAGCATCGATGGCCCACCCCGGTCCCACCAGAGCCTCCTGCCCGAAGAGTGAAACGAAGGTGAGCAGGGTGGCGGAGTCGTCCCGCCGGTAGATTCGCTGTGTGGCGCTCTGGAAAGCAGTATCATCGAGGCTCAGCAGCCGCGACCAGGCCAGCTGGATGATCGAGACCGTGCCGGCTTCCAGTTCCATGAGGGCAACGTTAGCCGCATTGGGTATCCACTGTCCTACCGTTTCCCGTAGATCTCCCGACGGTGGGCCACCTCGACGATCAGCACCAGAACCTGCTCATCGTCGATCGTTGTGAGAATGCGGTAGTCACCTATCCGGTACCGCCAGAACTCATCGTTCACCAGTTTTGTGCCGAGTTGACGAGGATTTTCCAGTTTGCCCAGGCGGTCCTCAAGAAAAATCCGGATCCGCTTCCTCACCGCCGGGTCAAGCTTCTGTATGTGCTTGGCCGCTTTGGGTGCGAGCCGGATCGAGTAGGTCATTCGCCCCAGTCCATGTCCTTGAGGTCGATTGCCTCGTCATCCGACTGGCGAAACTGCTCAAGTGCATCCTTGGCGATGAAGTAGTCCTCCCACTCTTCGAGGTACTGCTGAATTGCCTCAACAGCGTAGAAGGATTTGGTTCTGCCGGTCCGCTTCGCCAGGTTCTCCAAGCGTTGCCGGGTTTCCGCGTCCAAGCGGACATTCATCTGCGACACGAGACTATCCTTCCACCGTTCAGAGTGACAAGTATAGCAGTGGTGGGATGGAGGATGCTTTTAGCTAGCCCGGTGGGCTAGCCAAACAGGATCGCCGCTTCCTCGTAGCGCTGCTGGGGAACGCGCTTAAGGTTGCCCAGCGCCGCCTCAAAACCAACACGGGCTATTTCCGTTCCATGCAGAGACACCATGGTTCCCCAGAGTCCCTCCACCACCGAGTCCACCGCCGCCATGCCCAGCCGGGTTGCGAGCACCCGGTCAAAGGCTGAAGGGACGCCGCCGCGCTGAATGTGGCCCAGGACGGTGGCGCGGGTCTCGATGCCCGTGCGCGATTCAATTTCGGGTGCCAGCTGGTCGGCGATTCCACCGAGCCGGGGACGCCCGTAGGTGTCGAGTCCGCGATCCGAGTGGGCCTCGTCCATGTGGGTTGGCACAAACCCTTCAGCCACCACCACAAGCGGTGCGCGCCCACGGTCGCGGGCATCCATAACCCATTCCGCGATCTGCTCCATGCTGGTTTGCTGCTCCGGAATGAGGATGGCGTGCGCGCCGGAGGCCATCCCGGCGTGCAGTGCAATCCAGCCAACATGCCTGCCCATCACCTCAGCCACCATGCACCGGCTGTGCGACTCTCCGGTGGTGCGCAGCCGGTCGATGGCCTCCGTGGCAATCTGCACCGCTGTGTCAAAGCCGAAGGTGTAGTCCGTGGCATCCAGGTCATTGTCAACGGTCTTGGGAACGCCCACAATCTTCAGTCCTGCATCCGTCAGTCTTTTTGCGGCGGCGAGGGTTCCTTCGCCGCCGATTGCAATCATCGAGTCGACGCCCAGCCTGTCCATGGTGGCCTTAATGGCCTCAGGTCCGCCGTTTCCGTCGAAAGGATTAGTGCGGGAAGTGCCCAGAATGGTACCGCCCTGCTTCGAAATTCCTCTCACCGCGTGCCGTGGGAGATCAATGATGTTGCCTTCGACAACTCCCCGCCAGCCGTCGCGGAACCCCACAAACTCCTGGTCGTGCGACTTGATTCCTTTGAGCACGGCCCCCCGGATGACGGCGTTGAGCCCGGGGCAATCGCCGCCGCTGGTGAGAATTCCAATCTTCATTAAGGCGTGTTCCTAACAAGTCGTGAACGGATGACATGTGGAGCGCCCCGTTGAGCCCAACTATGATTCTAGACACACCCACTGTTCTGGACCCCAACGGAGTCCTCACTGTTGAGCGGCCTTCAGCAGTCCCCGTTCCATGGCCACCACCACCGCGCGCGTGCGGTCATCGACATCCAACTTGGCGAAAATCCTCAACAGGTGCGTCTTCACGGTGGTCTCGGCGATGAACAGCCGAGTGGCTATTTCGGGGTTGCTCATGCCGCCCGCCACGCACTGCAGCACCTCCCGCTCGCGGGGGGACAGGGACGGTGGCGCAGGTGCCCGCATTCGTGAAACGAGCCTCGCGGCGATGGGTGGAGCGAGCACTGTTTCCCCGCGGGCCGCCGCGAATACCGCGTTGATGATGGTTTCACCGGGCGTGTCTTTCAGCAGGTAGCCCACAGCGCCGGATTCCACGGCCCGCATGATGTCTGCGTCGCCGTCATAGGTGGTGAGCACCAGCACCTTAATCTCCGGGTGGGCTGCGCGGAGCTGCGCGGTTGCGTCCGCGCCGTCAAGGTGCGGCATGCGCAGGTCCATGAGTACGACGTCGGGCACGTGGCTTGTGCAGGCGGCTACGGCTTCCACACCGTCCGCGGCCTCGGCCACCACCTCGATGCGCGAATTGGTTGCGAGCAGTCCCGCCAGTCCGGCACGCACCACGGGGTGGTCATCTGCAATCACCACGCGCACGGCGTCAACGCTCATGGCGCTGCCGCCGCCGGTGCGTGGGTCGGCTTCCCGTCCTGCGCAGCGTCAACCTGGATGGGAATGGCCACTTCCAGGCGGGACCCTTGGCCGGGCGCCGACTCAATAGTCACTGTTCCGGAGATCTCCGCCAGCCTGGCACTCATTGAACGTAGGCCGTAGCCGATGGTGACGTCGTCGGGGTGGAAACCTTTGCCGTCGTCGTCGATCCTGAGCACAAGCCGTCCGTCAGCGCACGTGAGCTGTAGGCTGACTTTTCCCGCCTGGGCATGCCTGCGCACGTTCGTCAGCGCTTCCTGTGCCGACCTCAGGACGGCAACCTGCTGGATGGGGCTGAGCGGAGGGAGTTCCTGAGGCAGTTGGAGGTCCGCTTCCGGCCCACCTGCTTCGACGTGGACCTTGAGCCGCTGCAGAGCGCCCAGCAGGTCCCCGCCCTTTAACTGGGACGGTCCGGCCGACTCGATCAGGGCCCGCGCCTCCACTAGGTTTTCGCGGGCGGTGTCGCCGATCGACGCGAGGGCTGACTGGGCAGCGGAATTGCCCACGGCGACGTTCCGGAGTTGTGCCTGCGCCGCCTCCGACAGCATGACGATCGACGTGAATCCCTGGGCCAGGGTGTCGTGGATTTCACGGGACATGCGTTCCCGCTCTGCCATGGCTCCCTGCTGCTGGTGGGAAGCCGCGAGTTCGGCGCGCGCGGCATTGAGCTCGGAGATCAGCTCTGCGCGGTCCTCGCTCTGGTCAATGATCTTGTAAATCCACAGCCCCAGCATGCTTGATGCGAGGAATGAGATCGCCGCCTGCAGCCCGATGCTGAGCAGATTTTCCCCGCCGGCACCGAACTGGTTCAGCTGTCCAAGCGCAACGGCCACGCAGATGGCAGCCGTACCCCACAGGCCCGCGCGGGTGGTTCCCGAAAACATCCAGATCTGCGGGAAGGCAATGAACAGCAGGATTGCCCCCGATCCCGATACGAATGACAGGAATCCAACCGTAATGATCAGCAGCACCACATAGGCCCGCGGACGCCAGGTGTCCAGATACCGCAGCCGGGTCAGGAATGGATAGGCGGCCGCGAGAACCGCCATCGCCGCGATCATGATGACGCCGGTGGCGCCCTCGTCACGCAGGCCAAGGAAGATCATGAGGGCAACGGCGGTGAGGGCCACATAGAACCCCAGATGCCACCAGCGCATGCCGTGGATCCAGACCGAATTGTCTGGCAGGAGCCGCACGGTGCGGGCTGGTTCCACTGTCATGGATTCACTGTACGACGGCGCACTGACAGTCGGGAGGACCGCGTTACTTTTGTGGTGGCCATTTGAAGACCAGTCGTGTCAGCACCAGTCCCGCTGCCAGCCACATGAGGATGACGACGACGGACACGCCCACCGCCCAGGTTTGGCCTGGCTCGGCGGCCTCGAATCCGGCGGGCAGGAAGACCGAGCGCATGCCGCTGGCCGTCCACCGAAGGGGGGTCAGATTGGCGAAGGTCTGCAGCCAGTCCGGTAACTGGGAGAAGGGGAAGTACACGCCGGAGGTGAAGGAGAGCAACAGCACCGGAAGGACGGCAAGTGTGGCGGCGCTTTCAGCGGACTTGGCAATGCAGGCGAAGGCAATTCCCACCAGCGACCAGGCTGCAGTCCCTAGCACCAGCAGCCAGACGAACGTCAGCCAGGCACCCGCGGAGGACGGCAGGTCCACGCCAAACAGGAACTGCGCGGCCAGCAGCAGGAGGATGGTTTGTCCCAGAATCAGGTAGAGGGTGATCCCCATCTTCCCGATGAAGTAGGAGATAACGGGCAGGGGAGTTCCGGCAAGCCGCTTGATACCTCCGTTGAATCGGTCCGCAGCCACATAGCCGCTCAGGTTCTGGAAACCGCTCAGGATGGTCCCGAGAGCCAGCATGCCGGGCAGGTAGTAGTGAGCGGGCGTGATTTGGTTGCCGGGAGGGCCAAAGGTCGGCTCGCTGCCGAAGACGGTGCTGAAGAGCGCCATCATCGCAACGGGAAAAAAGAGGATCAGCCCCAGTGAGAGTCCGTCCCGGTTGAAGGCCCGCACCTCCGTGATGACCCGGCGCGCGCCCAGCCTTAGGGTGCCCGGCTTCCACCCCGTTTCCCGGCCGGAGGCTACAGTCGTGCTCATGATTCGTCTCCGTTCACTGTGGCATCGTGTTGCTTGAGCAGTTCCAGGTAGACGTCCTCAAGGCTCGGCCGCACCACCTCAAGGCCCGCCGGTTCCCGCCGCCCGCCGTCGCTGAGCCGGTGGACCACTGCGGCGGGTGAGGATGTGATTTCTTCCCGGGAGTCGCCGTCGTCGTCGGTCCAGCGCACCCGCGGTGTGCGAAGTTCACGCCCTCCAACCATCTCCGCCGTTCCCTCTGCGATGAGCCGTCCGGACGCAATGATGCCCAGCCGGTCGGAGAGCTGTTGCGCCTCGTCAAGGTAGTGGGTGGTGAGGACAACCGTGGTGCCTTCAGCGCCGAGGGAACGGATCAGCTCCCAGAATTGTCTGCGTGCGGCGGGGTCAAACCCGGTGGTGGGCTCGTCGAGGAAGAGGAGCTCGGGGCTGCCGATCATGCCCATGGCCACATCCACGCGTCGGCGCTGACCGCCGGAAAGCGTCTTGATCCGAGCACCGGCCTTGCGTTCGAGCCCCACGGCGGCAATGACTTCATCAACGCTGCGCGGGTTGGGGTAGAAAGCCGAGATGTCCCGCAGCGCCTCAGCGACGGTGAACACGCCGGCGTCGGGGGCTTCCTGGAGCACGATGCCAATGCGGGCACGGAAGGAGGCCGGTGCCTTGTAGGGCCGGTGTCCCAACACGGACACTGTTCCGGCGGAGGGTTTGCGGTGGCCCTCCATGATTTCGATGGTGGTACTCTTACCGGCTCCGTTGGGCCCAAGCAGTGCGTAGGTTTCGCCCGTACTGATGTGAAGCGAAAGATTGTCCACAGCGTTGAAAGTGCCCGATTTGGGCTGCGGGTAGGTCTTGGTGAGACCGTCGATCACCACGGCGTGGCCCCCTGAGCGGGTGGGGGCGGCGGAACCGATGGATACGTGAGTTGTCATGCATTCAGCGTGCTCCGAAACCGTCCCTCTGCGGAACGGTCAAACGGACGAGCCCGGGTGTCCTCCATCAGAAGGACACCCGGCCCGTTGGTGCCGGCTAGCGGTTGCTGAGCAGCTTTTCCAAGGCGATGGTGCCATCGGTCTTTGGCAGCAGCAGCCACAGCACCAGGTACAGCGGCGGACCTAGAAACGGCAGCAGGAAGCTGAGCAGGATGCCAATGCGCACCCAGGCCACCGGCCAGTTGAACTTCAGGGCAATGCCGGACGCTATGCCGCCTAACCAACCACCGGGAGCGCGCTTGAGGGGAGAGGATCGGACGGAGTTGAAGAACTTTTCCATGAGTCCATGCTTTCTTATGGTTGGTGGTCTTGTCACGCTTTGAGCGTTAGTTGGCCTAGCGGTTTCGTCGTGTCATTGAGAGTATCCCGCCAACCACCAGGGCCAGGCCCGCGCCGATCAGCAGTCCCATTAACACAAGACCCGGATCGAGTGCAATGTTGGTCAGCTCCGCCGTCAGGAGGAGTATGCCCACAATGACGGTGATGAGTCCCCACACCACGGTACCGACCCGTGGTGGGCGCGTGCCGTCGTCGTCCCTTGTTTCTGTTGGTGTGCTCATGGCTGCAGCCTGATTCCCTGTTCAGTTAGTCCGTTGACCGAGGTGGCAATAGTGACATGGCTCGCCAGCCCTCGGATCTCGAGGATGATTGCCGGTCCTTCAGCGTCCCCGTTCAGGGACAGACCACCGGGCTGCCAGAGACCGCCGGCGGAGGTGGAATCGCCGGGCGAGACCACATCAGTGGCGCTGGCCGCGAGTTGGGTGCGGATATCCACGGGAACATCATCCGGGACCAGGATTCCCACGTTTCCGGCCGCGGTGATGACCGGAACCGTGACGTCTTCGGTGAGGTTGTCGAGTCCCCGCAGGTCGATCGTTCCCTGGCCGGCAACTACCGTGTACCCCTCCATTGCGGCCCGGGTGTTGTCGCCGGCCCACTGGCCCTGGTTGGCAAAGACCCAGTTGCCTGTGCCGACCGTCGCGCCGGAGATGAGGGCGAACACAATTCCCACAGCGGCCGCGAAGCCAAGGAAGCCGGAGCTGCGGCCGCGGATGCCGAGCACGGCGATTCCGACGCCCAGCACCACCAGCCCTGCGGCGAGTGCCGCTGTGAAGGCCTCTCCGTCAAGCAGCAAAATGTTGGTGTAGTCGAGGGCAAGCACTGTGCCGACCACCAGGATTGCACCGCCGAGGAAAACCGCAAGGTCGCTGCCGGTTGGTCGGGGTGTGGCTGGTTTGGTGGGCTTCACTGGTGCGGGAATTGGCCTGGTGGCCGGATACGCCCGCTGTGTGGGAACGGTGGATGGGTTGTCCACCGGTCCGTAGACCCGGGTTCCAGTTGAAGCGTGCGTTGCCGGGTATGCGGGCGGAGCGTGCGTCTCCGGGTATCCGGGCGCAGCAGGCGGATTGGTGAAGGCGCCCGCCCCGCCGTCGTTCTGTTGCCGTTTCCTGGATGCGTTGACAATCCAGTAGACGGCCAGGATGACCGCGCCTATCCAGAAAAGGCTCCAGACCAGCCCGCCGAAGCCACCGTTGTCGCCAAAGAACGGCAGGTTG
>NZ_KI914989.1:225311-271378 GCF_000520595.1 Arthrobacter sp. H5
GGTCCAACTGCCGCGGCCCGCGGACTCAATGTGGATGCGGCCGTCCGGTTCCGGCAAAAGCGCCCAGGCCATGCCGTAGAGCAGGAGACCGATGCCGCCGAAGACCGCGAGCACCACAAAGATTCCGCGCACCAGAATGGGGTCGAGCCCGGTGCGGGCGGATATCCCGGTTGCCACCCCGCCGATCCAGCGGTCGCCGCCCCGGCTGATGCCGAGGCCGCGGATCCAGGTGAAGAAGCCGTTGCTTGACGATGGTTGTTCCTGCGGCGCGGCGGCCGGCTGACCGCTTTCCGATGCGGCAGGAGGGTCCTGTTGCGAGTTCATAGGATCATCCTGACAAAGCATCGGGGGCACAGCTATCGGGGCCTACCCTGAACCGTCCCTGACTGATGGCTGAAATACCCTCAAAGGCGGTTCGGAACAACGCGGCGCGTGTTTGGATTAACGCATGAAGGCTCCTCTGCTCCGTTCCAACGACGCCGTGATAGCCGGCGTATGTGCGGGGCTTGCGGCCCACCTGGGCATCTCCATCCGTGCAACACGGATTGGCATGGCGGCGCTCTGCCTCGCGGGCGGCGCGGGCGTGCTCCTCTATGGCTGGCTGTGGCTGCTGGTACCCACCACGGAAGAACGACGACGGCGGGGCACGTCTTCGCCAGGGCTGCGGTTGGGAACCACTGGACTCGCCGGGGCGGCGGTCGACACCGCTCCCGAGGTTACAGCCCGGGCGCGTGCCGGCAGACGTGAGGCGTTGATCGGTGCTGCGCTCCTGGTGGTAGCCGCAGCGTTTGTGGCGCAGCAGCTAGGCGCCAGTATTCAGTGGGGCTGGGTGCTGCCGGTGGGAGCGGTGGCGGTGGGAGCCGTGCTTGCGTGGTCCCAGATTGACGAGTCGCGGCGTGCGGGCCTGATGGACAGGGCAGGCGCCATCCAGGCCGGCGGTATGGCTCGTCTGATTTTAGGATTGGTCCTTGTGATGGTGGGTGTGCTCATCATGGTGTCGGGATCGATCTCCTGGAGTCTCACCTGGTCTACGCTGCTTGCAACCGGGGCCGTCCTGGGCGGCGTAGGTCTGGTGCTGGCTCCCTGGGCGCTGAAGTTCTGGAAGGACCTCGAAGCCGAGCGCGCGGGACGCATCCGCGAGACGGAGCGCGCCGAGATCGCAGCCCACCTGCATGACTCGGTGCTGCAGACCCTTGCCCTCATTCAGAACAGGGCTGGCTCCGAGCACGATGTGGTGCGGCTGGCACGGGCCCAGGAGCGGGAGCTGCGCAGCTGGCTGTACGCGGACACCGCGCGGCAGACCGGCAACTTCGCAGACCGGATCAAGGCAGTGGCAGCAGAAATCGAGGACAGCTACGGCCACCCCGTAGACGTTGTGTCGGTGGGGGACATACCGATGTCACCCCGCCAGGAGGTGATGGCGCAGGCAGCACGGGAAGCGGTGCTGAATGCGGCCAAGCACGCGGGCGGCACCATCTCCGTGTACCTTGAGGCGGGCCCGTTTGGTTCGGAGGTCTTTGTCCGGGACCGCGGCCGGGGATTCGATGTGGACGCGGTGCCGGCGGACAGGATGGGAATCCGTGAGTCCCTGTACAACCGGATGCAGCGCCACGGCGGCACAGTGATCATCCGGAGCAGCACAGAGGGTACCGAGGTTAAACTGAGGATGCCGGAAGAGAAATCAGGAGAACCGCGTGGCTGAGGAAATAAGCGTTGTGGTGGTGGACGATCACGCCATTTTCCGGTCCGGTCTGCGGGCCGACCTGGACCACAGGATTACGGTACTGGCAGAGGCAGCGACGGTGGAGGAAGCAATCGCCGCCATTCACCAGCACCGTCCGAGGGTGGTGCTGCTCGATGTCCATCTGCCCGGAGGAATCGGAGGCGGCGGCGCAGAAGTCATTGCAGGCTGCACGCAGTTGCTGGGCGCCACCAGCTTCCTGGCGCTGAGTGTCTCGGATTCCGCTGAGGATGTGGTGACTGTGATCCGTGCCGGGGCTCGGGGCTACGTCACCAAGACCATCTCCGGCACCGAAATCTCCGCGGCCGTGTTCCGGGTAGCTTCCGGCGACGCCGTGTTCTCACCGCGGCTCGCCGGTTTTGTGCTGGACGCTTTTGGAACGGCAGCCGTGGCGTCCGTGGACAGCGAGCTGGACCGGCTGTCGGCCCGGGAGCTGGAGGTCATGCGGCTGATTGCCCGCGGCTACAGCTACAAGGAAGTGGCCAGGGAGCTCTTCATCTCCATCAAGACGGTTGAGACCCATGTGTCCGCAGTGCTCCGCAAGTTACAGCTCTCCTCCAGACACGAACTGACCAGGTGGGCGGCGGAGCGGCGACTCCTGTAGGGCGTATTCACTTTGCCGTTGCGAGGAATTCCTGAAGACGGCGGACGCCCTCGGCAAGATCGGCATCCCCCAGCGCGTAGGAGAGGCGCAGGTAACCGCTTGGACCGAAGGCCTCGCCGGGCACCACCGCCACCTCCACCTTGTCGAGAATCAGCGCGGCAAGTTCGGCCGAGGTTGCGGGTTTGCTGCCGGCCAGCTCACGGCCAAGGAGATCCCGGACGTCGGCGTAGGCGTAGAACGCTCCGTGCGGAACAGGGCATTCAACGCCGTCGATCGCGTTAAGCGCGGACACCATAGCCCGACGACGGCGGTCAAAGGCAACCTTCATCTCCTCAACCGCGGTCAGAGGTCCCGATACCGCGGCCAGCGCCGCCATCTGCGGGACGTTGGACACGTTCGACGTTGCGTGGGACTGGAGATTGGTGGCCGCCTTCACCACATCGAGGGGTCCGATCATCCACCCCACCCGCCAGCCGGTCATCGCATAGGTCTTGGCCACCCCGTTGAGTACCACCACGCGGTCGCCGAGCGCAGGCACAGCCGTCGCGATCGAGGTGAAGGCGACGTCGTCGTACGTCAGGTGCTCGTAGATTTCGTCAGTGACCACCCATAGTCCCCTGGCGGCCGCCCATTCGCCGATCTCCCGCACCTGATCCGGGCTGTACACCGCGCCTGTGGGGTTGGATGGTGACACAAAGAGGAGCACCTTGGTGCGGGCGGTGACCGCTTCTTCCAGCTGTGCAACGTTGACCAGATAGCCTTGCTCGGGACCTGCGAATACCTCCACCGGGACGCCGCCGGCAAGCCGAATGGCTTCCGGATAAGTGGTCCAGTACGGGGTGGGTACCAGGACCTCGTCTCCTGGATCCAGGAGCGTTGCGAACGATTCGTAGACGGCCTGTTTGCCGCCGTTGGTCACCAGCACCTGGCTGGGGTCCACATGGTACCCGGAGTCCCGCAGGGTCTTCTGCGCAATTGCCTCGCGCAGCTCCGGAAGGCCGCCGGCGGGGGAGTAGCGGTGGAAGCGGGGCTGCCGCGCGGCCTCGACGGCGGCGTCCACAATGTATTCGGGCGTGGGGAAATCCGGTTCGCCGGCCCCGAATCCAATCACAGGGCGTCCCGCTGCCTTGAGGGCCTTCGCCTTGGCATCAACGGCAAGAGTGGCGGATTCGGCTATGGAGCCCACCCGTTGCGAGACACGTCCCGCAGAGGAGTACTTCAATATGTCAGGGGAGGCGGTCATGGGGTTCCCGTTCATCGCGGCATTGGTGGGCCATTCCAGCTTAGGCGTTTGCCGCCGTCGCTGCCTGCCTTTACGCGCGTGCACGGCAAGTGAATGTCGGTTCCCCGCCCGGTTCGACGTGCGGGAGAGGATTGCGTAGACTAGTTCCTCGGTGTTGAAATCGCCATGATGGTCCATGCCTTCAGTTAGGCAGGGGAATCGGGCGCAGTTCGATCCATAGGGTAGTGGCGCAATTGGTAGCGCAGCGGTCTCCAAAACCGCAGGTTGCAGGTTCGAGTCCTGTCTGCCCTGCGCATAACCGTCAGTAGTTTCGGCGGCGGTGCGGCGATGAAATGTTCATGGGTGGCGGTCCGGTGAGGCCACGCTCAGAAATCTACACAGAATTGATGAGGTTGAAGGTGACCGATACAGCTGCGAGCAGCTCCAAGGGCAGCCCCGCCGGCAAGCAGACCCCCAAACGGGGTCCTATTGCCCGCATCATTCTGTTTGTACGTCAGATCATCGCCGAACTGCGGAAGGTGGTTGTACCCACCCGCCGCGAGCTGGTGCGGTTCACCATTACCGTCATGATTTTTGTGATCATCATGATCCTGATCGTGACGGGCCTCGATTTTGTTTTCGGTTCCGGTGCGGTGTGGCTGTTCGGCGGCGAAGGCTGACGTCCGTCCCACTGGCAGTAACCGAAAAGCGCAAGCAATCCCAGAAAGCAGGCAGCTAGGTGTCCGAGCAAGAACTCGAACGGCAGATCACAACCGAAGAGGATGATCTGGGCAGCGAGGATCAGGCAACTGAGACCGGTGTTGAGGAAACACCGGCCGGTGCCGTCGTGTCCGATAATGACCAAAGCTCCGATGACACTCCACGTGGCGACGACACTCCAGGTGACGACGCCGCCCAGGGCGCGGGCGCCACGGATGCGGAAGACGCTGACGCGGATGACGCGGATGTCACGGATGCGGAAGACGCCGAAGAGGCTCCGCCCGCAGTCGATCCCGTCGCGGAGTTCAAGGCCAAGCTGCGCCGCCAGGACGGCGACTGGTACGTCATTCACTCCTACGCGGGGTATGAGAACCGGGTTAAGGCCAATCTCGAAACCCGCATCCAGACACTGGACATGGAAGAGCGTATCTTCGAAATCCAAGTGCCTATGGAAGAAGTTGTGGAGATCAAGAACACCACCCGCAAGATCGTGAACCGGGTTCGTATCCCGGGTTACGTGCTGGTGCGGATGGACCTTACCGATGAGTCCTGGGGTGCTGTCCGGCACACTCCAGGCGTGACCGGATTTGTGGGCAACGCGCACAATCCCGTGCCGCTCAGCCTGAATGAAGTCTTCTCCATGCTGGAGCACACGGTGGTCCACACCGATGCTGAATCGGGTAAGCCCATGAAGTCGCAGGTCACCCCGGCAACGGTCAACTTCGAAGTTGGCGAACCGGTTACGGTCAATGAAGGTCCGTTCGAGACCCTCCAGGCAACCATTTCCGAGATCAAGCCTGAGTCCCAGCAGCTGGTGGTCCTGGTGTCCATTTTCGAGCGCGAAACTCCTGTGACGCTTTCGTTCAGCCAGGTCACCAAGCTGCAGTAACAATTTTCGTCTGGCCCGGAGCCGCTTAGTCCGGAGCAGACGGCAGGCCACCACGCCATGGTGGCCAACCACCCACGGGACGCTCCTGTCCCGGGGGACACAAAGTAAAAGAAGGACCCATCAATGGCCCCCAAGAAAAAGGTCACCGGCCTGATCAAGCTGCAGATCAATGCAGGCGCTGCCAACCCGGCACCGCCAATTGGTCCTGCTCTTGGCCAGCACGGTGTCAACATCATGGAATTCTGCAAGGCATACAACGCCGCCACGGAGTCCCAGCGCGGAAACGTCATTCCCGTGGAAATCACGGTGTATGAAGACCGTTCATTCACGTTCATTACCAAGACTCCGCCAGCAGCCGAGCTGATAAAGAAGGCCGCAGGCGTTCAGAAGGGTTCCGGTACGCCGCACACCGTCAAGGTTGCCAAGCTGACCCAGGCCCAGGTAGAGGAAATCGCCACCATGAAAATGGAGGACCTCAACGCCAACGATGTGAAGGCTGCTGCCAAGATCATCGCCGGTACCGCCCGCTCGATGGGTATCACTGTCGAGTAGCAGTTGAAGCGGCTTGCCGCTTCGAAAGACAAACAATCAAATAACGACGCCGGACTGACCACCTCAGGTGGGCAGGCGCCGTCGTACGTGGCAGGGCCGAGCGCGGTCCGCAGACCACAACTGCATAAGGAGAAAAAGCAGATGGCAAAGCGCAGCAAAGCATATGAGGCAGCTGTAGCCAAGATCGAGGCAGACAAGCATTACGCCCCGCTCGAGGCAGTAGTTCTGGCGAAGGAAACCAATCCTTCCACGTTCGATGCAACCGTTGAGGTTGCGTTCCGTTTGGGCGTTGACCCGCGCAAGGCTGACCAGATGGTCCGCGGCACGGTCAACCTCCCGCACGGCACCGGCAAGACCAAGCGCGTCCTCGTCTTCGCGACGGGTGAAAAGGCAGAAGCGGCAATTGCCGCCGGCGCCGACTTTGTTGGTTCCGATGACATGATCGAAAAGGTTGCCGCCGGCTGGGTCGATTTCGACGCCGCCGTTGCAACACCGGATCTGATGGGTAAGGTCGGACGCCTCGGAAAGGTACTTGGTCCCCGTAACCTGATGCCCAACCCGAAGACCGGTACCGTAACCGCTGACGTCACCAAGGCAGTCACCGACATCAAGGGCGGGAAGATCGATTTCCGCGTGGACAAGCACTCCAACCTGCACTTCATCATCGGCAAGGTCTCGTTCGATGTGCAGAAGCTCGCCGAAAACTACGCGGTGGCACTGGAAGAGGTTCTTCGCCTGAAGCCGTCGGCTTCGAAGGGCAACTACATACAGAAGGCAACGGTTTCCACCACCTTCGGCCCGGGAATCTCTGTTGATCCCAAGGTCACCAAGGTGCTGGCTGACGCCTAGGACTTAGCAAGCATTTGCCGCAGGGCAGGTACAGCGTCAGGCTGAACCTGCCCCGTTGCATTTAAATGATATTTAGTCATTGGTATTTCTCAATCACTTGGATTACCATGGTGCCATGACTACCATGTCCATCACCATTGAGCGGCTTGAACTTCCGGAATCGCTGGACTCCGCAGGGGCAGCTGATTTCATTGCAGCTTCCAACCTGGGCAATCTCGTGGAGCGGCAGCTCTGGGGCCATGATGATTTTTTTCACAGTGTCCGGGAGCGCTTTGAGGCCGCACGGCCCAATCAGTTTGAGGACCGGGTCACCTTTGTGGCCAGGCACGGAGGCCGGGTTATCGGGAAGGCTGTCATCGATGTACCGCTGACGGACAACCTGGGAACCTGCTACGTGACTGTGCTGGTGCATCCCGACTTCCGGAGGCAGGGTCTGGGCGGGCGGCTGCACGCAGCTGTTGAGGAGGTGACCCGCCGTCTGGGCAGGACCACCATGATGTCCTGGTCCGACCAACCCGCCAACGGCGTGCCCAATGGCCCGGGGGTGCTGGTCCCGGCCACAGGTGCCGGGGGATACCCGGGGAGCAGCGCCAGCGCCATCCTCGCGCTGCATTCGGGGTACAGCCTGGCGCAGATCGACAGGGCCAGCAGGCTGATGCTGGCAGAGGCGCTGCCGTCGGTCCCGGCTATGCACGATGCCGCCATGGCAGTGGCCGGACCGGACTACCGGATGGTGGATTGGTTGGATGACTGTCCTCCTTCGCTGGTGGACCAGTACGCCCGGCTCCGTCAGGCCATGAGCACTGATGTGCCGATGGGTGATCTTGTATGGGAAGAAGAGGTTTGGGATGCAGACCGCGTGCGTGAAAGTGAGCAGCGGATACGCAGGAGCGGCGGACGCCGCTTGATCCGCGCGGTGCTGCACCTTCCCAGCGGAATCCTCGTAGGGCACACGATTCTGGACTATCAACCCAACAAGCCGGAGGTTGTCTCGCAGGAGGACACGCTGGTGATCACCGCCCATCGCGGGCACAGGCTCGGCATGTGGCTCAAGGCCGCCAACCTGCTCGCGTTGAACACCGTCTGGCCTGCGGCGCAGCGCGTATACACGTGGAACGCGGAGGAGAATGCTCACATGCTGGCGGTCAACGTGGAGCTGGGTTTCAAGGCCGTGGGGTACACGGCGGCATGGCAGAAGAAGCTGGAAGGATGATTGTGAGATCGGCACTCGAAGAGCTTGTCGTTGAGCCGCTGGTAATTCCGGAATCGATTGATGTCCCTGAGGCCGGGGCCTTTCTCGCGGTGTGCCGCCTTGTCGATCAGGCGGAGCTGGAGCTCTGGGGCAATACCGACCGAGCGGCTACTTCCGCCCAGCGGCTGCGATCCTGGCGGAGCGACGAGTACAACGATCTGCGCATGTTCGTGGCCCGGCTCGACGGCGAAGTGGTGGGCCGGCTCTGGGTGGTCATGCCGCTCCGTGAGAACAAGGGCAAGGCGGAGCTTAACGTCCTGGTGGGCCAGCCGTGGCGCGGGCGGGGTATTGGCCGCGCGTTAATTGAGCGCGCGGAACAGATTGCAGCGCAGCAGGGCCGGACCATTCTGGAGGGCTACACGGAGCAGCCCGCCGACTTCGATCCGGATTCCGTTGCCTTGCTGGCACCGGTATCCGGCACCGGTGCCCTCCCCGCCGACTCGCGCGACGTGTTGTTTCTGCAGCGCAATGGATACACGCTTGAGCAGGTGGAGCGCTTCAGCGTGCTCCAGCTGCCACTCGATGAAGCCGAGGTGCAGGCGCTGGAGCGGACCGCCGCCGAAAGGTCAGCGGGCTACCGCATTCTCAGCTGGGTGGGCAAATGTCCTCAGCATCTGGTGGAGGAGTATGCGGGGCTCTGTGCGCGCATGGCAACCGACGCTCCAACGGCCGGACTCCACTATGAAGAGGAGATCTGGGATGAAAAGCGCGTTCGCTCCGACGAGGATGAAGCGATCGACGCGGGTTCCTCCCTGCAGGTGTCCGCCGCCCAGCATCTTGAGACGGGCCGCCTGGTCGCCTACACCGTCCTCACCAAGGCGGAGGGTAAGGACACCCTGGAGCAGGATGACACCTTGGTGGCGATGGGCTTCAGGCCCGCAGGGTGCGACGGCGAATGGCAGAAGAAGACCGACGACGACGGCGCAGTACCCCGGTAGCCGTCAGCCGCCGTCGTGCGTCCTCCGTGCTTAGGAGCGCTGTTCTTCCAGGACGTAGGACCTCAGGTCATCGAGGGTCTGCTGCATGTGGGCGTCCATTGCCCCGCGCGAGCGCTCCGGGTTCCGCGATGCCAGGCTTTCCGCGATGTTCTGATGATGTCCGATCGCATTCTCTTGAATCTGGCGGATCTCAGAAGTCTGGGTGCGGCGTCGCTCCAGTATCCGGTGCAGAGGTTCAAATAGCACCGCCACAAAAACGTTCTGTGAAGCCTGCAGAATGATGTCGTGGAAGGCGAGGTCCGCCTCCACGAATGCTGCAACATCATTGACCTCGTGGGCAGAGCGCATTGCGGCGACGTGGCCAAACAGTGCCTGAACTTCGGCGTCGTCAATCCGACCAGCCGCCAATTCACATGCTCCGGTTTCGAGCATGCGCCGCAGCTCAATTAATTGAACGGCGGCAGCCGCGTCGTTTTTCCCTTCGGATGCAGCCCGAAGCACAGCCTCGAGGGACGCCCAGCGGTTCAGTGGGTTCACGAACGTGCCTCGGCCGCGCTCTACTCTCAGGATGCGTTGCGCTTCCAGGGTCTTCATGGCCTCGCGCACCGTCATCCGGCTGACCTCATGTTTGGCGCTGAGCTCCAGCTCACCGGGCACACTGGCGCCTGGCGGGAATTCCCCCATGATGATCCGGTCCAGAAGTTCGTCTGCCACCACTCCGACCAGTGATTTCCGTGCCATGCTACCCGCGTCCACTGTTGTTGCCTTAGATGTCTGACAATTCTACTTGCGCGTCTTTGTGCCGTGTGCAACACTAGCATTTGAAGTTATAAATGTCAGACATCTTACAAATATATTAGCCTCATAAGTCCTCACACAATGGAGTGCGCAATGCCCGTTGAAGCAGATATCCTCGCCAACTTCCCGTCGGAAATGCAGATTCCCGCTCAACTGGTGGCCGACGGCGTCGTCCTGGCTTCCAAAACAGCGCCCCGCGTGCTGGTGGTCCTCGATGACGATCCCACCGGAACGCAGTCAGTGTGGGACCTCCCGGTCCTCACGCGCTGGGAGGCGCAGGACTTCACCTGGGCGTTCGCCCAGGCAAAACCAGCCATCTACGTCCTGACAAACAGCCGCAGCCTGGATCCCGCAGAAGCAGCCGCCCGCAATGAGGAGGTGGTCCGGAATGCGCTGGCCGCGGCTGCGGCCGGGGGCTTGGGGTTGCGTGTCGGTTTCGTCAGCCGAAGCGACTCCACGCTTCGCGGCCACTATCCGCTGGAGCCGGATGTCATCGCGGCCACGGTCAGCGCGGTAAGCGGTGCTGCGACCGACGGCGTCGTGATTGTTCCAGCATTTCCCGACGCCGGCCGCGTCACCATTGGCGGTATCCACTACATGCGTGCCACGGACAGCCAGGAGGGTCAGCTTATTCCGGTTGCCGAGACCGAGTTCGCCAAGGACGCCACCTTTGGATTCACCAACTCCGAAATGGCCCGGTATGTGGAGGAAAAGTCCCAGGGCCGATTCAAGGCGGAAGCTGTGATCGTCCTGGACCTCACCATCATCCGGGCAGGTAGCGCCGTCAATGATCCGGTCGTTTCCGCCAAGGCGATCGCGGACGCTATCGAGCCTGCGACGGAATCGACGCCCATTGTGGCTGACATCGTTACCGAGAACGATCTGCGTGCCCTTGCACTAGGGCTTGAGGAGGCTGAAAGGCGCGGTAAGAAACTCCTCTACCGTGTAGGCCCGCCGTTTGTCCGTGCACGCATCGGCCAGGAGATCCGCGCGGAACTCAGCGCCGCGGAGGCTTTCTCAGGCAATACCCCATCAGAGGCCGGCGGAATGATCGTGGTCGGCTCGCACGTGGGTGTCACCACGCGCCAACTCAAGGTTCTCGTAGAGCAGCACAGTGCGGCCCGCATCGTGGAGATCGACGTCGAACGGCTCCTCGCCGCAGACGCCGAGACGTACCTGGACCAGACCGTCGAAGCGGTTGTCGGTGCGCTCCGCAAAGGCGACGTGATCGTTCACACCAGCCGCCAGCTGATCAAAACCGGCGACGCCGCCGCGAGCCTGAAGATTGCCCGCACAGTGTCCGCCGCCGTCGTCGCCGTTGTTAACCGGACGCTGAAAACGTACCCACCGCGGTTTGTCATTGCCAAGGGCGGCATCACCTCATCGGATGTCGCCGCACATGGTCTGGAAATCCGTCACGCGATTGTCCGTGGACCAATGCTCCCGGGCATTGTCAGCCTGTGGGAACCCGTGGACGGCCCAGCGAAGGGGATTCCGTATGTGGTGTTTGCAGGAAACGTGGGCGACGACGAATCCCTGGCCCAGGTCACGCGGAAGCTGAGTAACACCTTCTAACACCATCAACATCGAACGAACAACGCAGCATTCAATGGAGAAAACCATGATTGAAACCTACAAAGTCACAGTCCTTGGCCTTGGCGCCATGGGCCTGCCAATGGCCACCCGCCTGGCAAGCAGGCTCGCAGTCCACGGCTTCGACATCGCCGAGCCCCGCCTGAAGCTCGCGGAAGAGGCCGGAGTCCAAACGTTTGCCTCGGCTCGCGAAGCAGTCCAGGACACTGACGCGCTGCTGCTGGCTGTGCGCAACAGTGAACAACTGGGCGATGTGCTCTTCGGAGAGAGTGGTGTGGCCTCCGCGCTGAAGCCGGGCGCCGTCGTCATCCTGACAAGCACGGTAGGGACGGAAGTGATTCCGGGTACTGTGGCCCGTCTGGCCGAGTTCGGCGTAGCGCTCGTGGACGCACCGCTGTCCGGTGGTCCCAAGCGTGCAGGCGTTGGGGATCTGCTGATCGTGGTCGGGGCGGAGCCCGCGGCGCTTGAATCAGCGCGTCCGGTTCTGGAGTTGCTGGCATCTACCCTGACGGTAGTGGGCGACAGGCCCGGCGACGGCCAGGCACTCAAGACAGTCAACCAGCTCCTCTGCGGCATCCACATTGCTGCTGCGGCCGAAGCAATGGCCCTCGCGGATGCGCTTGGTCTGGACCAGGCCAAGACCCTCGCCGCACTCGAGGCGGGTGCCGCCGGTTCATTCATGCTGTCCAACCGCGGCCCCCGCATCCTCGAGGCGTACAGCGAGGAAGGCGCCGAGGTGCTCAGCCGGCTGGACATCTTCGTCAAGGATATGGGGATTGTCGGCAAGGCCACCCGCGCCGCGGGCCTGGCGGCCCCGGTGGCCGCAGCCGCCGAACAGCTGTACCTGCTCGGTCAGGCCCAGGGGCTTGCTGCGGAAGACGATTCTGCTGTCATCAAGGTGATAGCCCCCACTAAACGCACGCTCTAAACACCCTCAACAAACCGACGACGGCGGCTCCCGCCATAGGCGATTTGGTCTCCAACTCGCCCATCCCGTAGTCTTGACTCACCAAAGACCGTCGGTCGATGCGTATCCCACAACTGATGCCGGACCTGTTCCGTGTGATGTTGCCGGGTGAGCATCTGAAGGTTCCCGTAATGGGCGGCCAGCGCAGGTTAACGTAGCTTTCTTCCCTGAGGCACTGTGTGCCTCAGTCTGGGAGATGCCCCGTGCAACCTGCGCGGGGCGTTTTTTATTGGAGCAGGCAGTACCGGCACCAATTCCCCGGAAGGAGGGTTATGGCAACGCCAATCAAGGTATCGGCAGTGGAGGAAATCACCAATGATTTCAAAGACTCCAACGCTGCTGTCCTAACCGAATACCGTGGGCTCACCGTTGCGCAGCTGAAGGAACTTCGCCGTTCACTCGGCGCAGAAACCAAATACGCTGTCGTCAAAAACACCCTGACGGGCATTGCAGCCAAGGAAGCAGGCATCGACGCGTTCGATGGTCAGCTTGCCGGACCCACTGCAATCGCCTTCATCAAGGGTGACGCCATCGCTGCGGCAAAGAGCCTTACGGATTTCGCGAAGTCCAACCCACAGCTCGTCATCAAAACCGGAATTTTTGAAGGCAAGACCTTCAATTCCGGTGAGGTTGCTGCCCTCGCGGCGCTCGAGTCGCGTGAGTTCCAGCTGTCCAGGGTAGCCGGTGTGCTGAAAGCACCCATGGCCACCCTTGCCCGCACCCTCGATGCCCTACGCATCAAGCTGGAGGAGAACGAAGGGGGATCTGCGTCAGCAGAATCTTCCGTCTCCGAAGATCCCGCTGCTGAAGAGGCCCCCGCTGCACCCGTTGCAGAGGAAGCCGCCGCATCCGCAGACGCTGCACCCGCAGAAGAAGCAGCCTCCCCCGAAGAGAAGTAATTTTCTTCATCCACCAAATCTCCCGGTGCACGCAGCACCACAAAGGAAGGATGCTTAGCCATGGCGAAGCTCACCAACGAAGAGCTCATTGAAGCTTTCAAGGAACTGACCATCATCGAACTCTCTGAGTTCGTCAAGCTGTTTGAGGAGACCTTCGAGGTCACCGCAGCAGCCGTAGCAGTTGCTGGCCCCGCCGGCGGCGGCGGCGAAGAGGCTGAAGCCGAGCAGGATGCGTTTGACGTAGTCCTCGAAGCTGCAGGCGACAAGAAGATCGCAGTGATCAAGGAAGTACGCGCCCTGACCTCACTGGGTCTGAAGGAAGCCAAGGATGTTGTGGACAGCGCACCCAAGGCTGTACTGGAAGGCGTAACCAAGGAAGCTGCTGAGAAGGCCAAGGAAGCCCTCGAGGCTGCCGGCGCAACGGTTACCCTGAAGTAATACGCTTCACACAGGAAGCCCCGCACTCCACCAAAGCGAGTGCGGGGCTTCTTCTGCGTCTGGCGTCAGTTGCGGTACAGGAGGAGTGCCTCTCCCTGCCCGCCGCCGCCGCACAGCGAAACCGCGGCGCGCCCGGAACCGCGCTTGTTCAATTCATGGGCGGCGTGCAGTGCCAGCCTTGCTCCTGAAGCTCCAATCGGGTGTCCCAGCGCAATTGCTCCGCCGTGGATGTTGCACTGGTCGAGGGGGACATTCAGCTCCTTCAGCGATTGGCAGGCCACCGAACCGAATGCCTCGTTGATTTCCACGAAATCCAGGTCCGGTGTGGACCAGCCCGCGCGCCCCAATGCCTGGTGAATGGCGTTGGCGGGCTGGGAGTGCAGGGAATTATCGGGGCCCGCCACCTGGCCGTGGTTCCCCACCACCGCAAGGATGTCCAGCCCGAGGCTCTCTGCATTCTCGCGGGATGTCAGTACAAGAGCTGCGGCACCGTCGGACAGCGGAGAGGAATTACCGGCGGTGATGGTGCCCGCCTTATCGAACGCCGGGCGAAGTCCTGCAAGGGTTTCGACGGTTGTTCCGGGGCGGACGCCTTCATCTTCGGTGAGGATGACGTCGTCGCCCTTTCTCTGCGGCACGGTGACCGGAACAATTTCCGCCTTGAACGCACCGGACTCCATGGCCGCGGCTGCGCGCTGGTGGGAGAACGCCGCCACAGTGTCCTGGGCGGTTCGTTCGATGCCGAGCACGGCGTTCCCACGCTCCGTGGACGCGCCCATCGATTCATTATCGAAGGCATCCGTCAGCCCGTCATTGGCAACCGAGTCCACGGCCTGCATGTTGCCGTACGTCCAGCCCTGACGCGACCCGGGGAGCAGATGCGGTCCGCGGGTCATCGATTCCTGACCACCGGCAACCACAACGGTTGCCTCCCCGCTGCGGATCAGGCGCGCTGCGTCAATGACGGCGGTCAACCCGGAGAGGCAGACTTTGTTGATGGTGACGGTGGGGACGTCCCATCCGATTCCCGCTTTGATTGCGGTCTGACGGGCAGGATTCTGGCCACATCCGGCCTGCACCACGTGTCCCATGATCAGGGTGTCCACGCGGTCTGCGGTAACCCGGGAGCGCTCAAGGGCCCCCGCGACGGCAAGGGCGCCGAGCTCGACGGCGGTGAATGCGGACAGTTGACCGTTCAACCGCCCCTGCGGGGTGCGAGCACCGCCGACGATCACAACGTCGCCGGGATTCTTCTCGAGGATGTTCATGGAAAGGGCTCACTTTCTTCATTGAATGGTGCTGGCACAAGGCTACCGGAGGCACGCGTGGTTTCAGCTAATTGTCATTAACCGGGAGCCGGGAGTGCGTGGGTGTTTTATACCACACACGGTTGGACATTGCAGCCACCCTGGCGTACAGTAGATATTTGCGTCTTCCCTCTTAACCTCAGCCTTCATATAGCGGTGGGCTTTGCCTTGCATTGGTCATTTAACGGGATTTTCCGGATTTCCGGCTTCCGTTCAATGGCTGCGGGCAGCGGGTTGCACCATTCGGTGCAGGGACTCAAGCGCTGAATACGCCTGAAGGTCTGTGGAAGGATCCCTCTTGGTCGCCTCGAGCACCTCTAATAATGCAACCGCTACCAGCCAGGTCGACGCCGACGGCGCCGCACCCCGGCTTACATTCGCAAAGATTCACGAACCGCTGGACGTTCCCAATCTTCTTGCCCTTCAAACCGACAGCTTTGACTGGCTGGTTGGAAACGAGCGCTGGAAAGCTCGCCTTGAAGAGGCGTTGGCAAAGAACCTCCAAGGCGTGGCAACCACGTCCGGTCTGGCCGACATCTTCGAAGAGATCTCTCCGATCGAGGATTTCCAGGGCACCATGTCCCTGAGCTTCTCCGAACCGGAGTTCGCCGATCCCAAATACACCATGGCTGAGTGTAAGGACAGGGACGCCACCTACGCGGCGCCGCTGTACGTCAAGGCCGAGTTCATGAACAACAACACGGGCGAGATCAAGCAACAGACCGTGTTCATGGGTGACTTTCCGCTGATGACGGAAAAAGGCACGTTTGTTATCAACGGCACCGAGCGTGTTGTCGTGTCACAGCTGGTTCGCTCCCCGGGCGCGTATTTCGAGCGCACCGCTGACAAAACCAGCGACAAGGACATCTTCAGTGCGAAGATCATCCCGTCCCGTGGCGCCTGGTTTGAACTGGAGATCGACAAGCGCGACCAGGTGGGAGTCCGCCTGGACCGCAAGCGCAAGCAGTCGGTCACCGTTCTGCTGAAGGCACTCGGCTGGACCGAGGGCCAGATCCTCGAGACCTTCGGTGAGTATGATTCCATCCGGGCCACGCTCGAGAAGGACGCCACCGAAACCCAGGAAGATGCCTTGCTGGACATCTACCGGAAGCTCCGTCCGGGAGAGCCACCCACGGTTGAGGCTGCCAAAACGCTGCTGGACAACCTGTACTTCAACGCCAAGCGTTATGACCTCGCCAAGGTTGGCCGTTACAAGATCAACCGCAAGCTGGGCATTGACAAGAACCTTGGCGACAGTGACGCCTCGGTCCTGAACATTGACGACATTGTCGCGATGATCAAGTTCCTGGTGGCCCTGCACGCCAACGAGAAAACCCTCACCGGCCGTCGTGACGGCGAAGACGTCGAGCTGCGCGTTGAGGTCGATGACATCGACCACTTCGGCAACCGCCGTATCCGCGCCGTGGGCGAGCTCATCGAGAATCAGGTCCGCACAGGTCTCTCCCGTATGGAGCGTGTTGTGCGCGAGCGCATGACCACCCAGGATGTCGAGGCCATTACGCCGCAGACACTGATCAACATCCGTCCCGTTGTGGCAGCTATCAAGGAGTTCTTCGGAACCTCCCAGCTGTCGCAGTTCATGGACCAGAACAACCCGCTCGCCGGACTGACGCACAAGCGCCGCCTGTCTGCGCTGGGCCCGGGTGGCCTGTCCCGTGACCGTGCCGGCATGGAAGTCCGTGACGTTCACCCGTCGCACTACGGCCGTATGTGCCCCATCGAAACCCCTGAAGGTCCCAACATTGGCCTCATCGGTTCGCTGGCATCCTACGGACGGATCAACACGTTCGGCTTCATCGAAACCCCGTACCGCAAGGCTGAGAACGGGATCGTCACCGAACAGATCGACTATCTGACGGCTGATGACGAGGTTGAGCGCCTGATTGCGCAGGCCAACGCTCCGCTTGACGCAAAGGGCAAGTTCGTTGAGGACATGGTTCTGGTGCGTACCCGTGGAGGCTCCGGCGAGCCTGTGCTCGTCGCGGCAGCCGAAGTTGAGTACATGGACGTTTCCCCGCGCCAGATGGTGTCGGTGGCAACGGCCCTGATTCCGTTCCTTGAGCACGACGACGCCAACCGCGCGCTGATGGGTGCCAACATGCAGCGTCAGGCTGTTCCGCTGCTCCGTTCCGAGCGCCCGTTGGTGGGCACCGGAATGGAAAAGTACGCAGCAGTGGACGCCGGGGACGCAGTCACCGCCGCCAAGGCGGGCGTGGTCAGCGAAGTTTCTGCCGATCTGGTTGCAGTGCTTAACGACGACGGCACAGAGACCAATTACCCGATCATGAAGTTCGCGCGCTCCAACCAGGGCAACGCGTACAACCAGCGGGTTCTGGTTGCTGAAGGCGACCGGGTCGAGTACAACACGATCATTGCGGATGGTCCGTCCACCGATCAGGGTGAGTTGGCCCTGGGCAAGAACATGCTGGTTGCGTTCATGTCCTGGGAAGGCCACAACTTCGAGGACGCCATCATCCTCTCGCAGCGCATCGTTTCAGACGACGTGCTTACCTCCATCCACATTGAGGAGCATGAGGTTGACGCCCGCGACACCAAGCTTGGTGCCGAGGAAATCACCCGTGACATCCCCAACGTCTCCGAAGAGGTTCTTGGTGCGCTCGATGAGCGCGGCATCATCCACATCGGTGCCGAGGTTGAGGCCGGCGACATTCTGGTTGGCCGCGTTACCCCCAAGGGTGAAACTGAACTGACCCCGGAGGAGCGCCTGCTCCGCGCGATCTTCGGTGAGAAGAGCCGCGAGGTCCGAGACACTTCGCTGAAGGTGCCCCACGGTGAGTCCGGAACGGTTATCGGTGTGCGGATCTTTGACCGCGACAACGACGACGAACTGCCTCCCGGCGTGAACCAACTGGTCCGCGTCTATGTTGCACAGAAGCGTAAGATCACGGACGGCGACAAGCTGGCCGGCCGCCACGGCAACAAGGGCGTTATCTCCAAGATCCTGCCGATCGAGGACATGCCGTTCATGGAAGACGGAACTCCCGTTGACATCGTGCTGAACCCGTTGGGTGTGCCAGGCCGAATGAACGTTGGCCAGGTCCTCGAGGTTCACCTCGGCTGGGTCGCGAAGCAGGGCTGGAAGATCGAGGGCAACCCCGATTGGCTCAAAAACCTGCCGAACCTTCCGCGCGAAATCGACACCACCACTGTGGCCACTCCCGTCTTCGACGGCGCCACCGAGGATGAAATTGTTGGGCTGATGAAGTCCACCAACGTCACCCGCGACGGCGATCGCCTCATCGGCGAGTCCGGGAAGGCATGGCTCTTCGACGGACGCTCCGGCGAACCGTTTCCGGATCCAATCTCCGTTGGCTACATGTACATCCTGAAGCTGCACCACCTTGTTGATGACAAGATTCACGCCCGTTCAACCGGACCGTACTCCATGATCACCCAGCAGCCGCTTGGTGGTAAGGCCCAGTTCGGCGGACAGCGCTTCGGTGAAATGGAAGTGTGGGCACTTGAGGCCTATGGCGCCGCCTACACGCTGCAGGAACTTCTGACCATCAAGTCGGATGACATCCATGGACGCGTGAAGGTGTACGAGGCCATCGTCAAGGGCGAGAACATTCCGGAGCCAGGTGTTCCGGAGTCCTTCAAGGTGTTGATCAAGGAAATGCAGTCGCTGTGCCTGAACGTGGAAGTCCTTTCCACCGACGGAACAACGATCGAGATGCGTGACTCGGATGAAGAAGTCTTCCGGGCCGCGGAGGAGCTGGGCATCGACCTTTCAAGGGCCGAGCCGAGTTCTGTCGAGGAAGTGTAAGGCGACATCCGGACTTAGTCCGGCCCCAGCGCCTGGAGAAAGGCGGCTTTAAACTCCGAAGCGAGCTCTGCGAGCGAAGGAGTTTCGTTGCCGCCGTTCCAGGCGCAGGGCCGGGCACCCGGCCACCGTCGTCGTAATCCTCACCGCCCCCATCAGACTTCAAGAATTTAGAGAACAAAGAGAGAACAGGGACCATATGTCCAGCGAATCCTCCTTCGGCCTCATGCGAATCGGCCTTGCCACTGCGGAAGAAATCCGTGGTTGGTCTTACGGCGAGGTCAAGAAGCCGGAAACCATCAATTACCGTACCCTCAAGCCTGAGAAGGACGGCCTCTTCTGCGAGAAGATCTTTGGACCTTCACGTGACTGGGAATGCTACTGCGGCAAGTACAAGCGTGTCCGTTTCAAGGGCATCATTTGTGAGCGTTGTGGCGTAGAGGTCACACGTGCCAAGGTGCGCCGTGAGCGCATGGGCCACATTGAGCTTGCTGCTCCTGTAACCCACATCTGGTACTTCAAGGGTGTCCCCTCACGTCTGGGTTACCTTCTTGATCTTGCTCCGAAGGACCTTGAAAAGGTCATCTACTTCGCGGCGTACATGATCACCTCCGTGGATGAGGAAAACCGCCACGCCGAGCTGCCTAACCTCCAGGCAGAGCATGACCTTGAGAAGAAGCAGATGGTGGACACCCGCGACTCCGACATCGCAACCATCGCCAAGGACCTCGAGAACGAGCTCGCACGTCTCGAGGGCGAGGGCGCCAAGGCTGCCGACAAGAAGAAGGCCCGTGACTCGGCCGATCGTCAGATGGCGAATGTCCGTAAGCGTGCCGACGCCGAGATCGAGCGGCTGGAACAGGTTTGGGACCGGTTCAAGAACCTCAAGGTCGCTGACCTTGAAGGCGACGAGGGTCTGTACCGCGAACTCCGCGACCGTTACGGCCTGTACTTCGAGGGTTCCATGGGTGCCGAAGCCATCAAGAAGCGTCTTGAGAACTTTGACATGCCCGGTGAGGCTGAGATGCTGCGCGACATCATCCAGAACGGCAAGGGCCAGCGCAAAACACGCGCGCTCAAGCGGCTCAAGGTTGTCAACGCGTTCCTGACCACCACCAACAGCCCGCTCGGCATGGTGTTGGACGCTGTCCCGGTGATCCCGCCGGAACTGCGCCCAATGGTTCAGTTGGACGGTGGCCGTTTCGCGACCTCCGACCTCAACGACCTCTACCGCCGTGTGATCAACCGCAACAACCGCCTCAAGCGACTGCTTGATCTCGGTGCCCCGGAGATCATCGTAAACAACGAGAAGCGCATGCTTCAGGAAGCTGTTGACAGCCTCTTCGACAACGGCCGCCGCGGGCGTCCGGTCACCGGACCGGGCAACCGTCCACTGAAGTCACTGAGCGACATGCTCAAGGGCAAGCAGGGTCGTTTCCGTCAGAACCTCCTCGGCAAGCGCGTCGACTACTCGGGCCGTTCGGTCATCGTCGTCGGCCCGCAGCTGAAGCTGCACCAGTGTGGTTTGCCCAAGCAGATGGCGCTTGAGCTCTTCAAGCCATTCGTGATGAAGCGGCTGGTGGACCTCAACCACGCGCAGAACATCAAGTCTGCCAAGCGCATGGTCGAGCGGTACCGTCCACAGGTCTGGGATGTCCTTGAAGAGATCATCACCGAGCACCCGGTCCTGCTGAACCGCGCACCAACCCTGCACCGTTTGGGCATCCAGGCATTCGAACCGCAGCTGGTTGAAGGTAAGGCCCTTCAGCTGCACCCGCTGGTTTGCGGTGCGTTCAACGCGGACTTCGACGGCGACCAGATGGCAGTCCACCTGCCGCTGAGTCCTGAAGCGCAGGCCGAGGCGCGCATCCTGATGTTGTCCTCCAACAACATCCTGAAGCCGTCCGATGGCCGTCCGGTGACCCTCCCGTCGCAGGATATGATCATCGGTCTCCACCACCTCACCACCAAGCGTGAGGGTTCCGCAGGCGAGGGCCGTGTGTTCTCAACCTCCGCGGAGGCCATCATGGCCTTTGACATTGGCGAGCTGCACCTGAACTCCGTGGTCCGCATCCGCGTCTCGGGATTCGTCCCCAGTGCCGACGTCGCAGCCCCTGAGGGCTGGGAAGAAGGTACCCCGGCACTCATCGAGACATCGCTGGGACAGGTGCTCTTCAACGAGACGCTTCCCGCCGATTACCCGTGGGTGGAGAAGGTTGCCGACAAGGGCCAGCTTTCCACTATCGTCAACGACCTCGCAGAGCGGTACCCCAAGGTGGTGACAGCGGCAACGCTGGACAACCTGAAGGATGCCGGCTTCTACTGGGCCACCCGCTCCGGCGTCACTGTGGCAATCTCCGATATTTCCGCGCCGATCAACAAGGCCGGAATTATGGAGGGCTACGAGACCCAGGCGGCCAAGGTGCAGTCCCAGTTCGACAAGGGCCTCATCGCTGATGAGGAACGCCGTCAGGAACTGATCGACATCTGGAACAAGGCCACCAATGAGGTTGCTGAGTCCATGCGCGGTGCCATGCCCAAGGACAACACGATCAACCGCATGGTGTCCTCAGGTGCACGTGGTAACTGGCTGCAGGTCCGCCAGATCGCTGGTATCCGTGGACTCGTGGCAAACCCCAAGGGCGAGATCATCCCGCGTCCGATCAAGTCCTCATACCGCGAGGGCCTGTCGGTTCTGGAGTACTTCATCGCCACGCACGGTGCCCGTAAGGGTCTGGCGGACACCGCACTGCGTACCGCCAACTCGGGTTACCTGACGCGTCGACTGGTCGACGTCTCACAGGATGTGATTGTCCGCGAGGATGATTGCGGCACCGAACGCGGCCTGAGCGTCACGATTGCCGTGCCCAACGCCGACGGCGAGCTCGTCCTGCACGAGGAAGTCGAGAACTCGGCGTACGCACGTACGCTGGCAACCGACGTCGTCGACTCCAAGGGTAAGGTGCTTGCACCGGCCGGATCCGACGTCGGAGATGTGCTGATCGGCGAGCTGTTCGCCGCAGGCGTCACCGAGATCAAGGTGCGCTCGGTGCTGACCTGCGAGTCGAGTGTTGGTACGTGCGCCTTGTGCTACGGCCGTTCACTGGCAACGGGCAAGACCGTGGACATCGGCGAGGCTGTTGGCATCATCGCCGCGCAGTCCATCGGTGAGCCCGGAACGCAGCTGACCATGCGTACCTTCCACACCGGTGGTGTTGCATCGGCGGAGGACATCACCCAGGGTCTGCCACGTATCCAGGAGCTCTTCGAGGCGCGTACCCCCAAGGGTGTCGCCCCGATCTCCGAGGTTGCCGGTCGCGTGAACATCGAGGACGCTGAGAAGCAGCTGCGGCTGATTGTCACTCCGGATGATGGCTCCGAAGAGATTGCCTACCCGGTGCTGCGCCGTGCACGCCTGCTGGTAACGGACGGCGAGCACGTGGAGGTTGGCCAGCAGCTGGTATTCGGTGCTGTCGATCCCAAGCAGATCCTGCGTATCCTCGGCCCGCGTAAGGCACAGGAGTTCCTCGTGGACGAAGTGCAGCGCGTGTACCGCAGCCAGGGTGTGGGCATCCACGACAAGCATGTCGAGGTTATTGTCCGTCAGATGCTGCGCCGCGTCACGGTCATCGAGTCCGGCGAATCGGATCTCCTTCCCGGAGAGCTGGCCGAACGCCGGCGCTTCGAGAACGAGAACCGGCGGGTTGTGTCCGAGGGCAAGAAGCCGGCCTCAGGCCGTCCCGAGCTCATGGGCATCACCAAGGCATCACTGGCCACCGAGTCCTGGCTGTCCGCAGCCTCGTTCCAGGAGACCACGCGTGTTCTCACGCAGGCCGCCATGGAAGGCAAGAGCGATCCGTTGCTCGGCCTGAAGGAAAACGTGATCATCGGTAAGCTGATCCCGGCCGGAACCGGCCTGGACCGCTACACCAAGATCACCGTTGAACCGACCGAGGAAGCCAAGGCCAACCTGTTCACTGGTCCAAGCGCGTTCAGCGACTTTGACTACGCGGGTGTCGACGGCGGAATGAGCCCTGAGTTCCACGCCATTCCGTTGGATGACTACGACATGGGAACAAGCGACTTCCGCTAACGCGTAAGGCAGTCCTGCCGGAGAACCCCTGGATCCCTGTGATCCGGGGGTTCTCTGCATTCGTGGACAGTGCGTAACCGATCTTCTGGTAGAGTTGACGGTAATTGTTTGTGTGGCAGTGGATTGGCGTCGCGAGACGTATCTCCGGGTTGTAGGGAACTTGTACAACGAATGCCACATTTTCGCACGCCTACCGTCGTTTCGGCAGCTTCACAGCGTAGGCTCGCCAAACGACTGACAACGCGACGCCGGCAGGCATCCTGGCTTTTGTAAGCCGGGTTTCCGTGCGCGGCGGCGTAAGCAGAGATTTTTTCTCGAGACATTACGGAGAACTAAGAAGTGCCTACTATTAACCAGCTGGTCCGAAAGGGCCGGTCACCTAAGGTCTCCAAGACCAAGGCGCCCGCATTGAAGGGCAGCCCCATGAAACGTGGCGTCTGCACCCGCGTCTATACCACCACCCCAAAGAAGCCAAACTCGGCGCTCCGCAAGGTTGCACGCGTGAAGCTCAACGGTGGCATCGAAGTAACTGCCTACATTCCCGGCGTTGGGCACAACCTGCAGGAGCACTCCATCGTGCTGGTCCGTGGTGGCCGCGTGAAGGACCTCCCCGGTGTGCGCTACAAGATTGTCCGCGGCGCCCTTGACACCCAGGGTGTGAAGAACCGCAAGCAGGCACGCAGCCGCTACGGAGCGAAGATGGAGAAGAAGTAATATGCCTCGCAAGGGTCCGGCCCCCAAGCGGCCGCTGGTAGTAGATCCCGTCTACGGTTCACCGTTGGTCACTCAGTTGATCAACAAGGTTCTGGTTGATGGCAAGAAGTCCACCGCAGAGCGCATCGTGTACGGTGCCCTGGAAGGTGCGCGCGTCAAGTCCGGCGGCGATCCCGTTGCCGCACTGAAGAAGGCTATGGACAATGTCAAGCCTTCACTCGAAGTCCGCTCGCGCCGTGTTGGCGGTGCAACCTACCAGGTTCCCGTCGAGGTCAAGCCGGGCCGTTCCATGGCTCTTGCCCTGCGGTGGCTTGTTGGCTACTCGAAGGTCCGCCGTGAGAAGACCATGACGGAGCGTCTCATGAACGAGATCCTTGATGCCTCGAATGGTCTGGGCGCCGCTGTAAAGCGCCGCGAGGACACTCACAAGATGGCCGAATCCAACAAGGCCTTCGCACACTACCGCTGGTAGTCCGACTCCAACTTCTCCGAATCCAAGAATAAGGGAGACACCGTGGCACAGGACGTGCTTACTGACCTCAACAAGGTCCGCAATATCGGCATCATGGCGCACATTGATGCCGGCAAGACCACTACCACCGAGCGCATCCTGTTCTACACGGGTGTCAACCATAAAATCGGCGAAACCCACGACGGCGCTTCGACGACCGACTGGATGGAACAGGAAAAGGAACGCGGCATCACCATCACGAGCGCCGCCGTGACCTGCTTCTGGGACAACAACCAGATCAACATCATCGACACTCCAGGCCACGTGGACTTCACCGTTGAGGTGGAACGTTCACTCCGCGTCCTTGATGGTGCAGTTGCGGTGTTCGACGGCAAGGAAGGCGTGGAGCCACAGTCCGAGACTGTTTGGCGCCAGGCTGACAAGTATGAAGTTCCCCGCATCTGTTTCGTCAACAAGATGGACAAGCTGGGCGCCGACTTCTACTTCACAGTGGACACCATCATCAGCCGCCTCGGCGCCAAGCCGCTGGTTATCCAGCTGCCCATCGGTGCAGAGAACGACTTCGAGGGTGTTGTTGACCTTGTGGAAATGCGCGCGCTGACCTGGCGCGGCGATTCCAAGGGTGACGTCACCATGGGAGCCAAGTACGAGATCGAAGAGATTCCGGCTGACCTCGTGGACAAGGCAAACGACTACCGGGCTCAGCTGCTCGAGGCCGTCGCTGAAGCCGATGACGATCTCATGGAGAAGTACCTCGCCGGTGAGGAGCCTTCCGTAGCAGAGATCAAGGCTGGAATCCGCAAGCTCACCATAGCTTCGGAAATCTACCCGGTCCTGTGTGGTTCGGCCTTCAAGAACCGCGGCGTACAGCCGATGCTTGATGCCGTCGTCGCGTACCTGCCCAACCCGCTGGATGTTCCCCCGATGATCGGTCACGATCCCCGGGACGAGGAAGTTGAACTGACCCGCAAGCCGAGCACCGAAGAGCCGTTCTCGGCCTTGGCGTTCAAGGTTGCGACCCACCCGTTCTTCGGACAGTTGACCTTCATCCGGGTTTACTCGGGTCAGGTCTCCGCAGGTACGCAGGTCGTCAACTCCACAAAGAGCAAGAAGGAGCGCATCGGCAAGCTGTTCCAGATGCACGCCAACAAGGAAATTCCCGTTGAGGAAGCCCTTGCAGGCCACATCTACGCAGCTATCGGCCTGAAGGACACCACTACAGGCGACACGCTGTCGGACAGTGCCAACCAGATTGTGCTTGAGTCGATGAGCTTCCCGGATCCCGTGATCTCGGTTGCCATCGAACCCAAGACCAAGGGTGATCAGGAGAAGCTGTCCACAGCTATCCAGAAGCTCTCGGCTGAGGATCCCACGTTCCAGGTTTCCCTCAACGTGGACACCGGCCAGACGATCATCGCGGGCATGGGCGAGCTCCACCTGGACATCCTGGTGGATCGTATGCGGCGCGAGTTCCGGGTTGAAGCCAACGTGGGTAAGCCCCAGGTTGCTTACCGCGAGACCATCAAGCGCGCGGTTGTCAAGCATGACTACACCCACAAGAAGCAGACGGGTGGATCGGGTCAGTTCGCAAAGATCCAGATTGCCATCGAGCCGATGGAAGTTGAAGATGGCGTGCTGTATGCCTTCGACAACAAGGTCACCGGTGGACGTATCCCGCGCGAATACATCCCGAGCGTCGACGCCGGCATCCAGGATGCCCTCAACGATGGTGTGCTTGCCGGTTATCCGGTAGTCGGTATCAAAGCGATTCTGCTTGACGGCGCCTACCACGACGTTGACTCATCCGAAATGGCCTTCAAGATCGCCGGCCGCATGGCGTTCAAGGAAGCCGCACGGATGGCCAACCCTGTTCTGCTTGAACCGTTGATGGAAGTTGAAGTCCGCACACCCGAGGAGTACATGGGTGAAGTAATTGGCGACCTCAACTCCCGCCGTGGTCAGATGCAGTCCATGGAAGATGCAAGTGGCGTGAAGGTCATTACTGCCCACGTGCCTCTTTCGGGAATGTTCGGATACATCGGTGACCTGCGGTCCAAGACCCAGGGACGTGCCGTGTACTCGATGAAGTTCGACAGCTATGCGGAAGTTCCAAAGGCTGTAGCCGACGAAATCATCCAGAAGACGCGCGGCGAGTAGTTCGCAGATCGGCTGAGGGAACCACTACCGGGACCCGAAGCAAGCAGTAATTTCATCAAAGTAAAAGCCCCCAGTAGACTTGCATAGGTTTCAGCCGCGAAAAGCGCGGCTGGAAAGCAAATCTTCTCAAAACGTTCTAGGAGGAACCCGTGGCGAAGGCAAAGTTCGAGCGGACTAAGCCGCACGTTAACATCGGCACCATTGGTCACGTTGACCATGGAAAAACCACGTTGACGGCTGCCATTTCCAAGGTGCTTTATGACAAGTACCCCACTCTCAACGAGGCACGCGACTTCGCGTCCATCGACTCGGCTCCCGAGGAGAAGCAGCGTGGCATCACCATCAACATCTCGCATGTTGAGTACCAGACCGAGAAGCGCCACTACGCACACGTAGACGCCCCCGGTCACGCTGACTACATCAAGAACATGATCACCGGTGCAGCGCAGATGGACGGCGCAATCCTTGTGGTTGCAGCGACTGACGGACCTATGGCCCAGACTCGCGAGCACGTTCTGCTGGCCCGCCAGGTTGGTGTTCCCTACCTGCTGGTTGCACTGAACAAGTCGGACATGGTTGACGATGAGGAACTGCTGGACCTCGTGGAAATGGAAGTTCGTGAGCTGCTTAGCGCACAGGGCTTCGACGGCGATGAGGCACCAGTGGTCCGCGTTTCAGGGCTCAAGGCCCTCGAAGGCGACGCAGAGTGGGTCAAGTCCGTTGAGGAACTGATGGAAGCCGTTGACAACAGCGTTCCGGACCCAATCCGCGACAAGGACAAGCCGTTCCTGATGCCTGTTGAAGACGTCTTCACCATCACCGGCCGCGGAACCGTTGTTACGGGCCGCGCCGAGCGTGGAACCCTGAAGATCAACTCGGAAATCGAAATTGTGGGTATCCGCCCGATCCAGAAGACCACGGTCACCGGTATCGAGATGTTCCACAAGCAGCTTGACGAAGCATGGGCAGGCGAGAACTGTGGTCTCCTGCTCCGCGGCATCAAGCGCGAGGACGTAGAGCGTGGCCAGGTTATCGTCAAGCCGGGTTCCATCACCCCGCACACCGATTTCGAGGCCAACGTCTACATCCTGGCCAAGGATGAGGGCGGGCGTCACAACCCGTTCTACTCGAACTACCGCCCGCAGTTCTACTTCCGCACCACGGACGTAACCGGCGTCATCACCCTCCCCGAGGGCACTGAAATGGTTATGCCTGGCGACAACACTGAGATGACCGTTGCGCTCATCCAGCCAATCGCTATGGAAGACGGCCTCGGCTTCGCCATCCGTGAGGGTGGCCGCACCGTTGGCTCGGGACGCGTCACCAAGATCATCAAGTAACTCACTTCGAGTTTCTGGAGGAAGGGCCCCGCTGCACGTGCAGCGGGGCCCTTCCTCTTTGGGCATGGGGAAGCAAATTGTGCCGCGGTGCCGTGCTGATAGTGGCCTTGCCTGGTACCGCGGCTCCTGCCCGGTGTCGGTCACGGTGCGTGCCCGCGGTGGCCGCGCCACTTGTCGGCGGGCGCACCTCATTCCGTTGCCCGCACCCTGAATAGCGGGGGCGTCTGCGGTTTTCGGGTGCGCTCGCCGGGAACGGGCACGACGACGGCGCCACCCCTTTATGCGCCTGACCGCCTAAGTAGAGCGTGGTGCCCCTGAACTTATCCACATACGCGCATTGAAGCCTCCATGACCAACTCCTGCGGGACAGGCTTGTACGCATGAGCAGAATGAGGGAATTGCGGGCCCATTTGAGGTCCTCGGCCGAGTTGAGCGTTCAGGGCAGGGACCCGGGGGAGCTCCTGCGTTTGTGCAAATCGGGAAAGCTGGTCCGGGTCCGGCACGGGATATATGCGGAGCGCGAGCTGTGGGACGAGCTGGATCCGTGGGATCGGTACCGTTTGCGCATCCTGGCGGTAAACGACACCGCCCGAAATCCGCCGCTGTTTTCACACGAGAGTGCCGCCGTCGTTCTCGATATTCCCATCCTTGGTATCCCGGCGCGTGTGCACGCGCAGCAGGAAGGCGACCGGGTGGCCCGGTCCCGAAACGATATACGCCGGCACTTTTCCAGTGGGTACGTTCCCGAGAAGATCAGCCTCGATGGACTCCGGCTAACGGGGTTAAATTCGACGCTGGTGGCACTTGGTGCGGAATCGTCGTTTGGAAGTGGCGTCGTGGCAGTGGATGCGATGCTGCGTAGGAAACGCACGGATATTGCCGCCATGAGCGACGCCGCGGGATGGATTGGTTCCGGAGCGGTCCGCCAGCGGCTGAACAGGGTTCTCGAGTTCAGTGATGCACGGTCGCAATCGCCGGGCGAGTCCGCCAGCCGGGCGTACATGCACCTCTTCGGGTTCCCGCCCCCTCAACTCCAGGCCGAGTTCCGCGACGAACGGGGGTTCATCGCCCGGACCGATTTCTATTGGCCCGAACTTGGGCTGATCGGGGAGTTTGATGGCCTCGTGAAGTATCAGAAGGCTGAGTACATGAAGGGGCGAACCGCTAGCCAGGTGGTTGTCGCCGAGAAGAAGCGTGAAGATCGCCTTCGTGCCAGCCGGTTTTGAGTGCGTGAACCGGGAAACGGGTGCGTAGGGCAGGGGAGAGGGTGGCACGTCGGCCGGTGGCGCAGGCTGTGACAGTGTGACACCGCGGCGGTGACAGTGCGGACGCCGGGCAACCCACGCGGGGCAGAAAGTACGTCGGCCGGTGGCACGTCCGCCGGTGACCGCCCGCGCGTAAGGGAATGTACGACGACGTCGGTCCGCCTGCACCCGATTCGCAATCGCCGGGGTTATCTGGCAGACTAGGTGAGTTGTTCAAGCGCTTCTGCGCGCGGTTTGAGACGTAGTCCCGGTCAGGATAATGCCTGGTGCAGGGTCGGCGTACGCCGCGTGGCTTAGCCCAAATATAACCCACCCTTATCCAGCTGGTCTGGAATCGCGGGATGACCATGTAGGGAATCCGCGACACGCCCGAGCGCGGGGGTCGGTGCCTCGACAGAGTGAGGAACCCGGAATTGTCCGGATTCAGTCTGTTGGAGGAGCGTCACACAACAGGCGCAGACAGAGTACGCACAGGGAAGGCCGTCGGATACGACGGCAGCCTTCATAAGAAAGAGAGTCGAGACGCCATGGCGGGACAAAAAATCCGCATCCGGCTGAAGTCATATGACCACGAGGTCATTGACGTATCAGCCCGGAAGATCGTTGAGACGGTGACGCGCGCAGGCGCCACGGTGGTTGGCCCCGTGCCCCTGCCGACGGAGAAGAACGTTTACTGCGTTATTCGCTCACCGCACAAGTACAAGGACAGCCGTGAGCACTTTGAAATGCGGACTCACAAGCGTCTGATCGACATTATTGACCCCACGCCCAAGGCCGTCGATTCGCTGATGCGTCTCGATCTGCCCGCGGACGTGAACATCGAAATCAAGCTGTAAGGGAGAGCGGATACATTATGTCTACTTCACTTACGCGTCAGGTAAAGGGCCTGTTGGGCATCAAGCTCGGCATGACCCAGGTTTGGGATGCGGATAACCGGTTGATTCCGGTGACCGTTGTCCGGGCCGATTCCAACGTCATCACTCAGCTGCGCGCAGCGGACACCGACGGCTACACCGCGGTTCAGATCGGCTTCGGCCAGATCGACCCACGCAAGGTGACCAAGCCTCTGGCTGGCCACTTCGACAAGGTCGGCGTCACACCTCGCCGCCACCTCGTGGAACTGCGCACGTCCGATGCCGACAGCTACTCGCTGGGCCAGGAGCTCTCCGTTGAGACCTTCGAAGCCGGCCAGCTGGTCGACGTCGTTGGTACCACCAAGGGCAAGGGCTTTGCCGGTGTCATGAAGCGTCACGGTTTCCACGGCGTTGGAGCCTCACACGGCGCGCATAAGAACCACCGCAAGCCAGGCTCGATCGGTGGCGCTTCGACCCCCAGCCGCGTCTTCAAGGGCATGAAAATGGCAGGCCGTATGGGTGCCGTTCGCCAAACCACGCTGAACCTCACCGTTCACGCAGTGGATGCTGAGAAGTCGCTGCTGCTGATCAAGGGTGCCGTTCCAGGTGCCCGCGGACAGGTCGTCTTTGTACGAACCGCCGTGAAGGGAGCATAGCTAGATGGCTACCAAAACTGTGAAAGTTGATTTCCCGGCGGAAATCTTCGACACCCAGACCAACGTGCCGTTGCTGCACCAGGTTGTCGTGGCCCAGCTTGCTGCTGCCCGTCAGGGTACGCACAAGACCAAGACCCGCGCCGAGGTGAGCGGCGCAGGCCGCAAGCCGTTCAAGCAGAAGGGAACCGGACGTGCCCGCCAGGGTTCAATCCGCGCTCCCCACATGACCGGCGGTGGAGTTGTCCACGGACCCACTCCCCGCGATTACAGCCAGCGCACACCCAAGAAGATGAAGGCCGCCGCACTCCGCGGAGCGCTTTCGGACCGGGCGCGCAACGGCCGTATCCACGTACTGGAATCCCTGGTGAAGGGCGAAAAGCCTTCCACCAAAGCAGCACTCGACACGCTTCGCGGCGTTTCGGAGCGGGCACACCTGCTCGTTGTTATTGAGCGCGCAAATGATGTTGCAGCACTGTCGGTGCGCAATGTTCCGCAGGTCCACGTGCTGTACGTCGATCAGCTCAACACTTACGACGTGCTTGTGTCGGACGACGTGATCTTCACCAAGGCCGCTTATGACGCATTCATCGCAACGGCCAAGGCCGCTGGCGCCGATAGCGACAGCACAACTGAGGAGGATGCCAAGTGAGTGGCTCCATCGCAAAGGATCCTCGCGACGTCGTCATTGCACCCGTCGTTTCGGAAAAGAGCTACGGCCTGATCGACGAAGGTAAGTACACCTTCCTGGTTGACCCGCGCTCCAACAAGACAGAGATCAAGCTGGCCGTGGAGAAAATTTTCTCCGTCAAGGTCGACTCGATCAACACGCTCAATCGTTCGGGGAAGCGCAAGCGGACCCGCTTTGGCTGGGGGCAGCGCAAGGACACCAAGCGTGCCATTGTGACCCTCAAAGAAGGAACGATCGATATCTTCGGCGGTCCGCTCGGTTAGGGCGGAGACCACTTTAACGAGGAACTGAAAAATGGCTATTCGTAAATACAAGCCGACAACCCCGGGCCGTCGCGGCTCGAGCGTTGCCGACTTCGCAGAAATCACACGGTCGACGCCGGAGAAATCCCTGGTGCGTCCGCTCCCTAAGAAGGGCGGCCGTAACAACTCGGGCAAGATCACCACCCGTCACAAGGGTGGTGGACACAAGCGTCAGTACCGTCTTATCGACTTCCGTCGCCACGACAAGGACGGCGTGGATGCCCGCGTTGCTGAGATCGAATACGATCCCAACCGCACGGCACGCATCGCGCTCCTGCACTACATCGACGGCACCAAGCGCTACATCGTTGCGCCGAACAAGCTCAAGCAGGGCGACATGGTTGAAGCAGGTGCCGGGGCCGACATCAAGCCCGGCAACAACCTGCCGCTTCGCAACATCCCCGTTGGTACCGTGATCCACGCTGTGGAGCTGCGTCCCGGCGGCGGAGCAAAGATGGCACGCTCGGCTGGTGCATCTGTTCAGCTCGTTGCCAAGGAAGGCCGCTTTGCGCAGCTTCGGCTGCCTTCCGGTGAAATCCGCAACGTCGACGTGCGCTGCCGTGCAACGGTCGGCGAGGTCGGCAACGCTGAGCAGTCCAACATCAACTGGGGCAAGGCTGGCCGCATGCGCTGGAAGGGCGTCCGCCCAACAGTGCGTGGTGTAGCGATGAACCCGGTCGATCACCCTCACGGTGGTGGTGAAGGCAAGACTTCCGGTGGACGTCACCCGGTCAACCCGAACGGTAAGGCCGAAGGCCGTACCCGCCGTCCCAACAAAGAGAGCGACTCACTCATTGTGCGTCGCCGTCGTTCCGGCAAGAACAAGCGATAGGAGCCTGGAGACATGCCACGCAGCCTGAAGAAAGGCCCCTTCGTCGATCAGCACCTTTTCGTAAAGGTGGCTCGTGAGAATGACAAGGGCACCAAGAACGTCATCAAGACGTGGTCCCGCCGTTCAATGATCGTCCCCGACATGCTCGGGCACACGATCGCCGTGCACGACGGGCGCAAGCACATTCCGGTGTTTGTCACCGAGTCGATGGTCGGGCATAAGCTCGGCGAATTCGCTCCAACGCGGACCTTCCGCGGCCATGTGAAGGACGACCGCAAGGGCAAGCGCCGCTAGGCGCCTGTCTTTACGGCTAAGACGAGAGAAGGAAAGCAATGGAAGCCAAGGCTATTGCGCGTCACTTGCGCGTTACGCCTATGAAGGCCCGGCGCGTCGTCAACCTGGTTCGTGGCAAGCAAGCGAATGAGGCTCTGGCAATCTTGAAGTTCGCCCCACAGGCGGCTTCAGAGCCGGTATTCAAGGTAGTTCAGTCAGCAGTTGCCAACGCCCGCGTCCTCGCGGACCGCGACGGCATCGCGTTCGACGAGGGCAACCTCATCATCAGCGAAGCATTCGTTGACGAAGGCCCCACAATGAAGCGGTTCCGGCCGCGTGCACAGGGCCGGGCATTCCGCATCAACAAGCGGACCAGCCACGTCACTGTTGTAGTAGCTACCCCTGAGAAAGTGGAGGACCGCTAAGTGGGACAGAAAGTAAACCCGCATGGGTTCCGACTCGGCATCACCACTGACCACAGGTCACACTGGTTTGCTGACAGCAACAAGCCGGGACAGCGTTACAAGGACTTTGTCCGCGAGGACATCAAGATCCGCCAACTCATGTCCACGGGCATGGACCGCGCCGGCATCGCCAAGGTAGAGATCGAGCGCACCCGTGACCGCGTCCGTGTGGATATCCACACGGCACGTCCGGGCATCGTCATCGGCCGCCGCGGCGCCGAAGCGGACCGCATCCGCGGCGAGTTGGAGAAGCTCACCGGCAAGCAGGTTCAGCTGAACATCCTCGAGGTCAAGAACCCCGAGATGGAAGCCCAGCTGGTTGCGCAGGGTGTTGCTGAGCAGCTTTCTTCACGCGTGGCTTTCCGCCGTGCAATGAAGAAGGCCATGCAGTCCGCTCAGCGCGCCGGGGCCAAGGGCATCCGTGTCCAGTGCTCCGGTCGTTTGGGTGGCGCTGAAATGAGCCGTTCGGAGTTCTACCGCGAAGGCCGTGTGCCCCTGCACACCCTCCGTGCGAACATCGACTACGGTTTCTTCGAAGCCAAGACCACCTTCGGCCGCATTGGCGTGAAGGTCTGGATCTACAAGGGCGACATCACTGCCAAGGAACTTGCCGCCCAGGCTGCAGCCGCACCTTCACGTGGCCGCGGCGCCAGCAGCGACCGACCGGGCCGTGGCCCAGCCGGTGCTGAACGCGGCGGTGACCGTGGCGGTGACCGCCGTCGTCGTAGTCCTGAACGCGCCGCCGCTCCTGCTGAAGCATCCGCTGCTCCGGCAGAAGCTGCTCCCGCAGAGACTGCAGCACCAGCTGAAGGAGGGCAGGCTTAAATGCTTATCCCACGTCGAGTCAAGTTCCGTAAGCAGCACCACCCGGGTCGTTCCGGCGCTGCAACGGGCGGCACCCAGGTCAGCTTTGGCGAGTGGGGCATCCAGGCGCTGAGCCCGGCTTATGTCACCAACCGCCAGATTGAATCTGCCCGTATTGCCATGACCCGCCACATCAAGCGTGGCGGCAAGGTCTGGATCAACATCTACCCGGACCGTCCGCTGACCAAGAAGCCTGCCGAAACCCGCATGGGTTCCGGTAAGGGTTCACCTGAGTGGTGGGTGGCAAACGTCAAGCCCGGCCGTGTTCTCTTTGAACTCTCCGGTGTAACAGAAGAGGTAGCGCGCGAGGCATTGCGCCTGGCAATCCACAAGCTGCCATTGAAGGCACGCATTGTGCGTCGTGAGGGTGGTGAATAGTTATGGCAATTGGTTCAAAGGAACTCGTTACCGATCAGCTGGACGGTTTTGACAAGGATCGCCTGACGGAGGAACTCCGCAAGGCCAAGGAAGAGCTGTTCAACCTTCGCTTCCAGTCGGCTACCGGCCAGTTGGAAAACCACGGCCGCCTGCGCTCAGTCAAGCGTGACATTGCACGTATCTACACGGTGTTGCGTGAGCGCGAGCTGGGCATCCGCCCCGACGTTGTTGCTCCTGTAGAGGAAGCAAAAACAGAGAAGGCCGGTAAGAAATCCAAGAAGGCCTCCACCAAGGACACCAAGTCCGAGGACACAGAGGTTTCTGAGGAGGACGCCAAATGAGTGAAGAGAAAAGCGAACAAGTGAGCACCACGAGTGAAACCGCTGTACGCGGCCAGCGTAAGACCCGCCGCGGCTTTGTTGTGTCGGACAAGATGCAGAAGACCATTGTTGTGCAGGTTGAGGACCGCGTAAAGCACGCTCTCTACGGCAAGGTTCTCCGCCGCAGCACCAAGGTCAAGGTCCACGACGAGCAGAACATCGCCGGCATCGGCGATCACGTTCTGATCAGCGAGACCCGCCCGCTGTCCGCTACCAAGCGGTGGCGCCTGGTAGAAATTCTCGAAAAGGCCAAATAGGCCCCACGGCCTACCCTGGATTCCGCTCTGCGGAATCAGGGGAACCCTGGCCGCGTGGGCCCATGACGGGCGTTCCGGTGGTTATCCACCGGGACGCCCCTTGGCTGTTCCACCGGCCGGCGGGAACTCCCGCAGACCGATTTCTTTTACACAGTGCTTTCGCGATAAGATGAAAATCTTGTCTGTCCGGTGGGGTAGAGGTATGAGCTTCCACACCGGCGATTCAGGACAAAAGCCCGATAATCTTGTTCAGCACACACCGCAGGCGCTTTCGGGCGCCTCCGTCTGTGTGGTGAGTACCAGTATTACGGGGCCCACCCATATCCGTTCCGCAAGGCTCAGCTCATGAGAACCGGCGCGACGACAGGAGTAATAAGTGATTCAGCAGGAGTCGCGGCTTAAGGTCGCCGACAACACGGGTGCCAAGGAAATCTTGACCATCCGCGTTCTCGGGGGATCCGGGCGCCGCTACGCAGGCATCGGCGACGTTATTGTCGCCACAGTCAAGGACGCCATCCCGGGCGGCAACGTCAAGAAGGGCGACGTCGTCAAGGCGGTCATCGTCCGCACCAAGAAGGAACGCCGCCGCGCGGACGGTTCCTATATCAAGTTTGATGAGAACGCAGCTGTGATCCTCAAAGCCGACGGGGACCCACGTGGTACCCGCATCTTTGGGCCGGTTGGCCGCGAACTGCGCGACAAGCGGTTCATGAAGATCATCTCGCTGGCGCCGGAGGTGCTGTAGTCCATGGGACAGACCAATGTGAAATTCAAGATCAAGAAGGGTGACCTGGTTCAGGTCATCAGTGGTGCCAGGCAGGACCGCGGGGGAGACCGCGGCAAGCAGGGCAAGGTTCTGAAGGTATTCCCGGACACCAACCGCGTTCTCGTGGAGGGCATCAACCGGATCACCAAGCACACCAAGGTTGGACAGTCGCAGCGCGGCACCAAGACTGGTGGCATTGAGACCGTCGAGGCACCCATCCACATCAGCAACATTGCCGTGGTGGACCCCGAGACCAAGAAGCCAACGCGTGTTGGCTACCGCACCGAAACCGTTGAACGCGACGGCCGGGAGCGCACGGTCCGTATCCGCGTTGCCAAGGCATCAGGGAAGGATCTGGCATGACTACCGAAGCAGTGGAAGCAAAGATCGTCCCGCGTCTGAAGAACCGTTATGCAGCGGAAATCAAGACCACTCTGCTGGAGGATTTCAGCTACAGCAACGTCAACCAGGTTCCCCGCCTGGTGAAGGTTGTTGTCAACATGGGTGTTGGAGATGCCGCAAAGGACTCCAAGCTCATTGACGGCGCCGTCCGCGACCTCACACAGATCACCGGCCAGAAGCCGCAGGTCACCAAGGCACGCAAGTCCATCGCGCAGTTCAAACTGCGTGAGGGAATGCCCATTGGTGCACACACCACGCTTCGCGGTGACCGCATGTGGGAATTTGTGGACCGCCTGGTCAGCCTCGCGCTGCCCCGTATCCGCGACTTCCGCGGTCTCAGCGGCAAGCAGTTTGACGGCAACGGCAACTACACCTTCGGTCTTACGGAGCAGTCCATGTTCCACGAGATCGACCAGGACAAGATCGACCGCGTACGTGGCATGGACATCACAATTGTCACCACGGCAAAGACCGACGACGAAGGCCGCGCGCTGCTCAAGGCGCTTGGCTTCCCGTTCAAATCCGAAGACTAATCAACTACGTTCCAGGTCCGCTCCGGACAGGATAAGGCGCATGCCGGATCCTGACGGAATCCGGAAACCGTTACGAGGAAGGGCAAGAGCCCAATGACAATGACAGATCCTGTGGCAGACATGCTTACACGTCTGCGCAATGCAAACTCGGCATACCACGACACCGTGTCAATGCCGTACAGCAAGCTCAAGGCACGAGTTGCCGACATCCTGAAGGCTGAAGGCTACATTGCCGGCTGGAAGGAAGAGGAAGCGGAGGTCGGCAAGAAGCTGACCCTCGACCTCAAGTTCGGTGCCGACCGCCAGCGTTCAATAGCGGGAATCCGCCGCATCTCCAAGCCGGGCCTGCGTGTATACGCGAAGTCCACCAACCTGCCGCACGTTCTGGGCGGTCTTGGAATCGCGATCCTGTCCACATCCTCCGGTCTGTTGACAGACCGCCAGGCAGCGAAGAAGGGCGTGGGTGGGGAAGTCCTCGCCTACGTCTGGTAGCGGGAAAGGGAAAGAATAATGTCACGTATTGGACGTCTCCCCATCACCGTACCTGCAGGCGTTGAGGTCAAGGTGGATGGCAGCATAGTTTCAGTCAAGGGTTCCAAAGGCGAGCTGAGCCACAGTGTGCCCAGCCCGATCGCGGTCTCCCTTGAGGAAAACACGCTGACCGTCTCCCGCCCCAATGACGAGCGTGAGTCACGCTCGCTGCATGGCCTGACCCGGACCCTGATCTCCAACATGATCACCGGCGTCACCGACGGTTACAAAAAGGATCTCGAGATTGTGGGCACGGGTTACCGTGTCCAGGCCAAGGGATCCGACCTGGAGTTTGCGCTCGGCTACAGCCACCCGGTATCCGTCAAGGCACCGACCGGCATCACGCTGACCGTTGCGGGACCTACCAAGATCTCCGTCTCCGGCATCAACAAGCAGCAGGTCGGCGAAGTCGCCGCGAACATTCGTAAACTTCGCAAGCCCGACCCTTATAAGGGCAAGGGCATCCGCTATGCGGGCGAAGTTATCCGCCGCAAGGTCGGAAAGGCTGGTAAGTAATCATGGCAATCAGCATCAATAAGAAGCGGAGCTCCAAGAGTAAATCCGCACAGCGCGGTCGCCGCCACCTTCGCGTTCGCAAGCGGATCACCGGCACCGCGTTTCGTCCGCGGCTGGTGGTCAACCGTTCAGCACGCCACATGTTCGTGCAGGTTGTTGACGACTCGAAGGGCGTTACCGTAGCTTCGGCGTCAACACTGGAAGCCGATCTCCGGTCATTCGACGGCGACAAGACGGCAAAGGCCAAGCGCGTGGGCGAACTGATCGCCGAACGCGCCAAGGCAGCCGGCATCGAGGCAGTTGTGTTTGACCGTGGGGGCAACAAGTACCACGGCCGCATCGCCGCAATCGCAGATGGCGCCCGTGAAGGTGGGCTGGCACTGTGACTGAAGCAAATAAGGAAAAGGAATCTGTGGCAACTGATCAGCCTGCGACCGAAGCTCCAGCAGCACAGGCGACCGAGTCTGCGCCGGCGACCGACGATCGTCGTGGCGGAAGCCGCGGCGAACGTGGCGGCGGCGCCGCGGGCGGCGGCGGGCGCGGTGGCCGTGATGGCGGCCGTGGCGGCCGTGACGGTGGACGTGGCGGCCGTGACGGCGGCCGCGGAGATGATAAGGACAAGTTCATTGAACGCGTTGTTGCCATCAACCGTGTCTCCAAGGTGGTCAAGGGTGGGCGTCGCTTCAGCTTCACCGCCCTGGTAATCGTCGGCGACGGCAACGGCATGGTCGGTGTTGGCTACGGCAAGGCCAAGGAAGTTCCCTCGGCTATCGCCAAGGGCGTTGAAGAAGCCAAGAAGACCATGTTCAAGGTTCCCCGCATTGGCGGCACCATTCCGCATCTGGTTCAAGGCGAAGCAGCAGCCGGAGTAGTCCTCCTGCGTCCGGCTTCTCCTGGTACCGGTGTTATTGCCGGTGGCCCGGTGCGCGCCGTACTGGAATGCGTTGGCATCCATGATGTGCTCTCGAAGTCGCTCGGCTCTTCAAACGCCATCAACATTGTTCACGCAACCGTTGACGCGTTGAAGCGTCTCGAAGAGCCTCAGGCCGTGGCTGCACGCCGCGGACTGCCGCTCGACGAGGTTGCTTCCACGTCGATGCTGCGCGCAATGCAGGATCAGAAGGCAGGTGCGTAATGACTGCGATTACACCAAAGCGTGTGGTGGTCAGCTCCGCGAAGCTGGAAATCACTCAAATCAAGTCCGTCATTGGCGGCAAGCAGAACCAGCGCGACACCCTTCGCTCGCTCGGTCTGAAGCGCATCGGCCACACAGTGGTCCGCAGCGCCGACGCCGTGACCGTGGGTATGGTCAACACGGTTCCGCACCTCGTGAAGGTTGAGGAGGCCAAATAATGGCAGAGAAGAAGACTGCGGAAACATCCGCGGCAGACACAAAGTCAACGCCTGCGCGCAAGCCGGCCTCAAAGACTGCAGCCGCCAAAAGCGCTGCTGCAGTTGAGACCGTCGAGCGTGTGCAGACGCTGAAGGTTCACCACCTGCGTCCAGCCCCTGGAGCCAAGACAGCACGAACCCGCGTGGGCCGTGGTGAAGGTTCCAAGGGAAAGACTGCGGGCCGTGGCACCAAGGGCACCAAGGCGCGTTACCAGGTCAAGGCCGGCTTTGCTGGCGGTCAGCTGCCGTTGCACATGCGGCTGCCGAAGCTGCGTGGATTCAAGAACCCATTCCGGGTTGAATTCCAGGTAGTCAACCTCGACAAGCTGAACGAGCTCTTCCCGGAAGGCGGCGAGGTGTCCGTGGACAGCCTGGTTGCCAAGGGAGCTGTTCGCAAGAACCAGCTGGTCAAGGTTCTGGGTACCGGTGACATCAACGTCAAGGTCGATGTTAAGGTACATGCCTTCTCGGCCTCCGCTGCGGAGAAAATTTCCGCAGCCGGCGGGTCCGTCTCCGCGCTCTAACTGCCTCACCTGAGTAGGTCACACAGATGTCGACTGTGATCTACCTCATTTAGCAACTAGACTCTTGGTGGATCGGATGTTTCCGGTCCACCAAGAGTTTGTCTGGCTTAATGAGCCGCATTACTTTTCCGGTGCTCATCTACCGGTTTCAACCGTTAGACTCGGTTGTTGTGTATTGTCCGCGATGGACAACCAAGACTTTCAGGAGGACGCTTGCTAAGCGCTATTGGCCGGGCTTTCCGGACGCCAGACTTGCGGCGCAAGCTGTTGTTCACGCTGGGGATCATCACAATCTTCCGACTGGGTGCTTTTATTCCTGCCCCCGGTGTTGATTACGGCAACGTGCAGCAATGTTTGCAGCTCGGCAATACAGAGGGCGGCCTCTACCAGTTCGTCAACCTCTTCAGCGGCGGTGCACTGCTGCAGGTTTCCGTATTTGCTCTCGGAATCATGCCGTACATTACTGCCAGCATCATCACCCAGCTTCTACGGGTGGTCATTCCACGCTTCCAGGAGCTCCATCAGGAAGGCGCACAGGGGCAGACGCAACTGACCCAGTACACCCGCTACCTGACCATTGCACTCGGTCTGCTCAACGCCACGACACTGGTGTCGCTGGCGCGCTCCGGAGCACTCCTGGGTGACTGCCCCGTGCCGATCATTCCGGACGACAGCCTGATCACCATCGCGCTGCTCATCGTCACTCTGACAGCGGGAACCGGCCTCATCATGTGGATGGGCGAGCTTGTGACCGAGAAGGGCGTCGGAAACGGCATGTCCCTCCTCATCTTCACCGCCATCGCCGCAGGCTTCCCCACTTCGCTGGGTGAGATCCTCCGCACGCAGGGTTGGAACGTGTTCCTCGGAGTGCTTGCCATCGGCTTGCTGGTGGTTGTGCTCGTGATCTTCGTGGAGCAGTCCCAGCGACGGATCCCGGTGCAGTACGCCAAGCGGATGGTGGGCAGGCGGACGCTCGGCGGCAGCAGCACCTACATCCCCATCAAGGTCAACATGGCCGGCGTGATCCCCGTGATCTTCGCTTCCTCCATGCTCTACCTGCCATCATTGATTGCCCAGTTCAATACCCCGACGGACGGTCAGACACCGCCGCCGGAATGGGTCAACTTCATCACCACGTATCTGGCAAACGGCGACCACCCCCTCTACATGGGGCTCTACTTTGCCATGATCGTGTTCTTCACCTACTTCTACGTTGCCATCACGTTCAACCCGGACGAGGTGTCGGAGAACATGAAGAAGTACGGCGGATTCATTCCCGGCATCCGGGCCGGCAAGCCGACTGCGGAGTACCTGCAGTACGTGCTCTCACGCATCACTCTTCCCGGTGCGCTGTACCTGGGCTTTGTGGCGCTGATTCCACTGATTGCACTGGTGGCCGTCGGCGCCAACCAGAACTTCCCGTTCGGCGGTACCTCAATCCTCATCATGGTGGGTGTTGGTCTTGAGACGGTAAAGCAGATTGATGCGCAGCTTCAGCAGCGTCATTACGAAGGGTTGTTGCGATGACAAGAATGCTGATTATTGGTCCTCCGGGGTCCGGCAAGGGCACGCAGGCGGCACGCATCTCCGAACGGCTTGGCGTTGTTGCCATCTCCACCGGCGACATCTTCCGGGAAAACGTCAAGAACGAAACACCGTTGGGCATCGAAGCCAAGAAGTACATGGATGCCGGAGACTTTGTGCCGGACAGCGTCACCAACAGTATGGTGCGGGAACGGCTGAAGGCCGACGACGTCCAGGAGGGCTTCCTACTGGACGGCTACCCGCGCACGGCGGCCCAGGTCGCCGAGCTGGACGACATCCTGAGGGAAACGGACCTCGATCTGGACGTGGTGCTTCAACTCACCGCCCAGGATGAGGAACTGATCCGCCGACTCACGGGCCGGGCAACGCTGGACGGCCGCTCCGATGACAACGAAGCTGTCATCAAGCACCGCCTGGACCTGTACCACCAGCAGACCGAGGCCGTGGTCTCCCAGTACGAGGCACGCGGAATCGTTGCCAAGGTGGACGGGATCGGCGTGATCGACGAGGTCACCGAGCGGGTCATGTACGCCATCAAGGTCACGCAGTAGGATGTTCCGGCAGCAACGGGTCGAGTACAAGACCACCAACCAGATCCGTGTCATGCGCAAGGCGGGCCTGGTGCTTTCCAGGGCGCTGGATGAGACTGTTGCGGCAGCCGCCGTCGGGCTGTCCACGCATGACCTGGACGGAGTCTTCGCCGCCGTGCTGAAAAGCGAGGGCGCCACGTCCAACTTCCTCGGTTACCACGGCTTCCCGGCCAGCATCTGCGTCTCGGTCAACGAGGAAGTGGTGCACGGCATCCCGGGGGACAGGATCCTGCAGGACGGCGACATCCTGTCGATCGATGGCGGCGCCATCGTGGACGGCTGGCACTCGGATTCGGCCAGGACCGTGATCGTTGGCACACCACGCCCCGAGGACCAGCGGCTGTCGGAGGTCACCGAAGAGGCAATGTGGCATGGCATTGCAGCGCTGCCCAAGGGCAGGTTCGTTGGCGACATCGGTTGTGCAATTGACGATTATGTTTCCGGGGTCCATGGAGCGCCCCTGGGTATCCTCCGGGACTATGTGGGTCATGGAATCGGCACGCAGATGCACCAGTCGCCGGATGTGCTGAATTACCGCACCAGCCACCGGGGCCCAAAGATCAAGCCAGGACTCTGCCTTGCCATTGAACCCATGCTGGTACTCGGCGGCCTGGAAACGGCGGTTCTCGAGGACGACTGGACCGTGGTCACCACGGACGGCAAGCGTTCCTGCCAGTGGGAGCAAACGGTCGCAGTGCACGACGGCGGCATCTGGGTTCTCAGCGCTGAAGACGGCGGTGCCTCCCGGCTTGCTGCCCACGGCGTTACTCCCGTTCCGCTGGTCTGACCGCCGGCATAGTGCGCCGGGTTTCCTGATTTAACTTTAGCCGCGCCTTAGCGTAGAGTTGACTGTTGGTTGTCTCTACTTCTGTGCCCATTTCCGGGCTTTTCCGCGTCAGCGGATCATGGCGGGTTAGGCAATCAAAACCCCAAACCCGTCCGCCGTACAAACGGTGGGCACTTACGTTAGCGGAGGATATGGCCAAGAAAGACGGTGTCATTGAGATAGAAGGCACTGTGAACGAGGCACTGCCCAACGCGATGTTCCGCGTTGAGCTGGCCAACGGACACATTGTTCTCGCCCACATCTCAGGAAAGATGCGCCAGCACTACATCCGAATCCTTCCTGAGGACAGGGTAGTCGTGGAACTGAGCCCTTATGACCTCACACGGGGTCGTATTGTCTACCGCTACAAATAAGCACAATTGATCAAAGCCCGGCCATTCTCCAGCAGAATGGACGGGTGCCTACACAGCACAATCTGCAACAACGCAAAGGAAAACCATGAAGGTACAGCCGAGCGTGAAGCGGATCTGCGACAAGTGCCAGGTGGTTCGCCGCAAGGGCAATGTACTCGTGATCTGCGAAAACCCGCGCCACAAGCAGCGTCAGGGCTAGATCTCTCCTCTTGGAGAATTCAACCCACGCGCAGTAAATCCATATAGGCAAAGCAGGATCCAACGCATTACGGATTCACACCCCCGGGCACCGAGGCCGGGGACCAGGAAACCTCCTGGGCACGCTTTGTTTCAGACCTCCGGTATCACCAAAGGAGAACAGCCACTATGGCACGTCTCGCTGGCGTAGACATTCCCCGCGAAAAGCGGGTAGTGATAGCGCTTACCTACATTTACGGCGTGGGCAAGACCCGTGCGGATCAGACAATCGCGGAAACCGGGATCAGCCCGGATACGCGCGTCAAGGATCTCACTGACGCTGAGCTGTTGCAGCTTCGTGACTACATTGAAGGCAACTACAAGGTTGAGGGTGACCTCCGCCGTGAGGTGGCCGCCGACATCCGCCGCAAGGTGGAGATCGGCAGCTACGAAGGCATCCGGCACCGCCGCGGCCTTCCCGTGCGCGGACAGCGCACCAAGACCAACGCGCGCACCCGCAAGGGTCCCAAGCGCACCGTCGCAGGCAAGAAGAAGGCCGCCCGCTAATCCTTAATCGCCCCCTAACTTAGCTCGCAAGCTCGCTAAGCCAGGGAACCCGGCGATCATGGGCCCACTGGCCCGGTCTGCCTTAGACCCTCAACCAAAACTTTGTAGGAGAAGCAATGCCCCCCAAGACTCGTGGAGCGGTGCGCAAGCCGCGTCGCAAGGATAAGAAGAATATTGCGTTTGGACAGGCGCATATCAAGAGCACGTTCAACAACACTATTGTCTCCATCACGGATCCTTCAGGAGCCGTCATTTCATGGGCTTCCGCCGGTGAAGTTGGATTCAAGGGTTCGCGTAAGTCCACCCCATACGCTGCGCAGACCGCAGCCGAGGCCGCAGCGAAGCGCGCTCAGGAACACGGCGTCCGCAAGGTTGACGTCTTCGTGAAGGGCCCAGGCTCCGGACGCGAAACCGCCATCCGTTCGCTCCAGGCTGCAGGCCTCGAGGTTGGCTCCATTCAGGACGTCACCCCCAGCGCCCACAACGGCTGCCGCCCCCCGAAGCGCCGCCGCGTCTAATTAGCTTTATGGCGTTGAAGTGCCGCCCTGCAGTGCAACCGGTCTCCGGACACTGGGGGCGGCCTTTGACGCCACATACCCAAGCTAATGAGCTTTGGCTTGCTAGCTGTCCCTTTCCACCATTTGTGTTGCGTCATATAGCGGATGCTCCCTGAAAGGAAATGTAAGTGCTTATTGCACAGCGCCCCACCCTGACCGAAGAAGTAGTAGCCGATAACCGGTCACGGTTTGTCATTGAACCGCTGGAGCCCGGTTTCGGCTACACACTCGGAAACTCACTTCGCCGCACCCTGCTGTCCTCGATTCCCGGAGCCGCTGTCACCAGCATCCGCATCGACGGCGTGCTGCACGAGTTCACCACGGTTCCAGGTGTCAAGGAAGATGTCACCGAGATCATCCTGAACATCAAGAACCTTGCGGTCTCCTCCGAGCATGACGAGCCAGTGGTTGCCTACCTGCGCAAGCAGGGACCCGGCGTCGTCACCGCTGCGGACATCGCACCGCCGGCCGGTGTGGAATTCCACAACCCGGACCTGCACATTGCCACGCTGAACTCGAAGGGCAAGTTCGAGCTTGAACTGACCATCGAGCGCGGCCGCGGCTACGTTTCGGCTTCACAGAACAAGTCAGGCGACTCGGAGATCGGCCGTATTCCGGTTGACTCCATTTACTCGCCTGTTCTGAAGGTGACCTTCCGCGTGGAAGCCACCCGTGTTGAACAGCGCACCGACTTTGACCGCCTGATTGTCGACGTCGAAACCAAGGACGCCATTGCACCGCGCGACGCCGTCGCCTCAGCAGGCACCACCCTGGTGGAGCTGTTTGGGCTGGCCCGCGAACTCAACACCGCAGCCGAGGGTATTGAGATTGGCCCGTCGCCAACCGACGCCGCTCTTGCGGCTGACATGGCACTGCCCATTGAAGACCTTGAGCTGACCGTGCGGTCCTACAACTGCCTCAAGCGCGAGGGCATCCACACAGTGGGTGAGCTCGTTGCACGTTCCGAGGCTGACCTGATGGACATCCGTAACTTCGGTGCCAAGTCCATCGACGAGGTCAAGGCCAAGCTGGTGGAACTCGGGTTGTCCCTCAAGGATTCCCCTCCAGGGTTTGACCTTGCAGCCCGCGCCGCAGCCATCGAAGAGGACGACGACGCCGCCTACGGCGACGAAGAGCTCTAACACCAGATCCGCCTGTCCGCCGCTGGGAAGCGGCGGCCAGGACCACTAAGAGGAGAAACAATCATGCCCACACCAACAAAGGGCCCACGTCTCGGAGGCGGTGCGGCGCACGAGCGCCTGATGCTCGCCAACTTGGCCGCCTCACTGTTTGAGCACAAGCGAATCACCACCACCGTCACCAAGGCTAAGCGGCTCCGTCCCTACGCCGAGCGGCTGATCACCTTCGCGAAGAAGGGCGATCTGGCATCGCGCCGTCGTGTCCTGGGTGTCATCAGCAGCAAGGGCATTGTCCACGAGCTGTTCACCGACATTGCCCCTGCTGTGGCAAACCGCAACGGCGGCTACACCCGCATCACCAAGATCGGCAACCGCAAGGGCGACAACGCTCCCATGGCCGTCATCGAACTGGTGCTGGACGCTGTCTCAGCGAAGCAGGCTGTAGTTGCTGAAGCTGACAAGGCTGCGGAACTGGCTGCTGCAAAGCAGGCCGCAGCAGCCGCACCAGTGGCATCCGCTGAATCCGCAGACTCACCGGAATCCGCAGACTCACCGGAATCCGCAGACTCCGCTGATTCACCGGAATCGGCTGACTCAGCAGAGTCCGCTCCTTCCGCGGACGAAGCTGCCACCGAAGATACGGCCAACGCCTTCGAGGGTTCGGTTCCAGCGCGTGAAGACGGCGAAGCCCCTGAGGGCTACGAGGTCAAGGGCAACGTGAACTCCATGAAGTTCCACGTACCCGGGTCCCACTGGTACAACACCACCGTCGCTGAAGTATGGTTCAAGTCAGCGGAGGATGCCGCAGCTGCAGGGTTTGTTCCTGCCGGCGGCGAAGATGCGCAGACGGTCGAGTCCTAACAGCCCCACCGTGGCTGCCTGAGGATTGTATGACTGAACAGAAGCCCGCTGTCCCGTTGGGGGATGGCGGGCTTCTGCGTGTCCGGCTGGACCTCGCCTATGACGGCGCTCCTTTTTCCGGCTGGGCGATCCAGCCCACGCTGCCCACTGTGCAGGGCGTCATTGAAGCTGCGCTGCGGCTCGTGATCCGCCGGCCGGTGAGAC
>NZ_KI914989.1:271478-281757 GCF_000520595.1 Arthrobacter sp. H5
GGGTGAGACTGACGGTGGCCGGCCGGACCGATGCGGGCGTCCATGCGCGCGGGCAGGTGGCGCACATCGACCTCACGTCCGCTGAGTGGGTAGCGTTGAGCCGGGGGCGTGATATTCTCCCGGAGACCGCACTGCTCCGCCGGCTCCGCGCCACTGTGAACCGGGAACTGCCCAAGGTCGCGCCGGCACGGCGGGCGTTCGGAAACAATGTCTCGACGCCGGTGGTGGTGCGGTCCGTCAGCCGGGCGCCGGACGGGTTCGATGCCCGGTTCTCCGCGTTGTGGCGTCGGTACAGCTACCGGATTGCCGACACTCCGGCGCTGCAGGATCCCTTGTCCCGGGGATCGGTGCTGTGGCACTCCACGAACCTGGACCAGCACGCGTTGAATGCCGCGGCGTCCTCACTCCTGGGTCTGCAGGACTTCAGGGCGTTCTGCAAGCCGCGTGCTGGGGCAACCACCGTCCGGGAACTGCAACGCTTCGAGTTTGCCCGTGAACCGGGCGGTCTGCTGTGCGTGACTGTCCAGGCTGATGCGTTCTGCCACAACATGGTCCGGGCACTCATCGGCTCTGCCCTGCGGGTGGGAAGCGGCGAAATGCCGGTGGAGTGGCTGCACGAGCGTCTACTGTCGCGCCGCAAGGACGCGCGGTCGGTGCTGGCGCCGCCTCATCCGCTGGTTTTGGAAGAAGTTGGTTACCCGGACGACGCCGAAATGCGGCTCCGTGCGTCGCTCACCCGTGCGCGGCGCGGGATCGAATTGGGTGGTTGAGATTCTTTCAACTCCAATACTGCGTAATACTGCGGAATTCCTGCGCGAAGCGCCGGTGAATTGCCGTCGGTTCTTGAAGTGTCGTTGGCAAAATTGGTTCAAGGAAACAACAAGGACGCGGGCGCATAGTAAGGACATGATTCAGGTGCTGGCAGACGAGGTGGTTGTGGTACACGGAGTACTGACCGATTCCCGGCCAGTCGATTTCTACCGCGCCGGCGTGGCCGGGACGATCGAGCGGTTGGCCACCCCACTGCGGGCCGCCGGAGTAGCCGTGCGGCTGGACACACCGCACCACGGCATCGAAATTGACCGCAGCTCCGCCACACTGCTCTACCGGACGGCCCAGGAACTGCTGAGCAACATTTTCAAGTATGCAAAAGCCAGCGCTGTGACGGTGCGGATCGCCACCGTCAATCATGGTGCCGAACACGGAATACAACTGCGCGTGTGCGACGACGGCGCCGGCTTCGATGTGGAGCGGGCCACCACCGGGCGGAACTCAGGTATGGGACTGCGCCTGATGCGCAGCACTGTTGACCTGGCAGGTGGAACAACTGCAATAGTTTCCGTCCCCGGCGCTGGCAGCCAAGTGACTGTCACACTGCCCCTGGACTAATTCCGGCTGGACTCAGCTGCGGTGTGGAGTGGTAGTGTCACCGTGAACGTTGTGCCCGCTCCGACGGCGCTGGTACAACGGATGGTGCCACCATGGCTGTCCACAATCGCCTTGGTAATGGAAAGACCCAGCCCTACTCCCGGGATGTCCGACTCCCGCGCTGCGGCGGTCCGGAAGAATTTGCCGAAAATCTGGTTCGTTTCCGTCTGGGTCATGCCCATGCCGGTGTCCTGAACCTCGAGGAGCGCCGAGTCCAACTGTTCCGTTGCACGGACGGTGACCGTTCCGCCGTCGGGCGAGTACTTGATCGCATTGGAGATGAGGTTGTCCAGCACCTGCCGGATGCGGAGCGGGTCGGAGGAAGTCCATAACATGCTCGGCACTTCCGAGGAGAGCTTAACCCCGGTGCCGGCGGCGTGTGGTTGCGCGGACTGAATGCTGGTCTCCACCAATCCGGTCAGATCCGTGGGCCGCAGATGAACACTCTTGCTGGCGGAGGCTGTGGTGAGAAGATCTGATACCAGGGCGTAGAGGCGTTCGGAGTTGCGGCGTGCCACTGCCAGATGTTCAACCACCACGGGAGGGAATTGGGCCTCATACTCCAGCACCAGGTCCAGGTGGCCCAGGATTGAGGTGAGTGGGGTCCAGAACTCGTGCGAGACGTTCGAGACGAAATCGTCCTTCGCGGAGAGTGCTTCGACCATGTCCGTCACATCGTTGTAGACGATCACGGCGCCGGCAAATCTGCCGTCACCGTCGGTCATGGGCCCGGCCGCGGTGGATACCGCCCGCTGCTGGCCTTCCGGACCCAGCCAGACCACGTAATTGGAGAACGTTTCTCCAGCGCGTGCCCGGCTGAGCGGCATTCTGGACGCCGGCACAGGGGTGGTCTTGTCGGTGCTGTACGCAAAGTGACCGGGGTCAGCGGATGGAAGTGTGGACACAACCAAGCCGTCAAAGGAGTGTTGCTGGCGGTTGGTGAGCACTGTTTGTCCGGTGGCGTCCACCGCAACCAGTCCCACCTCAATGGTGTCGAGAATGGTTTCGAGCAGCCGTTCCCGCTCATTGTTCTCGTCGACCAGGCGGTGGACCTCGGCCTCGCGCGCCGCGAGCTTGCGCCGGCTGTGCGCCGTGTTGAGGTTGGCAAACCGGAGGGAAACGGAGACTGCCAGCATCATGAGTGCAAAGAGCAGCGCGGTCACGAGCTGCTGCGGGGCCGCGGTGCCAAGGGGCGGAGCGATGACCAGGAAAGGGCCGACAAAACAGACGGTGGCACTCAATCGGGGATAGATCCCGGACGCTGAAATCCAGATCACCGGGAAGATGACAAGCACGCCGATGCCGGGCAGGATGTCTGCCGCCCCGTTACGGGATAGCGCGACGGCGGCAAAATCCAGCAAGGGGATTGCAACATAGGAGCCCACAGGAAGTTTGTCCCACGGAACCAGGAAGCAGAGGGCAAGCAGGACCGCATGGAACAGGAGCCCTAAGAGGAAAAGCGGGTTGTCCAGCAGACCGGGCCACGCGGCGGGTGCGGCTAGGGCGACAGCCGCAACAATGAAGGCCAGCGGGAGCTGGCACAGGCCCACCTTTCCCCGTGAACCGAGGCCCTTGAAGACCCCTTTCGCCCGCAGATAGAGCGCCCGCTCACTCATGACACGGGCCCCTGCAGCCCCAACGGGGCACAGCTCTATAAGGGAACGGCAGAGACCACAACATAAGGGCAATTATCGTCTGCTAACCCGCTGGAGTAAGCCCTGTAGGAGGGCGATGCCGCAATGTAACCGTTTTGTGATCATTGCCATACGTTGCAAGGGACTCGGGGGTATGCTGTGGAGAGCTTGCAGCTTCGGTTCCTTGAGCCGTGGCGGTGTTTTGATCCTTTGCGACGGGCCGACGGCCCTGGGGTAGACCGAGGAGGAAATGGTGCGCGATCCGGGCGTGGCTGTCGTGGTGGAAGATGACCTGGACGTGCGCAACCTGGTGAGCGCGGTTCTTACCCAATCCGGGTTCGAGGTGCACTCGGCCAGCACGGGGCGAGCCGGCGTCGAGGCGGTGCAGGAACACAATCCCTCAGTGGTGACGCTCGACATCGGCCTGCCGGACATTGATGGCTATGAGGTGTTGCGCCGCATCCGGGAAGTCACAGACTGTTACGTCATCATGCTCACCGCTCACTCTGATGAGCTGGACACGCTGACTGCGCTCCAGTCCGGTGCCGATGACTTTGTCACCAAGCCGTTCCGGCCGCGCGAGCTCAGGGCCCGGGTGGCGGCCATGCTCCGCAGACCGCGTGTGCCGGGTGGCGCCGAATTGGAAATTGGCCCAGCCGCGCCCGTTCCTGCTGCTCCGGTGGAAACAACGGCCCGTCCGGTGGGCGAGCTCCGTCACAACGGACTGGTTCTCGACCACCAGACCCGCACGGTGACCGTGCGCGGAAAGGACCTGGTCCTGACCCGCAGCGAGTTCGACCTGCTGCATGAATTGCTCCGCAGCATGGGAGCGGTCAGAACCAAAGGGGACCTTGTCCGCGTTGTTCGAGGCGAGTACTACCGCAGCGACGCTTATGTCAGTGATGCGGACGAACGGGCTATTGAAGTGCACGTTGGGAACCTGCGCCGCAAGCTCGGCGAGGATCCGCGTGACCCCCGATGGCTGATGACAGTCCGCGGCGTCGGCTATCGTCTGGTGCCCAAGCGGGCCGAGTAGCAACCACGCGGGTCTTGGGCGTTAGTTAGCCAAGATCCAGATGGTGCCGGCCGGCCAATTCCCGGACGGTTCTCAGCCCACAGTCGTGGATCCGCGGCAGTGCGCTGGCCGCACCCTCCAGCTCGCCCTCACGCAGCAACTCCTCAAGACTTCCCGCCAGCCCAGCCAGCTGCGCGGCTCCCACCATCTTCGAGGTGATCTTCAGGCTGAGCACCGCGTCGAGGGAGGCAGCCTGGTTCTTACTGGCGATGGCGGTGGAGAGCTTCGAGTCCCGTTCGTCCCAGATGCGTACAAAGTCCCGGACAAAGGCACGGGCTGCGTCGGGGCTTTCGAGCTCGTCTTCGAGATTGTGCAAAACCACCGGGTCAACCAAAGGCACGCGCGTCACCCGGCTTTGGCCGTTGTGGTGAGGGCGATCCTGGGCCTCGGTGGAGGAATCATCGGAGGCAGCGCTGACAGCGCGCAGTGCATCTGCGTCGCTGTTGTCCGCGCTGGGACCGGTGAGTGCCATGGGGTAAGGCTACTTTCTGAAGGTTGGAGAAACCCGGGAAGCGACGTGTCCTGTGGAAAGCCTGAGCCATCCTATGTACAGGGCGATATGGTTCAGGCGAGCATGGCAACCACAGCAGCCGCCAGCATGGGGGGACCAAAGGGAAACGCTGACTGCCGCGAAGCGCCGCCGAATAGCAGGGCGATCCCCACAACACCTCCGAGGATGAAGCCGCCCAACAGCATAACCGCCCACGGCAGGAAGCCGGCGTATCCGCCGTACATGCCGAGGACGCCCGCAAGTTTGACGTCACCCATTCCAATACCGCTGGGAGAGATCAGCGCGAGTATCAGGTAGATCACAAACATGGACGCACCTCCCACCAACGCGCCCATCAGTGCGCTCCAGCCGGCTTCGAAACCGGCAACCGGCAGCATCAGCAGAACGGTCAGCAGAAGGAACGGCATGACCAGGGCGTTAGGCAGGAGCCTTGTCCTCAAGTCAATTGCGCCGAGGAGCACGCCAAAGAGCGGCAACACCAAGAACACCACCAAATCCCACGAGGGACCGATACGCCATGCCAGTAGTCCGCAAAGGATACCGGTGAAAGCGGCAGTAGGCATTCGCCATGAGCGGGGCAGCGTGGTGCTTGGATCTCTCTCGCTGAGCGGAAACAGGAGCCACCCCGCAGCGGTGCCGAGCGCCAGAGAACTGAAGGTAAGGAGAATCACCCGAGAGTCTTCATGATGTTAATGGCTGCGGGTCCAAGCATGACAATGAACATGACCGGAAAAATGAAGAGGATCAGCGGAAACAGCGTTTTCACGGGAAGCTTCATGGCCTTCTCCTCGGCTCGCTGCCTTCTCTTCACTCGGGCCTGCTTGGCCTGGGACTTCAGAACGCTGGCGATACCAATCCCGTACTTGTCTGCCTGGACCACCGCGCGGACAAAGCTCCTGACATCCGGAACGGAGCATCGGTCCGCCAGGGACAGGTAGGCCTCCCGACGTGGACGGCCGACCTGCATGTCCTGAAGGGTGCGAACCATCTCCTCGGCCAAGGGACCTTTTCCATTCTGTCCAGCACGTGCCATGGCCGCTTCGAAGCCCAACCCGGCTTCGACAGAAATGAGCATTTGGTCGAGGGTGTCCGGGAGTTCCAGTTCGATTGCCTGCTGGCGCTTAACCCCGGTGTTGTAAATCAGGAGATCGGGGATAAAGTAAGCCAGAAAGATGATGAAGACACCGATCAGCAGGTTGCGTGCTGAAGGCCCACTGTTGAGCAATACAAAAGTGAGTGCTGCTCCTGCCAGCGCCAGAGCAGGTTTTAATACCAGAAGCTTTTCCAGTGGCATCGACCGCGGTCTTCCGGCAAGTGCAAGCAGCCTGTCCAGCTTCAACACATAAGCTGCCGGCGTCAGCTTGCGTAGCAGAGTTGAAAAGCTTGTATTTCTGGTCGCAGACGGGCCACCATGGTTGTCGATCCCCGCCGTCAGGTTCGCGTGGATCGCCGCCGCACCAGATCGGTCTGACGAAACGAGCGTCCAGGTGAGGTAGGCGAGCGGTAGTATCACCGCGCCGATTATCCCCCATACCAGAGGTGTCATCATCACTCCTAAAACTTGATCTTGACCATGCGGCTGAGCCAGAACCCGCCGATGATGTACATAACAATGCTCACGCCGATCAGCGCAAAACCGATGACGCTGGTGGTGAGGACAGTAATGTAGGTGGGATTAATAATGGTGAAGAGCACGAAAATGCCCACCGGCAGAGCCATGAGAATGTAGCTCGACATGATACCTTCGGCGCTCAGAGAGCGAATCTGCCCCTTGATCTGAGTCCTCTCACGGATGGTTTCCGCTACATGCTCAAGTACTTCGGCCAGATCGCCGCCGACCTCCCGATGGATCTGGATTGCCTGAGCAATCCACTTGAAGTCTTCGTTGTCCATGCGGTCAGCGGATTCCTCGATGGCTTCCGAGGAGTCCTTCCCAATCCGGGCTTCATTGAGGATTCGGCCGAGCTCCTCCGCCGTCGGAGCCTCCGCGTCGATGGCAACGGCGTCGATCGAACGCAGGACGCTGTGACCCGCCCGCAAACCGCCGATCAAGGTCTGAATGGTGTCCGGCAACTGCGCTTCGAACTTGGCCCTTCTCCTACCAGTGCGAAAGGCGAGCACCACCTTTGCCGCGACCGGCGCGAGAAGTGCGGCAAAAACTCCCAATACCGGATGGCTGAGAATTCCGAACACAATACCGCTCACGGCAGCGGCGGCTGCAACAAAGACGGTGAAGTCTGCCGGCTTCATCTTGACGCCGGCGTTGTAAAGGACGGAATCGCTGTACAGTCCTCCGTTCCTGCCGACGACGCCATCGACCCTCGCTACCGTGGACTCGGTAACGCGACTGAACACTGAAAGCTCAGGGTGGGTGCTCGGTCGGCGTCGATCAAGGGGAATGGCGGCGTGACGCGGCTTGAAAACTACAAGGACGACTAGCAGCAAGGCTCCAAAGCAGAGCCCGACGGATGCGAGGAGGAAGAGGGGAGACTCCATGGTCAGCGCCTTCCCGGTTGCACAGCCGGAGTGGCAAAAACTGCAGGCGGCACGTGGATGCCCAGTTCCTCGAAGCGGTCGAGGAACCGTGGACGGACGCCGGTGGCCACCGGCTTTCCGAGGAAACGCCCCGAGGGGTCGAGGCCGGCCGAGTAGTCAAACAGAAAGGCGTCTTGAAGAGTGACCACCTCGCCTTCCATTCCCTGTACCTCGGTGACGTGGGTGACCCTCCGGGTTCCATCCCGCATCCGGGTCAGTTGAATGATCAGGTCCACCGCGGAGGCAATCTGCTCACGAATGGCCCGCAGCGGGAGATCCATGCCTGCCATCAGCACCAGGGTTTCCAACCGCGCGATTGCGTCCCTGGGCGAGTTAGCGTGCACGGTGGACAATGACCCATCATGTCCGGTGTTCATGGCCTGCAGCATGTCCAGTGACTCACCGCCACGGACCTCTCCGACAATGATGCGGTCGGGCCGCATGCGAAGCGAATTGCGCAGAAGTTCCCGGATGCCGATTGCGCCTTTGCCCTCGATGTTGGCAGGACGGCTTTCCAAACGGACGACATGCTCCTGCTGCATCTGTAGTTCGACGGCGTCTTCAATGGTGACAATACGCTCGCCATCCGGGATGAAGGACGACACCACGTTCAGCATCGTCGTCTTTCCTGTACCCGTACCTCCCGAAACGATAATATTCAGGCGGGCGCGCACACACGCGCTCAGCAGTTCGGCCATCACGGGTGTAATCGACCCCCACCTGATCAGGTCTTGAACCGTGATGGGAACCTGCCCGAACTTCCGGATGGTGAGCGAAGGCCCATTGACGGCCAGAGGCGGGATGATGGCATTGACCCGGGACCCGTCCTCCAAACGCGCATCGACTAGTGGCGAAGATTCGTCAATGCGACGGCCCACCTTGGCGACGATGCGCTCGATCACTTGACGCAGGTGCTCATCCGAGCTGAACCGCGCCTCGGTCAGGGTCAATTGACCATTCCGTTCAACGTAGATCTGATCGGAACGGTTAACCATAATCTCGGTGATGGAAGGATCCTCCAACAGCCGCTGGATAGGCCCGTATCCCATCACCTCGTCGGCGATCTCACGGATCAGTCGACGTCGTTCTTCCGGCGAGAGTGGAACCTGTTCCTCGTCGACGACGGCGGACAGTTCCTGCCTGGCCGTTGTCCGCAGTTCCTCCTCGGTGATGGAGGAATCGCTGAAGCGCGAGCCCATTCGCTCAAAGAGTGCCTTGGCAGCGCGTTGCTTCAGACCTGCCAGTGCATCTCCTGTAGTCGATGCCGGGGCCACACCCCGAGAAGTCAATGGTGAAGCGGCCGGTTGGGCTGCCGACTGGGTCGGGACAGGTGGCGACGCGTCCGACGGTGTGGCTTGCCCGTCGGCGGGTGGGTGCAACGATGTTGTTTCTGGTGGTACCTCGCTGCCGGACGAGGGGGGCTGGAGGCCCTTTATCCGCTCGGAGAGCTTCATGCGACAACCACCCGTCGGTGCAGTTTGCGGCTGGACTGTATGCTGCTGCTCGGATTGAATCGGTCAACGAGCTTCTGTAATCCTTTTGCGGCAGCATCCCTGGTCTTTGACTGGAGGACAGGTACTCCGCGGTTGGTTGAGAACGGAAGCGTCCGGGAGCGCGGAACCACCACGTCCACCGGAACATTCAGGGTTGCCTCGACATCCTGCACTGACAGCCCGCTCTTCCGGTCGGCAAAGTTCAGCACAACGTGTCGGTTCCGCGGCAAGAGTTGCAATTCGCGGAGTACATCCAGGCATTTGTGAAGACCTCTGACGCTGGGCACGTCCATTCCGCAGATCCACACCCCGTCGGTTGCCTGCTCCAGCGTGGCCAGGCAGTGTTCACCCAGTCCGGGAGCAGTGTCCACCACAACATATTGAAATTGGCTGGCAAGTTGGGTCAGGAGCTGGGTGACGTGATCCGCGGTGATGTAGTCGGACTCCGCGGGTGTTCGCGGGGCGCAGAGTGCATAGACGCCAGCGGGGTGTACGGTCAAGAAGGCTTTGAGAACCATCGAGTCCTGTGCAGCCGCACCATGAACCGCCTGGGTGATAGAATGTTCGGGTTCCAGCTGGAGCCCTGTGGCGACATCGCCGAACTGTAGATCGAGATCTACCAGCACCACACCCATTGGAGCCAGTTTGGCCAGCCCGATGGCGAGGTTGGTAGCCACGGTGGTTTTGCCGACGCCTCCCTTAGGAGACATGACCGCGATGACCCTCCCTGATTCCTGGTCAGGCGCGGTTGCCATGGACATCCCCCGACGCCGACTGCTAGCTGCCGTGCAGCACCGCTCAAGGAGTATGCGCAGGTCATTGACGTTAATCTCCGGACTGACGACGTCCCTTACACCGGCACGCATTGCCGCCAATACCAGCTCAGGACTGGTCGGGGTCACCAGCACCAGGCTAATCTCCGGGTATTGCAGGTCGAACAGGACAGCGAGCTTGAGCGCCTCCTCGGGGTTAATGCCCGGCCCGAGGAGCAATACTTCGGGAGCGGCGCCTGCTGTGTGCTGAAGGATGTCCGCGGGGCTTCCGGCGATGGCTTCAGGAGGCAGCGTCTGGAGGTCGCCATGGAGAGCTCCCGTGATGGCCTGCCGGACCCTGCCCTCAAAGTCACGAACAGCTGTGATGGCTAGGAAGCGGCTCATTTGAGTACTTCCGGGACTACGACCACCGGGGGATCGCCTACTTCGGATTTCTCGCTTTCCTTGGATAGCCAGATGCTCCCGAACTCTGAACCAAAGACGAGTTTCGAGGCATCGAGATCGGTCTGGGCCAGCGTGACAAAAGCGGATCCGTTCGGCATGGCGACTCCCTCATTGACGGAGGAACCATCTTCGGTTTCGGGTGCCGCCTGTTGTACGGCCGTGACCAGAATGTTCTGGAAATTCTGGTGGGTGAACTGCTTCCAGCCCACGGCTTCCTCGGGGATCTCTGGGAGGTCCGGTAGCGCCTCGTCTAGATTTACTGAAATGAAAACGCCCACCGTGTCGCCGGCTTTGATACGGCCCCCCAGCATGCGTTCTGGAGAGAGAAGCACAGTGACTTCCTCCAGACCATCCGGTACGGGAACCGTTCCCGGGAGGAAATCGGC
>NZ_KI914989.1:281857-284951 GCF_000520595.1 Arthrobacter sp. H5
ATCCGGTACGGGAACCGTTCCCGGGAGGAAATCGGCTGGCTGGACCAGCCGCGCTTCAAGGAGCTGTTCACCGGGCACGAGGTCAACCGCGGTCACTTTGTCCAGTTGGCCCGAGAGCGTGTCCAGGCTGCCGGAGGTCACCGCGGCTTTGGCCACCGATGCCGTTTCCACCTGTTCCTGGATCTCAGCTACTGGCGTGCCCGCGGGGATGAGTTCCCGCACTACCAGAACGTTCACAGGGGCGAGCCCTTCCTGGGCACGGGCGTCAGCGTTGTTGACATAGAGCACCAGCATCGCGGTGCCGATGACTGCGAGTACAAGGGAGGCAATTCCTCCGAGTAGGCGTGATTTCACTTTCGATATTCCCTAATGACGAATGTTTGCTGGATTGCGGCGGTTTGGTGTACCCCGGTGAGACTCAACCTGAAAGGCTGACACTTGTTACTCCAAAATCGGGCACACTGCCGGAGAGCGTCATGCCTTCGGCGAGCGAGACGTAGCGGGTGAAGAAACCTTCGATGCCGCGGCAGTTTCTGGAGCATCCCGCGGGCGGAGGGTCGCTTGAGACGCTAGATCCGCCGCCGAATTTGTATGCGGTGACCTGAAAGGCCGCGAACCCTGTAAGGGAGTAAATTGCGTTCCCCCCATTCCCAGTGGCGGTAGTGAAGAGTGGAATCAGCGCCGGTTCATCCATGAATGACGCGAGAAGGGCGACGCAATCCGCTTCGTTGGGGAAATTGTTGCCTGGTTGACCTTCAACTGTGGCTGCGATATCAATGTCGGCCGTACAGCCTGATCCAGTTGTCTCCAACCACCCGAAACCCCCTGGGTTGTAGCCGTTCTGTGCCACACACCCCGGGTAGTCAGGGGTGTTTTTGTCGTATCTCATTAAGATGGGCGTTGCTGTGGGGTCGCCGGTAAACGAGCCGGTCGAGTTCAGCTCGCTGAGTTGACTCGGGCTGAGGAATTGCTCAAAAACACATTGGCTAATGGTCCACGGCAGCGTGTTACCTGCGGACGGAGCACCCCAAGCGGCTTCAGCCGAAGCATCGATTTCGGTTTCGTTAAAGCCCATAGCGCGGGCAAAGTAGAGCGAGAAGTGGTCAGCGCCCGTACTGGCGTCCCGTGCGTTGGTCTCGACCCGAACCGTTGTTGTGTCAGGGAACGTGATGGATTGGATGCCGCTCGAATCGTCGTTCGCGTTGCCGTTCGCATACGCCCTGCCAGTAGCGAAGACATCTCCACAGGCCCCCTGAGCGCAGTCGCTGGCAATGGCGAGTGCGCTTGCATCTGCTCCGTTTTGCAACTGAGCTTTTTCGGAGTACATCGCTCCGACGTCGACTGCCAGGGCCGCGAAGCCGAGGAGCACCACGAGCAAAAATGCCACAATGACCGATACGGCGCCTCGCTCGTGCTCGTTTTCACTGAGCCGAAGCCGCGGCGAGTACTTTGTGGGGCCTAACCGCCGCATCTCATGACTCCTTCGCCTGAAAGGTTGATGGGAAAAAGGGCAGGGCCGCCAAAAATGCCTAGATTGAGGAATCCTGACATGGATGACAACGAGATGCTGGTTGCGACGGTGACATCTCCTCCGGGGCTACAAGCGGATGCATCGTCAGTGACTGCAACCCCGAGTCCCGCCAAGGTCGGGGCCGCGCCCAATGCCGCGCTGGTAACGTCAAGGCTGGCGTCGTCGTAGTAAATAGCGCCGTGCCGGGCGCCTTCCCGGGCAGCCTGTGTCAGGGAAATCTGAACATTGAAGACCCGTCCATACTCCATGATCCCGATGAGGAGCAACAGCAGGAGGGGCAGGACGAACGCGAGTTCAACGGCTACTGCGCCGCCCTCTTTGCGATGTCGCTTCAACCTACTTCTCCCTTCTAATGCGCGGATTCGGTGATGAGAATGGCTCCGGCGGCGGATGCCGCCAGAGCCATTCTGGTAAGCAGCTTAGAAATTGAGCCCAGTGAACAGGGTGCTGATGTTGGTGCCGAGCACAGTGGCCGCAACCGCAACGACCACAGCGACGAGCGCGACCATGAGGCCATACTCAACCATCGTCGCGCCCTTCTCTTCGTTGGTGAGGCGGGCCTTGGCGGTGTGGAGAACGGACTGGATGGTTGCGTAGAGAGAAAGCATTGTGACTCCTTGATAAATGGTGGATGGAACTAAAAGGCACGAGCTCTCGACCAAAATTTAAGGAATTGCAGCGCGGCTCCTGGGAGCGAACTTTGCGGTTGAGACCCGATGCATTCACTGTGCACTGTGAAAAGTCTGCGAGCAAGTGCTTTCACTACTCGCTTTTCGCGCGCAGTACTACTCGCTTTACCCGCTGAGTACTCACAATCATCCACCTACAAGAGAAATATCAGACATAAAAAGCCTTGTCAGGGCATGAATTTGGAGATTTGAAACGGCTCGCCTGGACTTTGGAAAGTAAGTCACCTCCCGCAGCCTTGTCGCCCCTCACTGCAATTCTTGAGAAAGATCTGCGCTTTTACTGCGTCTTTCCTGCGCTTAATTGATTGACTATTTGGGTCTTTTCCTTAGACGCAGTTTCGGCATTGATAAACGAGTATTCGGTACCTATGTCAATTACTTGGAAAATTTCTAGGGTGGGGTCTTCAGTAACTGAAGACTTTGTGGCGCGGTACCGCGCACGCCGGCCAGCTGCACCTTGGCTTGGGCGGTTGTGGGATGCCGCGGGTGGATGCTCACCGCAGGAGCCGCAACGTTTCCAGTTTCCCCCACGTTGGAATGGAGACCGGGCAATGAGACGAACTCTCGCCTTGATAGGAATACTTGGGCTCGCTACGTTCACGGTGATACCCGTGGCTGTTGCCGAGTCCGAAGACAAGATTGGCATCTGCCATGCGACGGCATCAGCGCAGAACCCTTATGTGGGCATTGAGGTTAGCCTGAATGGCCTGAATGGCCACGGAGATCATGGCGATGACATCATCCCGCCAAACTCCTTTCTACCGGAAGGCCTGAACTTTGATGCTGAAGGGCAGGCGATTTTTGCAAACGGCTGTGTGGTCGCCGGAGTAGATCCAACGCCGACCCCGGTGCCGACGGAGACTGAGACGGAGAC
>NZ_KI914990.1:0-30037 GCF_000520595.1 Arthrobacter sp. H5
TCAAGTTCAGCTTCTCGCCGGGCTTGTTCCAGCCCGGAGATCCGCTGCTCCTCGAGCGCCGCCGTGGTATCCCTGAGTGTGGCCAGCTGACCCACCAGTTCGGTTCGCTCGGTCTGCTTTTCGGCGACCAGCGCGGCGGCTGCGTCGGTGGCGGTCTGCGTGGCCTCACCCGCCTTCTTCGCTGTTTCCGCAGCTTCGATTGCCGCCTTCTCGGCATCCTGCGCGTCGGCTTGGAGCGACTCGAGGGTCTGCGCGGCAGTCTGCGCGTTTGTCAGTGTGCGCGTGCGTGTAGTGGTGAGGCCGTCCATGGCGGACGCACGGTAGAGCAATTCATCCGGACTCTCAGTAGTGAACAGCATCGCCAGATCCGGTGTGACCCCGCCGGTGCGGTAAATGTCGCCGGCCAGTTCGCCAAGCTGTGCTGCGGCAGCTGCGTGTTCCTTGGAGGCCTGCGCCGCGAGCTCCTTGGTGCGCTCGGCGGTTGACCGGCGCTCGTCCAGCACCACGAGGGCCTCATTGTAGGCACCCTGGGTTTCCATGGCATCGAGCTGCGCCACCTGAAGATCCGTGAACGCCTCCGCCAGGATGCTCTCGATGTCGGAGACCAGCGCCGTCGTCGTCGCTGTGTCATCCTTCGCCTCGGACACCTCTGCCGCCGACGGAATGGCGGGGGCCGCTGATGAAGGCGCAAGGCCCAGGCCGCTGAAAAGAACCGCAGCCGCGAGGCAGGTGGCAGACGCCGAACGCGCGCGCCGCTTGGGGGGTGACTGCACCATGACTCGAATCGTCGACGTTTGATTACACAACAGTCACGAGAATAGGTGCACGGATGTCACTTTGGCAACATTCGTCACACGAGTACCATAAACAACAGCAGTGTCATTTAGTTGCATTGTGCGCGGCGTGTCGCAAAATGTCAGGCGTGCTGGCGACTTTCGTGGACCGCGTGCTCCTGCGGCTCCAACTGGAAAGTGCAGTGCTCGGTATCAAAATGGTTACTCAGGCAGTGGGTGAGCCGGTCCAGGATCTGATCTACCCCTTCAGCGTTCAGCGTGGCATTCTCCACCACCACGTGTGCGGAAAACACCGGCACTCCCGAGGTGATGGTCCACGCATGAATGTCGTGGGCATCGACAACGCCCCGCACCCCAAGGATGTGCTCCCGGATCATCTCGGGATCAACCCCCTTCGGCGCCGATTCCAGCAGCACATTGATGACGTCCCGCAGTAGGCTCCAGGCCCGGGGCACGATCATGAGGGCGATCAGCATTGATGCGATGGTGTCGGCCTGCTGGTAGCCGGTCAGGGCTATAACGACGGCGGCAACAATCACTGCGGCGGATCCCAGCAGGTCTCCCAGCACTTCGAGATACGCGCCACGGAGATTGAGGCTTTCCTTCTGTCCGCCGCGCAGGATCAGCAGGCAGGCGAGGTTGGCGGCAGCGCCAACGACGGCGGCAATCAGCATGATATCCGTGCGCACTTCCGGAGTTGTTCCAAAGCGGCGGATGGCTTCGATGAAGATCACCACGGCGATCACCATGAGGATCATGGCGTTGGCCAAAGCGGCGAGGACCTCGGCCCGCTGGTAGCCGTAGGTGCTCCTGGCCGTCGCCGGGCGGGTTGCGATCCACGCCGCAAGCAGTGCAATGGATACACCCGCGGCGTCGGAAAGCATGTGCCCTGCATCGGCGAGGAGGGAAAGTGATCCCGAGAGTGCTGCCCCGATCACTTGAACAACCACGACGCCCAGCGTGATCGCGACCACCAGGATCAGTTTCTTCCGGTGTTTACCTGTTGCGGTGACGTGTGGTGGCCCGTGGAGCTGCCCGTGTGAGTGTGCGCTCATGTATTCAGTATCCTTCGGATTTTCCGCCGATGCGCTATCCCCAGCCGAGCTCGTGGAGGCGTTCATCGTCGATACCGAAGTGGTGGGCGACTTCGTGGATGACGGTGACGAGGATCTCGTCGACCAGCTCCTCACGCGTTTCGCAGAGGCGCATCAGCGGCTGGCGGAAAATGCTGATGCTGTCCGGGAGCGACCCGGCCTCCCACCAGGAATCCCGCTCCGTGAGGGGAGTGCCCTCATAGAGGCCAAGGAGTTCGGTCTCCGGGTCTTCCCCGGGGCCGGGCTCATACTCCTCCTTGACGAAGATTGCTACGTTGTTCATGGCGCGGGCAAGGCTGTCAGGAATCTGGTCAATGGCATCATCGACGGCGGACTCGAAATCGGTCAGACTCATCTCAATAGGCACCTGTTGAACTCTACCGGCAGGGGTATTGCTGGTTTGGTGAATTCCTGTAGGAGGCCCTATAGTTTTAGAGGTCCACAGCAGGGAGTAGTAAGCTTGTGTGGTTCTACGCCCCCATCGTCTAGCGGCCTAGGACACCGCCCTTTCACGGCGGCGGCACGGGTTCGAATCCCGTTGGGGGTACGCAGGAGCGAGGCCGTCCATGACGGTCGGGCGGCGGCAGAGATGCTGGTAGTCTAAAGCTCTTGTAAAAAATGCAAGGCCCTGTAGCGCAGTTGGTTAGCGCGCCGCCCTGTCACGGCGGAGGTCGCGGGTTCAAGTCCCGTCAGGGTCGCTCAGGCAAATCAGTTCGCTGGGTTGTCGAAGTGGCTATCATAAGATGGTTGCAAGGCTCTGTAGCTCAGTTGGTAGAGCGTTCGACTGAAAATCGAAAGGTCACCGGATCGACGCCGGTCGGAGCCACCACTGAAGGCCCTCGGGAAACCGGGGGCTTTTTTCTTGCCCGGAGTTGTCTGTGCGCGCAACCCGCAGATTCGTTGCCTCCGCGCAGCCTCGCGGGTTTGTTGCAGCGCGCCCTGCAACAAGGCCACGAATGTGCGGGTTGCCGGCACGGGGCCACCCGGGAGAAGACCGGGCCACCCGCGCGTTAAGCATCTGGAACCGGGAGTCGAGACCAGGAAAGGGCCCCAACGTATTGAAGCCGTATCTTTCAGTTGCAGTGTTCTGCGCTGCCGCCTTCACGCTGTCAGCATGTGCCGCCGCGGAGCCGGAGGAAGCCCTCAGCACCATCAGCCTTCCCAGCGAGATGCCGCTGGCTGAACCCAGCCCCACAGCTCCCGCCGAGCAGGCACCCGGGGCTGATCTCAAGGCAGGGGGCTCCGTCACTAACACCGGGATAGCCACAACGGCCGGGATTAAGGAGTGTGTTGTCGTGGCCGCGGGGGTGTCCTCAATTGTGCTGGCACCGCTGAGCTTCATGAGCGGTGAGGACGGGGACACCATGAACAAACTTGAGGAACAAATCGAGCGGCTTGAGGGCAAAGCCCCTCCAGAGCTCGAGGAACACTTCAAAGATTTGGAAGAGGCTGCGGAATCCGGCCCAGACGGGTCGGGAGAGTTTGATGAAGTCGCATTCCGGGCGGCGCTGGAACCGATTGAGCAGTGGCTCCGAGCCCATTGCACGCAGCCGTCCCGCTAACGGACAACCTTGAATCAAAGGGTTAGGCTGGGGCACAAGAGAAAGGGGCACCGCCGATGGAACACGACCAGCAGACCCAACCACTGAACCCGCCGATGAAGCAGCCTGACCGGCCCGTCACTGCTGCCGTCGTCGAGCACGGCTCCGCCCAAAAATCCACCGGGAAAACAACCATCGGTGACCCTGCCGTCGCGAAAGTGGCGGCGATCGCCGCCCGCAGCGTACCCGGTGTTTACTCGCTGGGAACAGGCACGGGACGCGCGCTGGGCGCTCTCCGCGACGTCGTGGGCGCCAACGACCTCAGCCAGGGTATTCACGTAGAGGTGGGAGAAACCCAGGTTGCCGTGGATATCAATCTGGTCGCGGAGTACGGGCATCCGCTGACCGGCATCGCCGATCAGGTCCGCGCGGCGGTGTACGCCGCGGTGGGGGAACTGGTGGGACTGCAGGTCATTGAGGTCAACGTTGAAATCAACGATGTCCATGTGCCGGGCCTGAATGATCCCAAGAGCACCGACAAACCGCGTGCCTGAGCAAAGGAAACCGAATATGAATCTCACCGTGGTGGGCATAGCCGTTGGCACTGTTCTTGCCTTCGCCGCCCTGATTTTCAACTTTTGGGGCTTCCTCCTTGTGTCCCTGTTCATGGTCATCGGCGCTTTCCTCGGGCGGGTTGCCGAAGGCAAGCTGGATCTTCGCAGCGTCCGCGACGCGTTGACCGGACGCCGTTCGTCCTCGTGACCAGCGCCGTCCCTACCGACACCCGGCTCGCTGGCCACAACCGGATCAGCACCCAGGCGCTGACCAGCACTGCGCGCGCCGTAGCGTCCGAAGTGTTTGGGATACCCGCCCGGGAAATCCGGGCAAGCTGGTCCGACGACGACGGCCTCCTTGCGTTGCGCCTTGCCCTTCCGATCGGCATTCCGTCTCTCGACCGCACCGTACGGGACGGTTCACTGGTAGCGGGTTTTGGCGGATCGATCTGGGACAGGGCGCACGCCGCGAAAGCAATGGTGCTCGAACAGGTCAGCCGGCTCAGCGGTTCACAACTGAGCCGCGTGGATATCCGCATCATCGGCATCAAGCTCATCGACGGGGGACGCACGCGGTGAATGACGAGACAACTCAACTGACCGCCCGGGTGGTGCGACGCGAGATGCATTCGTCGCGGGCGGTTCCCTCCGCCGTCGCCGCCCTGCTGATCACGCTCATCTGCCTGTACGTCATGCTTGAGGCGGCGCTGAAGGCACTCGGACAGGATCCCTGGCTGCTCAGTCCCGAAGGCGCGGGGGAGTGGATCGGCGGCGTCCCGGGCAGCACGGAGCCCACTCTGCTCGCTGCAGCGGGTGCCCTCGTGTTCCTGATCGGACTCATCTTTTTCCTGAACGCCGTGCTTCCCGGCCGCCTGGCGAGGTTGTCCATTCCCAACCCACGGGCGGCCGTCGTGGTTGATGCAGAGGTTCTGGCCTCCTCACTTGCCCGCCGCGCCCGGGTTGCCGCCGGGGTGGCCCCAGAGCAAGTGATTGTCACGGTTGGCCGACGGATAGTCGACGTACAGGTGCGGCCAACGTCAGGCATTCCGGTTGACCGCGACGCCGTGCTGGCCGCCGTCGAAGATGACCTCAGGCGCACCTCTATCGATTCGATGCCCGAGGTTCGGGTTGCCATTGCACCGTCAGGGGTGATTGGCCAGTGAACCAGACACCGCGATCTCTGAACCGGGTACTGCTTGGCCTTTTCGGCGCTTTGCTGATGGCTGTCGGCGCTTTGGCACTCCTGGTGGGCCTCCCCGCCGTCGCGCGCTGGTGGCACAACACGGCCGCCGCAGCTGGTGAGTGGATTGCGGGCGTGCTGGACGCCACCACCATCGAGGGGCAGCGGGACAGTTGGTTGTGGATTTTGCTGGCGCTCCTGATGGTGCTGGTGGTGATCCTGATGATCGCGTGGGTTTCCGGCCAGGGCCGCGGGCGGTCCGGCACCCTGGTCCATGACGACGACGCCGCTCCTGTGCCCGGCCGCGTGACCATCAACGGCGCGGTAGCGGAGCAGGCGTTGAAGGCGGCACTGAACGGGCGGGTTGACTTGGTGAATTCCTCCGTCACCACCTACGAGTTCAACGGCCAGCCTGCACTCAGGATCAGGGTCTCACCGCGCCAAGGCGTGGCCCCATATGTTGTAGCGGAAGAAGTCACCGCACTGGTGGATGCACTTGACGCGGTGGTTGGTAGACAGACACCGGTGCTGATAACCCTCAGCTCCGGCGCCCGGGCGAGGTTCACGAGAGCGGAGCGCGTCCGCTAACAACGTTTCGCGACACGTTTCCGGGCTCACGCGCCCACTGCAGATCGAGGACCCCTTCTTTACTGGGTCCCCGATCTGTACTTGGCACGCATGACCGCAGATGGCGCCCAAGCGGTAGGCGATGGCGGGGCCCTAGAGTGTCAGCCAGACGGTATTGTTCGGCTTCAGCGCGCCATTCCCGACGGCGTCCGAACTGCTGGCGACCTCGACCTTCAGCGCGGCTGGAAGCTTAACGGGCTCTATCCCCATATTGGCGACAACCAGCACCGGACCGTTCTGGAAGGCCACCACCCCCGATTCGGGGTTGTGCTGCCGCTCCCAGGTGAGCGATCCCTGACCGAGGGAATTGCGGCGCCGGTAATCGAGTGCACGTCGACACAGTTCGTAGGTTGAGCCGCTCATTCCCACCTGGCGGTCGGCGGCATAATCCCCGAAAGTGTCGGGCTGTGGAAGCCAGGGGGTGGCACCCGGGGTGCTGCCGGCGTCGTCGTAATCGCCGAAGCCAAACCCCGGTGCATCCGCCTCCCATGGCAGCGGAACACGGCTCCCGTCGCGGCCGCGCTCAACTCCGTTGGTGCGGAAGAATGCAGGGTCCTGACGCAGGTGATCGGGCAGGGTGGTGTGTTCGGGGAGACCAAGCTCGTCACCCTGATACAAGTAAGCGGAGCCCGGAAGCGCAAGCATCAGTAGGGTTGCGGCGCGGCCCCGGGTCCGTCCGAGCTCCTCATTGGGCTGCTCGTCGGTGGCGTTGATTCCCTTGGGGAACCGGGTTGGATCCTGCAACCCAAACCGGGTGGAGTGCCGGACTGTGTCGTGGTTGGACAGCACCCACGTGCTCGGAGCGCCCACGCGTCCGGCCTGTTCCAGCGACTCCTCAATGCTCTCTGCGATCTGGCGGGCATCCCAGCCGGCCAGCAGAAAATCGAAGTTGAACGCCTGCTGCATCTCGTCGGGGCGCACGTACTGGAACAGCTGCTCCATGGGCTCCACCCATGCTTCGGCTACCAGCATGCGGTCGCCATCGTACTCCGACAGAACCTTATTCCACTCGCGGTAGATATCGTGCACGCCGGGCTGGTCAAAGTACGGGGGAGTGAGGATGGTGTCCTCAGGGTTGGGGCGCCGACGTTCCGACCCCTCAACCATCTTGGTCTGGGCCGCCCAGTCCGGGAGCCCGTCGGCCTTCACCAGTCCGTGCGCCACGTCTATGCGGAAGCCGTGTACGCCACGGTCCAGCCAGAAACGCAGGATGGAAACCATCTCCGCGCGGACTTCGGCGTTGTTCCAGTTAAGGTCCGGCTGTTTGGTGTCAAAAAGATGCAGGTACCACTGGCCGTCCGGCAGCCGCGTCCAGGCATTGCCGCCAAAAATCGACTGCCAGTTGTTGGGTGGCACGTCGCCGTTGTCTCCGCTGCCGTCCCGGAAGATGTAACGGTCGCGTTCGGGCGAGCCAACCGGGGCGGCGACGGCATCCTGAAACCACGTGTGCTCATCCGATGTGTGGTTGGGAACGAGGTCCACGATGATCTTCAGATTGTGGGCCCGAGCCTCGGCGAGCATCGTGTCGAAATCCTGAAGCGTGCCGAATCGGGGATCGACCTGGCGGTAGTCCGCCACGTCATAGCCCGCGTCTGCCTGGGGCGAGACATAAAAAGGGGAGAGCCAGACGGCGTCCACTCCGAGGTTGTGCAGGTACGGGAGGCGGGCCGTGACTCCCGGCAGGTCCCCCATGCCGTCTGCGTTGCCGTCCGCAAAGGACCGCGGATAGATCTGGTAGATCACGGCATCTGCCCACCAGGGTGCCGGGCTTGTCTGCGAAATGGGTGCTGCTTGCAGGGACACGTATAACCTTTCGATAACACTCGGAATCTACCAATGTAAGCGCTTGCGTTGCATCCCACAGCTTACTAGAGTGATCGACATCACTCAACGGGGCGGTCTGTTTTGTCCGCCTCTCTTTCTCATCGGAGAGAAGGCACAATGAAAAACAAGAGAACTCTGGGCGCAGTTGCCTCCGCAGCTACCCTCGCACTACTACTCACCGCATGCGGCGGCAGCGGTGGCGGCGAAGGCGGTGGCGGCGGCGGCGCCGCCGAAGAAGGACTCGAAGGCCGCGGTCCCATCACCTACGTGCAGGGCAAGGACAACAGCGGCGTAGTCGGCCCAACCATCGAGAAATGGAACGCCGAGCACCCTGACGAGCAGGTCACTTTCAAGGAACAGACCGACGAAGCAGATCAGCAGCACGATGATCTGGTACAGAACTTCCAGGCGGAGAACGCGGACTACGATGTCGTGTCTGTGGACGTCGTCTGGACCGCTGAGTTCGCAGCTCAAGGCTGGATTCAGCCGCTGGAAGGCGAGTTGGAGCTTGACACCGCAGCGATGATCCCCGCAACGGTGGACGCAGCCACATATAACGACACCCTGTATGCTGCGCCCCAGCACTCAGATGGCGGGATGCTCTACTACCGAACCGACCTGGTCGATGAACCTCCTACGACGTGGGACGAGATGATGGAGATGTGCTCCATTGCGGAAGAGAACGACATCGCGTGCTATGCCGGCCAGCACGCGCAGTATGAGGGTCTGACGGTAAACGCCTCCGAGGCGATCAATTCCGCAGGCGGCACTGTGATCGACGAGGAGGGAAATCCCACACTCGACACCCCTGAGGCAATGCAGGGCCTGACCAATCTGGTGGAGGCTTTCGAATCGGGCAACATTCCGGAAGAAGCAATCACCTATACAGAAGAGGAAGGGCGCATCGCCTTCCAGGAAGGCAATCTCCTGTTCCTGCGCAACTGGCCGTACGTCTACAACCTTGCGACAACGGAGGAGTCCTCCACAGTCGCGGACACTCTAGGCATGGCGCCGCTGCCCGGTGCTGACGGATCCGGAGCATCATCGCTCGGTGGACACAGCTTGGCCATTAGCGTGTACTCGGAGAACAAACTCACCGCCCGCGATTTCCTTGAGTTTGTGACCCAGGAAGAGCAGCAGCGTTTCTATGCGCAGCAGGGATCGCTCGCTCCTGTGCTGGCTGATCTTTACGACGACGAAGAACTGGTGGCGGAGCTTCCGTATCTTCCTGTCCTGAAGGCATCCATCGAGACCGCCGTTCCACGTCCGGTCACGCCTTTCTACCCGGCAGTGTCTACGGCAATCCAGGACAATGCCTACGCCGCACAGCAGGGGCAGAAGTCTGTTGAACAAGCGTTGACCGACATGGCCGCCGCAATCGAGGCAGCTGGCGCTGGTTCCTAGCTGACTGCCAGAGGGCGGGGGCGCTGCCGCGCTCCCACCCTCTGGCAACCGCTTATTCGCAAACCGGCCGGAATGCCGGGTCTGAAAGGACGGGTCATGGCCACACGCCTGGCGGTGCCATCAAGAAAAGGTAAAAAATCTGGTCAGAAGCCGCCGCTGGAGAGCGCCGACCGCAAGGCCGCCACCCAGAACAAATGGGCTTCAATACTTATTGCGCCAACACTAATCCTGCTTGGCGTTGTCATCGTCTATCCGATCATCAGCGGCATTTTCATGTCGTTCCAAAGCGACGCCGGCCTGGATCCCGAGACGGGGCTTTTCGCGGACGGCGGGTTTGCGGGTATCAGCAACTACACCGGCTGGATCATGCAGCAGTGCCCTGCCGTTGGCGGGGGGACAGTGGATTGTCCCCCAGGAACGCTGGGCTCTCAGTTCTGGTCTGCGACCAGCAACACATTCTTTTTCGCTGCTGTAACTGTCGTGCTTGAGACGATCATTGGCTTCTGGATGGCGCTCATCATGGCTCGGTCCTTCCGCGGCCGCGGTTTGGTCCGCGCCGCCGTCCTTGTGCCCTGGGCCATTCCCACAGCGGTTACCGCTAAACTTTGGTTCTTCATCTTCGCGTTCCAAGGAATTGCCAACGAGCTCTTCAATACCACCATTCTCTGGACCGGCAGCGAATGGCCCGCGAAATGGGCGATCATCATTGCCGACGTTTGGAAGACCACGCCGTTCATGGCCCTGCTGATTCTGGCCGGCTTGCAGATGATACCCGGCGACGTTTACGAAGCAGCCAAGGTGGACGGCGCTTCGACCTGGCAGAGATTTCGACACATCACACTCCCGCTAGTCAAACCGGCACTGATGGTGGCGATCCTTTTTCGGGTACTGGATGCACTGCGCATGTACGACCTTCCCGCAATTCTCACGGGGGGTGCCAACAACACCTCAACACTGTCGATTCTGGTTGTTGACCAGATCCGCCAGGGCTTCAACAGTGCGGCTGCTCTCTCGACCATTACATTCCTCATTATTTTCCTGGTGGCCTTTATCTTCGTACGGTTCCTCGGAGCCAACGTCTCGGAAGGCTCCGGCGTGATTAAGAAGGCGAAGACAAAATGACGCAGGCTGCCGCTCCTACCGCAACCCGACCCGCTTCCACCAGTCCCCACCGGCGCAACGTCAGTTCCAGGGAACGCTGGGCCTCCGTGCGGACGTATGTCAGCGCGGCGGTCATCGTAATCTGGTGCCTGCTTCCCGCCTATTGGATGGTTCTCACCGCTTTCCGTGAGGTGGCCTTCACCTACGACACCGCGTTCTGGCCCACCCACGTCACGCTGGACAATTTCCGGACGGCATTCGCCACTGATACCGGAAACAACCTTTCCCTGGCTTTGTTCAACAGCTTGATCATCGGCGCATCGGTAACACTGATAGCGCTCGTGGTTGGCGTTTTCGCCGCGTATGCGCTTTCACGAATCGACTTTCCATTCAAGTTCATCATTCTGGGATTCATCCTTGGAGCCTCGATGTTCCCTGGGGTTGCACTGATTACGCCCTTGTTCCAGCTCTTTACGGACATCGGATGGATTGGCACCTACCAGGCACTGATCATCCCCAACATCTCCTTTGTGCTGCCGTTGACGGTGTACACGCTCACGGCCTTCTTCAGGGAGATGCCCTGGGAGCTTGAGGAAGCCGCACGGATTGACGGCTGCACGCAGGGCCAGGCGTTCCGCAAGGTCATCATGCCTCTTGCGGCACCAGCAGTCTTCACCACTGCGATTCTGGCGTTCATCTCGTCGTGGAATGAATTCCTGATTGCCAGCCAGCTCTCCAATGACTCAACCCAGCCTGTCACGGTGGCCATAGCGTCGTTCACCGGAAGCCAACCGCAACAGGAGCCGTACACGGCGGTCATGGCTGCCGGCACCATTGTCACCATTCCCCTGGTGATCCTGGTTCTGATACTGCAAAAGCGTATTGTCGAGGGTCTGACCGCCGGCGCCGTGAAGTGAGAACTAGATCAATGGCAGCCGACCGAAGGCAACAGCGCAAGGCAGAGAATCTTGACATCCTGATCGGATTCCTGGGCTTCTTTGCGATCGCACTGGTTGTTGTCATCATTGCGATGGAGGTCAGCGGACAGAATGCAGCGCTCTGGTCCATCATTCTTCTTGGGGTAGTGCTGGCTATTTGGCGGCTGTTCCGTGCAAGGCAGAAGAACAATACGAAAGAGGCCCGCGGGCCGCGGCGCTAACCCGGAACCGCCCTTGGTTCCGATGGGGAAGGGGGTCTGGTCTCGATGGTCATCATTGAGGACGTTGCTGCTGCGACACGCGTGTCCACCGCAACTGTTTCACGCGCGCTGCGCGGTCTGCCGGGAGTGTCCGACGGCACCCGCGCGCGCGTGCTCCTGGCGGCGCAGCAGCTGGGCTACGTGCCGTCGTCAGCCGCGTCCGGACTGGCATCCGGACGCACAATGGCGATGGGCGTACTGCTCCCGCTGATTGAGCGCTGGTACTTCTCCGCTGTGCTGGAGGGCGTGGACCGGCAGCTTCGGTCCGCTGGCTACGACCTGATCGTCTTCAGCCTCGGCGGAACCGGCATCAACCGCGAGCGGGTGTTCCACCGGTCCATTCTTCGCAAGCGCATCGATGCCCTTCTGGTGATGTGCATGGAGATAACCACTGAGGAACACTTGTCATTGAGGGAGTTGGAATCGCCCACCATTGTGGTGGGCGGCTCAGTTCAGGGGGTTCGTCACGTCAGTATTGACGACGACGCGGCGGTATGCGAAGCCGTTGAGTACCTGATTTCCCTGGGGCACACGAAGATTGCTCATCTTCGCGGCGGCGGTTCCTATGGCCTGTATTTCGAGGTGCCCCGCATCAGGGAGGAGGCGTTCCTTAAGACGATGGCCAAGCATGGGCTTCCGGTCCGGGAGGAATGGTCCGTATTTGGTGACTTCCGGTTCAAGGAGGCGAAGACCGCCGTCATTGAGATGCTCTCGCAGGTGACGGAACGTCCGACGGCGATCTTCTGTTCGTCGGACGAAATGGCATTCGGTGCACTCATGGCCGCGGCGTCACTGGGTGTCACAGTGCCGGGGGAGCTGTCCATCATCGGCATTGACGACCACGAATTTGCTGACCCCATGGGCCTGACCACCATTCGGCAGGATCCCGGGGAGCAAGGCGCTTACGCTGCGGGGCTGCTTCTCGCAGAACTCGAGGGGATGCAGCCGGTGGTGTGCCCGCCGCCGCAGCCGCACACGCTGATACGGCGTGGCTCTACGGCGCCGCCTCCGCGCTAGGTTCGTCCTGGCTTCCATCAACCTACCCGTCAACCTGCCCGTCGAGTAGCGCAACCCCGTGGGCAGAACCGGTTATGCCCACTGAGCCGCCCGACTCGGTGGGCTCATTGGTTGCCGTCGACGTGACTAGACTCGGCCTATGGCTACGGAACTCCTCTATCTCAATGACTTCGACGTGCTCACCGCCTCCGCCTGTGTGCTCGTCGCCGACCCAGTTGATGACGGCCGCGTCTCAGTTGTCCTAGACCGGACCTGCTTCTATCCCCGCGGTGGCGGGCAGGACTGGGACGAAGGGACCATCCGCGCTACCGCCGGCGAATTTGCGGTGACCGAGGTGAGACTCGACGAGAACGGGGTGGTTCATCACATCGGCACCGGAACTTTGAACGCCGGGGATGAGGTCGCGCTGCACGTCGATGGTACCCGCCGCTCGCTGAACACCCGGCTCCACTCCGCCGGACACATGGTGGACCTCGCCGTCGAGCGGTTGGGCCTTGGCTGGGTTCCGGGTAAGGGTGCCCATTACCCGCACATGTCCTTTGTTGAGTACGCGGCAACCGTGGTGCCGGAGTCCGTTGAGGGCATCAGTGCCGGGATTCAGCAAACCGCCAACGAGGTGATCGCAGCGGGAAGCCACAATGAGATCCGCTTCATGCCGGTCTCCGAGATGGGCGCCTACTGCCGGAACGTCCCGGACAACATTCCCACCAACAAACCTGCCCGGATAGTGCTCTACGGTCCGGATTTCGGTGTGCCCTGCGGCGGAACACACGTTGCCGACGTCCAGGAGATCGGCACTGTTTCAATCACCAGGATCAAGTCGAAGAAAGGCATCACCAAGGTGTCCTACGCGGTCGACGGGATCAACTGATGGCCGTTTCCTTCACTCGGGTCACGCCCGCCGACGCTGAGGGAATCATCGATTTCCTCAGCTCCAACGCGTTCCCCTTTCATGTAAAGGCCACTCAGACCGCTGAGGAGGCTGCTTCCTCGGTTAGGGCTGGGCGGTTCTGGAACCCTGAGTCCCAGGGATACTGGATTGACGACGACGGCGCCCGGCTTGGGATGGTGGTCCTGGAGGACCTCGAAGACCCCACCCCCATGTTCGACCTCCGCCTTGCGGAGGCTTGCCGCGGGCAGGGGAAGGGTGCTGATGTGCTTCGCGCGCTGTGCGGTCTAGTGTTCACCTCCTTGCCTGAGGCTTTGCGGTTCGAGGGTCAGACGCGGGAGGACAACATCGCGATGCGGAAGACCTTTATCCGCTGCGGCTTCCTGAAGGAGGCGCATTACCGGTTGGGGTGGCCCACGGCCGACGGCGGCCACGTCGCTTCCGTGGCATACGCGATGCTTCGGCAGGACTGGTCGAGCGGAACTGTGACCGGCTTCGAGTGGGAGGACCTCCGAGCTTAGGGATTCGAGACTTCCAGTGCGGAAGTTTCATGCATCTATGGCGATTGTGGAGCCTCTTAACTCGCGTGACCTACACGAAAGTTCGAGGATGCCCGCGCGAGATGCACAAAAGTTCCTAGGACGCGCGGGCAAGCTGACGGATGGGAATCCAGCGGGACGCAAGACGGCGGTATGAGGCCGCGGCGCCCGTCATGTCGGCCTCCGCCAAGCATTCAATACCCAGCCGCACGTCCATTGGGGACTCGTCCGGGAACACCAGATCAGCGACGGGCCCATAGTCGAGCTCCACAATGGCGTCCCGCCGGAACTGCTCCAGCCACTCGGTGATCTCGGTCAGATCCTCCAGCAGGTCCAGTTCGGGGGCAGCGATCGCAAGGTTCGCCACTGCCTTGCGCGCACGGTCGATGCACTCATGAATGGTGACGGAGACGCGGACGGTGCGCACTTCGCCGTCGTCGTCAATCACTTCCGTGAGGTCGTCCTCATGAATCAGGACGAACCACGAAAACGGGACCCCCCAGGTAGCGGACCGGGTGTGGAGTTTGGCCACGGAGGCGGCGAACGTCTCCGGGTCCAGCCGTGCCTGCTGGGCTTCCTTGGCTGCCTCCGGAAGCAGGATGTCGATCAGTGGGCCACGGATGGTCTGGCCCAGCGATTCGGCAGCGAGCGAGGTCCTCACCGCCAACTGGTTGGGACAGTAGAACGGAGCCGTTGTCCCGTTGGAGCGCGGGAAATGCAGGACCCGCACCAGGTCGGATGAATGGTGCGGAAACGGATCAGCCACCGGGCGCATGATGCGCTTCAGCGACTCGGACCGTTCGATGCTCTCCGTGACGCGTCGCCCGCGGGTCCGCTGCTCCAGGATTGCCAGTTGCTGGGCGTCGCTGAAGGCGTCAAGGGGCTCATAGACGCGAAGGAAGGAAACATAGGGAAACATGCGGCCCGTGCCCGGCGCGCCGGTCATGGACTAGGCCAGCTCCACGATCACTGGAGCGTGGTCGGAGGCGCCCTTGCCCTTGCGCTCCTCACGGTCGATGGACGCACCGGTGACGCGGGCCGCCAGCGCGGGGGAGGCCAGCGCAAAGTCGATCCGCATGCCCATCTTTTTGGGGAAGCTTAGCTGCTTGTAATCCCAGTAGGTGTAGACGCCGGGCCCGGGAGTGTGGGGGCGCACGACGTCGGTGAATCCTGAGTTCTCGAAGGCATGAAACGCGGCACGTTCCGGTGGGCTGACGTGAGTGTAGCCTTCGCGCTGGAAGAGGTCGATGTCCCACACATCCTCATCCTGCGGTGCGATGTTCCAGTCGCCGGTCAGCGCAATCTGGGCGTGTGGGTCCGCTTGCAGCCATTCCACTGCATGTTCCTTCAGGACGTCCAACCAGTGCAGTTTGTAGGGCATGTGTGGGTCGCCCAGGGCACGGCCGTTCGGCACATACAGGCTCCAGATCCGCACACCGCCACAGGTTGCGCCGATTGCCCGGGCTTCCTGCACGGGATCCGTGTCCTTGCCGAAGGTGGGCTGGCCGGGGAAGGTGCGCTCAACGTCGTCGAGCCCTACCCGGGAAGCGATGGCGACACCGTTCCACTGGCTCAGGCCGAAGTGCGCTACCTCGTACCCGCTGTTCTCAAAGAGATCCCACGGGAAATTATTGTCCTTGCACTTGGTCTCCTGAATGGCGAGCACATCGACGTCGGAGCGGTCCAGCCACGCTTCAACGCGGTCGGCTCGGGCACGGAGGGAATTTACGTTCCAGGTGGCAATCTTCACAGTTGCTACGTTACCTAACTTGGCTGCCGGTCTGGACGCTTACGACGACGGCGCCTGGTTGCGGTGCGGGCGCCGGCTCAGCGTCGCCACCAGTTATCAAGCATGGTGACCGGCACCGTGCGTTTGTGCCGGGTCATGAGGAAACGGCGTTCAATGGCGTGGACAGCTTCTTCGGTGACTTCGCGGCCCTCAAGATAGTCGTCAATCTGCTCGTAGGTGAGGCCAAGCTCATGCTCATCGGCTTGACCGGGCTTGTTGTCGAGCAGGTCAGCGGTCGGGATCTTGTTGTACAGGCGCTCCTTCGCACCGAGTTCCTTAAGGATTGCCCGGTTCTGCCGCTTGTTCAGGCCGAAGAGCGGCAGGATGTCAGCGCCGCCGTCACCAAATTTGGTGAAGAACCCGGTGACCGATTCCGCGCCGTGATCGGTGCCGATGACCAGGAGATTGTGTTCGCCGGCGAGGGCGTACTGGGCAACCATACGGGTCCGAGCCTTAACGTTGCCCTTGTTGTAGTCGCTCATCCCGGTGCCTGCAGCGTCGGCAAATTCGCGTTCAATGCCGTCCACCGCAGCTGCCACGTTGAAGATCACTGACTTGCCGGGGCGGATGAAGTCGAGGGACGCTTGCGCATCGTCCTCATCTTTTTGCACGTTATAGGGCAGTCGGACAGCGATGAAGGTGACGTCCGTTCCCTCCCCCTCGAGTTCATCGACGGCCAACTGGGCCAGCTTGCCGGCCAACGTTGAGTCCAGTCCACCGCTGATGCCCAGGACAAACCCGTTGGCACCGGTCGCTGTGAGGTAGTCCTTCAGGAAGGCGACGCGCTTGCGTGCTTCCTCAGCCGGGTCGATTGTAGGGCGCACGCCCATTTCCTCGATGATTTTCGCTTGGAGTTCGCGCATGTGGTCAGGTTACTACGGGTGCGTTTCGTGCCGGTTACGCGGTCTCCACCCCGCCGCAATGCCGCAGGTTTGTTGCCTTGGTGTAGGTTACGTCGGCTCGAAACCGCGCGTTCTGCAACAAGGCAACGAATCCGGTGGTCGACCAAGCGACGAAGGAGCGCGTGGAGACCGAGAGGCCGCTATTGCTTGAAGGCCGCGTCGAAGGATGCGCCGGACGGCCCGAAATTGAATCCCTTCAGGAACGCCAGTGCCTCGGGGGCACCCTGCAGCCGGTCCATCCCGGCGTCTTCCCACTCCACGGAAATGGGCCCGTCGTAGCCGATGGCGGTGAGCGCCCGGAAGCTTTCCTCCCACGGGACATCCCCGCGGCCGGTCGAGACAAAGTCCCAGCCCCGCCGTGCATCACCCCACGGCAGATGCGAGGACAGGATGCCGTTCCGCCCGCCACCCATCCGCATCTTGGTGTCCTTGCAATCCACGTGGTAAATCCGGTCGGCGAAGTCGGAAATAAAGGCCACTGGGTCGATCTGCTGCCACATGAAATGGCTCGGGTCCCAGTTCAGCCCAAACGCCGGGCGGTTCCCGATGGCGTCCAAAGCCCGCTTGGTTGACCAGTAGTCGTAGGCAATCTCGGACGGGTGCACCTCGTGCGCAAACCGGACACCGCACTCGTCAAATACATCGAGGATAGGATTCCACCGGTCGGCGAAGTCCTGGTAACCGGCGTCGACCACGTGCTGACCAACCGGAGGAAACATCGCCACATACTGCCAGATGGACGATCCTGTGAACCCGACAACTGTTTTCACGCCGAGCTTCTTCGCAAGCCGGGCGGTCAGCTTCATTTCCTCCGCAGCACGGGAGCGTACGCCCTCCGCGTCGCCGTCGCCCCACACCTTCGGCCCAACAATGGCCTTGTGCCGGAAATCGATCGGATCGTCACAGACGGCCTGACCCTTGAGATGGTTGGAAATTGCCCAGACCTTCAGCCCGTTGCGTTCGAGGATGTCCAGCCTGTTCTGGATGTAGGCATCATCATCCCAGCGCCAGGCGTCCAGATGGTCGCCGGAGACGGCGATCTCCAGCCCGTCGTAGCCCCACTGGCCGGCAAGCTTCGCCACTTCTTCGAAGGGCAGGTCAGCCCACTGGCCGGTGAACAAGGTGTAGTTGCGTCCCATAAGTACTCCTACGGTTGTGGCGGATTCAGGATAGTGTGCGTGCGGTTGGATCCCAGTCTTCGGGCAGCGGCTCAGCGGCCACAGTAGTGCTGGCTACCGGCACAAATGCGCCGGATGAGGCGGACTCGGCGATGGAGGCCATGACGTCCAGCACGTGGAAGGCCATGTCCCCCTGCGCGCGGTGGGAAACTCCTGCACGGATGGCCCGCGCCATTTCGAGCACCCCGGAGCCACGGCTGGCAGTGGAACCCACCGCGGGGAAAGTCTCCCAATCGTCGGCGCCGTGGCGGTGTAGCCGGATGTCGCCGTCGAAGTTGTTGGGGTCCGGGAAGGCGATCGTGGCCTCGGACCCGGTGATTTCCACGAAGCCGTGCCGGGGCAGCGGCGAATCGAAGCTGAAGTTGCTGGTTGACGACGTTCCGGCTTCGAACTGTGCCAGCGCACTGACGTGCGTGGGTACCGTGACCGCGAACTCCTCACCAGCGCGGGGACCTGAGCCGATCACCCGGGTCTCCCGCGAACGGGAGCCGACGGCGGCAACGGTGCGTACCGCTCCAAATGCCTGGACTAGCGTGGTCAGGTAGTACGGACCGAGGTCGAACAGCGGGCCGGCACCCTCCTGGAAGAGAAACGCGGGGTTGGGATGCCAGGATTCCGGGCCGGGAGACTGCACCAACGTCAGGGCCGTGAGAGGCGTGCCAATGTCGCCGCGCTGGATCATGCGCAGGCCTGTCTGCAGACCGGCTCCAAGGAACGTGTCCGGTGCGCACCCGAGCCGCACGCCGGCGTCGTCCGCTGCCTTCAACAGCGTCCGGCCGGATTCGCGGTCCAGCGAAAACGGCTTCTCGGACCAGACGTGCTTTCCTGCAGCAACTGCCTGCAGCGCAACCGGCACGTGGGCGGCCGGGGTGGTGAGGTTGACGACGATCTCCACGTCCGGGTGGTTCAGCGCGTCCTCAACACCGCCGAAGGAAGGAATTCCGAACTCGGCCGCCCGCGCCTCTGCAGCCTCCGGAAAGAGATCGGCAACGATGTGCACCTGGACGTCTGGAAAGGAGGTGAGGTTGGTGAGGTATTCCTTGCTGATGACTCCGGCGCCGATAACGCCAATGCCTACGGGGCCGCTTCCAACGCCGCTCATGCGGTGGCCTTCAGGAAGCGCAGGCTTTCCTGCACCGCGTCGAAGAGGTCTCCGGAGCTGTCATCCAGTTCGACGACGCCCACCTCGACGTTCACCGCATCGGCGGCGGCCAGCACGGCCTCGATGTCCATCTTGCCGGTGCCAACTGCCACCTGGGACTTGTTGTCACGGTCCACAGCGCCGTCCTTGATGTGGATGAACATCACGCGGTTGCCAAGCCTTCGCAACAACCCGGAGGGATCCTGGCCGCCCACGGCAACCCAGTAGGTATCCACTTCCAGGACCACTGCGGAGTCAAGATGCTCGGCCAGCACGTCCAGGCCGGTGCGTCCGTTGAAGTCCGTCTCCACCTCGAACCAGTGGTTGTGGTAACCAACCCGGACACCGTATTTTTCGCCAACAACTGCAGCGGCGTTCAAGGCCTGCGCGGTTGCGGCGATGTCCTCCTCGGTGGTCCACTGCGCCGGATCAACGTACGGATCGATTACGGTGTCGATTCCCAGCTTTCGCGCTGCCTCGAAAATTTTGTCCTGATCTGCCGACAGGAGGGGCGCATGGCCGGATGGAGCGGTCATGCCGTTCCGGGCCAATGCAGCGGCCAACGCGTCGGCAGTCGCGACGAAGTTGTAAGGCTCCACCCGGGTGAACCCGATGGCCGCCAGCCGGTCAATGGTCGCATCCAGGTCAGCTTCGAGGGCTTCACGGACAGTGTACAACTGTACTGATAAGGCTGGGATGGGCACTTTTGATCCTCTCAATTACGCAGGCACAAAAAACGGTATTAGATAGTTTTAGTCCAAATACTGTCAGCTTCCGCGCTGCGCTCCACACCGTTGAGTACCTTTTGCACCTGCAGGCCGTCGGCGAAGGACGGTTCCGGCTGGCGATTCCCGGCGATGGCTTCGATGAAGTCCTTTGCCTGGTGGACGAAGCCGTGCTCGTAGCCCAGAGCGTGTCCGGTGGGCCACCAGGCAGACATGTAGGGGTGAGCGGGTTCGGTGACCATGATGTTGGTGAATCCCTGGCGGGTGTCTGGCGCCGTCGCGTCGTAGAAGCCGAGGGAGTTCATGTTCTCCAGGTCGAAGGAGATGGCGCCGATTGAGCCGGCGACTTCAATGCGCAGCGCGTTCTTGCGACCGGTGGACATCCGGGTGGCTTCGAACGAACCGACTGCGCCGCCGTCGAAACGGCCGCTGAACAGGGCGAGATCATCCACGGTGACACTTCCGCGCCCGGCTGCGGCGGTGCCCGCCAGCCCAGACGACTCGCCGAGCAGCGGGCGCTCGTGGACGAAGGTATTGAGGATGCCGCTGACGCCGGTGATTTTCTGGCCGGTGATGAACTGGGAGAGGTCGACGGCGTGTGCGCCAAGGTCGCCGAGTGCTCCGGACCCGGCCGAGTCCTTCTGCAGACGCCACGTCAGCGGGGCCTCAGCATCAACCAGCCAATCCTGCAGGTACGCGGCACGCACCTGGCGAACTTCGCCGATTGCGCCGGACTGGACCAGATCCCTCGCGAACGCTGCCGCCGGTACGCGACGGTAGGTGAAGCCGACCATCGCGAAGACGCCCTTGCCGGCGTGGTCCGCGGCGGCGGCCATCTGCTCAGCTTCTTCGAGGGTGTTTGCGAGCGGCTTTTCGCACAGCACGTGCTTGCCTGCCTCAAGCGCAGCAATTGCGATCTCGGCATGTGAGCCGCCGGGGGTAACAATGTCAATCACGTCAATGTCGTCACGGGCGATGGCAGCCCGCCAGTCGGTATCAGTCTGTTCCCAACCCCATTTTCTGGCCGATGCCTCCACGCCGCGGGCATTGCGTCCCACGAGCAGGGTCATTTCCGGCTTGGCTGGCAGGTCATGGAATCGCGGTGCAACCCGCCATCCCTGCGAATGGGCAGCCCCCATGAATCCGTGTCCGATCAGGGCGACCCTTAGGGGTGGTACGTCGTTCAGCATGTTTCCTCTTTATCCGGCGGCGGTTGTAAAACAGTTGGATCGAGGTGGGGCGCCCCCTTGCCAGCGACAGGACGCCCCACCTCTCATCGTGGTCCTACGATTCGAAGGCCGTCGGCAGGTACTGCTCAACGTTCTCGCCGGTGACAACCGGTGCGTTCAAAACGATACGCTTCGGAACTTCCACTTCCACGAGATCGCTCATGGCCTTGTCCTGCACGATCAGGCGGGCCAGGCGGATTCCGTCTGCTGCCTGGGTGGCCGGGTAGATGACGGTAGCTTCGAGGACGCTCTCGCCGGACTGAATCTCGCGCATGGCGTTGGCCGAGCCTGCGCCGCCGACCATGAAGAACTCGTCGCGGCCCGCGTTGTCGATGGCGGCCAGGACGCCGACGCCCTGATCGTCGTCGTGGTTCCAGAGGGCGTCGATCTGTGGTGCTGCGGACAGGAGCTGCGACGTTGCTGCTTCGCCTCCCGCAATGGTGAAGTCGGCTGCGACGCGGTTGTCCACGTCGAGGCCGCAGGATTCCAGTGCGTCCGCGAAGCCCCGGCTACGGTCCTGCGTCAGAGGCAGCGAGTCGACGCCTGCGATCTCGGCAACCACTGCATCGTCATTACCTTCGAGCTGCTCGCAGATGTAGGTTCCGGCGCTAACGCCCATTCCGTAGTTGTCGCCCAGGATGGTGGCGCGTGCCGCGAACGGGCTCGAGAATTCCCGGTCAACGTTGATGACGGGTATGCCTGCCTCCATCGCCTGGGTGGCAACTGGGGTCAGGGCAGCGCCGTCGGTCGGCAGCAGCACGATGGCATCGACGCCGTCGTTGATGAACTGCTCAACCTGGCTGATCTGCAGGTTCGCGTCGTTGGTACCCTCAGCGACCCGCAGATCCACGTCCGGGAGGTCCTCTGCCGCTGCGAGAGCGGCGGAGTTGATGGCGCCCAGCCAGCCGTGGTCCGCGGCGGGACCGGAGAACCCGATAACCACGGTTTCACCTTCGGCCTGGTTGCCTTCGACGGATGCGTTGGTGGGTTGGGTGTTGGTGTTGCCGGCTTCGGTTGTGCACCCGGTAACAAGGGCACCGACAGCTAGGAAGGCACCGGTGGTGACGAGCATCTTCCGGCTCGTACGAACAGCAAGCATGTGTATCTCCTCAGTGAGTTAGGTGCGTCTTCGCCAAGGGTGCAGCATGCGTATTTCATGACCGCAACTTCGCGTGACTGCAATCACAATAACAGAAGATCGTAAAAAATCGACGACTTTATACCGATTGCCGACATAATGTGTTAGTTTCGTCTCATGTTCGAAGAAGATCGGCCACGTCCGTTGCTCGAAGTTCGGGGAATCACCAAGCAGTTTGCTGGTGTCCAGGCGCTTAAAGGCGTCGACCTGCAGGTGCTTCCGGGAGAAGTGCACTGCGTCATGGGTCAGAACGGAGCCGGCAAATCCACACTCATCAAGATGCTGTCCGGGGTACACCAGCCCGATGGCGGCGAAATCCGCTGGGAAGGGAAGGAGATATCACTTCCCGGCCCCACCGCCGCACTGGACCTCGGGATTGCAACCATGTACCAGGAGCTCGACGTCGTTGACGGACTGTCTGTCGCCGAAAACATTTTCCTCGGCCACGAACACGCCAGCGGAGGCGTACTCCACGTCAAGAAGGCAAACGCCATAGCGCACAAGCTGCTCAAGCGGCTCGGGCACGGCAGCCTTTCGCCGTCCACCGAGGTCGGCACTCTGTCGGCTGCCAACAAGCAGATTGTGAGCATGGCGCGTGCCCTGTCGCGGGACACGAAGATGATCATCATGGATGAGCCGAGCGCCATCCTGGACTCCGGTGAGGTTGCCAACCTCTTCCGCGTGGTGCGGGAACTCACCGCCCAAGGCATCGCCGTCGTCTACATCTCCCACCGCCTCGAGGAGATCCGGCAGATCGGTGACCGCATCTCCGTCATTAAAGACGGCCGGAGTACAGCAAATGGATTGAGCGTCACCGATACTTCAAGGGCGGAACTGATTCGCCTGATGACGGGCAGGGACGTTGAGAACGTATTCCCCGACAGACAACCCATCGCGGCCGATGCCCCGGTAGTGCTCGACGTGGACAACGTCGAACTCTTCGGACACTTCGAGAAAGTCAGCTTCACTGTGCGGGCCGGCGAGATCCTCGGTTTCGCCGGGCTGGTGGGATCGAAGCGCTCCGAAATCCTCGAAACTATTTACGGTGCACGCAGGGCCTCATCGGGCAAGGTCTCGGTGAATGGCAAGACGCTCAGGCCGGGATCGGTGACGTCGGCCGTCAAGGCCGGAATGGGTCTCTCACCCGAGGAACGCAAGAGCCAGGGGCTCATCCTGGATGAGCCGCTGTTCAAGAACGTCACCCTTTCAACCTTCGAGCGCTTCGCCCACGGGGGCTACCTGAACGAACGCGCTGAGAGGAACGCAGCCCGCGAACAGATCGCTGCCCTGGAGCTGCGTCCGGCTGATCCGGACCGACCGGCCAGAACGCTTTCCGGCGGAAATCAGCAAAAGATCCTCCTCGCCCGCTGGCTGGTGCACGGAACGCCGGTGCTGCTGCTGGACGAGCCCACCCGCGGCGTCGACGTCGGCGCACGCGCCGAAATCTACGCACTCATCCGCAAACTTGCGGCAGCCGGGACAGCGATCATCGTCGTCTCGAGCGAAATCGAGGAAGTCCTGGGCCTCGCCGACAACGTACTCGTGATCGACGACGGCAAGGTCCTCACCCAAACCAACGCAAGCGATATAGACGAGCACGGAGTGCTCGACCTCGTCATGAAGGGAAGTGCCGCGTGAGCGAGCAGAATACCAAGGAGGCTGAGCCGCGTGTCAACGCGCCGGCCGACCACAGCACCCCCAAGGCCAATCCTCTGCAGAACTTCCTGAGGGGCTCCGGGGGCCGCAGCCTGGGGCTGGTTATTGCTCTCGCGCTGCTCTTCGTGGTGGGTGCCATCACCAGTGGAGACCGATTCCTCAACCTCGAGAACTTCCTCACCATCTTCCGGTACGCGTCGATCATCGGTGTGATCAGCATCGGCGTCACCTTCGTCATCACCGCCGGCGGCATCGACCTCTCCGTCGGTTCAGTCATGGGCCTGGCAACCGTTGTTGCCAGCCTCACCGCCGTCCAGCTTGCTGCCACCCAGTCACACTGGATCCTCATGGTCCTCGTCGCACTCGCCGTCGGCGCGGGTGCGGGCCTGATTAACGGACTGGTGATCGCATACGGCAACGTCGTCGCCTTTATTGCCACACTGGCCATGCTGGTCGGTGCGCGGGGTTTTGCCGAGCTCATCTCCGGCCGCAGCACCCAGATCGTGACCAACCGCGACTTCCTGCAGATCATGCGCGCTGACTTCCTCGGCGTGCCCATCCTGATCTGGATTTTCGTCCTCGTGGCTGTAGCGGGATGGTTCCTGCTGAACCGCACCACCTTCGGCCGGCGGACCATCGCCATCGGCGGAAACCTTGAAGCATCCCGGCTGGCCGGTATCAAGGTGAAGCGGCACCTGGTCTACCTGTACATCCTCGCCGGGGTCGCGGCCGGCATCGCGGGCGTCATGATGCTCGGCCGCACCACCGCAGGAACCTCAACGCACGGACTCCTCTACGAGCTCGACGCGATTGCCGCCGTCGTCGTCGGCGGGACATTGCTCATCGGTGGTCGCGGCACGATCATGGGCACGGTTCTTGGTGTGCTGATTTTCAGTACCCTGACTAACGTCTTCATCCAGAACAACCTGGACACCTCCGTCCAGGCGCTCGCCAAGGGCCTGATCATCGTCGTCGCAGTTCTTCTGCAGCAGCGGTTCGCGGCCCGCGGTCCACGCAGGGCAAAAGCCAAGCCGATCAGGGCGTAAGCCCCGGAGCACCAACCAGCCGAGATCAGGTCGTGAGCCGGCTCCGTGAGCCGTAGAGAACCGGAGGATGCAGTGAACTTCCTGAACGGGGACCACGCGCTGCACGGCAACGCAGACCTCGAACTGGTCGAGGATGCGCTCCAGCGGTTCTTCGTTGACTCGAAACTGCGCGCCGTCTCCGTGAATGCGACGTATCTCGGCCTCTGGGAAGCACTCGAAAGGGCAACCGCGGGCGGCAAACGTGCCCGCCCGCGGTTGGTTATGCTCGCCTACCGGCAGCTTGGCGGTAGCGATTTCTCCAGTGCGGCGGAACTCGCTGCCTCCTACGAGTTCCTGCATAGCGCGCTCATTATTCACGACGACGTCATCGACCGCGATTTCGTTCGGCGCGGCATCCCCAACGTCTCCGGCCACTACCGAAGCAAGGCCTCGCGTGCCGGTGCACCCTCGGCGGCTGCAGAGCACGCCGGAGTCTCGGCCGGAGTTCTTGCCGGCGATCTGGCCCTCTCGAGCGCCTACCGCCTGTTGAGGGCCATCGCTGCCCCGGCTGCCGTCCGCCAGCGGCTGAACGAGATTCTCGATGACGCAATTTTCTCCTCCGTCGGCGGGGAGGTCCTCGACATAGAGTTCAGCCGAACCTCAGAAATGCCTTCGCTCGAAGACATCACCAAGGCGGCACATCAGAAGACGTCCGTCTACTCGTTCGAGGCGCCGCTGCAGGCGGGAGCCGTGCTGGCCGGGGCACCGGAACCGGTCGTGAACGCGCTGATCTCCTTCGGACGTTATGCCGGAATCGCGTACCAGATTGCCGATGACGTGCTGGGCGTGTTCGGAAAGGAAAGCCGCACCGGGAAAACCAGTTGGGGCGATCTCCGGGAAGGCAAGCGGACGGCCCTGCTCTCCTGCGCGGCCACGAAACCGGAATGGAGCAGCATCGCTTCTCTCGTCGGGTCCCAGGACATGACGGCCGCGGAGGCCGAGTACGTCCGCTCGATGCTGGTGGCCTGCGGCGCAAAGGACTACGCCATCAATCTGGCCACCGAAAACGCCCACCTAGCCGTGATGCACCTTGAGTCCGACGGACTGCCCGAGGCCTTGAGAAGCAGCCTTGAGCGCATGCTGTTCTCCGTCATCTCCGACGTGAGCTCGCCCTAGCCGCACCTCACGGTTCCGATCCTCGTGGAGACCGCCTGCTCTGCCGCTATCATGAAGGAATATATCCGGCACCGAGGCGATCTGCCAGGAAGGACCTGAACCGGGGTGGAAGGGAAGACGTCGGCGCCTGCCATGGTGCTCTCCCTCAGCCGTTCAGTTCCAGGGGCGATCGCTGAATGCGCAGCCGGACAAGGTGCAGCGAAATGACTGCACCATCGCACTATGAACGCATCCAGCGCACGGTCGCCGTGACCAATCTCGGCAACAACCGTGACTCCACCCGGCAGCACAATCTCTCCACCGTGCTGCGCCTGGTGCACTCCATGGCGGGCTTTTCACGCGCCCAACTCACCCGGGCCACCGGGCTCAACCGGTCAACGATTGCCGCGCTCGTCGGTGAACTCGTCCAACTCGGCCTTGTGGTCGAGAGCAACCTTGACCAGGCGCAGCAGCACGGACGCCCCAGCATCATGATCGAGCCGAGTCCTGGAGCACTCGCGCTGTCGGTCAACCCGGATATCGACGTTGTCAGCGTTGCGCTCGTCTCCCTGGGCGGTCACATTGTGAACCCAGTGCGCTTCCATACCGTCCGCGCGCCGTCGGTCGCGGAAGTAGTGAACATCGTGACGGCGGTCTACTCGGGAATGCGCACCTCGCTGCCCGCCGGGCACCGGATCATGGGCGTTGGGCTCGCCATTCCGGGACTTGTGGATCCCGTGGACGGAACCGTCATTGAAGCGCCGCACCTTGGTTGGCGCGACCAGCCGCTCGCCGCGCTCCTCAGCGCCGCACTAAAGCTTCCGGTCATCGCAGCAAATGACGCCGTTGTTGGCGCCCGCGGCCAGGCGACGTTCGGCGCAGGCCGTGACGTCTCAGACCTTATCTACCTCTACGGAGGAGCGAGCGGCATCGGCGGCGGCGTGATCAGCGGAGGCCGCCTCGTTCGCGGAGCTACCGGATTCGCCGGGCAGCTGGGCCACACGCACGTGCGCTCTGGCGGCGCGGAATGCACGTGCGGGTCCTTCGGTTGCCTCGAAGCCGAGATTACGCGTGAAGAGCTCATCAACGCCGTCGGCCTCCCGGCCGGTGAGACGGAGAGCCTCGAAGAGGTGGTGTTGGAAAAACTGCAGGATGAGTCAGCGTCCGAGGAACTGCGGGAGATCATCGACCGTCAGGTCCAGTTGCTGGCGACAGGGCTGCAGAGCGTCGTCAACCTGCTGAATCCCTCCCTGATCGTTTTGGGCGGGTTCCTGCGCATCCTGGTTCGCGCCGCGCCGGACGCCCTCAGCGAGGCGCTGCACACCCCCGGAACGCGCGGCCCCCGGGAGAACGTGGTCATCGAGTTGGCACCCCTTGGCGAAGATCCCATCCTTGTCGGTGCTGCCGAACTCGCTTTCGAACCACTCATTCGGGATCCCGTCGGCTTTCTGCGCCGACATGACGACGACGCCGGCGTGCCGGTTCCGTCCCTATAGCTCTCCGCGCTTCCAGAAACCAGCGAAACAACCTCGAGGAACACGAAGAAGCGGATTCTGTTCCAGCCTGAGCTGGGACGGAATCCGCTTCTTTCAGGGCCGGTTGGCCCTTATTGTGCGATCACCGGTGCTCCTCAGAGCATTAGTTGGTCGGAACGAGAACCACTTCAGCGGTTCCGGTCAGAGGCTCGGAAGCCTCATCCCCGGCGTCCGTGTAGGAAGCGTTGAAGACACCCGACAGGTCATCTACCGCGGGATCATGCCCCTCAGGAACCGTGGTGGTGATGGATCCGGTGCAGCCCGATGTGGTGGTCTGCGGGTGGCCGTGGGTGTGGTGACCCAGGATGTAGGTGACCTTAACCAGGGAGCAGTCAATGGGCTGGTCATCTGTAACGCTGACCTCATACTGGATGGTGTCACCGAACTGGAAGTCCTGCCCTGCAACCGGGCTGATGAACTCCACAACCGGTGCCTGGTTGCCAACCTCAATGCTCACCTCGGCGGAGGAGTGCCGGCCCCGGTGCTTGCCGCCCTGGTCGGTGACCTGAAGGCTCGCGGTGTAGGTGCCAATCTCTTCATAGGTGAAGGTGGGGTTTGCTTCCTGCGAATCCACAACGCCGTCGGAGTTGAAGTCCCATTCGTAGCGCAACTTGTCGCCATCGGCGTCGGCTGTGCCTTCGCTGGAGAACTGTACGGTCAGGGGCGCCGCCCCGACGGTTGGGGTACCGGACGCCAGGGCGACCGGGCTGTGGTTGCCGTTCTCGCCGATGTAATCGATGCGGGAAACCTGCGCATCCGGGTTTTCACCGAAGTAGCCGTCACCGTATTCGAGCACGTACAGCGCTCCGTTGGAGCCGAACTCCATGTCGATCGGGTTGTCCGTAACGAGGGAGTCAACAACGTTCTCGATCGATGCGAGTTCACCGTTCTCCGTGGTCATGCCCTTGATGTAGTCGCGGGTCCACTCGTAGAGGAATGACTTTCCGTCGTAGTATTCCGGCCATGCCACGGGTGCGCGGGCCGTGGTTGCTTTCTTGTCGAAGGAGTAGGCTGGTCCGGCCATGGGGCCGATGCCGCCGGTCTCCAGTTCAGGGAACTCGGCCGAAGCGCCATAGGTGTACCAGACCTCTGGCTGGGCTACCGGCGGAAGCTCGCGGAGCCCGGTGTTGTTGGGAGATTCGTTGACGGGCGCCTCGCAGTTGAATGTTTCGCCGGAGGTGCCGGTGGCGAAGTCGTAGTCAACGTAGGGCAGTTCAGCGGTGGCGCAGTAGGGCCACCCGTAGTTCGAGGGCTCAGTCACAACAGCCCACTTGCCGGTTCCCGCAGGGCCGCGAAGCGGATCGGCGGACCGGGCGTCGGGGGAGTAGTCAGCTATCAACAGTTCGTCTGTGTTTTGGTTGAGTTCGATGCGGAACGGGTTGCGCAGGCCCATGACGTAGATCTCAGGGCGCGTCTGCGCGGTTCCTGGTTCGAAGAGGTTGCCCTCAGGAATGGTGTAGCCCCCGCCCTCGGTCGGAGTGATGCGCAGGACCTTACCGCGCAGGTCATTTGTGTTGGCGGCGGTCCGCTGTGCGTCGTACGCCGGGTTGCTGTCCGGGCGTTCGTCAATCGGGGTGTAGCCGCCGGAAGAGAAGGGGTTGGTGTCATCGCCGGTGGAGAGGTAGAGGTTGCCATCGGCGTCGAAGACGATGTCGCCGCCGACGTGGCAGCAGATGCCGCGATCCACGGGAACCTCGAGGATCTCCTGTTCGCTGGCGAGATCGATGGTGGAGCCGTTGAACTGGAAACGAGACAGGAGGAGCGAGCCCTTGAACGGTTCGAAGTCGGCGGCGGTGCCGGTGATTGGCGCATCGCCCTCGTTGATGCCCGGAGTTGCGGGATCATCGACCGGGGTGTTCTGGGGCGGTGAGTAGTACAGGTAGACCCAGTTATTGCCCGTGGTCCCGAAGTTGGGATCGAGGGCGACGCTCTGGAGGCCTTCTTCATCATGCTGGTAGACATCAAGTGTTGCTGCCAGCGTGTTGAGGCCGGTCTCTGCATCGTTGAGCCACACCTCGCCACCGCGGGTGGTGTGCAGGACATCGTTGCTGGGCAGGACGGCCAGGTCTACAGGCTCGCCCGGCGTATCATTCAGGGTCACCTTCTGGAAGTTTGCATCCGCCGGAGCGGCCGCCGGTGTTGCGTCGGCGTCTTCTGCCTGAGCGGGTACAACGGCGAAGGCGGTGGCCATCAGTGCCACCATTGCCAAGCCGGCGCCCGCTCGCGCAGCGCGCTTCATTGAAAATCGGGCGGCATCACTCTGATGCCCGGAAGCTTGCGCTATCCCGTGTCGATTGACTGTCATTGTTCACTTTCTTCTCGCCTTTGAGGACCCGGACCAGCCGGAGTCAGGTTATCTAAAACGCTAATAGAAGGGCGACCATTGCGCTAGTGGTTTGAACAAACAAAGTAGATATTTTTCGCGCAAATTATAATGGCTAAAGGCAGGACAATGCCGCGCTTGCCTGTGAGGAAGCGCGTTTGACGCGGGAACCCATTTTGTTGTGCGAAAAGCTCAAAACTAATCCGACACCGTTAACTCCGTATTCCCTGCGTTTCGAGCACCAGCCGTTTCACCGCGGCTGCCGGCACCTGTCTGCCGCTGTTCACCAGCTTTTCGATGGAGGAGGGGATCTGGTCCTGGGAGGCGATGATCAACGGAGTGCTGTCCTTCGAATCGGGGAGCCTTCCGTGCGTTCCGCGCACATGCGAAGCGTCCAGTGGCACCGTGCTCATGGCATACCGAAGCCCGAGTTTCTTTTTCGCCAGATTCAGTCCGGCCTTTGCCTTGGCGAGCCTGTC
>NZ_KI914990.1:30137-46352 GCF_000520595.1 Arthrobacter sp. H5
TGGCGAGCCTGTCTGCAGGGTTGAAGAACAGCTCGGCAGGGTCATAGCCGGGCTTCCGGTGAATGTCGACCCCCCGTGCGTATTCCGGTGCCCGGGCATCGTCCAGCCAGAAGTAGTAGGTGAACCAGGCACCCGGCTCCGCTATCACAACAAGTTCACCAGAGCGCTCGTGGTCGAGCCCGTACCGGCCCTGCGCCTGGCGGTCGAGCACCTCGTCCACTCCGTCAGTCCCCCGAAGGAGCGCTGCCACCCGCTCGACGTCCGATGGATCGGCGATGTACACGTGTGCAACCTGGTGGTCAGCTACGGCAAACGCCCGGGACGTCCACGGATCCAGTTGCTCCCGGCCGTCCTGGACGTACACCTCAAGCAGTCCCTCCCGCCGCAGCACACGATTGATGTCCACCGGCGTGCGGGCCTCCTCAATGCCGTACTCGGCTACAGCGATCACTGCGTACCCGCGTGTCTCGGCTTCGTCCAGCAGGGGCGCGAGAACCGCATCCAGCTCGGCGGCTGCGCGCGCTGCCTCGGGAGAATCCGGTCCAAACCGCTGGAGGTCGTAATCGAGATGCGGCAAATAGGCCATCAGCAGATTGGGAGACTGGTTCCGCATAACATGCCGTGTGGAATTCACGATCCATTGGCTCGACTGAATGGTGGCCGTCGGTCCCCAGTACTGGAACAGTGGAAAGTCACCGTACTGGCCAACCAGCTCGTCATGCAGGGCCCGGGGGCGCATGTAGGCGTCGGGCGATTTTCGGCCGTCCGCATGGTAAACCGGCCGCGGTGTCACGGTGAGGTCGGTGGTCATCCCCATGGCGTACCACCAGCAGATATTTCCTGCCCGATACCCGGGATCATGGCGCCGTGCTGTCTCCCAGATGTTTTCACCCGCGACCAGCCCGTTGTGTTGGCGCCAGAAGAACACATCTCCAAGCTCCCGGAAGTACCAGCCGTTCCCCACAACGCCGTGCTCGGCGGGCGACAGGCCGGTCAGCATGGTGGACTGGACGGTGCAGGTCACCGCCGGCAGAACCGTCGCCAGCTCCGATGACCATCCCTGCGCGGCCAGTTTGGTCAGGCGGGGCATATGGCGCAGGGCTTGTGCAGTCAGCCCTACGACGTCCAGCAGCAGTACGGGTTTCACAGTTCTTCCTTGCTGTCTTATTGCGGAATACGGATGGATGCCTGGTGTGCGGAGGTCCCGGCGCGCTTACGACGCCGGTGCTGCCGCGAGAAGGTGGGACTCCGCCCACCCAATCTCGGCGGCGATTCCGTCGACGATGCCCACCTGCCCTCCGGGCAGGACGCTCCAGGTGTAGGTTTCGATGTCCAGGTGCACCTCGTGCCCATAGGCCCTGCGGTCAATCTCGGCAACTGTCTGTCGCAGCACCTCGGCCGTCGTTTCCAGAGGCGCTGAAGGGACGTGATGGAGAGGTATATGGAAGTGCACCCGCCAAGGGCCCTCGCCCGGCAGTTCGTCGAGAGCCTCCGCCAGATCGTCAGCCGCGAGAACGCCATGCGCAGCCGATTCACGCACCTGATGGAGGTACCGGGGTTCAGCGAAGGCAGTTAGCGCTGCGTGGGCGGCGGCGCTCGAGGGGTCAGGAACATGCAGGGCAGATGACGCCTGTACCTTTACGATCCGCAGACCAGTAGCGTCGATCTGCTTGACGGCGTCGGCCGGGTCGGCGAAAGAAACCGCGAGGTGGCAGGTGTCCACACACAGGCCGACGAACTCGGGATCGAGGCCGCGTTCAGTTCGAGCCCCCAGCCAACCGACGACATCGGCGACCGTATCGAGCACGCAGCCCGGCTCCGGTTCGACGGCGATGCGGATGGTCTTTCCGGTGCGTTCCCGAAGGTCCCGCAAACGGGAGCTCAGCTCGGCAAACGCGAGGGTGGCGGCGTCGTCGTCCTTCTGTGTCCACCGCTCACGCCAGGCAAGGGGCAGGGTCGAGATTGAGCCGTCCGTGTCCTCCGGCAGCAATTCCGCGAGCACTTCGGCGCAGTCCAGGGTGTACTCCAGCCGCTCCCGCTCCGCCCACGTGGGCTTGTAGACATCGAGTTTGACCACGTCATTGTGGAATCCGCCGTAGGGGAACGCGTTGATCGTGTGCAGCTGCAGCCTTTCTGCCGTCAGAACCTCGCGGAGCACTGCGAGATCATCGGCGCTCCCGGCAAGCTGGCGTGCCAACCCGGCGGGAAGCCAGAGCCCTACACCGAGAACGTCCAGCCCGGCCTTGCGGCGGATGGGTCCGGAGTACTCGCGAAGCTGCCGGATCACGCCGTCGAGATCCTCGGCAGGATGGACGTTGGTGCAGTAGGAAAGGAGCATCAGGCGCGAGCCCCTCGCAGGACCGAGTTGCCCTCGAAGCCCGCCGCGGCTTCGGGCAGCTCTGCCGCGTCGAACCCGGGGATCGGGTCCAGGATCAGCTGGCCGCTCTGACCGTAAAACTCGACGGGGTTGCGCCAGAGAACCTGGTCGACGTCGTCGGCTGTGAACCCGGCCGCGAGCATCGCGTTGGCGGTGCTGAGGGTTTTCAGGGGGTCCGACCTGCCCCAGTCTGCCGCGGAATTGACCAGCACACGTTCGGTTCCGTAGCGGCTGAGGATGGCGACCATGCGCTGCTCATCCATTTTAGTGTCTGGGTAGATCGAGAACCCCATCCAGGCTCCCGCATCCTTCACGATCTCAACATTTGTCTCATTGAGGTGGTCAACAACGACCATGCCGGGTGCAACGCCCGACTCACGGACGACGTCGAGCGTCCGGTGGGTGCCGGCGAGCTTCTCCCGGTGCGGGGTATGCACCATTGCTGGCAGCGAATACTCGAGCGCGAGTTCCAGTTGACGGCTGAATGCCTCGTCCTCGGCGGGAGTCATCGAGTCGTAGCCGATCTCGCCGACGGCAACCACGCCCTCCTTCACCAGGTAGCGGGGAATCTCGTCCAGGACGGGAACGCAGCGGGGGTCGTTCGCCTCCTTGGGATTGAGTGCGATGGTGGCGTGGTGGCGGATGCCGAACTGTGCCGCGCGGAACCGCTCCCACCCCAGCAGGGAGTCGAAGTAGTCGATGAAGGAGCCGACGTTGGTGCGGGGCTGGCCCAACCAGAACGCGGGTTCCACGAGGGCGCGCACTCCGCTGGCGTACAGCGCCTCGTAATCATTGGTGGTGCGGCTTGTCATGTGGATGTGCGGATCGAAAATGCGCATGGCTTGCTTCCCTTATGAAGAGGTCGAATGGCTGGGGGAGGACCGCAGGAGCAGCTGGACATCATCCGGGATGGGACGCCCTGCGGCGCTGCGTTCGGCGGCGAAGCCGCCTGCCATCCGGGCAAGCTCGTCATCGGCCCGTTCGTCGAGATCCGTGACGGCGTTGAGGCTTATCCCCATGAACACGAGCTTCAGGATGGCATGGCGCCAGTTGTGCTGGTCCAGATAGGCGGCCCCGAACGGACCGACTGCGGCGGCCACAACGCCGTTTTCATTGGTTCGCAGGGCTTCCGTTGTCAGGCGCAGCCCCGCCGTGACGACGACGTCGGGAAGCTTCGGTGAGCTTGCGGCCAGCGCTCCCAAACCCCTGAGCACGCCACGGCGCTCCGCTGAGTCTCCGTTGTTATAGAGCGTCAGCAGGGCCTCAGCCAATTCATCCGGCGGGAGGAACTCGCCAAGCCGGCCGACCAACTGACCCCGTGCATGGTCGCTTCTGATGCCGAACAGGACACCGGTGGGATCGGAGTCCGGACGGAGAGGCTGGCGGCCGACGCGGCGACCGGCCAAAGCGAAGGTCTGGGTAAGGGTGCCAGGATCGGCAGCGATCGCCGTCGTACTCTCCTGCAGCCAGCGTTCCGTTTCCCTTACGGTTTCTGAGGCTGCCCACCCTGCGCGGAGCGCCTCGATGCTGCGCGCCGCCAGCCCCGGAGCGTCATAGGAGTGCCGCGGCAGTTCGACGGCGGCCACACCGCGGTAGTCCAGTTCGGCCAGGGTGGCGAGTGCGAGGGGCAGATCGACGGTACCTTCACCGAACGGCAGGTGCTCGTGGGCATGCGGGCGCATGTCGTCCAGTTGAACGTTGGCCAGCAGCGGACCGGCCTGCAGGAGGGCACCGCGCACACCGCCGGGCTCGACCACCACACAGTGGCCGATATCAACGGTCACCCGCAGGTTGTCCGGATCACCCAGCGTCTCGCGAAGGCGCAGCGCGTCAGAGACCGTCTCGACCAGCATGCCGGGTTCCGGTTCGACGGCGAGAAGGACGTTCTTGCCGCGGGCATACTCGACGATTTCCGCGACCCGCGCGGTAAGCCGCTGCCATCCCGTCTCCAGGGCGGTTCCCTCTGGAAGTATTCCGGAGAAGAAGGAGACGCACTCCGCCTGCAGGGCCGCTGCAATGTCGACGGCGCGGCACAGGAAGTCGACTCGGCTCGCAGCATTTTCATCCACCAGGGCGGGCCGGTGCTTGTGGCGCGGGTCCAGCAGGAAGCGGGTACCCGTTTCAATGACGACGCGAAGACCCAGCTTATTGAGCCGGCTTTGCAGGAACTGCAGCTGTGCGTCCAGGTCTTCTGCAAACGGATCCAGGTGCGGATGGCCCAGGGTCAATGCCGCTGCGTCGTAGCCCTGTTCGGCAAGCAGCTCGAGCGCTACGGGAAGGGGGTGATCGGTGAAACCGTTGGTGCCGTACCCCAGGCTGAAGGTCATCGCGGATGGAGTTGCTGTCATGACTCGCTCATCCTTCTGTTCCTGGGACGGGAGCGCATGATCTTGCCGAACAGATCCACCGACGCAAGCACTCCTGCGGCGGCGACGTTTCCGTGGCGAAGGGTGAGTGCTGCCTGCAGGGGGATCATCGCCCGGATGCCTGCCTTGGTGGCCTCGAGGACGTTCTTCGCCACCGGGTTGCGGGCAGCCCGAACCTGGGCCGGACCGCACCGGGCGGCGTAGGCGGCAGTCGCCCCAAGTACGGCAAGGATCTGGTTGCGGGACCCCGTGCTGCCGGCTGTCACTGCACCGGCGACGATTGCACTGGCAAGCAAGCCCGTGCCAGCAGCGACGCCGGAGGCCGTCGTCGTCGTTGTTCCGTTTACTTCGCCGCGGGAAAGGAGGGTGATAGCCACTGTGTGACCGCCCACAATGCCCGCAGCGGCGAGTGCGGGGCGCAGGTGCCCGGCACCGGCGCCCATGAGAACGTCCAGGGCCCGGCAGGACCCCATGGTGAGTGCGCCCGACACCGCATGGTTCTTGGCGAGGAGGTCGTAGGTCCAGATTGAGGCCGCGAGGGGAACTCCCACAGCGAACGCCCGCCTGCCTCCACCGGCGGCGCTGAGACCGAGCCCGGCAACGGTAAGGGCCGCTGCCACGGTGAGGGCGTTTCGTGCGCTGATCCTCCCGGATGGTATCGGCCGTTCCGGCCGCTCGCGGTCGTCGGTCTCGCGGTCGGCGTAGTCGTTTAGCGCCATGCCGCCGGCATAGAGGCAGGCGCTCGCGAGAGGGAGGACAATCCGTCGGCCGTTGAGCGCATGCCCTGCGGCGGACCCGCCCGCGAGGGTGTCGCCGAGGACGGTAAGTACGGCCGGCGCGCGGACCAGTTCAAGAAGGTCGTTGATCCGGCTCATTACTGATCAAGGCTCCTAGTGCCGACCGTCAGCCTGGCGCTTGCCGCCTGTGCCCACTCCACGAGGTTGCGGGTTTGGTTGGCGAACGAGTGCTCGTCACTGCCCCAGGGATCCTTGAAGAAGAATCCGAGAGCGCTGACATGACCTTCTTCTCCGGCAGCGTGGGCTAGGGCCATTAACCGCGAGAGGTCAAGCACCATGGGCGCTGCCAGCATGGAGTCGTAGGCACTCCAGGTCGTCTGCAGTGTGAGGCGCGAGCCGAGGAAACCCTCAACGTTAATGTGGTCCCAGGCCACCTTCGTCTCGCCAAGATCCTGAACGTTGTCAATGTGAAGCGGAGTGACCGCACCTCCGGTCAACTTCTGAAGCCCGCGGTTCTTGGACTGAAGCTTTCCTGAAACGGCCTGCGGGTCAGCGAGCGTGGCGCCGTCACCGCCGCCGAGCAGGTTGGTTCCTGCCCATGACAGGACGCGAAGCCCACGGGCGGCAAACGCTGGTGCCAGGACGGATCGCAGCCAGGTCTGGCCCGTCTTGCCGTCCTGTCCAGCGGTTGGAACGTGGTGCCGGTCGGCGAGTTCGCGCAGCGCAGGCACATTGAGGGCGGTGGAGGGTGTGAAACACACGTAGGGAGAGCCAGCCAGGATGGCGGCGTAGGCGCCGACCGAGCTCGGCGGCAGCACCGAGCGTGCCGGGTCCTCCAGCGCGGCCAGCAGCAGGTCTGCGTCAGCGAACTCCGGGATGGGTGCAACCGGAGCTTCGGTGGAAGCGACGTCAAGAACAATGACGCGGTTCAAACCGTTGGAGTGCTTGAAATCAGAGATGTCCCGGGCGAGCCGGCGCGCCACTTCGGTCTGTGACTCGGATTGCTGTGCGGGATCGTAGCCGGGCCGCACACGCTGGTCAGCTTCCATAAGTTGGGAGCGGACGGATTCGAAGAGGTGGAGCGGCAGCATCCCCGACTCAACGAGGGATTCAGCACGCTTCGCCATGCAAACGCCGCTGATGTCGTGGCCGCCCACCACAAGATCCGCGAAGTTGGGAAGATGCACCGAGCCGAAGGACTCCTGCTCGGTGACGCAGCCGGTGGCGTTCGCAAGGCCGGCGGAGATGGCGGCAAGGCCCACGGCGGCTGTCGTTGCCACGGACCCGCGGGCGCCGATCAGCCAGATGCCGGTCTTGCCGTAGGCATGCGAGGTCAATTCTGCGCTCGTGGTCACGCCCGGCGTCCCTTCTGCTGATGTACCCAATTCAATTTCCTTTCGAAGTGCACTGGTGCAGGCGCCGCTCGCGTCCTTCGCGGAGGCGGCGGCGTTGAGCAAATGTCAGTAGGAGTAGCAGGTGAGGAAGTTGAAGCTGTCCTCGGCGAACTCGCGGGTGGCAGGGGCGCCATCGCGCTCCACCACGTAGTAATTCACCGATCCCTGGGCAGCGTCGAGGATGGGCGCCCAGTCGATCTCGCCCTCGCCGACGTCGGTCGGGATGGCGCGCGCGTTACCGTTGAGGAAGCCGTCCTTTATGTGCAGGAGTTCGATGCGGTCGCCGTGCTCTTCGATGAGGCTGACGACGTCGACACCTGCGTCAGCGGCCCAGAGTACGTCCAGCTGGAACGTCACATACCGGGGATCCGTGTTCTCGACCAGGATTTCCCAGGCGCTCTTGATTTCACCGGTTTGCGGGTCCGCGTACTGGGTGGTGAACTCGCCCTGGTGGTTGTAGGCGAAAATTTTGCCTGTACCCGACTTTTTGGACTTCTCACCAAGGCGGTTCAGGGCTTCCGCCGTAGCAAGGGTGTCCTCAAGTGTGCTGATACCCGGCGACGCCGATCCGCCGGATCCCATGTACTTCTGCCCGACGGTCTTCGTATACGCGATGGTTGCGTCGAACTGTGCCTCATTGGTGCTTCCGTGCGATGCCGGGGCCTTCAGGCCGTATTCGCCGAGCAAATCTGCGAATTCTGCTGCTGTCCGGCCCTCGTAGGTACCGCCGAACGGCTCAACATTCTGATAGCCGATCTCGCTCAGCTCAGCAAGGACCGCTTCGGTGCCCACCTGACGGGTCCATCCCGCATAACTGAACATCTGAATGGAGATCTTGCTGGCCGGAACACTTTTACCTGCGCAATCGGCTGCCGAGTTTGCGTTATCAGAGACAGGAGCTGCGGCCGCGGGACCAGTCAGAACGGCCGTTGCCGCAATAGCCAGTGAAGCTGCTGCCGCAAGTCTGCGCGTTGGCCCTCGCTTGGAGCGGACGCTGCCGAAATGGATGTCCTTGATCAAAGCTTCCTCCTTGAAGTGATACTGAATCTCGGTCCTCGCTGATCGTCCGTGCTGCTCCAGAACGGTGGGATCCCGGGAGGAGACGCCGATCACAATGAACCTAACATGACTAATGGCGACAAACAACGAATGTCGTATTGTGCCCGATATATTCGCGCAACATTCAGCAAGCATTAGATCGGCTCGACAAGAGGTTATGTGGATTTGAAACCCAAGCCGCTGCGGCGTGTCGCTTAGTAAGCACTCGACGCCAAAATGACGCAGAAACGAGCGCGCCAGAGGAAGGGCGTCCTAATCGAGATCGAGAAGCGCTTTCGTCGACAAATATGCTGTAATTAGTCGATGAGTGACATAAGTAGCTTCAACGGCCTAGGTTCGTCGGGAGCAAGCGAACTGTTCCAGTTACTGCGGGACGGGCGCCCCCGCACCAGAACCGAACTGGCGGAGCAGTTGGGACTCGCTCGGTCCACGGTGACGCTTCGCATCGAGGCGCTCATGGAACTGGGGCTGGTTGGTTTCGTGGATGACGCCGTCTCCACCGGTGGCCGCCCATCCTCCCGGATAGCGTTGAAGGCCGGCAGCAAAGTAGTTCTGGGTGTGGACATCGGTGCCTCTCATCTGCGCGTGGCTGTTACAGACCTCACGGGGCACCGCGTGCGTGAAGCTGGACGCACAATAGAAGTTACCCAGGGCCCCGACGTCGTGCTTCGGGCGGTCGTTGAGCTGGGCACTGAATTGCTCAAAGAGACGGGCCGCGGGATGACCGATCTGCTGGCTATCGGCATAGGCGTACCGGGACCTGTCGAGCATCGAACCGGCAGGCCTATCAACCCACCGATAATGCCCGGTTGGAACGGTTATGACGTTCCCGGTCATCTGCAGGGCCACTTCCACGTCCCGGTCCTCGTGGATAACGATGTGAACATCATGGCGCTGGGTGAGCGCAATGTTGCCTGGCCAAACGTGGACAACCTGATCTTCGTCAAGGTCGCTACAGGCATCGGTTCAGGAATTGTTTCCAGCGGCATACTGCAGCGGGGTGCGGACGGTGTCGCAGGAGATATCGGGCACATTCGCGTGCATAACGGTACGGGACTTCCCTGCCACTGTGGCAACAAGGACTGCCTCGAGGCAGTTGCATCCGGGCCGGCGGTTGCATCGAAGTTGCGCGCGCTCGGGTTGGAAGCCAACACCAGCGAGGATGTCGTTCGGCTGGTCGGGGCCGGAACCACGGAAGCCGTCCATGCGGTGCGCCAAGCCGGCAGGGACGTGGGTGAGATCCTGTCTGCGTGTGTGAGCCTCATCAATCCCTCTGTCATTGTCATCGGGGGCTCGATGGCGCTCACGGGCGAGCATTTCATAGCAGGCATCCGCGAAGTCGTCTATTCGCGGACGATACCACTGGCCACCCAGCATCTTCAGATTGTCCAGTCCAGCTCCGGGCTCGACGCCGGTGTGCTCGGCGCCAGCATGCTGGCCATTCACCATGCCATGTCCCCGCAGCGCATTGATGCCATGGTACTCGGCCTGTCCGGCTCAATGGCAGGCTGAGCAAGCAAACTTCTCCCGACTCCTGTCGACTTTTGCTTGACAGACAACAAAACCTGGAATTAGTCTTGAACAGGAAGCCCGGTCACCGGTGGCGCTACCTGAAAGTCCGCGCCGTCGATGGCCGGCCAAGCTGAGTATCAACAGTTTCGGCTTGGGTTTCGGGCGTGAATAGCGCGCTTGAAACCTGGGAATTTATGTCAGCGAAAGTGTGCACTACCTCAACACCATGAGTTCCCACCACCATCGCGTCAGTTACTGATTGATGGAAAACGGTGGAGCGCGGAGCACACGGCGAGGACGTCGTGTGTCACGCAACCAACCGTTAGGTGGTCGCTGCTGCCGGGCCGTGTTCAGTTTCCGCTGCGAACTCCCGTAATCAAACCGCTGCGCTGCAGCTTCACATGCTTCCCCGCCAAAGCCGGTGTGGTGAAGCATTCACTGCCAGGAAAGGCAAACATATGTGCTTCGGATTCAATGCCCCAGGCGCCCTTCGTCGCTCGTTGGAAGAGAAGGGGGTCGATCGGCGCAGCTTCCTGAGGGGAGCGGTGGCGGCAGGTGTGGGTGCCGGCCTCGTCGGCATCGGCGGGACCGCTGCCATGGCGGCTCCGACTGCCAAGGCGGGACACAGGGTTCCGCCAGGACTGATCAGCATCCAGCTGTACACGCTGCGTTCGATCATGAGTGGCGAGGGTGTGGACACGACGCTGGCAAGCCTCGCCGATTTCGGTTACACCAAAGTTGAACTCGCCGGACTGTATGGACGCACCGCCGAAGCCATGCGGTCCACTCTCGACTCGCTGGGTATCACACCCTCCTCAAGCCACGACGGAATCAGCAACAGTGCAGCGGCTCTTGAAACGAAGATTGCCAACGCGGTCACGCTCGGGCAGACGCACATCAACGTGCCGTACCTGGCTTCCAGCAATGCGGATGATTGGCGCAGGTGGGCGGACCAGATGAATGTGGAGGCCGCCGTCGCCCGCGAATCGGGACTGAAGTACGGCTACCACAACCATGCGCACGAGTTCACCACCGATCTCGGCAGCGGGCTCACCCCGTGGGAAATCTTCACCAGCCGCCTCGATCCGGAGCTGGTCCACCTCGAGGTTGACCTCTACTGGGCCGTGACTGGCGGCGTCGGCGTCGGTGCAGCAGATCCCATTCAGTTCGCCATCGACACCATCCAGCAAGCTCCGCAGAAGGTGCTGCAGTACCACGTGAAGGATCGGGACTCCGCGGGTGGTTTCGCTGACCTCGGCACTGGCACGATCGACTTCGGCCGCATCTTTGAGGCCCACAGGCCGAAGGAATACATTGTCGAGAACGACCAGCCGGATGTGACGCCGCTGCAGACGGCCGAGGTGGGTTATGACTATCTGAGGTCCCTGCACTACTAAAACCGTAGCAACACAGCTTTGCATCTTCACCGTTGATTGAGCTCGTAGAGGTCCGTGCATAGGGATCTCTACGAGCTCGATTAACGAGTGCATCGTGTTCATGACCCCGCAGCCTCACTGGATAGACTCGTTATATGACTGACACCACCGCCGCCCGCGCCCGCCTGCGGGAACTCATCCAGGAACTGGCCGTCGTCCACGAGAAGGTAACCCTCTCCAGCGGCAAGGAGGCCGATTACTACATCGACCTCCGCCGCGTCACCCTTCATCACGAGGCCTCGGCCCTGGTGGGCCAGGTAATGCTGGACATGCTCGACGACGCCGGCATCCAGTTCGAGAGCGCAGGCGGCCTGACAATGGGCGCAGACCCCGTGGGTACCGCCGTGATGCACGCCGCCGGCCAGCGGGGAAGGAACATCGACGCCTTTGTGGTACGCAAGGCCCAGAAGACGCACGGAATGGCCCGCCAAGTGGAGGGCCCGGACGTGGCGGGGCGCGCCGTCGTCGTGCTTGAAGACACCTCCACCACTGGTGGATCCGCGCTGACCGCTATAGAGGGTGTACGCAGGGCAGGCGGAAACATTCAAGCGGTGGCCGTGATTGTGGACCGCGACACCGGCTCCAAGGAACGCATTGAGGCCGAAGCCGGCGTCCCATATCTGTTTGCGTTCGGCAAGGACGAACTGGGCCTCGCCTGATCCCCGCGACATGACCAGCGAACCTGAACGGCTGCTGCACTACGCTCATGGGCTGAAACGGATGTCGCGCCGGCGATTCATTGCCGGTTCGGCGTTTGGCCTGGCACTGGCTGCTGACCTTTTTGTCACCCGCCGCATCCAGGAGGAGCGGGAGACGCTGAGCATCATTCCCATTGAGGATGAGTTCGCCGACCGTCACTTCCCCAACGCCCGTTGGGTTCTCTTCCCCGGATACAAGACCAGCTGGGAGGAGGGTGTCTGGATCATGAATTCACTGCGGCCGGTGCTGAGCCGGCGGGCGCGGCTTGCCGTGATGGGCTACTCCAACCGCGGGCTGGATCTCAACGCGATTGTGGCTGCCATGCGCCGGTATGTGCGTACCCTGCAGATCGACACCCTTTATTTCTACGGACACAGCTTCGGCGGCATGGTGGCCGTAGAGGTTGCCTCCCGACTCCGTGAGGTAGGGGTAAACGTCGAGTTCATTGTGCTGGATTCCAGCCCGCACTCCAGGTCCGACGTCATTGATCAGGCCATGTTCGACGGCGTTGTCTACCTTTACGAGGCGGGTTACCGGGTGCCATCCATCCTCCGCGGCGGCTATGAGTTGGGCGAGCGCATTGTCCACAAGGACGAGCGCACCTGGTCCCAGATCATCGACCAGACGTTGGAGCAGCTTTCCCCGTTGGCGCCGTCCAGCATCCTCATTCAGTCGCAGGCGTCATACATTTTCCATTACAACGTTGCCCGTTTCAGTCTGGGTGACACACCGCTCGCGTTTATTGGCAATCCTGGAGACGGCACCGTGAATTACTCGACAGCCCGGCCCGGCTGGGCGGGCGCCTTCCCGGATAACATGGTGTCCGCGGATCTGGTCACCGAAGGCGCCCTTCCAGCGCACGCGAGCCCGCAGTGGAATCCGCTGATCTACCAGGGCGTGGTGGAAGAGCTGCAGGACGAGTTTCTGCCGCTGCCCAACGGCGGTGGGTTCAAGAGCGTTTACTGAGTGCTTCACGCAACTGCGCAAGCTCCTCCCCGGTCATCCCGGCGCGGGCAAGGAACCCATCCACCGTCGCGTACTCCCGACGCAGGCCGAGAATAAACGTTGCCATTGCGTCCGCGGGAGCAGTCAGGATGACAGGCGGATTCTCGAAGTGCGCCGCCGCCGGCATATGACCGGTCCACAACTCCGCCAGTGCGGGCAGGATTTCCGGCAGGGCGCCGGCGGTGTGGGCGTAATCCTCGATGATCAGCTCATCTTTCACGCCGGCAATCATGAGTACGACGGCGGCGATCACCCCGGTGCGATCCTTACCGGCGGCGCAGTGCACCAGGGTGCGCTTGCCCTCCCTGATCGGATGCAGCGCTCGCAGCACCACTTCCGGCCGGACCGTCAACCAGCTGAGATAGTAGTTGCCCAGGTCCTCTGCGGTCTGCAGACTCATAGTGGCAGCCGGGTCGGCATCGGACGGATCCAGCGGTGCGGCAATTACCTCGATACCGGCGTCGTGCGCCACGAGCCACGGGACCATTCCGGATTCGCGTTCGCTGCGGAGATCCACGATGGTCTCGATACCCTGCCCACTGAGGAACTCCATGGTGGCTTCCGCATCCCAGCCGAATGGCTGACTGGAACGGAAGACCTTCCCCTGGGCCGGAGCGTTCGGATCCTTCGCCGTCAGCTCGGCAATGTCCCGCAGGTTAAGGATTCCGGGCACTGCTAGACCTGCTCGATCAAATCTTGAACCGAATCGACAATCTGCGCCGGACGGAATGGGTACGCCTCAATGTCGGGCCGCTGGGTGATGCCTGTCAGCACCAGCACGGTGTGCAGGCCGGCTTCCATGCCCGCGATGATGTCCGTGTCCATGCGGTCGCCGATCATAGCTGTCGTCTCCGAATGGGCGTCGATCTGGTTCATGGCTGAGCGGAACATCATGGGGTTGGGCTTGCCTACAATGTATGGGGTTCGGCTGGTGGCCGCTGTGATGAGCGCGGCAATGGACCCCGTGGCGGGGAGCGGACCCTCTTTCGACGGGCCGGTGACGTCGGGGTTGGTGGCAATGAACCGCGCGCCGTCGAGGATGAGCCGGATGGCCTTGGTGATGGCCTCGAAGGAGTAGGTGCGGGTTTCGCCGAGGACCACGTAGTCGGGGTTCTGGTCCGTGAGGACAAAGCCTGCCTCGTGCAGCGCCGTTGTCAATCCCGCCTCGCCGATCACGTACGCGCGGCCGCCCGGTAGCTGGTTCTTCAGGAACTGGGCCGTAGCCAAAGCCGATGTCCAGAGGTTCTCCTCCGGTATCTCAAGACCTGAGGCTTTGAGCCTGGCGGCGAGATCACGCGGCGTGTAGATCGAGTTATTGGTCAGCACCAGGAAGCGTTTGGAAGTGGCGACCCACCGTTCAATCAGTTCGGCTGCCCCCGGGATCGCCTGGTTCTCATGCACCAGAACGCCGTCCATATCGGTCAGCCAGCACTCAATGTGTTCGTTCTCGCGCATGCGTCCTCCTGGTAAGCGATGCTTATTTGCCCCATGGGCACCCGGCTCAGTCTTGCACCTTAGGCTGGTCTGGTGAAAGAAACCCCCGAAAATTCGTTGTTACCGGTTGGTGTTGGGCCGTGGGAAGGGCCCCTGCCTGCCGGCGATCAGTGGGATCCAGAGCTCCTTGCCGCGGGGGACACGCGAAACGTTGTGGACGGATACCGCTACTGGCAACATGACGCGATTGTTGCGGACCTGGATTCGCGTCGCCACTCGTTCCATGTTGCGATAGAAAACTGGCAGCACGACCTCAACATCGGCTCCGTGGTGCGCACCGCCAACGCCTTCATGGCCAAGGAAGTACACATCATCGGACGACGGCGGTGGAACCGGCGCGGCGCCATGGTCACCGACCGTTACCAGCACGTGCGGCACCACCCCACGGTCGAAGAGTTTGTGGAATGGGCCGATTCCGAGGGGCTGCGGGTGATCGGCATCGACAATTTTCCGGACTCGGTGCCGCTGGAGACCTATGAACTGCCGCGCAACTGCGTGCTCGTCTTTGGGCAGGAAGGCCCGGGACTGACGCCGGAGGTCCATGCCGCTGCCGACGCCACGTTGTCCATCGCCCAGTTCGGTTCGACGCGATCCATCAACGCCTCAGCGGCTGCCGCGATTGCGATGCACGGGTGGGTTCGGCGGCACGTCTTTGGGCAAGGGGTGTAGCCGTCGTCGTACGTTTCCGTGCGCGGGGCCACGCTCGATAGGATGGTCGCAGCACCCGAGCCCATTCACTAAGGAGTCCTCATGCCTATCGCAACACCTGAGACCTATGTAGAAATGATCGACCGCGCGAAGGCCGGGGGATTCGCGTACCCCGCCGTGAACGTCACTTCGTCTCAGACGCTGAATGCAGCGATGCGCGGATTCGCAGAGGCCGGCTCGGACGGCATTGTGCAGGTATCCACCGGCGGTGCTGCCTACTGGTCCGGTGCATCGGTGAAGGACATGGTTGCCGGTTCACTCGGGTTCGCGGCCTTTGCGCACCAGGTGGCCAAGAATTACGACGTCAACATTGCGCTGCACACCGACCACTGCCCCAAGGACAAGCTGGATGGCTTCGTGTTGCCCTTGCTGGCGGCCTCAGAGGAAGCCGTCAAGAATGGCGGCAACCCCTGGTTCCAGAGCCATATGTGGGACGGCTCGGCGGAAACGCTGGAGGACAACCTGCGGATCGCCCGCGATATTCTGCCCCGCGCGGCAGCTGCCAAGATCATCCTTGAGGTGGAAATCGGTACGGTCGGCGGCGAGGAAGATGGCGTGGAAAACGCCATCAATGACAAGCTTTACACCACGGTCGAAGACGCCATGGCCACCATCGAGGCCCTCGGCGCCGGCGAAAACGGGCGCTACCTCACGGCGCTGACCTTCGGCAATGTCCACGGTGTCTACAAGCCGGGCGGCGTGAAGCTGCGCCCGGAGATCCTCAAGGACATCCAGCAGCAGGTCGGTGCCAAGATCGGCAAGGATAACCCCTTTGACCTGGTGTTCCACGGCGGCTCGGGCTCTTCGGAGCAGGAGATTGCGGACGCCGTGTCCTACGGCGTGATCAAGATGAACATCGATACCGACACCCAGTATGCGTTCACCCGCCCGGTGGTGGATCACATGCTTAAGAACTACGACGGCGTGCTGAAGGTGGACAACGAGGTGGGCAACAAGAAGGTCTACGATCCCCGCGTATGGGGTGCCTCGGCCGAAGCCGGCCTGGCTGCCCGCGTGGTCGAAGCCGCCGCTTCACTGGGCTCCGCCGGAAAGAAGCTCTAGATGTCGGACGAGTTCCGCAAGAATCTGCTGGGTCCCGAGCCCACACTGCTCCCGCTTGAGGAAGACTTAACGTCGCGCCTGGAGGCGGGCGATGAGGCTGTGGATCTGGCAGCCAAGCACCCGACGTCGTCCTTGGTGTGGGCCATCCTCGCTGACGAAGCGTATGCCGAGGGCCGCACCATCGAGTCCTACGCTTACGCCCGCACGGGCTACCATCGCGGCCTCGATTCGCTGCGCAAGAACGGCTGGCGCGGAGCTGGCCCGGTTCCTTACTCGCACGAGCCAAACCGCGGCTTCCTTCGGGCGCTGTATGCCCTGGGGAGGGCAGCGGCGTCGATCGGTGAGATCGAGGAAGCCGAGCGGATA
>NZ_KI914990.1:46452-49875 GCF_000520595.1 Arthrobacter sp. H5
GCTGTATGCCCTGGGGAGGGCAGCGGCGTCGATCGGTGAGATCGAGGAAGCCGAGCGGATAGCGAAGTTCCTGCGCGAATCCGACCCGGAAGCGAGCAAGCAGCTCGGCGGTTAGGGTTTTGGCCGGGCCGGATCCTGCATTATTCCGGTTCATTGTGATGACTAACGTAGTGGCCGTCTCCCATATCCGGGAGGTGGCCGCTGCGCTTTCCGGGAAGAAACGGCAGAAGAAGGCTAGTATGACTGCAGTCTAATTGTCGACAATCCAACAAAGTGTCATGATGTGTGCATGACGATCGACGTCGCGGGGTCCTTCCCCGCGGATCCAACCGGGCCGGCGGGTGATCAGGGCATTGGCGTGATCTGTCCCTACGACATGGCGCTGGACCGTGAACTCTGGCGCTGGATGCCCGCGGGCGTATCGCTCCTTATTACCCGGACGCCGTTCTACGATCAGGCCGTCAGCGTCGAGATGGCCAAGGACATCAGCGATCAGGAAGAGATCCGCGCCGCGGTCCGCAGCCTCATGGCTGTCCGGCCGCAGGTGGTTGCCTATGCGTGCACCTCCGGGAGCTTTGTGGACGGGGTCGACGGCGAACGTTCCCTTTCGGCCGCGATGCTGGCGGCCGGAGCGCCGGCCGCGGTCACCACCTCCGGCGCGCTGCTGCTGGCATTGGAGGATCTGCACGCGGTGCGTGTCGCAGTGGCCACTCCGTACGCTGCGGAACTTACTGACCGACTGGCTGGTTTTCTCGCCGAGGCCGGCAGAGCCGCCGTCTCGCACGTTGGGCTTGGGCTCGACCGCGAGATTTGGAAAGTGCCGTACGCCGTGACCTGCGAGCTGATCCGGCAGGCTGACCGGCCGGAAGCAGACGCAGTGTTCCTGAGCTGCACCAACCTGCCGAGCTATGACGTCATCACCCACATGGAGCGGGAACTCGGCAAGCCGGTGCTCACTGCCAATCAGGTCACGGCATGGGCGGCTTTGAGGGTACTCGGCAAGGGTGCTGTGGGGCCGGGGCAGCGGTTGCTGAAGGGGTGAGGGCGGCGTTCCCCGGTGGTCGACCAAGCGACGAAGGAGCGTTCCCCGGTGGTCGACCAAGCGACGAAGGAGCGCGTGGAGACCTGGGTGCGCGCCGAACGTGGATCTCTACCCGGCCCTGGCGGGCCTTGGCCGATGGAGGTAGCAGGCGTAAGCGACCTTGATCGATTACCCGGATTCGGATGGATTCAGGCGCGGAAGAGGACACCGAGCTCTGTTGAAGTCACGTTGTCCCCGGCAAGGCGCAGGCCGTGCCACGCAGTGACCTGGTTCGCGGTGAGAACCGGCTTGTCCAAGGCGGACTCCAGTTCGTTCAACCAGCGTGCTGTGTGCAGGGCGGTGTCCGGGATGAGGATCGCTTCAGAACCCGCGGTGTTATTGCTCCGGGCCAGGGCGAAAACGCCGCCATGATCCAGCTGTCCGGCCTCCTTTGCGGTGGGGATGTCGTGAGACTTCAGCTCAAGCACCTCGACATTGGCATGATCCAGGTAGTCCACGAAATGCTGTGCCACGTCCTGCGGATACGTCGCGGCGACAGTCACCCTGCGCAGCCCCAGGTGCGCCAGCGCGGCGGCAAATGCCATGGAGGTTGACGCGGTGGGTATCTTAATCGTTTCCTCAATGTTCCGGGCCTGCTGCCGTGCTCCTTCCCAGCCGAAGACAAAGCTGCCGGAAGTACACGCCCACATCACCGCATCCGGGCTGAAGTCCAGGACCTGACGCGCGCCGTCCAGCAGTCTCTCGCTGTTCCCGAGGTCGAGCAGAGCCTCGACTTCGTGAGCATCAACGCCCACTGACGTATGCACTACGGGAAACCGGATCCCGCTGCCAAGTGCGGACTCGAGGTAGGGATAATCGTCCTCGGCACTGTGGCCGGGGTAGAGCATTCCGACAATGGTCATGGTGTCCTTCCGGGTATTGCGACGCTTCGAGGGGTTTTGATGATTTAGAAGATAGCCTACAGTTGGATTGTCGACAATCGAAGGGATCGCCGCAGCCGATGGATTCACCGCGATGGGCAAGTGCAACTGAACTGGTGGAACTCTATGGTTCCGGTGAATTGTCACCTGTGGAGGCAGTGCGCGATGTCCTTGAAGCCATCGACACGGTCAATCCCGCCATCAACGCCTTCTGCCTCGTGGACGCCGAGGCCGCACTTGCCAGTGCCGCCGAATCGGAGGCGCGCTGGCAGAAAGGTGCTCCGCTGAGCGGGTGCGACGGCGTTCCCACCACCATCAAGGACCTCCTGCTAACCAGTGGTTGGCCCACGCTGCGTGGCTCGCGCCTCATTCAAGCGGACGACGACGGCTGGACCGAGGATGCGCCCACGGTCGCGAGACTGCGTGAATCCGGCTCGGTGTTGGTGGGCAAGGTAACCAGCCCCGAGTTTGGTTGGAAGGGTGTGACGGACAGCCCGCGCTTCGGCGTCACCACCAATCCGTGGGACACCACGCGGACCGCCGGCGGTTCCAGCGGTGGCAGCGCGGCCGCCGTCGCGCAGGGGTTGGGTCAGTTCTCCGTCGGAACCGACGGCGGCGGTTCCATCCGCATTCCCGCTGGCTTCTGTGGCGTCGTCGGCTTCAAACCAACCTATGGAACCGTACCCCTATATCCGGCGAGCCCTTTCGGTACCCTGTCACACGCCGGCCCGATCACGCGCACCGTTCCTGACGCGGCGCTGATGATGGATGTGCTCAGTGGCTTCGACGCCCGAGACTGGTCGGCACTGGCACCTCCCACTGAGTCATTCAGCGGCAGACTTGAGGGTGCAAAGGACATCAGAAACCTCAAGGTGGCGTTCAGCCCCGACCTTGGCTACGGCAGGAATGACCCCGAGGTTGACGCTCTGGTCAGGGCGGCTGCTGGTCAGTTGGAGGAGCTTGGGGCGCAGGTGGAGGAAGTGTCCGTAAACATGGAGGACCCTGTATGGGCTTACCACGTCCTCTGGTTCAGTGGCGCGGCGATGGTGGTCGACAGCTATGGTGATGGCGCCGAAGATCGGATCGATCCCAGCCTCCGTGCCGCGCTCTCACGGCACAAGGACTTCACCGCACGGGACTTTCTCGATGCCACGTCGCTCAGGATGCAGCTTGGCCGCACCATGGGCGTGCTCCACCAGCAGTACGACGTGCTGATTACCCCCACGCTTCCGCGCACGGCGTTCGAAGCCGGTGTCGACGTGCCGGAAGGTTCGGCGAGTCAGGACTGGACGTCGTGGACGCCGTATTCCTACCCGTTCAACCTTACCCAGCAGCCCGCCATTACCGTGCCCTGCGGCTTTACCGCAGAGGGGATGCCGGTTGGGCTGCAGGTTGTTGGCCCGAGGCATGCCGACGGGCGCGTCCTCGGCGTCGCGGCCGCCTACGAGTCGGCCACTCACT
>NZ_KI914990.1:49975-56705 GCF_000520595.1 Arthrobacter sp. H5
TCGGCCACTCACTGGATGGCGCGGCGCCCGCCGCAGGCAACCTGAGCACCCAAGAGAAACGGATCACCATGCCCCGGTACATCACGATCACGCTGGAGAAGCGCGGCGTTTCCTGCCGCGCGCGCCTGCTCGATGAGGAGGCTCCCCGCACAGCGCAAGCCGTTTGGGATGCGCTGCCGCTGAGCGGGCAGGTCTTCCACGGGAAGTATGCCCGCAATGAGATCTATAACCTGGTGCCGGCATTTGCGCCCACGGAGCCCGGCGCGGAGAACACCACCGTGACGCCGATCCCCGGCGACGTCTGCTATTTCACCTTCAATGCCGATATTCTCCAGACGCCCTCCCACGGGTACGAATCCGACGACGGACTCACGGAGCCAAAGCCAATCATCGACCTGGCCGTCTTCTATGGCAGGAACAACCTGCTCTTCAACGGCGATGTCGGCTGGGTTCCGGGCAATGTGTTCGCCACCATCGAAGAGGGGCTTGATGAGATGGCGCGGGCCTGCCAGGACATCTGGATGGGCGGAGCCCGGGGCGAAACGCTGACTTATTCACGGGCTTAGAGGTACGACGACGGCGCAAGCCGACTCGCGCCGTCGTCGTACCTTGCCTAGACGTGGCGTTCAGTTGTGGCCTGCATCACAAAACGTGATCACGATGTTATCTCTAATTGTTGACAATCATACGAACGGGGGAATAGTTTCCAATACAGTGGCCAAAACCACGACGGCATTCGTTCCCGCACATGGCGACGCTACCCGTCGCGGTCCGGCTCGTATTTTCAATGTCGCCGAACTTGGCGGCCAAGCGTGAACAACCTTTAGGAGACGCTATGGCAGACAGAGATGACATAACAAGTTCAGCGGACGGGGGTTCAACCGAGTTTGCCGCTCCAGATGCCAACACTCCCGAAGGCAAGAAGACACTGCGAAGAGCTATCGGCGCGTCGGCGATCGGCAATGCGGTGGAGTGGTTCGACTACGGCGTCTACGGCGTCATGGTGGTGTACATAAGTTCCGTGTTCTTCCCGGGGGACCAGGCAACGGTCTGGGCTCTCGGCACTTTTGCGATCTCATTCCTGGTGAGGCCCCTTGGTGGTCTTTTCTGGGGACCGCTGGGGGACAGGATCGGCCGCAAGGCGGTTCTTGCCATGACAATTCTGCTGATGGCAGCGGCTACGTTCTCCATCGGACTCCTGCCCTCGTTTGACGCGGTGGGCTTCCTGTCGCCCGCACTTCTGATCCTGCTCCGTTTGATTCAGGGCTTCTCCACCGGCGGCGAGTATGGCGGAGCTGCCACCTTCATGGCCGAGTACGCTCCGGACAAGAAGCGTGGCTTCTACGGAAGTTTCCTTGAAGTTGGAACCTTGGCCGGCTTTGCGCTGGGCTCGCTCATCGCGTTGGTCAGCCAGATAACACTCGGGGCAGAGACAATGTCGGATTGGGGCTGGCGTCTTCCATTCCTGATCGCAGGGCCGATGGGTCTCATTGGTTGGTATTTGCGTACCAAACTTGAGGACACCCCTGTTTTCCGTGAACTCGAAAAGAAGGGCGAGAAGGAATCCAGCGCTGGTCTGGCGCTCAAGGATCTCCTCACCACTTACCGGCGCCCAATTCTTGCCATGTCCGGTCTGGTCATCGCCTTGAATGTGGTGAACTACACCCTGTTGGCTTACATGCCCACCTACCTGCAGAGCACCATCGATATGGACGCAGATGCAACGTTCACACTGCTGCTGATCGGTCAATTGGTGATCATGGTGTTGATTCCGTATGCGGGTGGTTTGTCTGACAGGGTGGGTCGCAAACCGCTTTGGTGGTTCTCCCTCATCGGGCTTTTCGTGATGGCGCTGCCTATGTTCATGTTGATGGGCCTTGGCTTCGGTTTCGCACTGCTGGGCTTTGCGGTTCTCGGACTCCTGTACCTGCCGCAGCTGGCCACGATCTCCGCCACGTTCCCGTCTCTGTTCCCAACACAGGTGCGGTTCGCCGGTTTTGCCATTACCTATAACGTGGCGACCGCCGTCTTCGGCGGGACTGCCCCGGCCGTGAATGAAGCACTGATCAACGGCACGGGCAACAACCTGGTGCCAGCGATATACATGATGGGTGCTTGTGTAATCGGCATGATCGCGCTGAAGTTCATCCCGGAAACGGCGGGCTTGTCCCTGCGCGGAACTGGAATCCCCGGGGAGGAGACCAGCGCCAGGTCGAAGAAGACCGCATAGCGATCGGTGCATGACGGCGGAGTTTCGGGACAGGTCCTGGAACTCCGCTGTTGTCTCACTGGTCTGCGGCGCGTCCAGAGTTCGCTGGCGCGCTTGTAGAATTGTCGACAGTCTGATCATTGGCAGAAAGGCACGACATTGGCGCAGCGACGCATCATTGAACCGCTTGTTCAGGAGTCGACGCCGTCAATCATCGCGGGCAAACTCCGCCGGGCTATCGCGGAGGGTGAACTTGCGCCTGGGAGTCAGCTTGGGGAAGCGGAACTGGCTCGTGAACTTGGCGTGAGCAGGGGGCCGCTTCGTGAAGCCACGCAACGCCTCACCCAAGAGGGCTTGCTGCTGAGTATCCGGAACCGCGGGCTCTTTGTGATCACCATGAACGACGATGACATCAAGGACATGTATCTCGCGCGTACAGCGGTGGAACGGGCGGCGGCGGCCCAGCTGGCGGTGGCCGCACCGGGGGACGCGCGGTCCGTGCTCTCCAAGACTGTCGCCGCAATGAAGGAGGCTGCGGTGGCTGGGGATACTGACGCCGTCACCAGCGCCGATCTTGAGTTCCACGAAGTGCTGGTGGGGCTTGCCGGCAGCCGGCGCCTCTCCAGGATGCACAACACACTTCTCACCGAGACCCGCATGTGCCTCAATGCGTTGAAGTCGACCTATCGTGCGTCCGATAACCGGGCGGCAGAGCATCAAGGTATTGCCGACGCCATTGGAGCAGGGGATATTGAGCTGGTGGATCGGCTGCTGATCAGCCACATGGAGGATGCGCTGCAGCGCCTTACATATGACCCCGGGAATCGACTCTCCCCAAAATGACCCTTTCAGCCCCCATTTGGCCGCGAGAAGGTCATTTTGGGGAGAGTCGATTCAGGCAGCCAGCAGCCGCAGCACAATCAGCGCGTACGCCTTCGCCGCTGCCACCAGCTCAGCCACCTCAACTGACTCATTGGCCTGATGCGCTTGGTCGTTAAGCCCGCCCGGTCCAAGCACAATGGTTGGAATGCCGTGATCCCGGGCGATGAAACCCCCGTCGCACGCCGCCGTCCACCCGCTCACTGAACTGGGGCGGCCGACGTCGTGCACTGCCGTTACCGCCGTGGTGACCAGCGCATGATCGGACGGGGTGCGGAAGCCGGGCATTTCCATGGTGACGTCCAACGACGCGGAGATGCCGTCTCCCAGATCAGCGGACGCCAGCAAATCCTCGGCTATCCCGGACGGATCCTCACCCGGCAGTAGTCTGCGGTCAATCCAGGTGCGACACTCGGCGGCGACAATCGAGGTACCTTCACCACCCGAAATCCTTCCCACACTCCAGGTGCCCGGCCCCAGCAGATCGTCCCCCTCAGCTGAGAGCCGCACCTGGTCGGCCCTGATCAGGTCCAGGATCCGTGCGGTTGCATCGATGGCGTTGCGCCCGTCGCCGGGCCTGCCGGAATGCGCGGCGCGCCCCGTAACCGTGAGCTCAAGGTAGCTGTCCCCGCGGCAGCCGATCACCGTGGTCAGATCGGTCGGCTCGGCGACGACGCAGGCGGCAAACCGGCGGTCGGGTCCGGCCGCGGTGTACTTTCGGATGCCGAGCCCCAGGTCCTCTTCGTCCACGGTGCATACCAGTTGCACCGGGCCGGAAAGCGTCACGCCCGCCCTGCGCAGGGCAGCCATCGCCATGACGACGGCGGCAAGCCCGCCTTTCATGTCGGTGGAGCCGCGGCCGTAGAGCCGGCCGTCCTCCACCTGGGGCGCGAACGGACCGCGGCTCCAGCCGTCGCCGGCGGGCACCACGTCCGAGTGGCCGAGGAACATGATTCCGGGCCCGTTGCCTCCGGGAAGAGTGGCCACGAGATTGGGCCTGCCGGGGGCCGCCTCGTCCTCGACAGTTTCGAATCCGTGCGTCTCGCACGCCGCGCGGAGAACCGCGACCGTTGCCGCTTCCGTTCCGCCCGGATTCTCGCTGCCCTCGGCGATGAGCGCGGAGGCCAGCCCGACGACGTCGTCCACGGTAATCAGGTCCAGGACCGTACGCTCGGTGTCGGTCAGTTTCACCGGGCGCGGTCCAGCGCGCGCGTGAGCCGGACAATGCCCTCTTCGGTTCGCCCGGGGGTGGTGGAGGCGAAGCAGAGCCGCAGGGCGTCGTCGAACTTCCCGCTGGCGGACAGCGCGGGACCGGGGATGAACGCAACCCCTTCCGCGAGCGCCGTCTCGAACAGTGCCTGCGTGGACGTGGCCGCATCCTCGCCGAGCAGGGTGAGCCAGAGGAAGAAACCGCCGTCGGGATTGGTTGTGGCGACCCGTCCGCCGAGGTGGCGGCCGATACTGTCCAGCATGGCAACCTTGCGCGCATGATATTCCAGCCGCAGCCCGGCCAGATGGTCATCCAATCCGCCACGACGGATGAACTCGGCAACGATGTGCTGATTGGGCACGTTGGTGCAGGTGTCCATCGCCTGCTTGGAATGGATCACCAGTTGGCGGACGGACGGATCCGCATCAACCCAACCAACCCGGAGGCCGGGCGCCAGAATCTTCGAAAAGGTGCGGACAGAGAAGATGAGCGGATCCTCGGGACTGATCTGCTGGAAGCCGGGGATGTCCTCGCCGCTGAAGCGCAGGAGGCCGTACGGATCGTCGTCGATAATGACGGCGTTCCACTGGTGCGCCAGTTCAACCAGCTGTTCGCGGCGTGCCTGGGACAGCGTGGTGCCGGAGGGGTTCTGGAAGTTGGGGATGGTGTAGATGGCCTTCGGGGTGCGTCCGGCGGCCGCGACCAGGTCCGGCAGCGCCTCAACAATCAGGCCGTTCTTATCCATCGGCGCCTCGAGCAGGTCCGCGCCGTAGCTGAGGGCGGTGGCGCTGCCGTTGGTGTAGGTGGGGCTTTCAACGATGACCAGGTCGCCGGGATCGACGTACATCTTGAACGCGATGTCGAGGCCCTGCATGCCGCCCGCGGTGATGGTGACCCGCTCTTCACGGGTGGGTTCGCTGGTGGTGGCCAGGTAGCCGAGCAGCTGCTTCAACAGGACCGGCTCGCCCTCGGTGGCGCCGTAGGTGAAGGAGCGGTCGGTGAAGACTTTGGACGCGATGTCGCGGAATTCCTCAGTGGGGACAGTCTCATCAGCCGGGGCGCCCATCGCGAAACGGACAATGTCGTGCTTCTGCGCCGCCAGCAGCGACGTACTGGAATCGATGACCGAGCCCACCAGTTTGTCTGCGCGGGCCGCCAAGGGGGAGGTATGCATGATTAACCTTTCTGAATCAGTTCGCGCGGAAAAGAGGTGAAGGTTTCGACGCCGGTCTGCGTCACTCGGATGGACTCCGAGAGTTCGTAGCCGTAACCCTTCATCCACATCCCACCGATCAGGTGGAACGTCATGTTTTCTTCGAGAATGGTGTCGTCTTCGGAACGCAGGCTGGTGGTCCGCTCGCCCCAATCGGGTGGATAGCCGATGCCGATCGAGTAGCCCAGCCGTGACGGCTTCTCCAGGCCATATTTGGCGAGCGTCCAGTTCCAGGTGGAGGCAAGCTCGCGGACCGGAACGCCAGCACGCACCACGTCAAGGACGGCGCTCACGCCCTCACCGACGGCGTCTGCCACCCGCTTGAGTTCCCCGGTTGGCGTGCCGAGCACAAAGGTCCGGGCCAGGGGAACGTGGTAACGCTTGAAGGCGCCGGCGAGTTCGACGACCACGGCCTGATCACGTTCGAAAATGGACTCATTCCACGTGAGGTGCGGCGTGTCAGCTTCCTCGCCGGTGGGCAGCATCGGGACGATGGCGGGGTAGTCACCTCCAACCTCGGGCGTGCCGGAGATCTGGGCGTGGCTGATGGCGGCGGCAACGTCGCACTGCCGGGCCCCCACCTCAAGGTGGTCCTGCGCCGCAGTCATCGCCTGGCCGCACACCACGGCGGCGCTCCGCATGAGCTGGATTTCCGCGGGCGATTTCACCAGTCGAACCCAGTTGACCAGGTCAAAGCAGTCCACCATGGTCCACTCCGGGATGGCATTGACCAGCGCCCGGTATCCCTTCACGGAAAAGAAGTGGGAATCCATCTCCAGGCCCACGCAGGCCTTGGCCGCCGGTGCAATCAGAAAGCGCTGCCGAAGGGTGAAGGAGACAAAGTCAAACGGGTGGATGTGCGGCCGGTGCACATAGCGCTCCGGGTAGCTTTCAATGCCCGACGGCGGCAGCCAGGTGGTGCGGAAGGCACCCTGGGCATCCATTTCCCGGGCGAAGAGCACCATGTCGCCCTCTGCCGGAACAAACAGCAGCTGGGGTGTGTAGAAAGACCACGCGTTGTACCCGCACAGGTAGTAGATGTTGGCCGGGTCAGTCACCAGCAGGGCCGAGAGACCCTGGTCCTCCATGCGCCGGCGGACGTTGCTGAGCCGCTGTGCGTATTCCGTTTCGGTGAAGAGCACTGTCAATCCTTTCTTGGTACGTTGCCGGGTTCTCCACGCGCTCGTTCCTCGCTTGGTCGACCACCGGGGGTCGACGG
>NZ_KI914990.1:56805-73218 GCF_000520595.1 Arthrobacter sp. H5
CGGGGGTCGACGGCCGGTGGTCGACCAAGGGCCGCCAGGCCCGCGTGGAGACCTTGCCGTCCTACCCGACCACCGGGATGGACATGTACTTGTACTCGAGGAACTCGTCGATGCCCACACGGCCGCCCTCACGGCCCAGACCGGACTGCTTGACGCCGCCAAACGGTGCCGCTGGATTGGACACGATCCCAGTGTTCAGCCCCACCATCCCCACCTCCAACTCAGCTCCAAGACGCAAGGCCCGGTCAATGTCCTGGGTGAACAGGTAGCCAACCAGCCCCCACGGTGTGTTGTTGGCGAGGCGGAGGGCGTCGTCGTCGTTATCGAAGGGCACCACCGGTGCCACCGGACCAAAGATCTCTGTGTCCATCATGGCCGAATCCGGGCTGACACCGGAGAGGACGGTGGGCTGGTAGAAGTACCCGGGCCCATCAGGTCGGCCGCCGCCGGTTATTACGGTGGCGCCGCGCTCGAGGGCGTCTGCCACCAGTTCCTCCACCTTTTCCAGCGCCTTGGCTTCGACCAGCGGACCTACCTGCACGCCGTCGTCGGCCCCGTTGCCCACGGTGAGCGCTGACATCGCCTCACCGAGGCGGCGGGCAAACTCGTCCGCGATGGACCGGTGCACGTACATGCGGTTCGCGGCGGTGCAGGCCTCACCCATGTTGCGCATCTTCGCGGCGACGGCCCCAGTGACGGCCCTGTCCAGATCCGCGTCCTCGCACACGATGAACGGGGCGTTGCCGCCGAGCTCCATGGAGGAGCGCATGACGTTGCGGGACGCCTGCGCCAAGAGGATTTTGCCGACTTCGGTTGACCCGGTGAAGCTGATTTTCCGGGCCAGTCCGCTGTCCATCCACGGTTCCACCACGCTGCCGGCGTTGGACGTTGTCACCACGTTGAGAACACCGGCCGGCAGTCCAGCCTCCACGAGGATATTCACCAGCGCCAGGGAGGTCAGCGGCGTCAGCTCGGCGGGTTTGAAGACCATGGTGCACCCGGCCGCGATGGCGGGCCCGATCTTGCGGGTGCCCATGGCCAGCGGGAAGTTCCACGGGGTCACCAGCACGCACGGGCCAACGGGTTCGCGGGTCACCAGAATCCGGTTCTTCCCGTCGCCGGTGGTGGTGTGGTCGCCGCCAATGCGGACGGCTTCCTCGGAGAACCAGCGGAAAAACTCGGCGCCGTAGGCCACCTCACCCTTGGCTTCGGCCAGCGGCTTGCCCATTTCGGTGGTCATGATCAGGGCGAGGTCATCCTGCCGCTCCATGATGAGGTCATAGGCGCGGCGCAGGATCTCGCTTCGTTCACGCGGCGCGGTTTTACCCCACTTCTTCTGGGCGTTCGCGGCGGCTTGGATGGCCTTCTGGGCGTCAGCCGGACCGCCGTCCGCCACCGTCGCGATGATTTCACCGGTGGCCGGGTTCTCCACGGTGAAAGTGGCCGCGGATTCGGCCGGCACCCAGGCGCCGTTGATGAAGAGGCCTGTGTCCAGTGTCCCGATCAGTTCCGCGGCGCGGCTTCGGGTGGTTGTTGTGCTCATGGGTGTTCCCTTTCCTCAGAAGTGCCGGGGTCAAGTAATTCCGCCAGGTGCAGGGACGGCCGTGCCGGGTCAAGTTGCTTGACCTGCATCTGGCAGCTGAAACCGTCCGTAAGCACCGGTGTTTCGCGCGGTGTCTTGCTCAGCGCCGGCGCGAGGGCCTGCTCAGCGACGGCCATGCTGACGTCATAGTGCGCTGCTTCGAAGCCGAAGTTCCCGGCCACCCCGCAGCAGCCGGTTGCCTCGTTCACTGAGCCCACGCCGACGGCGGCAAGCGCCCCACGCTGAACTCCGGCGCCAAAGGTCGAATACTCGTGGCAGTGTGTCTGCACGGTGACCTCATTCGGAGCTTGTCCGCCGGGCCACTGCGGCGTCCAGCCGGCTTCCGTCAGCGTGGTCACCGCCGACGCGAAACTCTGGACCCGTGCGGCAACCCGCCGTGCGGCGTCGGTGTGGACCAGTTCAGGCAGATCCTTCCGGAACGCAGCAGCGCAACTGGGCTCGATCACGATAATGGGCCGGTCCGTCCCATCATCGAGCGTCTCCGCGGCCTTGGCCAGCATTTTCTTGGCCGCACCAAGCTGGCCAGTGGAAATCCAGGTCAGGCCGCAGCACGCTTCAGCGTTGCATTCAACGGTTTGGCCGGCACTCTCCAGCACCCGCTGCGCGGCACCCGCCACCTGTGGCCGGAAGCCGCGCGTGAAAGTGTCAACAAAGAGTACGACGCCGGTGTCCCGGGCCAGCGCCGTCGTCGTGCCCTTCCGCCAGGCGTTGGCCGAGGCGAAGGGCGGCAGCGCGCGCTCGGTTGTCAGGCCACCGAGCCGGGCCACCAGTTTGCCGGCTGGACTGCCGAGTACAAGGTTCACCAGCGGAGCAATTCGTCCGGTGATTTTCAGCCAGCGGGGAAGCCAGCCGAGTGAATAGTGGGAGATTGGCCGCAGCCGGCCGCGGTAGTAATGGTCAAAGAACTCGGATTTGTAGGTGGCCATGTCCACGCCGGTGGGACAGTCGGTGGAGCAGGCCTTGCAGGAGAGGCAGAGGTCCAGTGCCTCGCGGACGTCGTCCGACTTCCACCCCTCCTCCACAGTGCGGGCACCGCGGATCATGTCCTGCAGCACGCGGGCACGGCCCCTGGTCGAGTCCTTTTCGTCGCCGGTGGCACGGTAGCTGGGGCACATGACACCGCCGGAATCGCTGCGGCAGCGGCCAATCCCCACGCAGCCCTGCACCGCGTGGGCGAAGGGGTCCATGCTGTGGGATGGAGCCCCTGCAACCAGCGGCCGCAGATCAAAACTCGTGCGCCACTCCCGCGCCGGTATGCCGTCCAGCGCCAGGTCAGCCGCAATCTGGGCGGGCGACGTGATGGACCCGGGGTTCAACAGCCCCTGCGGGTCCCAGATCGATTTGTACCGGTCGAAGGACGCCAGGATGGCAGGTGAGTACATGACGGGCAGCAGCTCGGAGCGTGCCCGGCCGTCGCCGTGCTCGCCGGACAGCGACCCACCGTGGCGCACCACCAGCTCCGCCGCTGCACGGGTGAACCGGGTCATGACGTCCCGGCCGGCGTCGGACCGTAGATCAAAGGTGATGCGGATGTGCATGCAGCCGGCGCCGAAATGCCCGTACATCACGCCGTGCAGGTCAAACTCGGCAAGCAGTTCACGGAAGTCCGCAAGGTAATCGGCCAGATGTTCCGGAGCCACGGCGGAGTCTTCCCAGCCGGGCCACGATTCGCCGCCGGTGTGAAGCCTCGCCGCCAGGCCGGCACCGTCTTCACGGACCCGCCACAGCGAGGCACGTTCAACCAGGTCCGGAACAACCCGTCCCTCAACCAGGTGCCCGTTGCCCTGCAACCGGATCAGCAACTCCTGCGCCTGAGCCTCCACGGATTCGCGGTCATCGCCATCCAGATCCACGTAGAGCCAGGCTTTTCCGTTGGGCAGCCCCTGCACGGCATCGTTGCCCCGACGGAAGCGCATCGTCTCCACGATCGCCTCGTCGATGCCCTCGATCGCGGCGGGGGAGTACTCCAGGATGGTCATCACATCGCGGGCGGCATCCACCACGTCGTTGTAGCCCAGGCTAACCAGCAATGCCGACGCCGGCTTGGGCACCAGGCGCACGGTGGCCCCGACGACGACGGCGCAGGTACCTTCGCTGCCCACCAGCGCGCGGGCCACGTTGAAACCGTTTTCGGGCAGCAAGTGCGAGAGGTGGAAGCCCGAAACCTGCCGGGGAATCCGTCCCAGCTCCCGGCGGAAATCCGCCAGATGATCCCGGCTCAGCCGTTGCAGGTCCTCGGTGAGCCTGGCCGCTTGCCTGGCCGCGTCGTCGTCGTTCGTGTCTGTTGCCTGCAGACCGGTGGCGGTGGCGGTGAGACGGTGGCCCGAGGCAGTCACCAGGTCCAGCGACACCACATGATCCGAGGTGCGTCCGTAGCGTACTGAGTGGTTTCCACACGCATCATTGCCCACGGATCCGCCGATGGTGGCGCGGGATTTGCTGGACGGATCGGGCGCGAAGGTGAGCTCGCCGCCGGTGGCGCGCTCAACGTGCTGCTGCAGGCCGGTAATCACCAGACCGGGTTCGACGACGGCGGTCATCGCCTCCCGGTTCACCGCCACCACGGCGTTCAGGTAGCGGGAAAAATCGAGCACCAGACCGCCGCCCACAGCGTTGCCCGCCATGGAGGTGCCGCCGCCGCGGCTGATGACGGGAACATTGTTGCCGTCGCACCAGCGGACGGTGGCAACGACGTCATCCACCGTGCGGGGGAAGACCACTCCGTTGGGCGGGACACGGTAGTTCGACGCGTCATAGCTGTACTCCGAGAGGCGCCGGGAGGAGGTGTCGATGTCGATGCCCTGTGCCCGCAGGACTTCAAGGGACTCGGTGGTGGTGCTCATCAGGTCCTTCGCTGGGGAATTGATTCAGGCGCCGGTGCCCGCAGCGACGGCCGCTTCCAGTGCCCTCAGCCCAGTATTGACCTCTTCCTCGGTCACCACCAAGGCGGGAATGACCCTGACCACGTTGCCGCGGGTTCCACAGGTCAGCAGCAGCAAATCTTCCTTGACGGCCGACTGCTGCACTGCGGTTGCTGCGGCGGCGTCGGGTTCGCCGTCCACCGTGACAAACTCCAGCGCCTGCATGAGGCCGAGGCCGCGTACGTCGCCGATGAACGGGTTTGCCGCACCGATTTTCTGCAGGCCTTCAGACAGTTGCAGGCCCCTTATCCGGGCATTCTCGACGAGGCTTTCCTCCCTCACTACGTCCAACGTTGCAACGGCCGCTGCTGCCGCCACCGCGTTCCCGCCGTAGGTGCCTCCCTGTGAACCGGGCCGGCCCTTCTCCATCAGCTTTGTGGAGGCGGCGATGGCCGAGATCGGGAAACCGCTGGCCAGTCCCTTGGCGGTGATCAGGATGTCCGGAGTGACGTCCGCGTGGTGATGGCCCCAGAACTTCCCGGTGCGTCCGACGCCGGTCTGGACTTCGTCAACGATCAACAGGATCCCGTGTTTCTTTGAGCGTTCCGCGAGACCCTCCAGGAATGCCGGCGGCGTGGGCAGGTAGCCGCCGTCGCCCAGTGCAGGTTCGATGATGAACGCGGCGGTGTCCTCGGGGCTGGAGATGGTCTGGAGGAGGTAGTCGAGTTCTTTCAGGGCGAAGTCGACGGCGGTGGGGACGTCCCAGCCGTACCGGAAGGCGTAGGGAAAGGGGGCGATGTGTACGCCGCCCATGATGGGTGAGAATCCGGAGCGGAAGCGGGTTCCCGCCGTCGTCAGCGATGCGGCAGCGACCGTGCGTCCGTGAAAGCCGCCGTGGAAGGCGATGATGTTGGGTTTGCCGGTGGCCATGCGGGCCAGGCGGATGGATGCCTCAACGGCCTCGGAGCCGGAGTTCGCGTAGAAGATGCTGTCCAGACCGTCAGGGAGGACTTCACCGAGCTTCTCAGTGAGCTGAAGGAGCGGCTGATGCATCACGGTGGTGTACTGCGCGTGGATGATTTTTCCGGTCTGTTCGCGTGCTGCGGCCACAACCTTGGGATGGCAGTGGCCCGTGCTGGTGACGCCGATGCCGGTGGTGAAATCCAGGTAGCTGCGCCCGTCCGTGCCATGAATCCATGATCCGGCGGCGTGGTCAACCACAACAGGGGTGGCTTGCTTGAGAAGGGGGCTGAGGCTCATCATCTTCCCATCGTGGGTGCCATGATAGTAGATTGTCAACAATCCGGGTGCTGCGGTAGCGTGTGGGCTATGCCCCGCCTTACTGTTGCTGTCCTTGCCGCGCCCGAGCATCCGTTGCCCTACAACCTGTCTGCGCTGGAGTCGATCGCGGACTTTCGGGTCACCGATGCAGCTGGGTTGCGGGACGCGCTCGACGGCGCGCAGGGGCTGCTGCTCTGGGACTTTTTCTCCTCCGCGCTGCGTGATGCGTGGACGGGTGCGTCATCACTGGAGTGGGTGCACGTTGCCGCGGCCGGCGTGGACGCGATCCTGTTCGATGAGCTGCGCGCCTCCGATGTTGTCCTTACCAACGCGCACGGCATCTTTGACCGGCCCATCGCGGAGTACGTACTGGCGGCTATCCTCGCCTTCGACAAGGAGCTTCACCACAGCCGGGTGCTGCAGGATCGGCGGGAGTGGCATCACCGGGATACCCGGCGGACGTATGGGTCAACTGCCCTGATTGTTGGCGCCGGGGGAATTGGGCGGGAAATTGCGCGCGTGCTCAGGCCTTTAGGCATCGAGGTCCGCGGAGTTGGACGCACCGCCCGTGAAAGCGATCCCGACTTCGGGACTGTAGTACCGTCGTCGGACCTTGCCCTGCATGTTGGATGGGCCGACCATGTGGTGGCGGTGGCGCCGCTGACCGGGTCCACCCGGGGGATGTTTGATGCGGGCGTGTTTGGGGCGATGAAGGACTCGGCGCACTTCGTGAATGTGGGCCGGGGCGCTCTGGTGGACGAGGCTTCCCTGGTTTCCTCCTTGGAAAATGGCGGACTTGCCGGTGCGTCGCTTGACGTGGTTGCTGTAGAGCCGCTGCCCTTGGAAAGTCCGCTCTGGGCAATGCCACAGGTGCAGATCAGCGCCCATTTATCCGGTGATGTCACGGGCTGGCGGGACGATCTGGCGGACCAGTTCAAGGACAACCTTGAGCGGTGGGCCGCAGGCCGGGGCTTTGAACATGTGGTCGATAAGGAGCTGGGCTTCGTCAGGCGTGCCTGATCCTGCACTTCCTGTGCTTTTGTGAAGCCTGCTGTTACTTGGTCCATGGCGGACAAAAGCCAGCGCGCACCCAGGTCTCAACCGGGCGCGGGCGCCCAGCCCAACCGCCGGCCTAGTTCACGGGTGGCATGGTCCAGCGCGTTGAGAATGGCAGCGTCCGACGGCGTCTTCCGGGTTCCTTTCGGTGGCGTCACCTGTGTGGTGTCCACGCAGGTGACGGAGATTGATGCGACCGCACGCCCCGACCTGTCCCGGACGGGCATCGCAAGCGAAGAGAGCCCGGACGTCACTTCGCCTGACTCCAAAGCAAAGCCGTTGTGCGCCGTCGTATCCAAGATGGCGCGCAGTTCCGCCATTGATCCTGGACCTCGATCTGTGCGGCGAGTGAATGCGAACGGCGCGGGGTAAATGGCATGAATCTGCTCATCGGTGTAGGTGGCGAGGATCGCCCGGCCGGACGCCGTGAGATATCCAGGTAGGCGGACGTCTTTCGCGGTCACGAGGCGCGAACGCGCCGTGGCGGCTTGCGCGCACACGTAGAGGGTCTCGTTGCCGTGCAGGACTGCCAGATGTGCCGTTTCTCCCAGTCGCACGACGAGCCGCCCCACTACCGGCATTCCGAATCGGGCCAGCGGTTCCTGGATGGCGAAAGCCTGGCCGATTTCCAGTGCAGCTATGCCCAGCGCATAGGACTGGGTCTCGTGGAGGTGCGTAATGAATCCCAGCGATTCCATGCCCTTCAACAGCCGGAACGTGGAGGAACGGGGTGCGCCGACTTCCGCGGCAATCCGGGCGGCAGGGACCGGGCCAGCCTGGGTGGCGAGGAAGCTCAGGATATTCAACGTTTGCAAGGCGCCTGATGTAGCCATTAGCGTTGTCTCTTCCGGTTGAATCTCATATTTGAGACCGTACTCCACTCCAGCGTATTGCCAGCGAGGCCAATTGGATGTCTGCTGGATCTATACATTGTGACGCGCTTCACTGTGAAGCGCGGAGTATCTGGAGAAACTGATGATGGCTGTCACCTCAACTAACCGTTCTGTGAAGTCCGGAGCCGTATGGAAACTGTTTGTTTACAGTTCCATCGGCGCATTCATGTTCTTTGTCCCGGTGACAATCGGCGGGACCAACACGATCATGCTGGACCACGCCGTCACCTTCCTTATCGGCAGCATCGGTCCGGTCCTGCCTTACTACGCGCTGGCCATCATCGGCGCGGGCGCTGTTTATCCTTTCGCCAACGGCACCTGGCGTAGGTCCGCACTGGACGTGGTGTTCTCGCTGTTCAAGGTGTTGGGCCTCGGGGTGGGAATCATGATGGTTTTTGGCATCGGTCCATCGTGGCTCTTTGAGCCGGACATGGGGCCGTTCCTCTTCAACAAACTTGTAATTCCCGTGGGACTGCTGGTTCCCATCGGTGCGGTCTTCCTTGCTCTTTTGGTGAGCTATGGGCTGCTTGAATACATCGGCGTGCTGGTACAGCGCGTCATGCGCCCCATCTGGAGGACGCCTGGCCGCTCCGCGGTTGATGCAGTTGCTTCGTTTGTGGGCAGCTACTCACTGGGTCTGCTGATTACCAACCGCATGTATCGCCAAGGAAAATACACCGCCAGAGAAGCCGCAATCATTGCCACCGGCTTCTCCACCGTTTCGGCAACCTTCATGGTGGTGGTTGCCCGGACCCTGGACATCATGGAGTACTGGAATCTTTACTTCTGGGGAACTCTCCTGGTGACTTTCATCGTGACCGCCGTGACTGTCCGAATCTGGCCGCTCTCCGCAATACCCGATGACTACCATCCTGACGCCGAGCCGTCGCCTGAGGAACAGGTTCGCGACCGCCGGGCGGCCGTGGCCTGGGCGTCTGCGAAGGAAACGGCATCCGCGGCGCCGGGACTCGGAAAGAACATCTTCGTCAACGTTAGGGATGGATTGGTGATGACGATGGCCATCCTGCCGTCCATTCTGTCGATCGGTCTGCTCGGATTGGTGCTTGCCACGTATACGCCGGTCTTTGACTGGATCGGCTACATCTTCTATCCATTTACCTGGGCGCTGCAGTTGCCCGAACCCATGCTGGTGGCGAAGGCCAGTGCGGTAGGCATCGCTGAGATGTTCCTGCCTGCACTGCTCGTCGCGGAATCGGTGTTGGTGGTGAAGTTTGTTGTAGGCGTGGTATCTGTTTCCGGAATCATCTTCTTCTCTGCCCTGGTGCCATGCATCCTCGCCACGGATATTCCCATCCCGGTGTGGAAGCTGGTTGTCATCTGGTTCCAGCGGGTCATTCTCACGTTGGTCATTGTGACGCCCTTGGCATTCCTGCTGTTGTAAGTGCCCGATGCACGCGCCGACCTCAGCGCACCAGCCGCCTTGTGCCTGCGCAGCAGGGACTCTTCGCAGTCAGAGAAGATCGCGAGGCACTCGCGCGGAAACTGCGGAATCTGGTTCGTCCGCGTGGATGATTGTGGTGGTCACATCCACCACCTGCGGCGATTTGGGCGCTGAGCTAAAGCCAAATTGCACGCGGGGCTTGACCGCCGCGAGCTTCCCCAGCGGGTCGCCGGCCCAGGTTGCCGCAACCGAAGTGATGCTCCGTGCGTCGGTCACGCCGTAGTACTCCCGTTTGCCGTCGCCGGTCGACCCGGCAGTGCGTACGCCGCGGAAGAGAATCCGTGCAATGGGATTCACGAGCGTGAGCCACTTTGGGTGTGTGGCAATGGCCCGCGGCAGGGCACCCAGGACCTTGCCCAACGCGGTGCGCTCGCCGAACTCAGCGCGCAGACTTAGCGGGCCGGCGTCGAGCGCTATCCGTTCAGTATCCATCGAGACCGTCAGTGGCACCACGCGGACAAGGTCGAAGGTGTAGGTGGAGCTCACGTAGTCGGCAACGGCCTGTGACGGCGCGAGCAGCGTGCGCGTGCCCTCGCGGCTCTGCACCATGACGTCCGTGAACGCCCCCAATGGGGATGACTCCCACATGCCGATCACTATCCGCACCCCGGAGGTGGTGCCCAGGCCGGCAATGTGTCCAGTGAACTTCTCGGTATCGCTGCGCATGGTCCCATTATCTACGCAGCGGCCGGAATCCTGCCCGCGTGCCCGCACCCTTTCCAGGCATTCGCGTATGAGAACTGCCGCCGCGCTCGATATGTGTAGCGCGCGGGCAGGTTTCGAGTGCGGTGCCCGGTTCCAAATGCACCGCCTGACGAAAACCGATACCTCACGACCACGTTTGACTCACATAGTGAGTCCGTGCTCACATAGTACATAACAGTGATGTGTTGCACGTCACCAAACGTTCGCTATCGGAGGTCACTTCATCGTGGAAGACTGGCAAATTCTCAGCATTACCGCAGTGGCGATTATCGCCATCGTGGTCCTTATCATCAGGTTCCGGGTCAACCCGGTTCTGTCTCTCGTCATTGGCGCGGCCTTTCTGGGGCTTGCGACAGGGCTAGGCGCAGCAACAACCACCGAAGCCATCATGCAGGGCTTCGGCGACATCATGTTTGAGGTGGGCCTGCTCATCGGCTGGGGTGTACTCATGGGGGCACTGCTCAACGAGATGGGTGCCATCCGACGGCTCGTGGACAAACTGCTGCACATTTTTGGGCCCAAGGGTGTTCCCTACGCGCTGGGGCTCACCATCGGCACCTTGCTGCAGTCCATCTTCCTCGACGTGCTGCTGGTCATGAGCGCTCCTCTCGCCCGCCGCATCGCCCCAAGCCTCGGCAAGTACGGCACGGCCAAGATCGCCACAGCCATGGCCATCAGCCTTGAATGCGGCATTGTCCTGATGGTGCCAGGCGTGGCAACAGTCGCGCTCGCTGGGCTGTTAAGCGTTCCGCTTGGCGAGATGCTCATCTTCGGTCTGCTGGTAATCATTCCCACCATCATCTCCGCTATTTTCATCATGAACTTCCTCATCCACCGGGGCTTCTGGAACATAGAAAAGGATCAGCAGGATTTTGTGGAGGCCCCTGGTTCGCCGGCCGCTGTGGTTCAGGAAAGCGCAACCAACGACGACGACGGCAGCCTCACCGGGCACCCAGCCGGCCATGGAACCAAGACGGACACGCGGAAACCAGCCGCGACAACCAAATCCCCTACCCGCGAGCCCGGTCTGCTGATCATGTTCGGGCCCATGCTGCTGTCCCTCGTACTGATTGGATCCGGCGCCATACTGAAGATGGCCAACTTCAGCTCGCCTGTCATGGACTTCCTCTCCACCCCGGTGATTGCACTGCTGATTGGTTTGGTCGGGACGGGCATCGTGGCCCGAATGACCATCGGCACGCCCCGGGTGGAGAAGGCCATCGCCTTGGGCTTCAACGAGTCGGGACAGATCCTCCTGCTGACCGGCGCTGGTGGTTCGCTGGCCGCGATCGTTGCCACCAGCGGCATGGGCGACATCCTGGGACAGTACTTCTCCGCCAGTACGGTGGCACCCCTCGTGGTGGTTTGGGCGATCGCGGCTGTGCTGCACATCGCCGTCGGCTCCGTCTCCATCTCTGCGATCACCGCAGCCGGCATCCTCGCCCCCATCGCACCGTCGATGGGGCTGAACCCGGTGCTCATCGCGCTGGCGGCCGGGGCGGGTTCGCTGTTCCTGGTGCACGCAACCTCCAATACCTTCTGGCTGCTGCAGTCGCTGCTGGGCCAGACCACCCGCGGAACGTTGAAGTCCTGCTCAGTTGGTGTATCCGTTGCTTCGGTGATGGCCTTGGGCTTCACCCTGATACTGAGCTTGTTCCTCTAGGAAGGACGCTGTGAAAGATACTGATATTGCTCCGCTGAAAGGCGTGCGCGTCCTTGAACTGGGCAACTACATCGCCGCACCCACTGCCGGACGCATGCTGGCCGACTTCGGGGCGGAGGTCATCAAGATAGAGCGTCCGCGGACCGGCGACGAACTGAGGAACTGGCGGTTGTACGCCGGTACCACGTCCATGCTGTACCGGACGGTCAACCGGAACAAGAAGTCAGTGGTCCTTGACCTGAGGACCGACGAGGGCCGCGACATTGTGCTGGAACTGGCAGCGAAGTCCGACATTGTTCTCGAAAACTTCCGCCCGGGAACGCTGGAAAAATGGGGAATAGGACCGGAGACCCTGAACGGGGTGAACCCCGAGCTGATCCTGACCCGCATTTCCGCCTTTGGCCAGACAGGTCCGCTGTCGCAGCGTCCGGGGTTTGCCGCCGTCGCTGAAGCCTACGGCGGTTTCCGCGAACTCGTGGGCGACCCAGACCGCCCACCGGTACGCGTTGGTGTGTCGATTGGTGACTCCATTGCCGGAATTTATGCCGCGTTTGGGGCAGTGATGGCGTTGTTTGAACGTGAGACCAAGCGCGGAAAGTCAGCCATCCCACTGGATCACCGCACCATCGATGTGGCCCTGAATGAGGCAATGCTGTCCGTCATGGAATCGCTGGTTCCGGACTTCACCGCCTACGGCGTCAAACGCGAACGAACAGGCGGACGGATGGAGGGCATTGCGCCGTCCAATGCCTATGTCTGCAAGGGCGGCGGAAGCATAGTCATCGCGGGCAACGGCGACGGCATCTACAAGAGGTACATGGAGGCCATCGGGCGCCCGGATCTCGGCAGTGATCCGGCGCTGCAGTCCAACGCCGACCGCTGGGAACGCCGGGAGGAACTCGATGCGGCGATTGGGGAGTGGACTGCATCCCTCACCGTTCCGGACGCGTTGGCCGCACTTGAATCGGCAGGCGTTCCGGCCGGGCCAATCTATACCGCTGAGGACATCGTGGCCGATGATCAGTACGCCTCCCGGAACATGATTCAGCGGTTCGACGTTTCCACCGGAGAAGAGACGCTCCAGAAGGTGGCATTTCCGGGGATCACCCCGGTGATCGGCGGGAAATCGCTCCCCATCAGGAACCTGGGGCCGGACCTGGGTGCCAACACCCGGGAGGTGCTGGAAGACCTGCTGGAAAAAACCACTGCGGAAGCTACCCGCATCATTGAAGACATGGATCAGGGAAAGACCAGGGAGAGAATATGAGCACCGATGCAATCCTCCGGGACGTCACTCTCCGCGACGGCCTGCAGCTGACCGGTGGGCTGCTCTCGACTGAACGCAAGGTTGGGATAGTCCGTGCTCTGATCGCAGCGGGTGTTCCGGCCATTGAGATCGGTTCGATGGCCCGGCCGGACCTGGTGCCGCCCATGGCCAACACGATTGAGCTGATCGAAGCACTCACTCCCGAAGAACTGGAGCGGTGCTGGGTCTGGGTGGCCACGCCAGGACACGTTGAAAAGGCGGCAGCGGCGGGTGCGAAGAACCTGCAGTACTGCCTGAGCGTGTCCGACGCCCACAACGAGGCCAACATCGGGCGCACCACCGAAGCGAGCATGGCGGCACTGCCGGATGCCGTCGCCCACGCGCGCAAAGCGGGAGCAAAACTACAGCTCTGCCTCGCGACGTCGTTCACGTGCCCGTTCGAAGGACGAATCGATCCGGAGCGGGTCCTGAAGCTGGTCGCCGACCCGCGCGCGGAGGGGGTGTCCGACGTCGTTATCTGCGACACACTGGGCCATGCGGTCCCACAGGAGGTCACCGACCTCGTCAGCCGCACTGTGGCGCTGAAGCCGGACCTCGGCGTCGTTTATCACGGGCATGACACCTGGGGGATGGGGGTAGCCAACGCGCTTGCTGCGATTGCGGCTGGTGCAACCATGGTCGATGGCGCGCTCGCGGGGCTGGGCGGCTGTCCATTCGCGCCAGGCGCCTCGGGCAACACCGCCAGCGAGGACATTCTCTTTGCCACCCGGCCCGATTGGCTGACGCCGGGCACGCTGGCGGAACTGGTCACGCTCGGTGAAGGGATAATCGCGGAACTTGGCGAAGACAACAGGTCGAAAGCCGCCCAGGGCGCCCGATCCAAGGCCACCGCCTTCGAATGGGTTACGAGCTAAAAGCAGATTCCCCGGGCAGTCGTCCGCCGATCATCCGGGTGATCCTCTCGGCTGCGGCGAGCAGGTCTTCGACCCACTCCTCGCACAGCTCCAGCGGCATGCGCAGGGTGGGCCCCATGATGGTCAAAGCCCCCACCAGGTCCGCCTGGGCATTGAAAACCGGCGCGGATAAGCCACTGGCACCGCTCTCGCGCTCGCCGGTGGTGATGGCGTAACCGTCGGCCTGGGTCCGGGCGATGGCGTGCCGCAGGGTTTCGCGGTCGGTGATGGTGTCATCCGTCAGCGGATCAAGGTCTACCGAGAGTATCCGCTGAGCCAGCTGGTCATCCCAGGCGAGCAGCACCCGTCCCGCCGAACCGGCGTGCAAGGGAAGGATCCTGCCCACGCGCATTGCCCGGCGCAGCATGTGGGTGGTCTCGGCCATGGCCACGCACACACGGTAATCCATGGAGGACTGGTAGAAGCACACGGTTTCGCCCAGAGAATCCCGCAGCTCGTTCAGGACCGGCTTGACCGTTTCGAGGATCTCCACTCCGTGGCTTGCGGGCGCCGCCCAGTAGGACATTTTCACACCCACCCGGAAGCCGTCTCCGGCCCGGTCCAGAAATCCGTTGGACACCAGATTGCCCACCAGCCGCTGAACGGTCGATGTTGGAAGCCCGGTTGATTTACGAATCTCCGCCAGGGTCAGCTCGGGACGGGTCAGTGAGAACGCATCGAGGATACTGGTGATCTTGGTGAGGACAAGCAGGGGTGCGGGCCGCTGATCTCTGTTGGCAGGCATGCACCAATCCTAGGGTCTGCTGGGAAAATGGTGGTCAGGGAAGGTTGCGCCATGATCATGGGTGAGTTTGAGACGTTCTTCCGTCCAGCGACGGGTGCTTTGAGTGGTTACGTCGAGACCTTCTGGGCGGCGAACGGAATCCTGAGGACACCCGCGAGCTCATTGCGCCCACCGGCTCAACCGTTGCCGCGCTCATTCTTGGCCCGCCGATCCTGCAGGGTAAACCGGGCGGCGAAGCGGTGACCATGACCCGGGGCTTCCTGATCGGACCCCACGAGCGCCCCATCATCAACCAGCCGACCGGGCGGACGTTCGCCGTCGGGCTGGTCACCGCGCCCTTTGGCCGCGAAGCGGTCCTGGGTTTGCAGCCAGCCGGGATCCGCGGCGGCGTTGTCGAGCTGGACTCACTGTGGCACCACGGGCCCGCACTGCGCGCGGCATTACAGGCAGCGGACGGCGACGGCGCCCCGCTGGCAGGGCTGGTGGACATCATCGAGTCCCACCTGGCCGCCGGGCTGAACACGGCGGTTCAGGGACTGGAGCGCTGTGCCGCGGCAGTGGCACAGCTTCAGGAAGATCCAATGACCCCATCTCCACCGTGGCCGCACGGGTGGGAATTGCGCATGGCTCACTGGACAGGGAATTTTCCCGCATCGTAGGGCTTACGCCAAAGTCCCTCAGCCGGATCATGAGGCTGAGGACGCTGCTGACTGACCTTGATGTGTACGGGACGGTGCAATGGGCGCAGAAGGCTGCGCAGCTCGGCTGGTTTGATCAGGCACACCTCATCAGGGACTTCGCACGCCACACCGGAGTGACACCCAGGGAGTACGTAGCAGCGCAGCGCTTAGGGTATCCGCCGGAGCAGGCCGCCCCCGGCTTCGTGCCGCAGAGAGCAATGTGAAATTTGTCCAATACCACCGTATCTGAGCCTCGGTACCGTCAAGGTATTGGCGGCGCTACCCGAAGGAGAAACACAGTGACTGAGGCATTTTCTTCCCATGCAACGATCGACCTGCCCGCGGGTCAGGTGTGGGACCGGTTAACGGATTGGTCCCTTGCGCCCCGGTGGATGCCGGGTGTCAGCGCGCTGAGGGCTGACGGCCCACTCGGAGTGGGCACCCGCCTCCACTTCACGGCGCGTGGCAGGGAGCGTTCATCCGATGTCACGCAGGTGAGCCCTGGCGAGGGACTCACTCTTACCTCGCACGTAGGGCCGGTCAGTGCGCATTACCGCTATGTGCTCACACCGCAGGCGGACCCGTCGATGACCAGACTGGACCTCATGGCTGACGTTGAAGCTGCCGGCCTGATGAAACTCCTGGCGCCGGTGATCCGCAAGGCCATCGCCCGCGAAGATTCCGTCCAACCCGCCAATTTCAAAAAAATGGCGGAGGTGCCGGCCTAAGAACCGTCGTCGTCATCTGAGCGGGTGTGGGTTGCGGCGCCCGACGGCGTTGCGCCGCCTTCGCCGCTCCAGTCACCTTGATCGCTGTCGTCGTCGGCGGGATCGGACTGAACATCGGGGTCTGTGGGTGGCTCGCCGGGTTGGTCCCTGGGGATTTCTTTCGGTTTGTCTGATGTGCTCTCGCTCATGGCGTTTCCTTCCCTCGGTGATTTGTTCAGTTAAGCACGTACCGCATTCCTTGGGTAGCGCCGTCCGGCGGTCGTTGTCGGTCCACGGAGCCGACGGGGCCGCGGACGTTCCCGCCGATGCTGGGCTCGATATTCCTCTTTGCAGGCCGCAAAGCCCGCAGACCATTCAGGGACCGGCAGGCGGCGGTGGTGGTAGGGCGGGTTCGCTTGGCGGTGGCGGTGGCGGTGGTGGTAGGGCGGGTTCGCCCGGCGGTGGGGGTGGTGGTAGTGGTGGTGGTGGTGGTGGTAGTGGTGGTTCGCTTGGCGGTGGTGGTGGTTCGCCCGGTGG
>NZ_KI914991.1:0-30955 GCF_000520595.1 Arthrobacter sp. H5
GGAGCGCAAGGCCAGTACCCGAAAACTCGACGACGGGACCACCGCCACCAGCTACCAGGACCTCCTGGCTCACATGGCAACCCGCACGCGGAACACCACTAAACTCACCAAACCACAGACCCCGGAGCACGACAGCATTAACGGCCAGCACGAGCCCGCCAGCGATCTGACCTTCGAACTGCTCACCGTCCCCACAGCCCGCCAACGCAGGGCCATGGACCTCGTCGACCACCACGCCCGAAACCACAGAAAGTAGCCAGACACCCCGGACCCAAAAACGCCAGGAACCCCGACAAACCGGGGTTCCTGGCGTTCTGTCTAACGTAACTTCAGCCTAGGGGGACCACCGGTGTTGCAGCAGAACGAGGACGTATTTGCCGCGGTACACAGGGAACACCGTCCACGCGTGTTCCACTACATTCACCGCAGAATCAACAGCCGCGAGGCTGCCGAGGAGCTGACCAACGACGTTTTCCGCGTCGCGTGGCAGCGTCACCCGGACCCGACCGAACTCACCATCGCCTGGCTCCTGGCCGTGGCACGAAACCTTATCGGGAACGAGTACCCGGAGACGGGACCGCGCGGAGCAACTGATGCAGCGCATCCGCGAAACCGTGGTTCTCGCTTCACGGGCGGGGAACGGTGCACGGCAGCAGGCCGTGGCAGACGCCCTGCTCCGGCTCCGGGAGAAGGAACGGGAGATCCTCCTGCTGGCCTATTGGGATGACCTCGCCGTCGTCGAAATCGCGGAAGTGCTCCAATGCACCCAGTCCGCCGCGAAGGTTCGCCTGCACCGGGCACGCAAGGCGTTTGCCGAGCTGCTGCCCACAGCACTTATGGCCGAAGGAGATGTCTGAGATGGACCGCATTGAAAATCTGATCCGGGGCCTGGACCCCGTGCGTGCGGAGGATAAGTCCGTCGTCGAGCCCGTGGTTTTAGCCGCATCCGATCCGTTGCATTCCGCGGAGACAACAGCGGTGCCGGTAATCGGCGGGGTGTTGGCCACAGCCGACGACGACTCCGGCGTATTCAGCGACGACCGGCCCGTTGTGGTTCCATTCCGCCGCCGGAGAACCCTGGCGGTGGTGCTGGCGGGCGCCGCTGCCGCAGCTGTGGTTGCCGGCGCAGTAGTGGTCAGCGGCAACCTGGGGGCTGAGTCGCCGTTGCCTGCTGGAACAACCGACCCAGTGGCCTCAGAGGAGCCGACCGGCCCGGCACAGACGCCGGCCCCGTCGGAAACACCATCCGCTGAGCCAACCACTGACCCGACAACCGAGCCAACCACTGACCCGACAACCGAGCCGACAACCGAGCCGACAACCGAGCCGACGCTGGCGTCTGACGTTGGGTGCAGGCCGGAGGATATTGACCGGGTAGGTCCGCGAAGCGACGGCACTATTGGTGTCCGGGACGACTGGACCTTCACGTCCGAAAACTTCGCCGTCATCGGCTGCACTGATGAGTGGATGTCTATGGATCTGAGCGACGACGGATATCAAGCCATTGGCGCCGACGGCGGCAACGCCTGGTTCCATCTCGCTAAACGGGTGGACGGACAATGGATAGCGGCCGACCCCTATTACGCCATTCTTCGGTGGCGTTTCACCCTGGACGACCCGGCCGGCAGGGCGCCACAGGAAGTCATGGACCAACAGTTCATCGATGCAGGGATACCGGTTGAATTGCGCACTGAGCTGGTGGGCGAAGGACCGGACGCCTCAGAGCTCTGGCGGGGCATGGAGGATGAGGCAATGGGCCTGTCCTATGAGCTGCCCACCAACTGGGGCATAGTCGAGGCAGGTCAGGGAGGCGTGAATCTGGCAGACAACAGCGGCACCGTCGTCACCAACCTGCAGCGCTCGGCCGAAAGCGGTATCGGCGGTGCCTGCTCTGAGGAGCCGGTTCCCTGGCGGGAGCTGCGGTCGGTGCCGGTTTCGATCGACACGCCCAGCGGTCCGGTGGACGCGCGGTTTGTCCTGCGGATATTTGAGGGTGCCTCTGTGAAGGCGGCAACTGGACTTGTTCTGGCAACCGACCCAACATCCGGAGAAGCGTGCATGCTCTACAACGTCATTTCCCAACCAACCGTTGGGCTGCTGTCCTTGTCAAACGCCTTCCAGCTCTCGCCCTACGAGCAGGGCGACGGGATGACCTTCACGTCAGTGGCCGAGGCCGAGGGCTACGCACAGTCGGCCGAGTTCGACCAGCTGGCTTACATTGCCGAGTCGATCGTCATCACCGGGTAAACCACCGGCAACGACGTACACTGGGCCGCATGAGTCCACGCCAAGTAGCACTTTGCTTCCTGTTCCGTGAAACGGAGTCAGGAAGCGAAGTACTGCTCGGCATGAAAAAGTCCGGCTTCGGAACCGGCAGGATCGTGACGCTCGGAGGCGGGATTGAGCTCGGTGAAACCGACGCAGAGGCAGCGGTGCGGGAAGTAGCGGAGGAGGCCGGCGTCGTCGTACGCGAAGCCAACCTGACCAGACTGGGACTGATCCGCTGGCATTTTCCCGCCAAGCCGACCCAGGACATGGTCGCCGCGGTGTTTACGGCCGGCGAATGGACCGGTGACCCGGCGCCCAGCGACGAAGTTGATCCCCACTGGTACCCGGTGAATGACCTGCCGTGGACCGGCATGTGGGAGGACGCACAGCATTGGCTGGGGCACGTCATCGCCGGCAAACCGCTGGATGTCACGGTGACGCTGAACCCCGACAATCAGACGGTGCGGGAGGTCAATTTCTCATCGAGTGTGCGGAAATAACCTAAATCCTGGAAGATATCGGTCATTCCTGCACACTCGATGACCGCGCCAAGGCTTTGCGTATGCGTTTCATGGTGTTGTGAAGTTCCGATGGTTGCAAGTGCTTCTTGGTGAAGCGCAGAATTATCCATCCCAACGCCCGGAGCCGTTCGTCGCGTTCAATGTCGCGGGCCCATTGCTCCGGGTCCAGGAGGTGGTGTTCCCCTTCATATTCGAGGGCGATCTTTGACTCAGGATATTGGAGATCTGGTCTGGAGATCCGGTGACCGTGCGCGTCGTAGATCCATTGATTGACAAGTGGTTCCGGCAGACCGGCGCGCATAATTTCCAGTCTCAGTTTGGTTTCGGGCGCGGAATCGACACCGCTTCTAAGGAATGGGAGTGCAACACGTGCTTTCCTGACGCCGCGCGATCCGCGGCGGCGCGCAACAACTGCTGTGAGTTGGTCAATCGAACTGAGCGGATCATCAAGAATCAGCTCGGCTCTCCTGCCCGGTGCGTCTGGGCGCCGCAGTAGTGAGTCGCCGGCAATGATCAGGGCGTCAAGAGTGAGGGTCTCAGCGAGGTCTGTCCAGGTCCAGGCTGGAGCCGTAATGCTCACACCACCGATGGTGAGGACGTCCTCCGGCTGCAGGCCGGCACGGTGTCCCTGCACACCGGGTCTGCGTGGTTGTCCCGCTGCGAGCGAATGCCGCGTGAGGTGCAGCGGTTCATCCGGCTGTTCATCGTACGGCAGTAGAATCCCCACGAGCCGGGCCGCTGTGAAGTGACTTGCCGATGTGGACCTGTCCAAGCGGGTTATCGGCGACACCCGCTCCAGGAGAGTGGCCCGATGTCCGCGGAAGCTCCTGACGCCACGGGTAGGAGCTTCGATGTCCTTTCGGCGCAGCCGTGAATACGGAATCTGGGCTTTCACGGCGTCGTCGACCGTGAAGACCGTGTGCGGAAGGTCCGGCGATAAGGAATGAGGAGATTTCACATCTTCATGGTTGCCTACTCAGCCCGGGTGAGAGAGGTTATCCACAGATCCGAAATTCAGGGCCCACCGAGTGTACGGAAATGACCGGAATCCGGCCCAAAATCAGTTATTTCCGCACACTCGATGCAACCAAATGGCGCTCTTCCGGGCCGTCGTACTCGCTGAGCGGCCGGATGAGCGAGTTCGACGCCGTCTGCTCCATGATGTGCGCCGTCCAGCCCGTGATGCGCGAGGCCAGAAACAGGGGAGTGAACATTTCGGTGTCAAAGCCCATCAGGTGATACGTGGGGCCGGACGGGTAATCGAGATTGGGCTTGATGTTCTTCGCTTCATCCATCGCGGTTTCGAGGCCGCTGTAAAGACCAAGGATTTCAGGGCGGTCATAGTGCTTGATCATGTCATCAAGGGCAGCCTTCATGGTGGGAACCCGCGAATCGCCGTTCTTGTACACGCGGTGGCCGAAGCCCATGACCTTATTCTTCTGCGCGAGGGCGTTTTCCATCCACGCCTTGGCCCGGGCTGCAGCATCCTCCTCCGGCTCATCCTTCCGGATGCCGATCTCCTCGAACGTGTGCATCACTGCTTCGTTGGCTCCGCCGTGCAGCGGGCCCTTCAGTGCGCCGATGGCACCGGTTACAGCGGAATGCAGGTCGGCGAGGGTAGAGGTGATGACACGGGCAGCGAAGGTGGATGCGTTGAAGGAGTGCTCCGCGTACAGGATCATCGACACCTTGAAGGCGTCCACTACCTCCGGCGCGGCTTCCTCGCCGAACGTCATCCACAGGAAATTGGCGGAGTAGTCGAGATCTTCCCGCGGACCCATGGGAGCAAGGCCGCGGCGGCGCCGCTGGTCATAGGCGACGACGGCTGGAAACGCCGCAAAGAGTTCGGTGGCCTTCGCCAGGTTGGCCTCGGGCGAGGAGTCCTCAGCCCTGGGATGATTGGCGCCGAGCACCGAGACAGCGGTCCGCCCAACATCCATGGGGTGGCAGGTGATAGGCAGCAGGTCGATCGCTGCCTTGACGTTGTCCGCCAGCGCCCGGTGTGAACGCTCAAAAGTGGTGAACCCCTTGAGCTCGGCCTCTGATGGCAGCTCACCGTGCCACAGTAGCCACGCAACTTCCTCGAAGCTGCAGTTTGCGGCCAACTCCTGCACCGGGTAGCCGCGGTACAGCAGCGAGTTGGTTTCCGGATTCACCTTCGATATTGAAGTGGTGTCCACGGTCACGCCGGCAAGGCCTTTGTGGATCTGCGTTTCTGTCATGGCTGGACTCCTATGTCTATTCCTGCGTTCAGCGACGGCAAGGCTGGGCTAGCGTGTTCCAGGCACCTGGAAATTGAACACCGAGGTGTCAAAGCGGTTATAGGCTTCGTAATCAACAAGTTCGTAAAGGCGGGCTCGTGTCTGCATACTGCCGACGGCGGCCTGCTGGGTGCCGTCGGCTTTGATCGATTCCAGCGTACGCTCCGCCGCCCCCATTGCACTACGCAGCAGGGTGACCGGGTAGATCACCATGTTGACTCCCACCGATTCCAACTGCGCTGTGGTGAACAGTTCGCTTTTCCCGAACTCGGTCATATTGGCAAGAATCGGTACATCCACGGCGTCGCGGATGGCCTGAAACTCGCTCAGGTCCCGCATTGCCTCCGGGAAGATGGCGTCCGCACCTGCGTCGACAAGCGCCTTGGCTCTTTCCTGCGCGGCCTCGAGGCTATCGGTTCCACGGATGTCGGTGCGCGCCATGATGAGAAAGTTGGCATCCCTGCGGGCATCGGCGGCGGCGCGGATCCGTTTGGTTGCCGTGTCCAGGTCCACCACGTTCTTCCCGTCGAGGTGCCCGCAGCGCTTGGGATTGAATTGATCCTCGATGTGGCAGCCTGCGAGTCCCGCGTTTTCAAGCTCCTGGATGGTGCGCGCAACGTTCATGGGCTCGCCAAAGCCGGTGTCGGCGTCGACGATTGCCGGGAGATCGGTCATCCGTGCAATCTGGCCGGCACGGGTGGCCACCTCCGTGAGGGTGATGAGGCCTATATCGGGTAGTCCCAGATCGTTGGCGAGGACTGCGCCGGAGATGTAGACGCCGTCGAACCCTTTGTCCTGGATCAGCCGCGCTGACAGTGGGTTGAAGGCACCCGGAAACTGCTGGATCCGCCCGGAAGCAAGACCTTCCCGGAAGGTCACCCGTTTGTGCTCGGGTGTTGTGTGTGAGTACAGCATTTAGAACAGTCCCTTCGGTGCATCGGCTGAAATTATGCCGGCTGACGCCGTGATGTTGAGCTGGTCAAGATCGCCTGCTCCAAGTTGGGGCAGACGCTCTGCGGCGTCGAGGAAACGGTCGATCTCCGCCGCGTCCACCAGGCCAGCTGCCAGTGTCCTGAATTTCGCGATGTATTGTTCCCTGGCGAAGGGCCGAGCGCCCAGCGGGTGCGCATCGGCGACCGCAATCTCATCGGTAATGACTGTGCCGTCGGTCAGAGTGATTTCCACCCGTCCGCCGAAGGCCTTCTCGCTGATGTCCAGTGAGTGGTAGCGCCGGGTCCATTCCGTGTCCTCCACGGTGCTGACCTTGCCCCACAACTTGACCGTGTCCGGCCTGCCTGCGCGCTCCGGCGTGTAGGAGTTTTCGTGGTGCCAGGCGCCGTCCTGCAAGGCGACGGTGAAGATGTAGGGAATCGAGTGGTCCAGGGTTTCCCGGGAAGCGGTCGGATCGTACTTCTGTGGATCGTTGGCGCCGGAGCCGATCACGTAGTGCGTGTGATGGGACGTGTGGATGAGGATACTCTCCACGTTTGCCGGATCGGTGGTTTGAGGGTGGGCCGAATTGAGCCGACGGGCCAGGTCAATCCACGCCTGGGCCTGGTATTCGGCCGAGTGCTCCTTGGTGTAGGTGTCGAGGATTGCGCGCTTGGACTCGCCGGGCGCGGGCAGGGGAACCTCGTAGTTGGCGTCCGGTCCGTCGAGCATCCAGGCGATGACACCGTCTTCACCTTCGTAGATGGGAGTGGGGGAGGTCTGGCCGCGCATGGCCCGGTCCACCGACTCAACGGCCATCTTCCCGGCGAAGGCAGGGGCGTGAGCCTTCCACGTGGAGATCTCGCCTTTGCGGGACTGCCGGGTCGCCGTAGTGGTGTGCAGCGCCTGGCCCACGGCTTGGAAGACCGTCTCGACGTCGAGGCCAAGCAAAGTGCCGATGCCTGCGGCCGCTGAGGGGCCCAGGTGTGCAACATGGTCGATCTTGTGTTTGTGCAGGCAGATTGATTTGACCAGGTTCACCTGGATTTCGTAGCCGGTCGCTATTCCCCGGAGGAGGTCCGCACCGGAGGCGCCGGTGTGCTGTGCCACGGCCAGAAGGGGCGGGATATTGTCGCCGGGGTGGGAGTAGTCGGCTGCAAGGAAGGTGTCATGGTAGTCGAGTTCCCGCACGGCAACACCGTTGGCCCATGCTGCCCACTCCGGTGACGTTTTTTCGGTGATGCCGAAGATCATGGCACCTGAGCCGCCCAACGACACGGGATGGCTCAGGGCCTGCGCCCGGGCCGCTTCGATCGGTGCACGGCCGAGGGACGCAACAGCCACGGACGCGTTGTCGATGATGCGGTTGATCACCATCTCGGTGACGTCGTCGTCGACATCGACTGGATCTACGGCAACCTGGGCAATCTTGTAGGCAAGTTGTCCGGGGCGCTTCAGGTTTTCCTCGCTGCGGTGGACACGGACGGGGTGGAGCTCAACCATGGTTGGCTTCCTCTCGGATTGTGGATTGATCAACGTCGTTCTTTGCCGCCAGCAGGTGCTGAAGGCTGTTGTGAAGGTGCACCTTGGTCGAAGCAACTGCAAGGTCGGGGTTGCCCAGCGCAATGGACCGGGCAATCTGGGCATGCTCGGTGGCCGAGGCCAGCAACCGCGCGGTGTTATCCCGTGCAAGCCGCCGGACCCGGGTGAGTTGGGTGCGCAGCTGGCGCTGCGCCTGAAGCAGGTAGGGGTTTGATGCCGCGGCGTCGATCGCAGCGTCCAGCTCTGCCACCAGCGCGTAGTACTGGTGCTGGCCGCGGTCTCCGGAGGAGATCAGGGTGTCAGCCGCTTCAAAGCGCGCCGCCAGTTGGTCAAACCCGGTTGGCGTCCGGCGCTGCGCCGCCAGTGCGGCGGCGGTGCAGTCCAGCGCCAGACGGACATCAAAGAGCCCGGTCATCTTTTCCAGCGAAACATCGGTGACGACGACGCCGCGTCCAGACTGCGGCGCGGTTAAACCCTCGGCGGTGAGACGTGAGAGGGCCTCACGCAAGGGAGTTCTGGAAACACCAAGCCGGGCCGATTGTTCCACCTCTGCCAGGACCGTTCCCGGCGCGAGACGCCATTCGATGATGTCTGCACGGAGGACGTCATACGCACGGTCACTTGCCCGCATCGCGCCTCCTTATTGTGGACTGAAAGTTGTGGACTGGAAGTAACGATCAATGTATACATTAACGGCTCTGCCTGCAAGAAAAATACTCCGTTGCGTCCAGAAAGCCCACCCTCTGTATACATGGCTCATTCCAAAAGCTCTGACCACAGGTAGTAGCCATTAGCTTCAACCGTGCTTCGGCAGCGCCTGTCCTAGGCGCGTCGCGCCCGCGGATTGTTGTTCAGGCCTTTAGGGGGATTCCTGTTTTTGCGCCTTTTGATCCCAGAGCGTAGCCATTTCGTCTATCGCGCGTTCCATGATTGCCAGCATGGCTTTGTGGGCGTCCACGGGATCTCCCCGCTGGATGGCGCTGGCCACGTCAACGTGCAGCTGCAGCGCTTCCTCGTGCGGATGCTCCGGCATCATGCCGTAGTGCGTGCGCCCCGTCAGGACCTCTGCCACCAGGGAGTTGAGTTTTCCAAACATCTCGTTCCCCGAACTGGACAGCACCAGGTGGTGGAACTGGATGTCCAGCTTCAGGAACAGCTCAGTGTCACCATTCTGGCCGGCCGCCCACAGCTTGCCGGCAAGGCCCATGAGTTCGCTGGCGTCGGCCAAGGGGGCCCGCAGCGCTGCAAGCCGTGCAGCCTGGGGTTCGATGGCCGTCCGCAGTTCCGTCAGTGATCGGAGCTGGACCACTCGTCCCGGCGATGCCAGCCGCCACCTGATGATCTGGCGGTCATAGAGATTCCACTCCGTGGCGGGCAGCACCTGCACACCAACCCGACGGCGTGATTCCACCATGCCCATGGAGGCCAGCACGCGCAGGACTTCACGGATGACAGAGCGGGACACCCCGTACCGCTCTTCAAGTTCCTCGATGCGCATGATGGATCCGCTGGCCCAAACGCCTGCGCCGATCGCCAGGCCCATCTGGTCCACTACAGACGCGTGCAACCCGGAAAACACGATGTCGGTGGGGCCGGGCGCAGGTGTCTCCATGAGGTGAAGCGTACCAAGAGCATCCCATTAGCGATGGAAGGTTGCTTAAGTATGATCTTTGCCACTACTGTCTGGGGATATAGCAGATGTAAACATTCATCTACTCCTGGCCCGCACCCCAGCGGATGCCCCTCAAAGAAGAGAAGTGGAGACACAGTGCAGCGCAAAACCCTGCGGAATGCCGGAATGGCAGCAGCGATAGCAATGCTCGCCGGCGGGTCCTTGGCCGCCTGCGGAAGCGGCGGCGGAGACGAAGCCGGGTCCGACACTCTGCGGGTGACCCTCGCAAATCACGTCTGGACCGAAAAAATCATCGAGGCGATTCCTGAATTCGAGGAAGAAACCGGCCTCACCGTGGAACTCACACAGCTTGGCGAAGACCAGCTGTCCGCACAGTACAACGTGCAGCTCAACGCCGGTACGGACGAGATTGATGTCATGATGTACCGGCCGCTGCAGGAGGGCAAGCTCTTCGCCCAGAACGGCTACCTCGCAGACCTGACGGAACGCGTCGAGTCCAACCCGGAGTGGGAGTGGAGCGACTTTCAGCAGGGGCCCGTGGACTCCACAACGTTTGAGGACAAAGTAGTGGGCGTTCCCACCATCACCGAGCGCGAGGTGCTGTACTACCGCACCGACCTCCTCGAGGCAGCCGGCCTCGAAGTTCCGGAAACTCTTGAGGAACTCGAAGCAGCCGCCAAGCAGATCGGCGAAGAGAACCCCGACGTGGCAGGTTTCGTTGCCCGCACCGGCAAGTCACCAGCCGTCACCCAGTTCTCCAGCTTCCTTTACGGCTTCGGCGGAGACTTCATCGATGACGAGGGAAACTCCGCCATCGCCTCGCCCGAAGCCAAGGAAGCTTACGAGTACTACGGCCGCATGATCAACGAGTACGGTCCGGAGAACGTCAGCACGGACATGAGCTGGCCTGAAGCAATGGCCATCTTCACCCAGGGTGGCGCTGCGTTCTACACCGAGGCCGACAGCCTCTACCAGAACGCCACGGACCCGGCGAACTCGCAGGTTGCCGAGAACGTAGGCTTCGCGCCGATGCCGGCCGGTCCCGCGGGCTCCAAGCCGTACAACGTTCCCTCCTGGGGCCTCGGCATCAACGAGGCATCCACTAACCAGGACAACGCCTGGAAGTTCGTCGAATGGGCCACCAGCAAGGAAAGGGTGCTGGACATCCAGCAGGAAGGCGTCCCCGGACCGCGCAAGTCAGTCTGGGCCGACCCTGAGGGCACCGCAACCTACCCCGAGGACCTCGCGGCAGCCATCGAAGCCAGCGCCGAGAACGGCGTGGGCTACGACCGCCCGCTCGTGATCAACGTGGCCGAAGCACGCGAAATGGTTGGAGACCCGATTGTCATCGGCATCACCGGCGGCGATGTCAGTGCCGCAGCTGATGCTGCCGACGAGGCATTCCAGCAGTTCCTCGACGACGAACGCGAGTAACCAGCCTGTCTGCACCACCCGCCGTCGTGCCTGTAAAACATCACAGGTACGACGGCGTGGGGCCGCTGCCCCCGCAGGGCACCTGCCTGCCACCTCAGACCTTTAGACATTCCAGTACCAAGGACTTGGACAATGACCGTCGCCTCCCTGCCGCAGAAAACAGCGTGGAAGGCCTATTCCGACTGGGCCAACAACCACCGGAAATGGCTTTTCGCCGCTCCGGCCATGATTTTTGTCGCCATTCTCATCATTTTTCCCCTCGCGTGGACCCTGTACCTCAGCCTGACGGACTCCTCAGGGTCGGTGCGGGCCGAGTCCGATTTCATCGGCTTCGCCAACTACCTTGAAGTCCTCAGCGACGGTGACCGGTTCTGGCCGGCCGTAGGCCGCACCTTCCTTTTCACCGGCGCGGCACTGGCGGTTCAGATGGTGCTTGGGATGTGCATTGCCCTGCTGCTGTGGCGGCCGTTCAAGGGTGAAAAGTGGGTCCGTGTGGCCATCCTGCTACCGCTCGTGGCCACGCCGGTTGCCGTCGGCATGATGTGGCGGCTGATCTTCGATCCTAACATCGGCTTCGCCAACCAGGCACTCGCGTGGTTCGGCATTCCGGCTCAGCCCTGGCTCTCCGGACAGTCAACCGCCCTGCCCACCGTGATCTTCATCGATATCTGGCAGTGGACACCCATGGTGGTGATCATTCTGCTCGCCGGCCTGACCTCACTGTCGGAGGAGCCGGACGAGGCAGCGAGGATCGATGGGGCCAGCGCCTGGCAACGCTTCCGCTTCATCACGGTTCCGCTGATGATGCCCACCATCATTGTGGCCATCCTGCTGCGCAGCATCGACGCACTGAAGACATTTGACCTGCTCTACGCCACCAAGGGTCGCGGCGGTGGATCCTTCCATGAGGTGGAAACGTTGAATATCTACGCCTACGGCCTCAGCTTCGACTACAACGACTACGGATTGTCCTCCACCGTGCTGATTCTCTTCTTCCTGATCATCATCGCCGCCATGTGGGTCCTGACCCGCCGCCGGAAGGACGTGCAGTCATGAGCGTTGTCACCCCGAAAATGCTGCGACCAGGCACGAAAAACGTCGCCCGTCCCTCAGCGCAACCACGGCGGCGCAAGCCGCTGAAAAGCAGGGCATACAAGGTCTTCCGCGTGGTCGCGCTGATCGTCATCGTCGTCGCATTCCTTGCGCCGCTGTTCTGGATGCTGCTGGCTTCCCTGAAAACCAATGTGGACATCTACGATGCCGGCAAGACCCTGATTTTTACCCCCACCACGGAAAACTACGAGACAGTCCTGGGCCGAAACAACTACCTCTCATTTGTGTTCAACAGCTTTTGGGTGGCGTTTGCCTCCACGGCGCTGTCGTTGATCATTGGAGTTCCCGCCGCCTACTCCATGAGCCGGTTCGCCATGCGCCGTTCCGCGCTGGTGGTCCTGATGGCACGCATCATCCCCGGCGTCAGCCTGTTGGTTCCCTGGTACTACGTGTTCTCCAACCTGTCGATGGTGGGTGGCTACAGCGTGCTCATCCTCTCGCACATGTTCGTGGCGCTGCCGCTCATTGTGTACATCCTGATGTCCTACTACGATTCAATGCCCCTGGAACTCGAGGAGGCCGCACGGGTGGATGGCCTCACGCACATCGGCGCCTTCCTGAGGGTCACCCTGCCGCTGTCAATCGGCGGTATTGCCACGGCCAGCATCCTGGCGTTCATCTTCTCCTGGAACAACTTCATGTTCGCCCTAGTGCTCTCCGGCGCTGACACAAAGACCCTTCCGGTGGCAATCTTCAACTTCGTGGCCTACGCCAGCATCGATTGGGGAGGACTGATGGCCGCCTCGGTAGTGGTTACCATCCCGATCATGGTCATCGCCCTGTTCACCCAGAAATACATTGTGTCCGGCCTGACCGCCGGCGCAACCAAAGGCTAGGACATGGCGTCCATGCGTATTACCAGGATTGAAACCTTCCTTGTGCCGCCACGTTGGCTCTTTGTCAGGGTGGAGACGGACAGCGGGATTGTGGGCTGGGGAGAACCTGTGGTGGAGGGGCGTTCGGAGACGGTGCGCACCGCCGTCGAACAGCTCTCGGAACTGCTCATCGGCTCCGACCCGCTGCGGATCGAAGACCACTGGCAGGTCATGACCAAGGGCTCCTTCTACCGCGGCGGCGCAATCCTTGCCAGCGCGGTCGCGGGGATCGACCAGGCCCTGTGGGACATCCACGGGAAATCCCTCGGCGTGCCGGTGCACCAACTGCTCGGCGGCCACGTGCGCGACCGCATCCGCATGTACGGGTGGGTCGGCGGCGACGAACCGGCCGAGATTGCCGACGCCGTCGCAGCCCAGCTGGACGAAGGTCTCACCGCAGTCAAGATGAACGCCAGCGGACGCATGAGTCCCCTCGGCAGCATGGCGGAGATCAACGGGGTTGTCGAACGCGTCGCCGCTGCCCGCGAAGTCCTCGGCCCGCACCGCGATGTCGCCGTCGACTTCCACGGTCGCTTCACCCTCGCCAACACACGAAGGGTGGCACCGCTGCTTGAACCGCTGCACCCGTTCTTCCTGGAGGAGCCCACGGTTCCGGAAAATTCGCACCTGATCGCCGGGCTTACCAGTGCCACCACCATTCCGGTGGCCACGGGGGAGCGGCTGTACAACCGTCAGGAGTTCCTGCCGGTGCTGCAGGCCGGCATCGCTGTCGCCCAGCCGGATCTTTCCCACGCCGGCGGGATCACTGAGGTGCGCAAGATCGCCTCGCTGGCGGAGACCTACGATGTTCAGTTGGCCCCGCACTGCCCGCTGGGACCGCTCGCGCTTGCCTCCTGCCTGCAGGTGGGCTTCGCAACCACCAATTTCCTGATTCAGGAACAGAGCATCGGCATCCATTACAACCAGGGCGCCGAGGTGTTGGACTATGTACTGGACAAGACACCACTGAAATTCGTGAACGGTTACGTGGAGCGGATGACGGCGCCGGGTCTCGGCATCGAGATTGACGAAGCCGCCGTCCGCCGGGTGGACAAGAGCGGCCATGCGTGGCGCTCACCGGTGTGGCGGCACGACGACGGCACGTACGCCGAGTGGTAGGTCCGGCGGACTTCGTGCAGGGCACGGGAAGACATCGAGAGGACACCGCATGACTGACTCTCTGGACGGCTTGTGCCGGTCCCGGGCTGCGCGGGCAGACTCACCTTACCCAGCCGTACTCGAACTCTGGCCGCCCGCGCGTCCCATAGCGGGGATTCCGCGCTGCTGAACCGTTGTCCGCAAGAAACTCGAGATACCTCCGGGCGGTCACACGGGACAGCTCCAGCGCACCGGCAACCTCAACTGCGGACACCGGCACCGCGCTTGCGCTCAGGAACGCGACCACTGCACGCAGTGTCTCCTCCGACATGCCCTTCGGGAGGCTTCCCTGGGTTGCCGGACGCAATGCCGCCAGCGCGTTATCCACTTCCGACTGGGTGGTCGACGAGGCCTGCGCCACCATGCTCTCCCGGAAGGCCCGGTAATTGCCCAGCTTCTCGCTAAAGGCCGAATACGTGAATGGCTTGATCAGGTACTGCACAATGCCGGAGGAGATGGCCTGCCGCACCACCTTGAGATCCCGCACCGCAGTAATGGCAATGACGTCGGCCGGATGACCCGATCCCCGGATACGCCGGATGATGTCGAGGCCGTGCAGGTCGGGAAGGTTCATGTCCAGCAGAACCAGGTCGACGACGACGGTAGCCGCGTTGGGGCCATACTTCAGCAAGCCGAGGGCTTCGGCGCCGGTGTGTGCGGTACCCGCGAGCGCAAAGCCGTCCAGCCGCTGCACGTACAGGGCGTGGGCTTCCGCAGCGATCGGGTCGTCTTCCACGACCAGCACCCGGATGTTGTTAGTCATCTGCCCCGTCCTCCCGTGCATCCCGCTCACCCAGCGGCAGCCGCACAATGAAGCGGGCGCCGTCGTCGTTCTCTACCGTTAGCTGACCGCCCAGGCGGTGGACCGCCTGCCTCACCAGGGCAAGACCGAGACCACGGACGCCCGGCGCACCTTTGGAGGTGAAGCCCAGGGTGAAGATCTGCTGCCGGTCCTCCTCGGTCATGCCGGGCCCGCTGTCCTTGACACTGATGCGGACGTTGGCACCGTGGTCGTCGTGGCTGCTGCGGATGTTGAGCTGTACGGCGCGGTTGGACGATCCGGCTGCTGCGTCGAAGGCGTTGTCCAGGAGGTTGCCGATGATCGTGACGAGGTCGCGCGGGTCCAGGCCGGCGGTTTCCATGCTCCCGTGGACATCAATATCCAAGTCGAGGCCGCGTTCGTTGGCCTGTGCGGCCTTGCCGACCAGGAGTGCGGTGATGAACGGCTCATCGATGGCTGCCACCACCTCGTCGGTCAGTTGCTGGGACTGTTCGAGATCCCTGGTGGCAAAGTCCAGTGCTTCTGCGCGCCGGTCCAGCTCAATCAGGGACACGATGGTGTGCAGGCGGTTGGCATGTTCGTGGGTCTGCGCCCGGAGTGCATCGGTGAGGGTCCTCATGGTCTGCAGCTCGTCGCTCAGTGCTTCGAGCTCGGTGTGGTCGCGGATGGTGGTGACGGTTCCCAGCGGTTTGGCCGCAGCCCCGGTTGCTGAATCCGGGATGGCCGGCTCCTGGTTGACCACGAGCACGCGGTCATCGGTCACGTGGAATTCGTCCACGGCGCGCCGGCCGCTCAGCAGCAGTTCACGAACCGATTTCGGCAGATCGAGGCTCCCGGCGTGGGCAGGGCGGCCAGGTGTTGCGGCGGGCAGGCCGAGCAACTGCGCCGCCTGATCGTTGTAGAGCACCAGCTCACCGCCGGGGTTGGTGAGGAGCAGCCCGTCACGCACGGAGTGCAGCACGGAGTCATAGAACACGAACATCCGGGCAAGCTGCTCAGTTCCGAGGCCCAGCGTCGCATTGCGCAGGTGCCGGCTCAGGAGAAAGGACACCACGGTCCCCGCCGCAAGGGCTCCGCCGGCCACCAGGAAGACCACCGGCAGCTGGGCGTTGCGGGCGATCGTGACGGTGTCGATCGTGACGCCCGCCGCGACCAGCGCGGTGACGGTGCCGCCGTCGTCGTACACCGGCACAATGGCGCGCACCGACGGGCCAAGCGTCCCGGTGAATATCTCGGTGTGTGGCTCGCCGGCCAGCGCCTGGTCGATGGAACCGATGTAGGCCCGGCCAATCTCCTCCGGATTGCGGTGGGTATAACGCGTACGGTCGGTGTCCATGATTGTCACGAAGTCGATGTCCAGGTCATTCATGACCTCGACGGCGTACGGCTGCAGGCCGCTCTTCGGTTCCTGCCCCTCGACGGTACGCCTCACGAAGGGATCGTTGGCGAAGGTGGTGGCAATGGCCAGCATCCGGTCGGACGAGGACTCGTAGGTGGATTGCTCGGCGTCGAGGTAGAGCACCCAGGAGATCGCCGCCGTCAGGGCAAGTACAAACACCACCTGCCCCAGAAAAAACTGGCGGGCGAGACTCCAGTTACGCACAGGGCTCCTTTGCACTTTCGACCGGCGGCCGCGAACAGTATGAACGCAATAGTGACCCAAGTCACTGTAACGCTTCAGTATGGAAGCGACCCGGCCAGTGGGCCGCCTACCAGCATAAGGAGAAATCGCATGGCAAAGATGCCGGCACCGTCCGTTCAGGGCGGCAAACCCAGGAAACGCGTGGACAAAACCCACTTCCTGTATATCGCAGTGATTGCCGCTGTGATCCTCGGAGCCGTTATTGGCCTCGTCGCTCCCGAATTCGCGGTTGCGCTCAAACCCATTGGAACAGGCTTCATTGCGCTCATCAAGATGATGATTGCGCCGATCATCTTCTGCACCATTGTGCTGGGAATCGGCTCGATCGCCAAAGCTGCCACCGTTGGCAAGGTCGGCGGGCTGGCACTCGGGTATTTCATGGTGATGTCCACGTTTGCGCTGGGCATCGGCCTGGTGGTGGGTAACATTGTGCAGCCGGGCGAGGGCCTGGACCTGTCTGAGGCCTCCTATGACAATTCCGGTGCCGAGGAAGCAACGGGAACTACGGACTTCCTGCTGGGCATCATCCCCGACACGCTGCTGGCGTCGCTGACCGGCACCAGCATTCTCCAGACGCTCTTCGTGGCGCTGCTCGTCGGATTCTCGCTGCAGAAAATGGGTGCCGCCGGCAAGCCAATCCTCCGTGGAATCGGTCATATCCAGGCGCTGGTCTTCCGCATTCTGATCATGGTCATGTGGCTCGCACCCATCGGCGCGTTTGGTGCCATCGCCGCCGTTGTCGGTGAAACCGGTGTGCAGGCGATCGTGAGCATGTTCACCCTGATGGCCGCGTTCTACGTCACCTGCATCATCTTCATCGTGGTGATCCTCGGCGGTCTGCTGAAGATTGTCACCGGTGTCAACATCTTCAAGCTGATGAAGTACCTGGGCCGCGAGTACCTGCTGATCTTCTCCACCTCATCCTCCGAGGCCGCGCTGCCACGCCTCATCGCAAAGATGGAACACCTGGGCGTGTCCAAGCCGGTGGTGGGCGTTACCGTTCCCACCGGGTACTCGTTCAACCTGGACGGCACCGCGATCTACCTGACCATGGCGTCACTGTTTGTCGCCTCCGCATTGGGTACCCCGCTGGCGCTGGGGGAGCAGATTTCGCTCCTGATCTTCATGATCATCGCGTCCAAGGGTGCTGCCGGCGTCACCGGCGCCGGACTGGCCACGCTGGCCGGCGGTCTGCAGTCGCACCGGCCGGATCTCGTGGACGGCGTGGGCCTGATCGTGGGCATCGACCGCTTCATGTCCGAGGCCCGTGCACTGACCAACTTCACCGGCAACGCCGTGGCCACCGTGCTGATCGGCAAGTGGACCAAGGAGATCGACCGGTCCCGCGTGGATGAGGTCCTTGAGGGACATCTGCCGTTCGACGAAGCGACCATGAGCGCCAGCCACCTTGACGACGTTGAGGACGGCGTTGAACTGAAGACGGACAAGGCTGTCACCATTGCGGACACGCACGACGACGGCGACAGGGTGGGTGCCTCCCGCTAGTTCTGGCCCAATTGCACTGAACGAACTGGACGACAGTAGATACCGTTCCCAACCCCGGGAACGGTATCTACTGTCGTCTGGTTGCCCTGCGTCCGGACTCCAGGTCCGCGGTCTGCTGGCATACTTCAGTCCGGGAGGTAGGGATGGCTGAATTCATGCCCGGGCGGGAACTGTGCCGGATGTTCTATCAGAATGTTCTGGCAGCGGTGATTGAGGTTCCCCATTCGGCCGGGCTCGTGGGACCCGGCTCCGACGTGCTCGGCTATGACACCGAGCGCTCCACAGATCACGATGGGGGGCCGCGCGCCACCATTCTTCGTTGCCGAGGAGGACCGCGCCGCTGTCGTTCACCCGATTGCCCACGTCCTGCCGGACACTTATCGGGGCTGGCCGCTGAGGATCGGCCGCGATGCCCTGCCGCTGGAGCACCGGGTTGAGATCACCACCCTGTCCGTCTGGTGCGTCTCCCAGCTGGGAGTGGATCCGCTGGCACGCCCGCTAACGCCCACCGAATGGCTTGTCCTGCCGCAGTAGCGGTTGCTGGGCATGGTGAAGGGTACGGTCTTCGCGGATCAGCCGGGCACCCTTGACGCTCTTCAAACAAATCTTCGCTGGTATCCGAAGGACATCTGGTGGTACCTGCTGGCGTGCCAGTGGCGCCGGATTGCCCAGGAGGAACCGTTTGTGAACCGCACCGCTGAGGTCGGCGACAACATGGGCTCGGAGATCATTGCGGCACGTGAAGTGCGCGACTGCCTGCGGATGGCACTGCTCCATACCAGAGCGTACGCCCCGTACTCGAAGTGGCTGGGAACCGCCTTCTCCCTGCTGCGGGATCCGGACGGGCTGGGTGGCTGTCTGAAGAATGCTCTGCGCGCAGCGAAAACAGTTGACCGCGAGCATCATCTTGGTCAGGCATATCAACTGCTCGCCGCACGGTTCAACCAGTTACTGCCGGAGGATGCACGGCTGGACACTGCACTCAGGCCCTTTTTCGACCGTCCCGCGCTCATTCTCGATGCCGAACGTTTTGTGAGCGCCGCCCTTGCCAATGTGCAGGATGCAGAGACAAAGGCGCTCCCGCTGGTCGGCTCGATCGATCAGTTCATTGACAGCACCGACGTCCTCAGCTCACCCGGGCGCTGCCTGCAGCTGCAGATGGTCTACAGTTCAAGCTGAAGGTTTGCGGAAGCCGCCCGATCAAGGTTGACCCTCAAGTGGAGACTAAAGGCTCGCGGACGCGAAGAAATGGATTTCCACAGCTCAGGCACCCACCGGTTGTAACGTGGTGAAGCAAGCGGGCAACAATAGACACCGGACAAGCCACTAGACGGAAGCGTGGATAGATACGTGAGTAGCGAACAGAGTTCCACAGCTCTGAAGGACGCAGCCGACTCAGAGATTGGTCCCACCGGACGCCCGGTCACGGAGTTTCCCGAGCCGCCCGTTCTGGTTTCCCATGGACCGGCCAGAATCATCGCGATGGTCAACCAAAAGGGTGGAGTGGGCAAAACCACGTCCACCATCAATCTGGGCGCGGCGCTCGCCGAAGCCGGCCGCAGGGTCCTCCTGGTGGACTTTGATCCACAGGGTGCGCTGTCCGCCGGCCTCGGAACCAATCCGCACGAGCTCGACGTCACCGTCTACAACGTGCTGATGGACCGCAAAGTGGATATTCAGGACGCCATCCAGTCCACCGACGTCGAAAACGTCGACCTGCTGCCGGCCAACATTGACCTGTCCGCAGCAGAGGTCCAGCTGGTCAACGAGGTTGCCCGCGAGCAGGTCCTTGACCGCGCATTGCGCAAGGTCTCCGATGACTACGACGTCATCCTCATCGACTGCCAGCCCTCGCTCGGACTCCTGACCGTAAACGCGCTGACCGCAGCCCACGGCGTCATCATCCCGTTGATCTGCGAATTCTTCGCCCTCCGCGCCGTCGCGCTGCTGGTGGAGACCATCGAAAAAGTGCAGGACCGGCTGAACCCGCGGCTGCAGGTAGACGGCGTCTTGGCCACCATGTACGACTCCCGTACGCTGCACAGCCGCGAGGTTATTGCCCGGCTGGTGGAAGCGTTCGGTGAGAAGGTCTTCGAGACTGTCATCAAGCGCACCATCAAGTTCGCAGACGCCACAGTGGCGGCTGAACCGATCACCTCTTACGCCGGCAACCACTCCGGAGCCGATGCCTACCGCAACCTGGCGCGGGAACTGATCTCCCGCGGCGGCGCGCCCTAACGGCGCAGGCCCGCTGCGAGCCGCGCCATGGCGCAGTCTGACGCGCACGACGACGGCGGGAACCTCCTGGAGCCCGCCGTCCCCGAATCCGTGGGCGGCTTCAAAGTGCGGCTCGACAATTTTAGTGGGCCCTTCGACCTTCTGCTGCGCCTGATCTCCAAGCACGAACTCGACATCACCGAGATCTCCCTCGCCCGCGTCACTGACGAATTCATCGGCTACATCCGCGCGTTCAGCTCGACGGACAAAGACTTTTCGTTGGACGAGGCGAGCGAATTCCTGGTCATCGCCGCCACCCTCCTTGACCTGAAGGCCGCACGGCTGCTCCCCTCCGGTGAGGTCGAGGACGATGAGGACATCGCACTGCTCGAAGCACGCGACCTCCTGTTTGCGCGGCTCCTGCAGTACAAGGCCTTCAAGGAGATTGCGCGCTATCTTGGCGAACGGTTGGCGGAGGAGGGCAAACGGTACTCTCGGCAGGTTGCCCTTGAACCGCAGTACTCGGCAATGATGCCGGAACTTTCGTGGCGCATGACTCCCACCGATTTCGCTGCCTTGGCGGCCAAGGCACTCCAACCGCGCGAACCCGTCCCCACCGAAGTGGGACTGGACCATCTGCATTCGCCCGCGGTGAGTATTCGTGAGCAGGCCGAGCTGATGGGGGAGCGGCTCCGTGCCGTGAAGTCTCTGTCTTTTCGGCAGCTCACCTCCGACGCCGGGTCCATGACGGTGGTGGTGGCCCGGTTCCTTGCATTGCTGGAGATGTTCAGGGACGCGGTCATTTCGCTGGACCAGGCGTCGCCGCTGGGTGACCTGTTTGTCCGCTGGTCGGCGGGGGACCGGGACTGGTCGGCCAAGGCAATCAGCGAAGAGTATGACCAGCCTGCAGTACTGGCCGACACAACGGGAGGACCTGATGGATCAGCGGAGTGAGCAGGCTGATGAGGTACTGGATATCGGTTCGCTGCCCGGCGGAGTGATGGCTGCGCTTGAGGCGGTGTTGCTGGTAGTTGATGAACCGGTCACTGAACTGCGGCTCGCCGCAGCGCTGGTTCTGCCTGTCCAGGAGGTGCAGGAAGCGCTGCTGAATCTGAAGAGCGAGTATGACGGCTATACTGGTCAGGGCCCGCAGGCTGATGGTTCGGCGCGTCGGCGTGGCATGGAGCTTCGAAACGTTGCCGGCGGCTGGAGATTTTTCACCCGCGGCGAGTTTGCACCCGTGGTGGGACGGTTTGTCCTGGAGGGGCAAAGTGCGCGGCTTTCACAGGCCGCATTGGAAACCCTCGCAGTCATCGCGTACCGCCAGCCGGTCTCGCGTTCCAGGGTTTCGGCCATCCGCGGGGTCAACGTCGATTCGGTGGTGCGGACGCTGGTGCAGCGCGGACTGATCACCGATGCAGCCACGGATCCGGAGACGGGATCGGTGCTCTACGGGACAACTCCGTTCTTTCTGGAAAGATTGGGTATTGGCAGCGTTGCCGAACTGCCTGAACTTTCACCTCACTTGCCCGGCTTGGAGAACCTCCGGGATTTCGACGACACTACGTATTAACCAACTGAAGGACTTTCAATGACACAGGCGCCCCGCTCAGGTTCCGGACGGAACCGCGCAGGCCGTGACGGATCATCCTCGGACGCATCGGGCCGTAAAGGCTCTGACCGCTTTGCCGAGCCGGATTCCGGCCGCGGTGCCGGCGGACAGCGCGGTGGTGCATCTGCCTCCCGCGGCGCCGCTCCCCGTGGTGCCTCCCGCGGAGGTCCATCCGCTCAGCGCGGTGGGGCCGGTGCCCAGCGCAGCGGCGCTTCGCCTCAGCGCGGTGGCTCGGCCGGTCAGCGCGGCGGTTCGGATGCTGGCCGCGGCGGTGCTTCGACCGAACGTGGCGGCGCGGGCGCGTCCCGTAGTGGATTCTCATCCGAACGCAGTGGTGGCCCCACGGGTCAGCGCGGCGGAACCGGCGCCTCACGAGGCGGTCCAGGTGCACCCCGCGGCGGCTCAGCAGGTGCACCACGCGGTGCGTCCGCAGGTTACCGAGGCGGCTCAGCAGGTGCTCCCCGAGGCGGCTCAGCAGGTGCCCCCCGCGGCGGCTCAGCAGGTTACCGCGGCGGACCCTCCGGGAGTGATCCCGCCAACCGCCCGCGCAGGGACGACGACGGCGCCGCCCCCGACGCACGCCGGTTCGGCAAGGCAAAGCCCGCCACCGGAAAAGCCGGGAAGCCGACCAAGCCGAGGCCGACGTCGGGCAAGCCCGCCGGACCCGCTCCGTTCTCCCGTGAGCGGTTTGGCCGCAGCCTCGGTCCCGTCCGCCGCCCCAAGACCCCCAGGGCAGCACCGGTTGACCGCCTCGACGTCCACAACCCGGAAGGTATCCGGCTGCAGAAGGTGATGGCCTCCGCAGGAGTAGCCTCCCGCCGTGTCTGCGAGGACATGATCCGCGACGGCCGCGTGGAAGTGGACGGCACGATCGTCACCGATCTGGGCGTCAGGGTGGATCCGACCCAGGTGGCCATCCACGTGGACGGCATCACCATTCAGCTCAACGACACCATGATGTATTACGTCTTCAACAAGCCCAAGGGCGTTATCTCCACCATGGACGATCCCGAGGGCAGGCCATGCATCGGCGACTTCCTCAGGAACAAGAGCAACGAACGGCTCTTCCACGTGGGACGGCTGGACGTTGCTACTGAAGGTCTGCTCCTGCTGACCAACGACGGCGAGCTCACCAACCGCCTCACCCACCCGTCCTTCGAGGTCCCCAAGACCTACCTGGTGCAGGTGCGCGGCCCCATGGCCCACGGGATCGGCGCCCAGATGAAGGAAGGAATCGAACTCGAGGACGGCATCGCCACCGTCGATTCGTTCAAGCTGGTGGATTCCACCCCGGGGCACATCCTGGTGGAGGTTGTGCTCCACTCGGGCCGTAACCGTATTGTCCGGCGTCTCTTCGACGCCGTGGGGCACCCGGTGGAGCGCCTGGTCCGTACCCAGTTTGGCCCCATCCGCGTGAACGACCAGCGGCAGGGCAGCATCCGCGTCCTTGGCAGGCAGGAAGTGGGACACCTGCTGGCCACCGTGGGGATGTAGCTTCCATGACAGTAGGTAACAACGGGGGCACCCACCTGTCCGGCCCGGTCCTGGTGATCGGGACGGGGCTGCTTGGCGCGAGCATCGGGCTTGGCCTGCGTGCCCGCGGAATCGACGTCGTTCTTTCCGATATTTCGCCCTCCACGCAGGCAGTGGCGCAGGATATCGGCGCGGGACGCGCCCTTGATCCGTCCGACGCGGATTTCTCGCCGGAACTCGTGGTGGTTGCCGCGCCGCCTGACGTCACCGCAACGCTGGTGGCCGAGGCGCTCGAAGCGCACCCACGCGCCGTCGTCGTCGATATTGCCAGCGTCAAGGACGCCGTCCTTCAGGACCTGACAAAGTCAGTGAACGACGACGCCCGCTCCCGTTACGTGGGTACCCACCCGATGGCGGGGCGTGAGAAATCCGGGCCGGTTGCGGCGCGCGCCGAGCTGTTTACGAGCATGCCCTGGGTCATCTGCGCGTCGCCGGAGAGTTCCGCGCAGGCCGTACGAACCGCGGAGGCACTGGCCATCGACCTGGGTGCAGTGGTTGCGCGGATGTCCGCCGAGGAACACGATGCTTCGGTGGCAGTGATTTCCCATCTTCCGCAGGTGCTGTCCTCGCTGGTGGCAAGCCGGCTGCAGGACACGCCCGCGCATGCGCTGTCCCTTGCAGGTAACGGTCTGCGCGACGTCACCCGTATCGCGGCGAGCGATCCGCGCCTGTGGGTGCAGATCCTGTCGGCCAACGCGGGCCGGCTGGTCGATATCCTGTACGGAGTCCGCGAAGACCTGAACCGGCTGATCGGCACCTTGGAGAGTCCACTCGCGGATGGGTCGCGGCTGGATCTGGCGCAGTTGATCTCCGAAGGGAACATTGGGCAGGCACGCATTCCCGGCAAGCACGGCGCTCCGCCCGAGGCTTTTGCCCGCATGACGGTGCTGGTGGATGATGTGCCCGGCCAGATTGCGCGGCTGCTCACCGAGATCGGCGAGCACGGCATCAACCTTGAAGACCTTCGTCTGGAGCATTCGCCGGGGCGCCAGGTTGGGATGGTCGAAATTTCGGTGCTGCCCGGTAAACGCCACGAGCTGATGGACTTCCTCACCTCCAAGGGCTGGAAGGTGGTCCAGTGAATACTCCAGATGCGCAGTTCCGGCTGGGCAAGTCGCTTGTGGTCGCCATCGACGGACCGTCCGGGTCTGGAAAGTCGAGTATCAGCCGCGAAGCCGCGCGCCGCCTGCACGCCGCATACCTTGACACCGGGGCCATGTACCGGGCTGTCACGTTGCATTGCCTGGAACTCGGCGTGGACTTCTCGGACGCCGCCGCTGTCGAGCGCGCTGCCCGCGACCTGGACCTTTCCATCAGCACTCGTCCCGACGCCGATTCAGTGCGGGTTGCCGGAACTGACGTCACGGATGCCATCCGCGAGTCCCGCGTGACCGAGGCGGTGAGCGCCGTCGCCACTACGCTCGGTGCGCGCAGCGAACTGATCCGCCGGCAGCGGCAGATCATTGCCGACTCCGGCCACCGCATTGTGGCGGAGGGCCGGGACATTACCACCGTCGTCGCACCCGATGCGGAGGTGCGCATCCTCCTCACCGCCAGCGAGGAGGCCCGGCTGCGACGCCGGGGGGACCAGCTTGGCGGCACGCAGACCGCGGAGCAGTTGCGGCAGCAGGTGGTGGCGCGCGATGCAAAGGATTCCACAGTGGTCAACTTCCGGCAGGCAGCCGATGGAGTGGTCACGGTGGATTCATCAGACCTGGATTTTGAGCAGACTGTCACGGCGGTGCTGGATGTTGTCCGCAGCGTTTCGCACCAATAGAGAAGGACCGTAATCATGAGCGAGAACCAGACCGGGCTTGACGAGGAATTCGAGCCATCCGGCGAGGACTCAGTTGCTGAGCGCCTCGAAGAGATCGACGACGCCGAAGCGGATGTCCGTGCGGAATCCCTCCGTGCGGGCCTGGCCGACTATGAGCTGGATGAAGAGGACGCAGCGCTGCTTGCGCAGCAGTTGGGGGAGTACGACGACGACGCCCCCGTGCGCCTGGACCCGGTCCTTGCGATTGTGGGCCGGCCCAATGTCGGCAAGTCGACCCTGGTGAACAGGATCCTCGGGCGGCGTGAAGCAGTGGTTGAGGATACGCCGGGTGTGACGCGCGACCGCGTCATGTACTCGGCGATCTGGAACGCCACCAACTTCACCCTTGTGGATACCGGTGGCTGGGAGCATGATGCCCGCGGCATTCACGCCCGTGTGGCCGATCAGGCCGAGGTTGCCGTCGACATGGCCGACGCGGTGCTGCTGGTGGTCGATGCGACGGTTGGTGCCACCGCCACTGACGAAGCGATTGTGAAGATGCTGCGGCGCAAGAAGAAGCCCGTCATCCTCATCGCCAACAAAGTGGACGATATCCAGAACGAAGCCGACGCCGCCGCTCTCTGGGCGCTTGGTTTCGGTGAGCCGATGCCGGTGTCTGCGCTGCACGGCCGCGGTACTGCGGACATGCTGGACCGGGCTGTTGAGCTGATGCCGGAGTTCTCGGCGTATGGCGGCCTAGAGCGTTCCGGTGGGCCGCGGCGTGTGGCGTTGATCGGCCGGCCGAACGTGGGCAAGTCCTCGCTGCTGAACAAGCTGGCCGGGAGCGAGCGCGTTGTCGTGGATCCGATGGCCGGAACCACGCGTGATCCGGTGGACGAGATGATCGATCTGGGCGGCCGCACCTGGCGGTTTGTCGATACCGCTGGAATCCGCCGCCGCCAGCATATGGCGCAGGGTGCTGACTTCTATGCGTCGCTGCGGACGCAGTCGGCGTTGGAGAAGGCCGAAGTTGCGGTGGTGCTGATCGCCGTGGACGAGGTACTCAGCGAGCAGGACATCCGCATCCTCAACCTGGCCATGGAATCGGGCCGTGCGCTGGTGCTGGCGTTCAACAAGTGGGACTTGCTGGACGATGAGCGCCGCCGTTACCTGGAACGTGAGATCGAGCAGGACCTGGCGCATGTCGAGTGGGCTCCGCGGGTGAACATCTCCGCGCTGACCGGTTGGCACAAGGACCGTCTGACGCCCGCGTTGGATCTTGCCCTTGAGTCGTGGGACAAGCGGATTCCTACGGGTAGGCTCAATGCCTTCCTGGGTGAACTGGTTGCGGCGCATCCGCACCCCGTGCGGGGGGGCAAGCAGCCGAGGATTCTCTTTGGGACGCAGGCGTCGTCGCGGCCGCCGCGCTTTGTGCTGTTCACAACGGGCTTCCTGGATCCGGGCTACAGGCGCTTCATCCAGCGTCGTCTGCGTGAGACCTTCGGGTTTGAGGGAACGCCGATCGAGGTAAGCATGCGGGTGCGCGAAAAGCGAGGCAAGAAGAGGTAGCTCGTGTTCGCCGGTCGGTGGTCGACCAAGGGCCGCCAGGCCCGCGTGGAGACCCAATGGCCCAATTAGCCAACCCTCCGGTGGTCGACCAAGGCCGCTTGCGTAAACTTCCGGTGGTCGACCAAGGGCCGCCAGGCCCGCGTGGAGACCGGTAACCATCCGCACCCGCCGCGGTTCGTCCCCACCCCCGGGAATGCGATACGATTCTTCAGGTGGTTCGGGCGGAAGTCGGAGTCAATCGGGATGTGGCGCAGCTTGGTAGCGCACTTGACTGGGGGTCAAGTGGGTTGGAAGCGCAAAACAGCATTTCGAGGCAAAAACTAAACAACGGGCTGTAGCGCAGCTTGGTAGCGCACCTGACTGGGGGTCAGGGGGTCGCAGGTTCAAATCCTGTCAGCCCGACAGAAAAGGCCTGATCAGACGGACGTTTGATCAGGCCTTCGTTGTTTTCCGTGACGGTTTTCGCTGGTCCCCTTCTGGTCCCCTTCCGCCGGCATAGGTGATGGACCTGTGGATAACGGAATCCGGCGCGATGCCTCCCTGTGGAGAAGGGGACCAAAAGGGGACCAGGACGGTGCAGACCCGAGTCGGAGCCGTTCACAGCCCGCGTGCCGTGCCTTGAAGCGGTCGTCCCGATGCGTTCGCGCGCGTGTCTCTGCTGAGGAATGCGTTGGCCTGCTCTGCGGCGGATGCGAGGTGGCGGTCATCAGGGTGGAGGTAGCCGCGAGTGGTCTCGATCGAGGCGTGTCCGAGGATCTCTTGGAGGACATGGAGGGGGACCCCGGCGTCGGCGAGCCAGGTGGCACCGGTGTGTCGGAGGCCATGTCGGGTGAGATTGGGCAGGCCGAGGTCGGCGACGACCTGGTCCCAGTTGGTGGCGTCGCGGACAGTGGCCGTCGTGAGGAAACCGCCGCGCGGACCGACGAGTAGTGGCGCTTCCGGCTGCTTGAACGCGGAGAGCCGCTTCAGGATTGGCCGGAGCGGGTCGAGAATCGGCACGCGCCGTTCCTTGCGGCTCTTGGTCGGCTTGGTGATGAGGCCGCCTCTGCCGGGGAAAACCTGCCTCCGGATGATGACGAGGTTCTTGTTGAAGTCCACATCTCCAACTTGAAGTCCGGAGACTTCTGAAGAGCGAGCTGCCAGTAGCGCTGCGAGCATCACGAAGTCTGAATAGGACTGATGTACGGCACCGCAGGCGGAGGCGAGCTGGTTTAACTTCTGGAGGTCAGGGATAGCGTGTGCGCGCGGGGCAGCATCTTCGGCGGGTTGAATCCGGAAAGCGTTTCGATGGAGACTCCGCTTCGCACGGTTCTTGGCGGGATTGATTGTGATCAGGCCGTCGCGAACAGCTTCGTCGAGTACCCGTACAAGAGGGGCGATGGTGTTCTTGATCGTCGATGCGCCGTAGTGTTTCTCCCAGTCGTCGATCGTGCGGTCAATCATTCCAGCTGTGATCTGCGTGACGGGCAGATGGCCAAGCGCCGGGAGTACTCGTAGCCGAAGACCGTAGCGGTAATTGTCTCCGGTAGAGGTCATGTCCAGGCCGCGTGCCCATCGGTCGCCGATCGAGGTGAAGAACTCCAGGAGGGTCATGGATACGTCCATTCCCCTGACCGAAGAATTTCGCAGCGTTTCGAAGAATGCCCTTGCGGCTGCCTCGTCTTTCACGATCTCGGTACGAATCACGCGCCGCCTTGTGAGCGGATCAGTCCAGCGTGCCCGCGCTCGAATCCCGTAGGAACGTCGTTCCATGTCGGTAGAGATCCTCACCCCGATCGGCGGTACCGGCCGGGGTGAGGACTCTGGCATCGGCTCAGCTGGGCGGGCCATGGTGCGGCTCCAAGTTCTGCAGCCACTCGTTGATCGCTTCGAGTCTGTATCGGGCGATACCGCCGAGCTTGATGAACGGTGGTCCGGTCTCCGCGGAGCGCCAACGAGACAACGTTGATTCGGAGACCTTCAGGTACGAGGCGACCTCTCGGCTATCCAGCAATGGCGAGAGTGGTGCGGTCGCTTCGACCGAGTTGCTCATGATTCGTCCAGAGGAGGGTTTCCGAGCGAACGATAGAACTCGTCTTCGGCTGCCTGACGTCGCTGAACGTCATCAACGACGAACTCGACGAAGTCGGCTTCCCGGTCGGTGATCATTGATTCTTCGGAGGGAATGGGCGGCTCTTCCCCGGGCCAGGTGGCTTGCCGTGTGGGGCGATCACGATCGAGGCGAGTCCCGCAGATAGCTACCCAGTCGCGGAGTCGTAGACGAGCGTCCGCAAAGTCGCGATGCCACCCCAACGGTGCGGATCCATTTTGGTTGGGGTCGTAGGCGCACAGCCAGTGCAGGTGCAGCGCTGACAGCTCCCAGACGAGCTCGGGGTGACGATGCCAGTAGGGCGGGATCACTGCTGCCGGGAGTCCGTAGGTTCGGCGAAGCCAGTCGATCCAGCGATTCAGTTCCAACCACTCGACCTCCGCGTCGTTCGCGGTGAGGAGATTCCAGTTGATCGGATGCGGTGGTTCAGCGACGAATGATTCGTCGTAATCATCCGCCTCGCGCCCTTCGTGTGCTTCGGGGCTGGGGATGAAGTCAGTCACGATGGCCACTCCTACTCAGATGCTGACCGCAGGAGCGGCATCTGACTGCGCTCGCGCTCGGGCAGGTGCTTCAAAAGGGGAAGCATCACGACCAGTCGCCTCGCGCATGTTGCTGTCGCGATGAGGTCCGCGATCGACCTCGTATTGGGTGCGCGCAACGTCGTGACCGAAGCGAGAGACGATGAACTCCTCGGCTGCGACAGTCTGACCGTCCTTCTCGTAGCTGTACTCGCGCACGCGCCCGGTGGCGATGAACTTGTCGCCCTTGTGAAATCGCGCGACTCCTTCTTCGGCTGCGCGCCGGAAGGCACTCATGTCGTGGAATGACGGGTCGAGCTGCGTGAAACTTCCGTCTGGGGTCTGCTGAGAATGCTCTATGCCGATCCGAGCGTAGAACCGAGCGGTGCCGTCCTCGGTGTAGGTCAGACGGGGCTCGGTCGCGATGAATCCTGTGATGGCTTGCTGGGTGTCGATGGACATGACGACTCCTTGATCTGTTGGGGTGGCCATCGGATGTGATGGCTGCTGCAACAGACAGGTGCGCTCTGCGCCCCAGCGCGGATCATGGCGTCGCAGGGCGTTCCAAGAGCGACTCAACCGCCGCACGATCTGCTTTGAGCTGTAGACCGTCGGAGCGCTTCGGCCAGGGGTGAAGGTCAGTGATGATGGGTGGAGCCGATCGGAGCAAGATAACCCCTGTTCCAAACGGCAACGTGCGAATGCGGTCGGGCGGCAGGATCGGGACGCGACGGATAGAACGCTGGTTGGAGCGCGATCCATGGTCACCGAGCGTGACTGAGTCGGTGAACTCGTCGCGTTCGCCGATCAGTGTGGACAGGTCTTGGAGGTCGCGGGAGTTCGAGGCGCCGCCGAGAATGATTTTCGCGATACTGGCGTCCCAGATCGCTGCGGCCTTGTTCTCTGACCACTTGTCCCGCGCCTGGGCAAGGGATTGGAGCACGGGCATCGTTGTGATGCCGGTCCCGCCTCCTTCTGCCATGAGTGTGGGCAACGAGGGTAGTGGCGCGAGGTTTCCGATCTCGTCGAGCGCAAACAGCAGCGGTGGATCGAGCCGTGCGCCGGGTGATCGGGCAGCCATGCGGCGGGCGGTCTCGACGAGGTCTTCGACGAATGCCGCGACGAGAGCTGCACTGTTCCCGGCCCCAACGCCGGTCGCCAGAAGATACAGCGTGCCGCGGTCACGGATAAAGCTCTCGGGATCGAACTGCTCGCCTTCTTCAGGGCTAACGGCATCAAGCACTCTGGGGTCGGCCAGCGCCGAAAGTGCGAGCGAAACGCCCTGCCAGATACTGTCGCGCGTGCGCGGGTCGGCGTCGAGCGTTGCCTCCAGGGAATCTGCCCAGCCCGTGGCTGCCAGCGATGAGCCTGTCAGGATGGCGACTGCCTCTGCGGCTGCCGATGGGTCGAGCGTCCATCGGAATAGCTCAGCCGGACTCCGATGATCGAGCGCGGCTGCGTGAAGGAGCGACTGCAGTGCGATGCGAGTCTTTCCCTCCCAGAACCCTCCGCCCTCGACGCCCCCAGCGGACAACTCGGTGGCCGCTGCAAGACCGGTCGCGCGGATCATCGCGGTCAGCGGATCCTCACAGCCACGAATGGGCGACCACCGCAGCCCAGCGGGGACCCCTTCAGCAAGATGCTGAGGATCAAAGACAGCGACCGGACCGACCCGCTCGCGTGCCCGCAGCGTTGCCGTCAGATTGTCGGGCCGGGTCGACGTCGTCACGACTGCACCCGGCGCATCGAGAATCGCCGGGATCACAATGTGGAGGCCCTTGCCCGAACGCGGCGGACCAATGAGGAGGATCGAGTCTTCGACGCTGGCCCACACCTGCTTGCCGTGCGAGCGACCGAGCAAGTAGCCGACCTCCTCGGGCTTCGGCTGATCTAGCGAGGGCCGAAGCGTCGCAGCCCGGCGCAGGAGCGCCTTCGCGGAAGCACTGGTGACGACCTCGTGACTGCTGGCAGTACCGGCGAGCCGCCGTGGGTCG
>NZ_KI914991.1:31055-33909 GCF_000520595.1 Arthrobacter sp. H5
GAGCCGCCGTGGGTCGGCGTCGACGCTGCGCGAGTGCCGACGCCACCGGACCCAAGCCCACCCGATAGCGCCACCGAGCACCAGGAGCAGCAACACTGCAACTGACCAGTAGAGGATCGTATTCAGTCCCGGCGCCCGTAGCGCCTCAGCCGGATTGGTCGGGTTGAGCAGCAAGCCGATTCCGCCAGCAATCCCGGCTTGGGGCTGCTCCGAGCCAGCGAGGAATGCCGTGACGGAACCCGCAGCTCGCAAGACGACGGCGACACTGAAGACGGCAATCAGCGCGATCATCAGGAAGTTGGTCAATTCATCACCGAGACCCCGTCCCTGACCGTGTGGGGCGGTCATTGCAGCAAATGTTCGGTGACGATGACACCGGAGACGCGCCCGATGAGCAAGGTCTCCGATCGGTTATCCAGAAGCCGGGTCGCATCGATCACCGCACGAGCGCTCCCATCAGCGGATCCTTCAGCACTGGAAACTGAAAGTGCAACGGTGACGTCTTTGCCGGGGATGAATCCGGACCCGGCTACCTCGATGAGCTGATGCATTGGGCCGTGCCGCGCTCGCCGCGTCGTGCTGGGAGACTGAACCTCCACGGTGGCGGGTTCTCGCTGCGCCACTTGCACGATGTCAGTGAACACGGACCCATCGAACTCGTGCACTTCGACTCGGACGGTGCGCGTGCGGTGGTCAGAGATCGCATCGAGAAGATCACCAAACCGTGCCCGGCTCCAAGGGGCGTCCGGTGTTGGGGGTAGGAAGTCGCGTCCGTCGTAGCTGACGTCCATGGTGCCGCGCTCGCTGACCGCGATGACTGCAAGCGGGAGCGCGAAGGGTGATCCGGGCGGTGTTTCTGCAGGGTTATTGTGATTGCTCATGCCACAGAGGTGCGCGTCGGCACCCACGTCATCGTTCAGCTGATCATGCGGCTTCTGGTGTCGAAGAGTTCAAGCTCGCTGGGGTGCAGCTGGTGCTGGCAGACGAAGGAGCGATCCTTGATGCGCCATAGTCCCTGGCCGACACCGAGACCCGGCAGCAGCTTCTGTTCGGTCCCCGTCAGACCAAGCGCTCTAGCAGTGGCCCCGAGCTGATCGGATTCCTGCCGGTAAATGATTCGCGTCTCTGCGTTGGCGAGAAGGCTGCTTGCCAGGGCTCGCATTGCGGAACCCTGGTCACCGACGTTCTCCAAGTCGGTCAGCTTGTGAACGATCAGCATGTTCGCAATCCCGTAGTGGCGAGCGAGCCGCCAGTGCGCATCCATCCGGCGCAACAACGCCGGATGAGACATCAGGCGCCACGCCTCGTCGTAGATGCACCAGCGCTGGCCACCGTTCGGGTCGAGTAGGGCGGATTCCATCCAAGCGGACGAACAAGTCATGAGGACCGAGGTCAGGGTCGAGTTTTCTGTCACCCTCGATAGGTCAAGAGAGATCATCGGGAGCGACGGATCGAAACTCACTGTCGACGGACCATCGAAGAGTCCGGTGAGGTCACCAGCGACAAGGCGCCGCAGTGCATGCCCAACGAGACGCCCATCCTCGGCCAGGCGCCCGTCGGGATCTGCCTGCGCTGTCGGGGTGAGTATGTGTTCAACGATCATGGGAAGGATCGGCACATCGTTGCTGCGTACCACCTCGGTCAGGGCAGTGTCGATTCCAGTGTGTTCCAGGGGCGTGAGTGGTCGAGTAAGGACCGTCTCGGCGAGTGCGCCGATCAGGTCGCGTCGTCGTGCCGCGACCGTGGATGCCCAGCTCTCATCGCCCATTCCGGCGGGTCGATAGCCTTCGTCGAGTGGATTCAGCCGGGCGGCGAGCCCGTGACCGAGTACGATCGCTCGGCCTCCCACAGCTTCAGCGATCGCGGTGTGCTCGCCCTTCGGATCACCGGGGACGTAGACGCGACGACCGAACGGGATCGATCGTGTGTAGAGGCTCTTGGCCAGGCTGGATTTCCCGGATCCGACAATGCCCGCGAGCACGAGGTTCGGCGCGGTGATGATGCCGCGCGCGTAAAGCACCCACGGGTCGTAGACGAAGGAGCCGCCGGAGTACAGATCCTGACCAACGAAGACCCCGTCGGATCCGAGCCCGCCTTCAGCCAGGAATGGGTATGCACCAGCAAGAGTTGCCGATGTGTCTTGATGCCGTGGCAGACGAAGCCTCCCGGGCGATCGCAGCTGCGTTGGTCCCCGTTCGCCAGCTGGCGAAATGTATGTGGTTGCTCGGCGCTCAGCAAGATCAGCGGCGTACTTTGCGCGGGACGCCTGATGCTCTGCTCTCTGCTGCTCCGCTTGCAACTCCGCGGCAGCCTGCCTGCGCTGCCTGCGTATGCGCCGCTTCTCGGATGCTGGAGCGACAAGAACCGAAGTGTGCAGGCGCTCAGCATCATCGCGGCTCATAGTCCTAGACCCCGCTGCCTCTTGACCGCAGTAATGCTGGCAGGCTCAAACCACGACGCTCGCTGTGAACCGTGAGTACGGCTCGGTGCCGACGGAGCGGGGACGCTCCGAACGTCATCGGGCAGTTGATCTACCGTGTCCACCGCGTGGATCCGGTAGAGCGCGACGTGCGCGAAAGCGTGACTGTGGACAAGGTGGTAATCGCCGTCGTTTAGTTCATGCTCAAGCGGGCCACTCGGCGGTACGTCGTAGACGTATCCGTTCTCCATCGCTGCACTGGTGGTTTCGTCGCCATAGTCCCAACTCTTCAAGTGGTTGAGACCAGCGAGAGCACCGTCGGCGTCGATTATGTCCAGCAACTCGTCCGCCTCCTGACCTTGCATGAAGACGACGCTGATCCAGCGCGATACTGTCTGGGATCCTTCGGCGAAAGCTTCTCGCCATGCGATGCGG
>NZ_KI914991.1:34009-69937 GCF_000520595.1 Arthrobacter sp. H5
CGCCCGCCGCGGCATCGAGCCGTTTCTCTGCCTGGTCGATCAGGGTGGCGACTTGGTGAAGTTCGTCGGCGGCTGCCAGGGCATCCTTGGATCCGATGGCGTGGTCGCCTTGGTCGTCGAACGCGCGAGGACTGTTCTCGATGTGGGCGGCAGCTATTTGATCGAGAACCTGCTTGAGCGATCGCACGCCTGAAAGCAGGTCACCGAGAACGCCGTACAGATCCTGCGGATTCTCGAACGCTCGTGTCGCGTGGGTGAGACCGCGCAACGCTTCGGATACTTCCGCGGCGTCAGCGCCGGGATCGTAGAACGTGGGCATGTTGACCTCCCAAGTCAGTGGAGTGATACCCAGGAGGTGCACGCAGCGACCCTCTACTTCGGAGGCCCTAGCGCGGTTGGTCTATCGAGCGCTACGTGAACAACCAACATCAGGTTGAGTGCCTGTATCCGTGCGCTTGCGCCGACGTGCCACGATGATCGTGCTTGCTCACCGGCTCAGTTCTCACTGCGGCGCGGTAGGCGCAAGGCCCCTCAGAACGCCACGATCAAACACGCTGTCTGGAGATCATCGCCTACGGGCAACGTCTAGAGTTCTATGACTTTCCCACTCTTTAGAAACTCCTGGACGACCAGACCCGGGCTCTTCAGATCCTTGAACGGGCTTGTCTGAGCCAGCTCCGTGATCGCGCCAAGTAGCTCAGATACCTGCGCACCTGCGTCTTCCTGATCCGATACGAGAGCAGAGTCCAGGTTGTCGAACAAACGACGGAAGTTCTCACGCCGTTCGTCGAAGGTCCGGTCTAGCGCTGTGAGTAAAAAATCTCGCTGCACGTGGATGATTTCCAGTTGGCTCTGCTCCCAAGCGCGAATTTCCTCGCGACGAGTCTTCTCCTGGGCGATTACCTGGACCCACTCGGTTGCCGAGGAGATAACAAGGTTGAAGGTGTCCACCACCATCGCTGGACCAGGCTTGGGCAACATTGCGGCCACAGCTTTTGATGCGCTCATGCGTACTTCCTCAGTATTTTGATCGATGCCTCAGTTAGTTCCCCGGAGCTGGGGTCGAGGACGGGCGTGTTCAGGATCTCCTTGACCGCAGTCACTAACTGGAAGGCACGCAAGAATTCACTTGCGTGCTGATCCGGGTCAAAATCGACTGATTCCAACGCGACGAGCGCAGAGCTGGCGCGATCGGCCAACCTTCCTAGAAGGTCACGCAGTTCCTCAATGCGTTCCTGGACCGCCCGGAGCAGTTCTTGCGCAAGAGCGACCCGCTCAACCTCAAGAGCAACCGAGGCAGCGAAGTTTCTGGACTTTGTCTTAGCCTTGGCTCCAACAATGCCCATGGTGAATCCGCCGATAAGGAGTACTGGAACGGCCGCGGTGAGACTGAGAACGGCGGCTCCGGCTGCCATTCCACCTCCACCAGCGGCAAGCGTGCCGCCTCCGATCGCGGCCAAGGTGGCGTTTTGAGCAGCAACACCGCTTAGCGATGCGATGGCAGTGCCCGTGCCCGCCGATGCGAATGTCGAGACACCCCAGATGGCGGCAGCTGGTGCAGCAGCCCCAGCCCCAACCGCACTCACCACTCCAGTGACGCCTGTGGTAACGCTCTGAGCGCCCGACACGTACTTCGGGATATTTGGAACCCGAATGCGCACGCCGTCAACCTTCTTGAAGTTGAGTCGCTTTACCCTTGCTTCGTTTCGCTCTAGCCAGTCAGCGAATCGGCCAACATTTTCTCGATGGACCATGATCTGGAATTCACCGTAGCTACGCGCAGCAGCTTCAGTGTCCAGACGAACAACTTCGCAATCAGCCAGGGCAGACTCTAGCGTTTTAGCAGCTTCCTTCCGCATGCCCCGACCCTGGGACAGATCGACAGCTCCCTTGGCTGCCGCAGCGATCGCCGCCGCAGCACCGACGCCGAGTGGTACCAGAACCTTCGGCCCCGCCTTGAGGAGTTTGGGGGCGCCTTTCAGCGCTAGCTCGACGAATCCCATCACACTCCTCATTACTTTTGAGTCTGCTCAATGCTACCGGGCACGTTGGTTCTCCCAGAGTTGCCAGGGAATTGCGTCGCCGGGCGCAGCAGATCGAACTATGGCCAAACAACTGATTCGTCATTACCAGGCGCGGGCGTAGACCGACTATTTGCATGCTCTGTGCAAGGTTCACACCACGCGGCAGAGTGGCAGCGCCGCGGCGGTGAACGCCTGAGCCTGCTGTCCGACGAGGAGTCGCGTCTCGCAGGACGCTTGAATGGCGGCCTGCTCAATCGCGGCGACTGCAGCGTCGAGGTCATCAGCGGTTCGCGCGGACACCGAGATGAGCCCGGTGTAGCGCAAGACGCCGTGCCCAGCGGTGAGGTCGGCCTCCTGCTGGAGAACGTCGTGGAACTCCGCTGTCTGCGAGGCATCCTCGATCTGGCCAATGCGCTGGCGCTGAGCTGCGTCTGAGATGTACTCGGTCTTCTTCCTCCGGATGTCACGTGCCGCCTGGTCAGAACGCAGCGGTGTGCAGAGCAACGAAAAGGAACGCTGTATCCCGGTCGAAAGCAGCACCGGTGCCAAGAAGCCCGGGTACACCATCGACCGCGGCCACTCTGAGATCCACAGCACCGCATGGAATGCCGAATCTGTGCGAAGCCGCGACCAGGATTCGTTCACTGCTACCGGCCCCGCGGTGGCAAGCGACTGTCCAAGTTCGCCGTGCCGTTCAAGTGTCGCGGCGACCGCAGGGTCATACGCGGAACGCAGGATGACAGCGATCTCGCCGCACGACAACCAATTCGACGGTGCGAGGTCGGCTGATCGCAGCGCGGCGATCAGCGTGGACATTTCTTGCCGGAGGACGGCCGCGGCACCGCGAATCCCACCACCGGCAGTGCGGATCTGTCGTGCCGCTGTCTGCATATCGAGCGAGAGGGAGAGCGTCGTGGCGTGGCGTTCTCCTGCAGGTCCGGCGCGGTCAATCAGTTCGGCGTACGTCGTTGATGCCCAGGAGTCGTCTGCGCTGCCGTGCGACGCCCACCATTCGGCGAGTCCGGTCCCGAAATCCGGCAGGGTGCGCTCAAGCACTTGCAGCATTGAGAGGCGCCCGGATCTGCACACGGTCGCGAGCACACGCCCCCAAGAGGAGACACGCCGTTCCTGCTCACCGGGATCGAGGAGCGCGAATGCTGGGTGCGAGACCGCAACGATGGCCGTGAGGGTGCTGGCGGTCGGGTCATGAACCATTCCAGCGCCGGTGATCGGGTCGTCGTACTCACGCAGTCGTGCCATGTCGCCGGGTAGCGCGAGCGAGCCCGCAGGTCGCGGCTTCACAACACGCCGCCGGTAGAGCAACTGTCCACCGGTGGTTTTCCACATCCACCAGAAGGCAACGGGAATCCATTCGACGATCGGACGTCCAGCGATCCGGATCCACACCACGGCCGCGGCACAGAGCCATACGGGTGCCGACAACGCGATGAGCATGCCGCCTCCGGCATAAAAAGCCCACACAAGCGTGGTCACACCAATTCCGAGCGCGACCAGCCGTGAGAGGGATAGTCCGAGCAGGATGCCCCTTCGTGTCAGTCGGGAGAATTTCACCGGAATGAGGTCCCCGGCCCGTTGATTGTCGTAGTCATTTGGCATCGTCAGCTATTCCTTCCCAGATCGTGGCTGCTGGGTTCTGGGTGGTGCTGGATCTGATCGCGGTGCAGGAGGCTGAGGCGTGGAATGAGGAGCGGGTGCAGCCGCACCCGAACCACCTGCACCGGCAGCCGCAGTTTCGGCCGTGCCACCAACAGCGCCTCCGAGCTGGGGTCCGGCAGTAGCGGCAGCTTTGATCACCTTCGCGCCAATGACCGCTGCCGCTGCGGGGCCAGCAGCTGCGGCAGCGCCACCGGCACCTGCACTGGCGCCCGCGCCCGCGCCCGCTCCGGCAGCTGATCCGCCGGACGTCGCTCCACCTGAAGCAGACGCGCTGGGTGAAGCGGTTGCTGCTGGAGCGGCTTTGGATGTCCCACCGCCACCGGAGCCACCGTCGAGAACTTTCTTCACTCCGTCGCTCTGAGGCTTCGACGGCACAGGCACCGGTCGGTTCACGGCGCTCTTCGCTTCCTGCTCGCTTCCCATCGCGTGGTAAAGATCGAAGCCGAGGAACGAAATGAATCGGTAGACCATGTACGGCGCAAAGGCCGCGATGAACAGCAGCACGATGCCTGAGATCGGTTCAGTGACGGCCGACAGATCAGCCTCGATCGGGGTTGAGACCTGCGTGATCGCAATGAGGAACACGACGACGAGTACGAGCTTGGAGATGATGAGCGCGACCACGAATGCGGCCCATTTGCCGATCCATCCGCGGGTGACGTCCCACGCCGCTCCAGCGAGTGCGATGGGCGCGAGCACGATTGCGACGAGCAGCAACGCCTTGCGAATCAGGAGCGAGAACCACACGATAGCGACCGCACAAATCATGAGTCCGGCGAGGAAGATCGTGACGATCGCACCGACCCCGGGAGCAGCGATATTGATTGTTGTGAGTCCCGCGGTGAGGAGCGCGATCTTGTCGCCCATGGTGGCGGTGGTTTCCCCTGCGGCCTGAACAACCCCGATGCACAGCTGATCGACGATCTCCAAGGCCGTCGCCGTCAACGTGATGACGACGAACGATCCCAGGACCGCCTTGGCCGCGCCGAGAGCTGCGCGGGCAAGAGCCGCGGGTTCGCGGCGGATGAGGCCGAGGATGAGCTGGAAGCAGAAGAACAGGAGAACGATGAAGACGCCGATACCGAAGAGCAGGTTGTAGACGTTCAGATAGCCGGGGGATTGGACGTCCACCATGGTTGTGCTGTCGAAGACCGTCCACATGGCTTCGATGAGCCATCCGGCAGCTTGCCCCATCGTGGAGGCGAGCCAGTCGAATGGCGCGGACACGAGAGTCGCGGCACCCTCACCGACGGCATCACACACATTGGAGATGACAGGAATATCGCAGACACTCATCGCAGGCCTCCCGGAAGTAGTGGATGGGTGATCCTCAGACCTGCTGCCCAACGTTCCAGAAGAAGTTGATGAGTGTCACTGATGCGCCGCAGATGACGGCGGCGCCGCAGGAGACGAGCACGCCGAGCTTGCCGCGAGACGCGAGGTGCGGGTTGGACGAGTTCGACCCGAATCCCCAGACGATCGCCGAGATGATCAGCGCTAGCACCGACAGGATGAGGCCGATCGTCATGATCGCACCGACAATGATGCGCAGCTGGGCGATCCCCGGCAGGCCCGAGTCGTTCGGCGTGATGTCGATGTCCATCGGCAGCGATGCGGGGATCGCGGCGATAGTCGTGATGAGTTCGAACACGGTGGCTCCTTGGTGTGAACACCGCCGTCGGCGGTAGGCGAAACAGGGTCGAGAGCCAGGTACGCAGGGCGCTCCCTTCAACAGAGATGCGTCCCGACAGGTTCACCTGCCGGGACGCGCTCGATGACGACCAAGTGAGTTACAGCTGCTCGCCCAGATGAATGAGCCAGTTCATCCACGTCACGCCTCCGCCAGCGAGGATCGCGGCACCCAGTGCTACGAACACCCCGGCGCGTGCCTTTGCTGCAACTGCCGGGTTGCCGGTAGACGTGGCAATAGCCCAGATGATTGCGCTGACGATGATCATCAGGACAGCGACAATGAGGATGATCGTTAGCATCGCCCCGATGACAATTTTGAGATCACCGATGCCACTCAGGCTTTCGAAGTCTGGAAACACGTTCATCAGTGGCCACCTGTCATCGCGGAGCATCCAGCCCCTGCGGTGGCTTCCGGGAGGTCAGCGGCGTCGTGATCGTTGAGCCACTTCGCCGCATCGACCGCCTCGGCATTCGTACCACCCGGTCGCGCTTCGAAATGCAGGTGCGGGCCGGTCGAGCGTCCCGACGAACCGACATCACCGATGTGCTGCCCGGCGATGACGTGCTCTCCTACAGTGACGTGGATGCCGTTCTCCCACATGTGCGCGTAAGCGGTCGCGATGGTCTCGCCATCGATGCGGTGCTCGATCACGACGAGTCCGCCGTAGCCACCGGAGAACTCAGCTAGTGTCACGACACCATCCGCTGCCGCGAGTATGGGTGTCCCGTCGGCGGCAGCAAGGTCGGTGCCCGAGTGGAACGCCCTCTCTCCGGTAAGGGGGTCGATTCGCGGGCCAAAGTCACCAGTGAGCACCCATGTACCTTCAGGCAGCGGGAACACGACACGTGATGATTCCGTGACGGCAGTGGCCGACTGAGCACCACTTGAGGTGCTCGATGCGCTGCTCGTGAGCGACGTGAGGATCGTCTCGGCGACGGGCTCGTAGTCGTTGTACCGGTCAGGGTAGGCAGACACCTCGACCGCCTGCGCGGCTTCGCCCTTGCCCATGCTCTGCCATCCAGGGATATCGAGGAGGCCGCGGGGCGAGGGATAGTTGGGACCGGACGGTCCGCCGAAGAACGCGGCGGCTTGATATTCGGGATCCATCAGCTCAGCGACGGATCCCCAGCCCGATTGCGGGCGCATTTGGAACAGGCCGAGCGAGTCGTGGTCGGAACCGTTGCCATCGTTCGGATACACTCCGGACTCCGGGTAGGTGCCCGTATTCGCGAGCTGCCGCAGTGTCGACTCGGTGAGCGCGGCCATGAGCGCGATCTGGATGCCGTCCCGTGTGACGCCCTCGACCTGTGATCCCACTGTAATGATCGTTGCTGCATGAGTTAGCTGCTGCTTGTTGAGCGTGAAAGTCTCATTATTCGCTGTCGTCACAACAAGAGAATTTGGAACATTGCCAACGGTGAGCCCAGACGCCGTGAGGCACGCGATGACGGCAGGATTCATCACGAGACCGACGCTGACGAGGCCGAGAGTCGGGGCCAAGAGCATCAGGGCGACGACTGCGATCGCGAGCTTCTTCATCATGAGTTGGTCTTCCTAACGCAGCGGATTGTTCAGCTGTGAGAGCCGCAAGACGTAGCAACTGTCATCGGGCGGGCAGGCGATGAAAACCGTGAACGCGACCTTTTGCTCGGCGCTGACTTGGTCGCCGTTCCAGTTACCGGAGCGATGGCGGATTCCCTCGATCGTGAACGCGGTGGCGCCTTCGGGGAGTTGGCCAGGGCGAGCCTGTGCGAGAGCATCGGTCCAGGCATCCGGCACGAATGCGGACGTGATCTCCAAGCGTTGGCTCGTCGCGTAGTGCCGCAGCTGTGCCCACGCGCCCTGGGTGGGCAAGTATGTTGCAATGTCGGCTGCGAGCCCCGGCTGCTCGGTGCCGGTGGGGTCGGCGACATCGAGGATGACTTCGGTGTAGTCCAGCGGCAGGAACCCGCTGCCGGTGTCCCAGGTGAACAGCGCCGTCGCGACGCTGCGCGCGAAGGTCTCCGCATCGGTGCTGTGGGGGATGGCCGAAATCCGAGATGGCCGGACCTGTGACTCACGCGACGGTTGCGCTGCTGGTTCAGTGCTCGACGGCGAAGGCCCGACTGAAACCGTGCTTTCTCGGGAACCGATGATGATCCCGTAGACGCCAACACCTGTGACGAGGATCACCGCTATCGAAGCGGCGATGAGAGCGACGAGCGTGCGTCGTGAGCGGTGCGCGGTGGGGAGCTTCATATCGGGCAGGTGCGCAGCACCAGCCCGTCATCATCAGATCGCGCGAAGGTTGCCTCTTGATGCTGATGAGTCGGAACCTGCATCGTCGGCATCGAGGCCACTTCGGAGTTGTTCGGCAAAGAGTGAAGTCGCGTCAACGACACGGAGGAACATCTCGACTTCTGTATCGCTTAGCTGGTGGACGAGGTCGTCGGCGTCAAAGTGCCGCCACCATCCATCGAGTTCATTCCACGTCACCACGAATGCCCGAACTGGCCACGGCTCGTCACCGTCGATGTGCGCTGTTTTGGGGCTCGGCGAGGAACGACGCTTTTGAAACGGTTTGCTCTTGATACGTGCTAGTGCGGCCTCCGCCAACTGTGCCACGTCCTCTACCGGTGCGTCTGGCTGAGCCCCCGACACAAGCTGCCGTGCACGTTCGTAACTGGGATGCACGGGTGCGCCAGACCCAATGAGTTCAAGCTCAGCTGCGACACCCTCTCGTACCGACTCTGTCTGGTTCTCATCGTCAGCGAGTTGCTGCAGGTAGTTGATCTTCTCCAGCGTGGTGTGTGACGCGCCATCCGGGATCATCGCGGCGGCCTGCGCACGGGAATCTCCGAGCGACTCTGACGGTGCCGCAAAATTTGCGTTACCGTCAGTTCCCGGTTGATTTTCGCGGCTGAACCGTGACGCTTCCTGACGGCGAGCGGCATCCTCAGCCATCAGCGTCTTGATCTCTCGATAGAGCGCGGCGCTCTCCAACTGGGTGAGCGGCTTGTGCAGCACGTTGTCGTCCTGCTCGGCAAGGAGGTGCGCGAGATCCCCCGAGATGCCGGACCGCACCCAGACCTTGACGTGCTGCCATCCGAGCTGCTTTATCGCAGCCAATCGTCGCGCACCGCAGACCAGGATCCCGTCAGGGGTGACCGTGATCGGTTGCAGCAGGCCATCGCGCTCGATCGACGCGGAGAGCGATCCGAGGTCGCCGAGCCCAGTGCGGTGACGGCGTCCGACCTGGATCGAGCCGACTGCCCGGTCCAGCTCGATATGGCCGTCACGTGTACTCATCGTGTGTTCCCATGACTGGGCGCCGACATCGCAACAACCATTACAAGGTCGTCGTCACCGAGGAGCGTCGGGAGTGTCTCGCCGACGAGTAGGCGGAGCAGGATGCCGCGACCGGTGCTTGTCGCCCGGTATGCAGGGTGCGGATGCCCAAGCAGCACGTGCAGAAGCGGCGACCAGGAGTCGGCGGGTAAGTCGAGAAGCGCGCGTGCGTGCTTGTCCCGGCGCAGCAGCTCGTAAGCGCTTTGCCGAGACCCGATTCGTGCCACCGCGCTGCACACATGTTCGATCGCTTCGCGGGCGGTGCTTTCGGGCCACCCTAAGGTCGTGAATAGGGTGATCGCGCGGTCGATCGCGCGTCGGGCTGTATCGGTGTCGAGCGTAGTGTTGGGGTCGTCGTCTTCAATGATGGGATACCGATCGACGACGTGGAATGCCGGGTGATAGTCGGCCAGCGGATTTTCCCGGTCGGCAAAACGCTCAGGGTCGTGGAACGCAGATATGTGCGGGCGACGTGCTTGATGCGTCGCACAGAGCAACCCCTGCCCGCGTTCCTCGGCGATGCAGGTCACCTGAACGCCACGGGTGACCACAGCCCAAGGATCAATGGCCTCGCGAGCGGATCGAGTCCTCATGACGTCGAATGCTGCCGACGCTGCCTCCCATGGATCGAGGCCATGCTTGCGAGCCAACGCCGCATATTTCTCCGCGGCGAAAGCTGCGAGTTCGGCAGCGACGCGGTCGTGCTCCCACGCGCGAGCACCTGCGTGGTGCAATCGATGAAGCAAGGCGCGAAGCCCCTCGCTCGTCGTGTAATCCTCACGTGGTTGCCGGGTCGAGCTGTTGGTATCGATCATGGTGTCGGCACCTCCTGACAAGCAGGTGCGCGCCCGCTCCCTAGCGGGGTCCTGGATGTCAGCGAAGTGCCCATGAGATGCCGTGCCCGACGATCAGGGTGTCCCGATCGCGCCTCGCTCGGCCCCTCGTCTGGAGCTGCCATGTCCGAACGCGGACAACGGGGGGAGGCGCCGGGCTCTCTCTGCAATGCCTCGGGCGCTGGTCGCGGTCGCCTGGTACGTGCGACGTCGAAGCTCGGCCTGGAAATTGATCCCTGCCCCGGCGACGCGCGAACCGCCGCGCGCCATCAGGTCAGTTGGCCGCACCCATTCAACTCCTCGGCCACGGTAGAACGCGGGATTGAATCCAGCGCTACTGCGTCCCCCTTGAACGCTCGCGGCCTCAACCGCTTCCGGAGTGCTCGCCATCTTCACGGAACTGTCACCGGCGACGACAGCCGCGTCATCCTTTTCCACTTCGCTCATTTCGTTTCCTCCTCGTCTGGTGTTGCGGATGCGGGCTCAACGCCCGCCTGATCGAGCGGCTTGTTCGCGAACCAACGACCCACGGTTGAAGGGTGCACGCTCAGCTCACGCGCGATCCTCTTGTTCGACCAACCCTTCTCGCGCAAAGCCGGCGCGGCGTCTTGGGGCGAGGCCTGCGGCGTGGTCTTGCGAACGGCTTCGGGCAGCTCGGGAATGCGAATGAGGAGCACGGTGAGGTGAGTGATCGCCAGCAAGACCACCGGTGGAACCGCGGCAACTGCAGCCGCGAGAAAGCTCGGCACATCAGCATCCGCGGCGACCACGGCATGAATCGAATTGGCTGTTACTGACACGGCGGCAGCGCCAGCGAGCAGAGTCCAGGGGTACCAGGCTGCTCGGGCTCCAGCCAGCGCGACGACGGCGACCGTCGATACGACGATGACGCCGTCGACAATGAGCGGCCACGCCCATGCTTGCCCAGCACCAATCCCTGAACGGGCGGCAAGGTCTGCAAGCGAGGTGAATGATAGCCAGAAGGCTCCCGCGGCGATGAAGACGGTGCCCGCCACGGCCGTCATGACCGCCCATCGCCGCCCGTTGAAATCACTCATGCCAGTGCCCGTGAAGCTGAGGCGGGCGGCGGCCGATCACACGACGTTATGGGATGGGGTTGTGCCGACTGCTGCGGAGGTGCCCCCTGTACCGCTCGATATGCCGACCGGACGGTCGTAGCAGCTTCGCGCTGGCTGAGACCGGCCCGTTCGGCAGCCGCGCTGAGTGCATCGAGCGCGTCGCTGGTCGGCACCATCTGCTCGGCCATTTTGCAGGCGGCCCAGAATAGGCCGTGGTTGCGTTCGCCCTCCTGCCGTCGCGCGACCCTATCGGCCAGTCGTTGCACATCAACGGGACGATCGCTCGATCGCACGTTCTGACGACACTCGGTGGGTCGCGGCGGATCGAGATGGTTACGCAGCTTCTGCGAATCAAGTGGACGACCGGGTTCACCAGCCAACTGGAGAATCTCGTATCGGCGCGTCTGCCCGTCGAAGGTGCGCACAGACGGCGGCACGATGACATAGCCGCCGTCACCACGGAAGTCGATTCCAGTTCGTGCGGATTGCCATGAGCGCTGCTCGCTATTCCTGTCCGCCGGGAAGAAGAGATGGAGCCCTCCGGATGGAGTCCTGACTGCTGCTTCCCAGCCCTCAAGTAGTCCGGCGCGCCGGGCACCATCGAGTCCGTCGTACCCGTTGACGGAGCCGTGCACATCGACGTCAACCACGACAAGACCCGAGGGAGTGCCGGTCGGCATTCCGATATTTGCTAAAGGCATCGCTGCCCACCAGCGGCGAACCCATTCGGGATCGTTGCTTGCCGTATGAAACCCTCCCGCAACGGCGGGGCGCTTCCCGCCCGCGGTACAGGGAAACACCGGGATGCCGGAAACTGCGAAGGCGAGCGCGCTTTGACCGAGAGACATCCCGAGACCAACGCGATCGAGTGTCGTCACGAACGCTTTCGGCGCGTTCATCGCAGCCCTCGCACGTCTGCCAACGCCACCTGTGGTGAGGCCGCGGCGGCAATGGGTGCGGGTGAGGCGCCCGCGCGTTCGACTGCCTGGGAGCTGTGACGAGTCGATCCCCGTTCAAGCCCCGGAGGTGTGCCGTCACCGATCATTTGCGTATCGAGCTGATCGAGAATCTTCACCGCAGTCCCGCGGACCCGCTCGCCCGTTGCCCGAACGATCTTCGACGGTTCCTCGCCATCGACTTGTGCCGCCCACGTCGACACGTAGGGGATCGTGTACCCGGTGGTATCTATCCCGTGCCCCGCGCCGACCATGAGCGCTACGGACTCGGCCTCGACTTCGCCGATGCCGCGGTGCTGACGTGCGTCTCCCTGATCAGGGCCGTGCATGAGGACGTGCGCGAGTTCGTGAACCAGCGTCTTCACTTGGGCGGCCGGGTCCATGTTCTCGCGGACGCTGACTGTCTTCTCCGCATAGTCGGTGACGCCGTTGGCGCCAAAGATCAAGCCCGCGTGAGCCACGCCATGCACCTGGAATCCGGCAGCTTCGATCTGTTGAATAACTCCATCCCGGAGCCCCGAGGGAGCCTCGCCCTGCAGCAGCTTCGGCGTCGGCGGTGCCGGGATCGGATCTCCCGCGGTCTGCGCGGCATCCCAGACGTACGCGGGGCGGACGCCGACCATCTTCGATCGAGCTTGCTCGCCGGGGCGAGGCTTCTCTGATTGGTTGAGTCGTCGCCACGATGCCGGATCAGATGGCGTAGGGGAGGCGAAGCGGCCAGTAACCGGAGCAAGAATTTGATAGCCCGGCTGTCCCTTCTCTACCTGGCGCCCGAGCAGCTGCCACTGCTTGTACCCGGCCACGTACGAAGGGATCGGATCCGGCACCAGGCCCGCCTCATAGGCTGCGGTGTGCTGCATCCAGATCAGCAGCGTGTTGTTGAATGAACGACTGCGGAACCGGGCGGCGAAAGCGAGTGCGTTGGCCCAGTCTTCTCCAGACACCAGCTGATCGACAGCCTCGGTCAGCTTCTCGTGCAACTCATCGAGCTTTGCCTCCCGCGCTATGCGGCGATCGTCTATCGACGCCATTGGTTGGCCTCCTCTCTGATGCGCCACGTCGCGGAAGCGTGTGGCGATACACCTTTCAGGTGAGCGAGGATGCCCAAGTCGGGGTGACAGGGAAGGGCAGACTCGCCGGGATCTCAGGAGCGTGCTGCGATCACGCGCGACTGAGTGCACGAGCATCATCGCCTCGAAGGTGGGCATGCTCCACCTCCCCTTGAGCAGCAGTGCGTTCGTGCCACATCACGAATGTTGAGCATGCTCAAATGGTCCACGGCTTCCGTTCTAACATGGCTGTTGAGCATGCGCAACCCTTGATTTGTGCATGATCAACGGTTATATTGAGCATGCACAACGCCCGCCGGGGTGACCGTTGTCGATGCTTACCCGTCGCGAACGGAAGGGAGCCAGCACGTGACCGAGGACGAGAGCAAAACCGCAGCTGCGGATCTCGCGAAACGCCTGCGGCTGTTGCTTGACGTTGTGATCACCGAGTCCGGTGTTGAACCGACGTATTCGCAGATCGCCGCCTACCTGGGCGAACGCGGCACCAATCTGTCGAGATCGCGGTGGACCTACATGGTGAACGGCCACCGGTACGTACAGGACACCGAGGTGTTCGAGGGGCTGGCAGCGTTTTTTGACGTTGACGCTGACTTCCTCACGGGTACGGATGGGGCCGCGGTTCCGGCACGAGTGAGCGCACAGCTTGACCTTGTGCGCTCGATGCGAGCGGCGAAGGTTAAGTCCTACGCAGCTCGTACCCTTGGAGACATTTCACCGAAAGCTCTCCAAGCCATCAGCAAGTTCCTAGATGAAGAAATGGCGCGCACAACCGAGTAGTGACGGTGCGGAGCATACGCAGGTAGATGCGCTCGAAGGAGGGTGAGCACAGCGTGAATATCGAACTGACCGTGACAACGGCCGTCGCGGATCTTGCTCTGGGCGGCATCTTTACCTTCGACGATCTCTTCGACGCTGTGCGGGAGCGCCGACAACGAAGGCTCCGTGTCGTGGAGCTTGCCGATCTCGGCGACCACGATGGCATCTGCGCTGTCTGGCTGATTACCGATGCTGAGGATTTCATCCTCCATGCCCACAGCGACTCGGTTCTGCATCGCCAGCAGTTCGTTCTGCATGAGTTCGCTCACATGATTCTCGGGCACTGCGACGGCGACGAGTGCTCAGAGGTGGATGCCCTCCTGCCTGATATCCCACCGCACACCCGGGGTCGCTTGCTTAGGCGCCAGGATCTCGATTCTGACACCGAGGTCGCTGCGGAATCATTGGCGGACCGACTCGCGGCGGGAATCCGCGGGTCGGCCTTCGCGGAGTCTCGCTACTCGGAGATATTCGCATGATCCAGACGTTCGTCGCGGCACTCATGTGGGTTCTTGTGGCGGGCCTGCTCATTCTGCGGCGCGGGCGAACGGATCGCAGCATCACGTACGCTGCGCTGACCATAGCTATCGCCATGACACTTAACGTGGATGCGATCTACGTCATCGTCGATCGGGTGCTTGGTGCAACAAACCTGGCCACGCTGCTCTCAGATGGCCTCTTGATGATCGGCCTCTTCTTTCTCGGCCGGGCAACAATGAAAGCTGGGGAGTATCGCCCTCGGTTGGTGCGCGCAGCTGTCGGTCGCTCCGCACTGTTCATCGCGCTCCTCTGCGCCGCAGTGGCCTTCATGCTGACCGACCGAGGGCCAACGACGGTCAACTTCATGATCGATCTCGGCGACCAACCGTGGGCCGCGGCGTATTCCATCATCGTCTTCACCTACTGCGGGATCATCGTTGCAGCGATGCTCACGCTGGCGACACGCCAGCTCAGGCTTGGGAAGGGCATCCAGCGCATTCCGCCAGCGCTGTTGTTGATCGGCTCGGCTTCGGGCGTTGCACTCTGCGTAGTGGTGATCGTTATGGATGTTGCCCACATCTCGGGCAACCTCGAACTCATGGACGCGTTCGGTGCAGCGTATGGGGCGCTTTCTCTGCTCGCGTTTGTCTTTCTGTGCGCTGGATTCGCAGGGCAACCGGTGGCCCGATACGTGCGGGATCATGCCCGGCGCGTGCAGACAGATGAGATGGTGAAGGAGCTGGAACCGCTCTGGCGTCGGGCAACGCTCTTGCGGCCGGGACTCAGTGGAACGAACTCGCTCGGGTTGAGCATGGATGACCCAGAGGGACGCCTCCACCGCGAGATCGTCGAGATCCGTGACGCCATGATCGATCCACGCGTCTCCTTCGAAGTCACTGGCACCGAACGCGCATTGCTGGAGCGAGCCGAGGAGCATCTGCTCGGGACCGGGGCGCGCGGCACACCTGAACCTGTCCCTGATCACCCTGCACACGGACAAGGGCACCCATGAAGCGCATCATCGCCGCAGGCGCGACGCTGCTCACCGCGGGAGGCCTGGGTCTCGGATGGACTATTGCCCGGAGGTTGACTGCACCGGTAGGCCCACGGGACTTTGACCTGACCATCCGCGACATGGAGGTTGATGGAGATCGGCGGTTACTGATCCTCGACCGCACACGTGAGACTGCCGCGCGTGGTGTTTACAACCTGTGGTTCGAGACGGGCGACTGGGTGCGAGTGTCCGACGAAGTGCTCGATCGAGGCTCTAGCCAGATCGCTCGGGTTGTGACGGATGCGATGCACGACTTCCTGCCTTCCGCTGGAGACCGCTTTTCGTGGAGCGGGATCTACTTCGCAAACCCAGCCGATGCAGGCCTCAGCGCCAGGGAGATCTCGATCAACACACCTGCTGGCGCAGCTTCGGCATGGCTCATTCAGGGAGATGAAGACCGTTCGACCTGGGCGATCCACATCCACGGACTGGGCAGTAACCGGCGCGGAACCTTGCGCGGTGTGCAGGTTGCCGCTGAGGTGGGCTACACATCGCTCGTCATCAGCTACCGCAATGACGGCGAAGGCCCCCGACTTGGCAACGAGCGCTCGACGCTTGGCGTCGCGGAGCGCGAGGATGCCGAAGCCGCAGTGGACTTCGCGGTCCAGCACGGAGCGCAGCGGATCGTGTTGTTCGGATGGTCGATGGGTGCCGCGATTGCGCTACAAGTAGCCAGCCGCGCACGAGAGCGCAGTGTGATCGTGGGACTTGTCTTGGACTCTCCGGTTCTCAACTGGATCGACGTGATCAAAGCGAACTGCGCACGCAGCGGTTTGCCTGCAGTAGCAGGTCATCTCGCGACCCCGTGGCTGACGCTTGACCCGCTCGCTCGCATGGTCGGGCTGACGGGCGCTGTCCCGCTTCGGGAGCTTGATTGGGTGCAGCGCGCCGCAGAATTTACGGTGCCCACGCTGATCATCCATGGGACCCGAGACGACTCCGCCCCGATATGGGGCTCACAAGCGCTACATGACCTTCGCCCCGACCTGGTGGAACTCGCGGCCTTCGAAGCTGGCCACACGCTGTCATGGAACTCCGACCCCAAGCGTTGGCGATCCACTGTCGCCACATGGCTCTCGGCACGTGTCGGCCCTGGTGACAACGGAGGCTAACTTCCCACCGCGCGATGGGGTCTCGCGAGTTCGCCTGATCACGCCCGCATAAACCCGGCTCAAAAGGCACAACTCCGGTATCATCGGGAACGTTGACCCACCCGGGTTGAGATGGAGAACTCCCGTGACTGAGTCGTGGCTGTCAGCTGATGACATCGCAGTCCATCTCGGCGTGACCAAGGACACCGTCTACACGTGGATCGCCGACAAAGGCATGCCCGCGCACAAGATCGGCCGCCTCTGGAAGTTCCAGGCGAGCGAGGTCGACGACTGGGTTCGAGGTGGCGGTGCCGCCGCACCAGGCGGTCCCGATACCGACTGATTGACGTCACTTCGCGCATGGTCTCCGACATCGATGTCCGAGGCTCCAGATATCCTGATCGACTGCCTAAAACCGGAAGGAGGGCCTGTTGACAATGAGTACCGACGCGCAAGATCGCTACGCGCTGTCTTTCACCAGCGGTGGTCTCCTGGCTCGTGAGGCCGATGTGGTCGCGTCAGTGTACTTGCGTGAGCGCGACTGGGTGGCAGTTCGGCGTATCGTCACGGAGGGCAACCTACTTCAGGCACGGACCTCCTCGTCCAGCGTGCGCGTGACGCGCGAGACGGTCCAGCGGATCAGCGTCTTGGATGACGCGGAGCTGGAACTCCTCGTCGAGTCGAGTCTGACCGAGCGGTGCCACCTGATGTGGGTGGCAGCGTGCCGCCGGTACGAGTTGATCGGAGACTTCGCGGAGGAAGTGCTCCGCGAACGCTTCCTGCTGCTCACCCCGACGCTCAGCATCGACGACTTTGATCGGTTCCTCACCGGCAAGAGTCTCTGGCATCCCGAACTCGACGAGTTGAAGGCAACCACTCGTATCAGGTTGCGTCAGAACCTGTTCCGAATGCTCTACGAGGCCGGATTGTGCAGCGAGGACGGTGCCATCGTTCCGGCTGTGCTCTCCGAGCGCATCGTCGAGCGGCTCGCAGCTCGCACCCCGAGTGACATTCGATTCCTTCCGACCGATCTGCAGACCGAGGCGAGCGCGCGATGAAGATCACAGCTGAGCGAAATCTCCACACAGAAGAGGGCCATGTCTACGAGGTGCTGCGCAGCCAGCGTTTCCTCAACATGGAGGGTCTTTCCAAGGAAGTGCCGTTCTTCATCTACCACTACCCGCCGAGCTGGGCGGTAGACGTGGAGGCCACCCGTGACCGCGTGATCACCAAGCTCCGCAGTGACGATGGTCTCACTGTCGTCGACATCAACCTGTACGACCTTGCCATCAAGCTACTGACCGACCGTGGAGTGTGGGATCGGATCCTGGAGTTGGAGCCCACGCAGGATAAGTATGAATTCCGCGAAACCCTCCAAGGGATGCTCGATCCGCACGACCACCTCGCGCCCGTGATCCGTGAACAGTTGGCCAAAGACCCGAGCGACATGGTCTTCCTCACCGGCATCGGTGAGGTCTTTCCCTTTGTTCGCACCCACACGGTGCTGGAGAACTTGCAAAGCGTCGTGGTCGGAAGGCCGATGCTCGCGTGGTTCCCGGGAACGTACGAGTTCACCCAGGCACGCGGTCACCAGCTCCGCGCGCTCAACCTCAGTGCCAGCGATAGCTACTACCGCGCCAAAGACATTTTGGAACAGGAAGCATGACGATGACCCAGATCAACGAGATCTTCGCTAAGAACATCCAGCGTCCGATCGAGGGCGTCATCAAGGCGGATGACACGTCCCAGCTCGGCGTCGAGGTCGAAGAATACGTTCTCACCAACGAGGCCGCCAAAGGCGTCGAGCAGGTCCTTGAGGCGTACACGAACTACACCAACGCCAACGGAGTGTGGATCTCAGGCTTCTTCGGCTCGGGCAAGTCGCACCTCCTCAAGATGCTCGCCCACCTCCTGGGTGACATCGAGGGGCACGACTACCCGCGCAGCAAAGTTTCGGAGCACTTCCGCGACAAGGCAAACGACGCGTTCCTCCCCGCGTTGATCGCTCGGTCTGACAGCATTGCGGCCAGAAGCCTGCTGTTCAACATTGATCAGAAGGCGACGCTGATCAGCAAGGATCAGAACGACGCCCTGCTAAAGGTCTTCGTCAAAATCTTCGACGAATCGCGCGGCTACTACGGCAACCAGGGCCACATCGCTCGTTTTGAGCGCGACCTCGATGGCCGCGGACAGTACGACGCGTTCAAGGGTGCGTTCGAACGTCTCGCGGGTATTCCCTGGTCGCAAGGCCGTGAACAGAGCGCGCTTGAAGCGGGCAACATTGACAAGGCATTCGCTGAAGTCAACGGCAGTGCGAGCCCCGGCATCATCCGCCAGTACAGCGCGTCGTACTCGGTCTCGATCGAAGACTTCGCGGACGAGGTGGCCGGGTGGCTCGCCGATCAGCCTGAGGGGTTCCGGCTCAACTTCTTCGTTGATGAGGCTGGCCAGTTCATCGGCTCGAACACACAGCTGATGCTGAACCTGCAGACCATTGCTGAGTCTCTGGCCACGAAGTGCAAAGGCCGCTCGTGGATTTTCGTGACCTCCCAGGAGGACATGGAGAAGGTCGGCGGCGACCGCACCAAGGCACAGGCGAATGATTTCTCCAAGATCCAGGCACGCTTCGCGAACCGGGTCAAGCTCACCAGCCAAGACGTCGAAGAGGTCATTCGCAAGCGCCTGCTCGCCAAGAATGAAGCGGGCGCAGCCGAGGTCGCCGAGATCTACGCTGCAGAGCACGCGAACTTCAAGACACTGTTCGACTTCGTCGATGGCGGCCGCTACCCGAACTACCGCGACGAAGAACACTTCGTCGGCGCATACCCATTCGTGAGCTACCAGTTCCCGCTTTTTCAATCCGCGATCGAGGGCATCAGCGACCACAACATCTTCGAAGGCCGCAACAGCTCAGTCGGTGAGCGGTCCATGCTCGGCGTCGTGCAGGAGGTCGCGAGCGCCCTGACCGATAAGCCGCTGGGGCAGCTTGCGTCGTTCGACCAGATGTTTGCGGGCATCCGGGCATCGCTGAAGTCGGCGAACCAGCGCGCGATCTTGAACGCCGAAAGCAGCGGCAAGCTCAGCGAACTCGCGATCCGACTGCTCAAAGCCCTATTCCTCGTGAAATACGTCGAGGGCTTCAAAGCGACGCCCCGCAACCTCACTGTGCTGGTCTACGACCGCTTCGGAACCGATCTGACTACTTTGTCGAAAGACGTGATCGAAGCGCTAGCTGCGCTGGAGGCGCAGACCTACATTCAGCGCAACGGTGACGTGTATGACTATCTCACCAACGAAGAGCAGAAGATCGAGCAGGAGATCAAGAACGTCGACATCGACTCGTCCGAGGTGTCGAAGAAGCTCTCTGACCTGCTCACTCAGTCCGTCGTGAAGCTCACGAAGGTGGTGTACGCCAAGAACGGCCAGACCTTCCCGATCGGGTACAAGCTCGATGGCCAGTCGATGAGCAAGCAGTACGAGCTGGCGTTGCACTTCACGAGCCCCGACACGGAGTTCAGCCTGGAGCAGATCAAGGCACACAGCGCCGGGCTCGACGAGTTGCGGGTCGTCCTCCCGGGCGACAGCGAACGAATCCTCGCAGACTTGCGCCTCCAGCTGAAGACTGAGAAATACGTCAAACGCGCACACGGCAGCAGTCGCACGGCGATCGAGCAGACGATTTTGCAGGCCAAAGGTACCCAGAACGCGGAGCGCGAGAAGGAGATCGTCGAACGCCTCCGCGGCGCCGTCGGCCGCGCTACCCTCGTTCACAATGCCGGGGTGATCGACGTGTCGGCAGCTGATCCGGTGAGCCGGATCAGCATTGGTTTCGAGCGGGTGATCGCTGCGACGTACACGAACCTTGCGCTGCTGGGCGGCAAGACGTTCGGCGAGCAGCAGCTCTCATCGTTGGTCAATCCACCTGACGGCGGCCTCGTCGACGAAGTGGCGAGCGTGCTCACCGTGCCCGGCGATGATGTGCTCGGCCACCTCGAGATGCGCGGCAAGCGCCACGAGCAGGTCACGATGAAGCATCTGCTGGAGAAGTACACGATCAAGCCGTACGGCTGGGACCAGTGGTCGGTCGCCGCGGTCGTCGCCTACCTCGCGGGTGTATCCAAGATTGAGCTCGCCCTAAACGGCAAGCTACTTAAGCGCACCGAGATCACCGGCGCACTGCGCAACACGCAGAGCTACCCGAATATGGTTATTGCCCCGCAGAGGGTGTTCGACCAGAAGACGATCTCTGCGTTCCGCAAGTTCACTGTCGAGTTCACCGACGAGGGAGCGATCTCGAAGGACCCGCTGGAGCTTGCTCGTACCGGCAAGGAACTCCTCGACAAGAAACTCGTCGAACTTAAGGGACTCGCCATGGGGTCGCGCTATCCCTCCATCGACCAGCTTGACGAACCGGTCAAGTTGCTCACTGAACTATGCAACCACCCGGCCGAATGGTTCATCACCGAGTTCTCGGGACTCGACGAACTGCTTGAGCTCAAGGACAGTGTGATTGACCCGATCAAGCAATTCCTCAACGGTGCCCAGCGAGGAATCTACGACAACGCCGCGGCGTTTATGCAGGCGAACCAGTCGAACATCAGCTACCTGCCCACAGGAGCGACAGATGCTGTCGCGCTACTGCTCGAAGACCCAAACGTCTTCCGCGGCGCCAAGATCAACCAACTCGGCACCGCCGTGTCCGCGATCGAAGATCAGATCGCCACTGTCATTGATCACCAGCGAGCAGAGGCGGTCGCCGAGATCAACGCCCGCTGGCAGCAAGTTCCCGCCAGCAGGGCGTTCTTGGACGCGTCCGACGCTGCGCAGCGATCGGTCACAAGCAAGGCGCAGGGCCTGCTCGCCCGTGTGCAAAGCGAGGCTCAAATTCCGGTGATTCGGAACATCGCTGCCACATTCGCCGATACGACCTATCCCGAGATTTTCGACGAGCTCGTCGCCGCAGCACCTGCACCGGACCTACCAGCAGATCCTGGCCCGGACGCGGAGGGCGAGCTCGCAACCAATGTCCTCCCGGTGAAGCAGGCTGTCGCGTTCAAGCGCCTAGCGCTGCCGGGAGCCGGTGAAGTATTGGAGGACGCCGACGACGTCGAACGGTATCTTGACCGGCTCCGCGAGACACTTCTCGCCACGATCAACGACAACAAGCGCATCACGCTCTAGGAGACGCATATGGATACCAAACCCTTAGAGCGCTTCGCCACCTCGGCCCGCCGCGAACTCATCAACGCCGTTGACGCTCAAGCCACTGCCGTGCTCGTCGCAGGATCGGTCGCGCGCAGTGAACGAGCCGAAGTTGTCAAGAAGCTCGAAGCCGAGATCGGGCGCCACGGACGCCAACACGTCATCGAGAAAGTCGCCTACATCTGGTTCAACCGCATCATTGCCCTGCGCTTCATGGATGCCCGCGGCTACACCGACGCCGGAGTTGTCTCCCCCGCGCAGGGGCAAGCGCACGGCCAGCCAGAGATCCTCGCTGACGCCAAACGCGGCAACCTTGACGTCGAGGTCGTAATGAACACCCGCATGGCCGATGCGATTGTCGGCCTCCTCGATGGCACGCGGCGCAGTACCGACGCCGAGGGCGAGGCCTACGCACTCCTCCTCACCGAGTACTGCCGCTACTGGCACAAGTCGATGCCGTTCATGTTCGAGCGCGAGGGCGATTACACCGAGCTGCTTGTGCCGACCGGTCTACTCGCCGACGGCTCAATCCTGTCGCGCGCGCGCGCGGCGCTCACTGAAGAGGTCTGCGACGATGTCGAGGTGATTGGTTGGCTTTACCAGTTCTATATTTCCGAGCGGAAGAACGAAGTCTTCGAGGGATTCAAGGCAAAGGGCAAGGCCCGCAAACTTGCGGGGCCAGAAGAGATCCCAGCCGCCACCCAACTTTTCACCCCGCACTGGATCGTCCGCTATCTCGTCGAAAACTCCGTCGGTCGCTTGTGGATGTTGAATCGACCCACCTCACGGCTCGTCGACCAGATGGACTACTACATCGCGCCAGTCGACGACGATCCCGACTTCCTCAAGGTCAGCAAGCCCGAAGAGCTAACGGTGATCGACCCGGCCTGTGGCTCGGGCCACATGCTTACTTATGCCTTCGACCTGCTCTATGCGATTTACGAGGAAGAAGGGTATGCGCCCTCCGAGATTCCCAGCCTGATCCTCACTCATAACCTTCACGGCACCGAAATAGACCCGCGCGCGGGTTCGCTCGCCGCATTCGCGCTCACGATGAAGGCGCGCACCAAACAGCGGGCTTTCTTCAATAAGCAAGTTGAGCCGCGCATCTGCGCGATAGAGCCCATGTCGTTCGGCCCCGAGGCGCTGGAGTTCCTCGTAACACGAAGTGGTAACCGTCAAGAGGAGGAAGCCTTCTGGAATCAGTTCGCTGAGGCCGACACGTTCGGGTCACTCCTCCAGCCTGACCCTGCTCTGACCTCCAGCCTTGCGCAGCACCTGGATTCACTTGACGATCACGGTGACATGCTAAAGGCCGATGTCATCGAGTGGGCGAACCGAGTCGTAGCTCAAGCTGAGTACCTCACGGCAAGGTACTCCGTCGCCGTTGCGAACCCTCCGTACATGGGCTCCAAGAATATGGCTGCGCTGCTCGCAGAGTTCGCCCAGGATCGCTACCCCGATTCGAAGGCTGACCTCTTCGCCATGTTCATCGAGCGGTGCCAGAACCTAGTTGGCGCCCAAGGTGGGCTGGTAGCGATGATCACCATGCACTCATGGATGTTCCTTGCATCGTTCGAGATGCTCCGAGCCAAACTTCTCCGGGACGCCCCCCCGACCACGATGGCGCATCTTGGTGAGCGCGCGTTCGACTCAATTGGCGGTTCGGTTGTCTCGACAACAGCCTTCGTACTCCAGGTGGGGCAAGGGCAGGCGGAGGAAGGTGTGTATCTGCGCCTGATTGACGGCAGGAACGAAGCAGAGAAGGCGACTTCCGCTCGCGTCGCGATCAAAGGCATAGCGGACCAGGTTTTATACCGGGTTCAGCCGCGGTCGTTCATATCGTTGCCTGGGGCGCCACTGGCCTACTGGTTCCCGACCACTCTGCTGGAAGCTTTCAGAACCTCACCATCGTTGGACACGACCGCTCGCGCGGCGAAGGGTCTCGTCACCGCAGACAATGCGACGTTCGTTCGGCAATGGTGGGAGACTTCCCATTCAAGGATTGGCTTCGGGTATCTCGACAGAGCAAGCGCCAAGCTATCGGGCGTGCGCTGGTTTCCATACGCGAAGGGTGGAGACTTCCGGAGGTGGGCGGGCAACCTTGAGGCCGTCGTCAACTGGGAAAAGGACGGGCATCTCATCCAGACCACTTTGACGGACGACGGCTCCCGTGTGCGGGCAACGAACTTCAATCTCGACCGAATCTTCAAGCCGAGCATCGCCTGGACGGTTGTGACGACGAATGATCCGTCATTCCGCAAGGTCGAGGCTGGATACCTTTTCGATGCTGCGGCAGGACTGTGTCAGTCGACGGACGACGGTTATACGCTCGCGCTCTTGAACTCGTCGTCTGTGAAGCAGGTTCTTGCGGGCCTCAATCCGACGATGAACCTTCACCCTGGTTACCTCGGTGCGGTTCCTGCACCGGCGGACGATGCGCGCAATACGGTGCGTGCTGCAGCTACTCGTGCGGTTGAACTTTCCCGCGAGGACTGGGCCACTCAAGAACGCTCTTGGGACTTCGAATCGAGTCCGCTTGTCGGACGAGGATCTTCGCTTCCCGCCGCCATCGACGACGCGCAGCTCGCGTGGTCATCATGGGTCACGGAGTTGCATTTGATCGAGCAGCAGAATGACCTCCACTTCGCGAAATTGTTTGGTTTCGACGGTGAGGTTGAGGTGGCGCCGATAAACCGTGTCTCACTAGCCGTGAATCCGAGCTTTACCTACGTTGGACATCCATCTGAGCAGGCGCGCAATGCGCAGCGCGACGACGCAGTCCGTGACCTCGTTTCTTTTGCAGTTGGCTGCATGTTCGGGCGTTACAGCCTCGATGCGCCGGGGCTGATCCTTGCTGACCAGGGCGCGACGTTGAAGGATTACCTAACTAAGGTCCCGACCCCGTCACTTATGCCGGACGCGGACAACGTGATCCCCTTCGTTGACGGTGGGTGGTTCGAGGACGACATCGTGGAGCGGTTCCGCCAGTTCCTTCGAGCAGCCTTTGGTTCCGAGCGTTTCGAGGAGAATCTGCGGTTCGTTGAGTCGTCGCTGGGAGTGACGACCCTGCGTGAATATTTCATCACGAAGACGGGCAAATCCAAGTTCTACGACGATCACGTGCAGCGGTACAAGAAGCGTCCGATCTATTGGATGTTCTCCAGCCCGAGGGGTTCTTTCAACGCGCTGATCTACATGCACCGTTACACACCGTCGATGGCCTCGACTGTGCTGAACGAGTACCTGCGCGAGTACCGCGCCAAATTGGAGGTCGCGCTTTCCAACGCTGAGCTGGCGAAAGAACAGAAGGAGGCCGACCGGCTCCGCAAGGTGCTTGTCGAGCTCACGGAGTACGAGCATGATGTGCTCTACCCTCTGGCGACGCAGCAGATTGCGATCGACCTCGACGATGGCGTGAGGGCCAACTACCCGAAGTTCTACCCGGCACTGAGGAAGATCACTGGGCTGGAGACTGCCGAGTGAGCAAAGCGCCTTCGATCCAAGATCACCTCACCGCGCGGTTCAACGAGAACCGGTTGGTGATTTGGCGCGATCCCGACGAAAGTTACTTCGACGGCCTCGATGCGCAGGTTCCTTCCGGCGTCACAGTGCTGCACATCGCGCACGACGAGTTCGCAATCAAATACCGAGTCCTGCGAGAAGAACCCTCTGCGAAGTTCTTGCTCTATCGTCCTGGTGTTGTGCTGGAGGGGGCAGACAACTGGTTGCTCGATCTAGAGCTGGCGTATGGCACCTTCAGTGCCGACCGCGGTGCGCTCATCCGTGGAGACCTTGGGCTCACCGCTCACGGTGCAGACGAATTGGTCGCCAAGCACGAGGCGTTCTTCGGCAATGCCAAGTCGGTAGCCAAGCTCAAAGCACTGCTGCACGATGGGGATGACCTTGTCATGGTGCAGGCCAAGATGTGTGCTGCCGTGCTTGGGCAGAATGGACTCAGTTTCTCAGAGCTCACCCGCACACTACTGGTCCAGCACGCAAGCAACGACCCTTCTGGCTACGATGCACTCGTAAAACAGAACCTTGCCGACTTCTATTGGCGAGGAGCGGCGAATATCTACGGCTACAAGTCTGATTCGCCGAGCACGGCCGGGTTTGTGCTCTGGACATTCGCGCAAGCCAAGGACGGTTTTGCCGCGTCGACGTCTAACGCGGCACGCAACATCGAGATCGACTTCCGCAGTTTCCGCGACAACCGCCAGAGCACCAGTGCGCTGAAGTTGCTTGCGAAGCAGGCTGAGAAGGACCTCGACTACGCCGACCAGGCATCCTCGCTGTCTCTGATTGATCTTGTCGCCGCGGACACCTTCGATGCGGGGGAGAAGGAGATCATCCGTCGACTGATCGACGGCATCTCTACCCAGACGATGTCGACCCGCGACATCGCCGAGACGATCCGAACTCGACGACGCGACAGCGTGTGGTTCGACGACTACGCGACGCTGTACGCAGCGCTCGACGCAGCGGCCGAGCTGCTCCCGGCGATCAGGTCAGCTCGGCTCGATGTGTCCAGCTTCGATGAGGGGATCATCCTCTACCGTGATGATCTCTATCGGATTGATCAGCTGTACCGCCAGTACACGTACGCGGCGCAGACGGCGGAGTTTAAGCATCCGCTGGAGGCGCTGACGGAGCAGGTCGAGAACGCCTACGTCACCGACTTCTTGTTCAAACTCGGCACGAACTGGCAGGGCCAAGTCGACGTGGTTGAGCGGTGGAAGACGCCCGCGGTTACCTCGCAGTCGTCGTTCTACGACCACTACGTTGCACCAATCGTGCGCGGTGGTCGGAAGAAGGTGGTCGTCGTGATCTCGGATGCCATGCGGTACGAGGTCGCCGACGAGCTGCACTCCCGAATTCGCGGCGAGAACAAGTTCGAGGCAAAGCTTGACGCGATGCTCGGTGTGCTGCCGAGCTACACCCAGCTCGGCATGGCCGCGCTGCTACCCCACATGGTACTCGCGCACTCGGCCAACGGAGACCCCGTGCTGGTGGATGGTCAACGCTCCGATGGCACGGCCAACCGCACCAAGATACTGAGTGCTGTCAGCGGTGCGGCGATCCAGGCCAAAGACTTCCAGAAGATGAAGCCGACTGAACGGCGTGACCTGTACGCCGCCAACCAGGTGCTGTACGTCTACCACGACACGATCGATGCGACCGGTGATAAAGCGGTCTCCGAACACCGAACCTTCAAGGCTGCGGCTGACGCGATCGAGGAACTAGTCGGTCTCGTGAAGGCGCTCGCCAGCGCGAACGCGACCAACATCTTCGTCACCGCGGACCATGGATTCCTCTATCAAGAGAGCAGGCTCGCGCCGCAGTTCAACCTCACAGTCAAGCCGCAGGGTGACGCAATTCTGGTCGAGAACCGTCGCTACGTGCTTGGTCGTGGGCTCAAGGATGACACGGCGTTCCGAAAGTTCCGGCCAGAACAGATTGGGCTGACCAGTGATCTTGAGGTGCAGATCCCGAACTCGATCTGCCGCATCACCAAGCCTGGTGCTGGCTTCCAGTTCGTGCACGGTGGTGCTGCGCTGCAGGAGATCGTGATCCCAGTGCTCACGATCAACAAGGGTCGCTCTGACACGGTCGAGTTGGTCAACGTGGACATCCACCCAGAGACCGACAAGATCACCACCGGGCAGGTCGTGCTCAAGCTCTATCAGTCGATGCCGGTCACCGACCAGCGCATCGGTCGCAGACTGCGCGCGGGACTCTACTTTGGCGACGCGCTGATCTCCGACCAGAAAGAGTTGGTCTTTGACCAGGAGAGCGCCGAGGGTCGCGACCGGTTCCAGAGCGTGCGACTGCTGTTGAGCAAGGATGCGGACGCGGCCAACAATCGGGCCGTGGAGTTCCGTCTGGAGCAGCCAATCCCCGGCACCGACGTGTGGAAGAAGTACAAGAGCGCGCCGTACACGATCAAGCGTTCCTTCTCCTCGGACTTTGACTTCTAAGGACAGCTGATGAGCGACGATATCGATCTGACCAAGACGACTTTGGCCGAGGAGCCCGCTGACTCCGGGATGCCCGAAGCCGCGTCGGGCGAGCCGACGGCGCTGGACCGCAAGATCAATCAGTACTTCGGTGGGGCGGTAGTCCGTAAGGACCTCGTCAAGACGGTCAAGGGCAACGCGATCGTGCCCTCGTACGTGCTGGAGTATCTGCTCGGTCAGTACGCGGCATCCGATGACGAGGCGACGATCCAAGCGGGCATCGATCGTGTGCGGGACATCCTCGCGCAGCACTATGTCCATCGCAACGAGTCAGAACTGGTCAAGTCGAAGATCAAGGAGCGCGGGCGCTACCGGATTATCGACAAGGTCAGCGTCACGCTGAACGAGAAGGACGACGTGTACCAGGCGTCATTCGCGAACCTCGGGATCAGCGGTGTCATCGTCGACTCGGCAACCCTGAACGCACACCAGAAGCTGCTCGTCGGCGGCGTCTGGTGCTTGTGCGACGTCGAGTACTTCCACACCGAAGATGCCCGCGCCTCGCCCTGGATCCTCGGATCACTCAAGCCGATTCAGATGTCAAACTTCGATTACGACGCCTACCTGTCAGCAAGGGCGGAGTTCACTTCTGATGAGTGGATCGACCTGCTCGTTCAGTCGATCGGATTCGATCCTGAGATGTTCGGACGTCGGGCGAAGCTGCTGCAGCTGGTGCGCCTCATCCCGTTCGTAGAGCGCAACTACAACCTCGTCGAGCTTGGGCCCAAGGGCACCGGTAAGTCCCACATCTACTCCGAGTTCTCGCCGCACGGCATGCTCATTTCTGGTGGTGAAGTGACCGTGCCGAAGTTGTTTGTGAACAACGCGAATGGGCGTCTCGGTCTTGTCGGGTACTGGGACGTTGTTGCATTCGATGAGTTTGCGGGCAAGAAGAAGCGCACCGACAAGGCGATCGTCGACATTATGAAGAACTACATGGCGAACAAGTCGTTCTCCCGTGGCGTGGAAACTCTTGGCGCTGAGGCCTCGATGGTATTCATTGGCAACACCTCCCACACCGTTCCGTACATGCTCAAAAATTCTGATCTGTTCGACGAACTGCCTGAGAGCTACCACGACCCCGCCTTCCTCGACCGGTTGCATTTCTACATCCCCGGCTGGGAAGTGGACACGATCCGCAGCGAGATGTTCTCGAACGGCTATGGATTCGTCGTCGACTACATTGCCGAAGTGCTGAAGTCGATGCGAAATCTCGACTACTCCGACCGCTATCAGCAGCACTTCACCCTCGGTTCAGACATCTCGACCCGAGACCGCGACGGCATCCACAAGACATTTTCGGGGTTGATGAAACTCATCTACCCCCACGGTGACGCCACCGCCGAGCAGATCGAGGAACTGCTGCGCTTTGCGATCGAAGGGCGCAAGCGAGTCAAGGATCAGATCCTGCGGATCGACGCCACGATGACAGCCGTGAAGTTCGGCTACAACTCGGTCAGCGGGGGCTGGTCGACGGTTACGACGCTTGAGGAGGACGAGTACCCCGGGCATTACCATCGAGGCGGCTCGGTCACCCCTACTGGCGAAGCATCGGCCGGGACTGAAGCGCCGATGTCGTCCACAACGCCGACGTCATCGGTTCCCGTGCTCGTACCCGAATCCGTTCAGGCGGACTTGTACCACGGGCAGCGGGACTTCGTTGAGAACCAGCGAGGCATCTCCTACGAGACGTTGCTCATGCCGTATCTGCAGGGCGCAACCGAGATTGAATTGCACGACCCTTACATTCGTCTGGGGCACCAGGGGCGCAATCTTGTAGAGCTGCTCGCGCTGATCGCCGCGGCGAAGGACCCGGCCGACGAGGTGACTTTCAACCTGTTCACTGTGCTTGACGACGATCCCGAGTATCAGCCGAAGCAGCTCCGGATGCTCAACGACATCGTGCAAGGCGCGGCCCAACAGGGCATCAAGGTGAACGTGGCTAAGGACCCCGGCGGTCACGACCGCTGGATCCGAACCGACACCGGATGGCGAGTCAACCTCGGCCGGGGCCTTGATATCTTCCAGAAGTCCGACGGCGGTTGGTTCGACTTCGGCACCAGTCGCCAGGAGTTCCGTCAGGTTCGCGCCTTCGGAGTTACGTACATTCGAGACGAGCCCGAGCATGGCTAAGTCTCGTGTACGAGGCAGCAGCGACCGACGAGCCATGAGTATGCGTCGCTTCGTGAGCGTATGCCAGGTAGGGGCCGACAGCTGTGTCTGAATCGTTGCCGGGTTACAGCCAGCGCGATACCCGAGAGGCGCCGGAACAGGCGCGGTTTGGCGAACACCTCCTCCTGACAGAAGTTGCCAAGCGGCTCGGCGGGGTGAAGAAGCAAGTCGAGTCATTGAGCACACCGCCCGAGAATTCAGTCCTTGGCCGTATTGACATACTGACGACACCGTTTAATACGTCAGAGATGGTTCAGATGTACTTGGCGGTCGCGATCGACAACCTGTGGACGCTCCATCGCTACGTCCGCAAAGTGAAAGAGATCCCGATGGTTGCGGCCTATTCTCTGATCCGGTCAGCGGTTGAGTCAACGTCTTACGGAATCTGGATTCTAAACGGACACGGCAATGATGTAAGGGCGCAGCGATCTCTCCGCGTCACTCTCAACGATTTTCAACAACACGCCACGCTGCAGAAGGTCTTTGGATCATACGAGTTTGACGTGCCTGATCTTGAGCAGATGATCCGTGACGCGAACACGAGGCTGCGGGGGCTTCAGGCAGAAGCGATCGACGATCGGCTCCAATCGACGGCGATCGTCAACGCTGTGGACGGATTCGTGGTGAAGCGGCGTTTCTTCAGCGGGCTACAGGTCTGGAGGGCCACGAGTGGCTAGAGTCATGCGAGTCAACCGGCGCTTTCCGTGCTGCTCGAACGGGCGCCAGACGGGACGCGAACCTCCCGCATGACGTTCGTAGCGGGATTTGCCTTGACCGCCATCGAAAATATCGAGCACCTGCTGTCACGTGTTATTGAAATATCAGAGCCGCTTCCGGTAAGAAGGACCCAGCCTGTTCGCTCGGACTAACTAGTCGAAGCAGTGAGTGATGCAAGTCGAACTCAGACCCGCAATTCCACACATGGCAAGCGGCTGCGCAAACTGATCAACATGCGGTTACGCCTCGCGACGAAGGACGCTTGCTCTCGGAGTTCTCTAACGTCGGGCGTGACCGTATGACTCACGCCTTCCATGCCCCACGCGTCTTGCAGATCGAGGTCGCGACCACTCGCGTGTGACTGCTGAAGTCACCGACCCTGCTTGTTCACCTCCTCCTTGATGGAGGGAAGGTGAGTTGCGGTGACGGTGTCGATGCGGGTGATGTCGGCTGGCGACGGCTACAAGTACCTGCTGCGCACAGTGGCGGCTGGTGACGGCGACCGGGACCTTTCGACCCCGTTGACGAGGTATTACAACGCGGACGGCACGCCGCCGGGACGCTGGATGGGCAGCGGCCTCCCAACGCTCGGAAGCGGGCAACTCCGCGACAGTGATGAAGTTACCGAGGCGCAGCTCCAACTGCTGATCGGAATGGGGCGTGACCCTCTCACAGGTGCCCCGCTGGGGCGTGCGTACCCGGCTTACAAGTCCGTGACTCAACGCGTTGAGGAGCGAGTCGGAACGCTCGATCCCGAGCTGGGGCCGACCGCTCGGGGCCGAGCAGTCGCGGCGATCGAGGCCGCGGAATCCGAGCGTGGCACACGACGAGCAGTGGCCGGATACGACTTCACCTTCTCCATCCCGAAATCCGCCTCCGTGCTGTGGGCTGTCGCTGACGCAGGAACGCAATCACTCATCGTCAACGCACATCACGCGGCGATTGCAGAAGTGGTTGCGTTCATGGAGCGCGAGGTTGCAGCCACTCGCGCCGGTGCAACCCCTGGGGATGGTGCGGTTGCGCAGGTCGAGGTGCGTGGGCTGATCGCGACAGCCTATGACCACTACGACTCGCGCGCGGGTGACCCCCACCTGCATACGCACGTCGTGATCAGTAACAAGGTGCAGACCGTGCTCGACAACAAGTGGCGAAGCCTGGACGGGCGCCCCCTCCACGCTGCAACGGTGGCGCTCTCCGAGTTCCACGAAGCGGTGTTCGCGGATCACCTCACGCGGCTCTTCGGGGTGGAGTGGGAAACACGTGATCGCGGACGAGACCGCAACGCGGCATGGGCCATAGCGAAGGTCCCAGAACAACTCGTGTCCGAGTTCTCGTCGCGCTCGCGGCATATCAACGAGGAGAAGGATCGGCTCATCGCCGCGTACGTGGAGAAGCACGGCAGACAACCCTCCCGCACGACGATCATCAAGCTGCGTGCCCAGGCGACACTCGCCACACGACCGGAGAAAGAGATCCACTCCCTCGCCGAACTCACCACTGAATGGAGGCATCGGGCGGGCAAGATCCTTGGTGTCGATGCAACTCGCTGGGCACGCGAGGTCATGGCGAATGAGGCGCCGTTGCTCCTGCGCGCTGATGATGTGCCGCTTGACGTAGTTCGTGGGCTGGGACAGAGCGTCGTGGCCACAGTCGGGGAAAAGCGTTCCACCTGGCGCCGCTGGAACCTCACCGCCGAAGCTGCCCGGCAAACGATGAAGTACCGTTTCGCCAGCACACGCGATCGCGAAGCGATCATCGGCATGGTTGTCGACGCTGCCGAGGCCGTGTCGATTCGGCTCACGCCGCCCGAACTGGCATCCAGCCCCGCCATCTTTCGCAGGAGCGATAAATCGTCGGTGTTCCGGCCGAAAAACTCCACGGTGTTCTCGTCGGGTGAGCTGCTTGACGCCGAGGAGCGCCTGCTTCAACTCGCTCACACAACGACGGGACCGACCGTCTCGCTGGAGACGGTCGAACGCATCGTGCGGAAGCCTGACCGTGAAGGGTTGGTTCTGGGCGAGGACCAAGCATCCGCGCTGATGGAGATCGCAGTGTCCGGTCGCATCGTCGATCTGCTTGTCGGCCCCGCTGGTGCCGGGAAAACGACCGCGATGAACGCGCTGCGCCGAGCGTGGGAGAAGGAACACGGCCAAGGATCTGTCGTTGGACTTGCGCCATCTTCGAGTGCGGCGCATGTACTCGCTGAGGATCTCGGGATCACAACCGAGAACACAGCGAAGTGGTGGCAGAACCACCTCCAATCCGGAGCGAGCTTCCAACCGGGTCAGCTCGTCATCGTCGATGAAGCGTCCCTCGCGGGAACGCTCTCGCTGGACCGAGTCACCCAGCTCGCTGCTGAGGCCAGGGCAAAGGTGCTCCTTGTCGGTGACTACGCACAGCTCCAGGCGGTCGACGCGGGGGGCGCATTCGGGCTGCTCACACATGACCGCGATGACGTTCCCGAACTCGTTGACGTTCACCGCCTCACGCACGACTGGGAAAAGCGCGCATCTCTCGAGCTCAGACACGGTCACACCGAAGCCATCGACACCTACGATGCGCACAATCGAATCGTTGACGGTGACACCGAAAGCGTGATTGATGCCGCCTACGCCGCATGGCGCACCGATCTCGTCGCGGGGCGCGCGACGGTTCTCGTCTCGGACTCCAACGAATCCGTGACAGCGCTCAACAACCGCGCACGGACCGATCTGATCCTCGACGGCACCGTCCGGGGGGCGCGCGAATCGGAGCTGCACGATGGGACACATGCGGCGTGCGGTGACATCGTGATCACGCGCCGCAATGACCGCCGTCTGCTGGCCGGACGCGGCGGGGTGCGTAACGGGGACCGCTGGAGCGTCGTCGATGCCCGACGCGATGGATCGATGCTCGTTCGACGCGCGGGAGGTTCGTGGGGGTCCAGCGTCCTTCTACCAGCTGACTACGTCGCGGAGCACGTCGAACTCGGCTACGCGGTCACCTCCTTCCGCGCGCAAGGCCTCACTACCGGAACGGCACACGTGCTCGTCGACTCGACGATGTCCCGGGAGAACTTCTACGTGGCGATGACACGGGGTCGTGATGCCAACGTCGCCTACGTCGCCGTCGACCAGCCCGACCCATCCCACGATGGTCCACATCCTGGTGAGAACGATGAAGTTACCGGCCGCAGCGTTCTCACCGGGGTGCTCCAGCACGTCGGCGCCGAACTTTCCGCGCATGAAACGATCGCCGTTGAACAAGAGTCCTGGGGAACGATCGCGCAGATTGCCGCCGAGTACGAGACGATCGCCGCGGCCGCGCAGCGCGACCGGTGGGCATCCCTAGTGCGAGCGTCCGGCCTCAGTGCTGAAGAAGCTGAAGAGGTTGTTGGCTCGGATGCGTTTGGTCCGTTGACTGCGGAACTGCGCCGAGCTGAAGCCAACCACCATGACTTGGTCGCGTTGCTCCCACGCCTCGGGCGAGCACGCGGTTTTGGGGATGCAGACGATATCGCTGCCGTGATCCGCCACCGACTGATCGCGGCCACTGCTCGGCCTGCCGGGTCGGGGCGCACACGAAAGCCAGCCCGGCTTATCGCGGGGCTCGTGCCCGAAGCGATGGGGTCGGTCGCTGATGACATGCGTCAGGCACTCGATGAACGTCATGGCCTCATCACGCAGCGAGCCGACGCAGTGATCGACAAAGCTATTGCCGACGGCGCGCAATGGATTGCGCAGCTCGGTGAACCGCCCGCTGCCGCGTCGCGGCGTGAGGGTTGGCGGCTGGCAACGCGCACGATCGCCGCGTATCGCGACCGGTACTCCGTCGCGACGCCGAGCCCGCTTGGGCTTCGACCCGAAGCTACGGCACAGCGAATCGATCACTCCAGGGCCGAAGCAGCGCTCACCGAGATTCGTCGGATGAACGCCGCGGCCAAGGGTGTTCAGTCCCATCGTGAGCCGTCTGAGCGGACTTCGGAGGGGCGGGTGCTCTGACCGCTGCCCAGTCGCGCCGGTACACGCTCGTACCGTCAACAAGCCGCGCTGAGGAAGATGAGCGATTACAGGCCGCGTGAATCGGGTGAGCGACGATCACACGCTGCAGCGATGCGAAATGCTCGTGACAGCTCCGCGTTGTGGTCGTTGCTCTTGTCCTTGTCGGCTAGTCGAAGAACGTCTTCGGAACCTGTGAGCAAACGGGCGCGTCTGTCTTGAATAAGGATATTGGAGCCATAGCTGGCGGTACTCGTCACGGGGCCAGGAACCGCACCCACAGCGCGTCCAAGTTTGGCGGCTTCGTCGGCGACACGCATCGATCCTGACCGCGCTCCCGCCTCAACGATCACCGTCGTCGAGGAAAGCGCGGCCATAATCCGGCCACGATCGAGAAACCGTTGCCGTGTTGGTGCAACACCCGGTGCAACCTCAGAAACGAGGAGACCTTGTTGCTCAATACGCGCAAACAGATCCGCGTGTCCAGCAGGGTATGCGCGATCGACCCCACCCGCGAGGACTGCAATCGTTCTTCCACCGGTCGCCAACGCCGACTGGTGTGCGACTGCTTCGATACCGTAGGCACCGCCAGCGACAACGACACGGCCACTGAGCGCGAGGTCACTGGCGAGTTCAATCGCCATATGGTCCCCATACGCGGTGGAGGCGTGCGCACCGGTCAGCGTGATGCGGTCGGCGAGAGGCTTGGCCAGCAGCGCAGTCTCGCCACGCGTCCAAAGTGCATATGGTGTGCGTGCTCCGAGATCGTTGAGGGCGACTGGCCAATCCTTCTCACCCGGAATCAGGACCAGGAGGCCTTGTCGCTCGAAGGTCGCCATCTGTGTGGCCAAGGTGTCGGCGCTGCTCACAGTGTGCAAGCGTTCGCGCCATACTGCCGCTGCGATTTGGTCGAGGCCGGGCACCGCGCCGTCAGCATCAGCGAGGCGGAGCAGTTCTACGGCGCCGACTCGGCCAACGAGACGACCTGTCGACGGATCATTCGGTGCAGCCACGAGCGAGAGAACGGTACGCGCGCTCCGCTCGTCGTGTCCGAGGGAAGAGAGGGAAGTCATCATCGGGCTCCTTCACAGCCAGTTGTCACCGTGAAGGTGCACAGCGCCGCCCTTTCGTATGTCGTTGGTCCGGCGTACCCTTGCAACCAGGCGACACACTCAATGTTCGCCATCGCCCACGCGATGGCATGACGGCCCTAGGCAGTCCTCCAAGGTTCAACGTTGCCGAGCCATGAGAGGACCGTTGTCATGTTTCGAATCATCTGGGTCGTCAGCATCCACCTCCGTAACTTCATGCGCAGGTTCATGCCCACCAACATCCTGCTCGACGCGATACGTACCCGACGTGGGCTCAAGTGGGGTGTGCCCGCGATGCTCCTCGCCATCCCGTATCTCTTCGCCGCGAGCATCTGCACGGCTCTGATCGACGGGGGAGCGCGGAATTTGTCAAGGTGAATGAGGCCAGTGGGAATTAGGCTGCTGCTTTTGTGTCGTTTTTCTCGGCTGGTTTGTTGATCCAGGCGGTGTTGGGGATGGCGAGGATTTTGGGGTCGTTGTTGGTGGTGAATCGTTCGGGTGTTTTTGCCCGTGCGGCGGCCAAGATTTTGGCTCGTTCGAGGGCTTTGCTGGCGGCCAGTCCGTAGTGGACATCCGCCGGTGTGTTGAGGCCGATTCCGGTGTGGCAATGGGTGTGGTTGTACCCGTCGACAAAGAAGTCCATGAACGC
>NZ_KI914992.1:0-16115 GCF_000520595.1 Arthrobacter sp. H5
TGGCCAAGAAAGATTACGACTACCGGCCACGGTCACAAAGGGCCGCCAAGAGAGCCGGCGACGCAGACCCGGTCATGCCTCGAGTGCATCGTGCGATCAGCAATTTCAAGACGTGGCTGCGAGGGACACACCGATCTGTCAGCAATGAACAACTACAGGTTTACCTCGACGAATTCACGTTCCGCTACAACAGACGCAGCACGCCCATGGCTGCGTTCCAGACTCTCCTCGGTCTTGGCAGTCGGCAGCCGCCGACTACCTACCGCCAAATCACAGAAAATGGCCGAAACGCAAGACATGACCTGAGCTAACCGTTCACCCACTACCTGGAGAATCCCCCATGTCTTCTAGCACAACCATTGCGCGCCACCGGGCTGAAGTCCGCCGGACAGCGAACTTCACCGCTCTGGCCCATGCCGTCACGGAGAACGCGGGTGGCATGGGCCGTCAGGCCGCAGTCATCGCCGCAGCCTCCGGCCTGGTGCTCACGAGCGGAGTTTCCGCCAACGCCGCGGAGCTATCCGTTGATCGTGAATCGGTAACCTCCGCACTTGAGGTACAGGCAGCGCCCGCACCGGTTCAGGCTCCCGCGGAAGCCACTGTCTCCTTCAATAAAACCGCGGTGACGGCCATTGCCGCCCCTGCGGTTGTCGAAGCGCCGGTAGTTGAACTGGCGGCAGAGACCGTTGAGCCCGCTCCGCTTGAAACCCCCGCGGTCGCTGAGGCGGAAAGCCCCGCGGTCGCTGAGGCGGAAACCCCCGCGGTCTCTGAGGAGGAAAGCCCCGCGATTATCGAGGCAGCGGATAGCGAGCCAGCGGTTGCAGTGGACGCAGTTGTCGCCGCATCGGTGGCACCGGCTTCGGATTCAAAGCCGGCACCCGAGGCATCTTCAGGGGTTGCTGCAACCATCGCCGCAGCCGCACAGGGTCAGCTTGGGGTAATTCAGGACTGTACTCGGCTTGTCAGTAATGCTCTTGCCGCGGCAGGCATCAACTTCCACGGATGGCCCGCCGGCTACCTCTCCCTCGGGCCAACCGTCGGTGCAGGCGAAGCCATCCCCGGCGACCTGATCTACTACGCAGATGGTGGCATGGGCGCAGCCCACATCGCTGTTTACATTGGTAGCGGTCAAGCGGTGCACGGCGGATTCAACGGAAATCAGACAGTTGTTGCTCCGGCCAACCTTGGCTCCGGACCAGTCTTTATTCGTGTAGGCGGCTAAGCACCCGCACCCAGCACGGTCAAAAGAACCCCGCCAGCGGTAGGAGGGGTTCTTTTGAAGTTAAGCCGTGGGACACGGACAACGTTTAGGCCACAGATTCGCCTACCGGTGCCCGGTCGACATACCCTTAGCAGTGTCTAATTCGTTGTACCTTCGCTCTACCGGGGACAGCCCGGGTGTCGCAGGGGTATGGACGGCAAAGAGGAATGTGCATGCGCACTCTCGTTCTGAATGCTGGATACGAACCGCTGGCGGTGGTCACCTTCCGCCGGGCGCTGGTGCTTGTTCTGACAGGTAAGGCAAGTGTGGTCGCTGAAGGGGACGATCCAGTGATCGGTCCCAACGAAGTTCTGGGGCGTCCTTCTGTAATCCTGCTGAACCGGTACGTCAAGATTCCCTACCGACATGACTCCGTCGCTACCCGACGCGGAGTGTTGCGGCGTGACAACCACCTCTGTGCCTACTGCGGAAAGAGTGCATCAACCATCGATCACGTCATGCCCCGCTCCAGGGGAGGAGCCGACAGCTGGGAAAACCTGGTTGCATGCTGCCTGCGCTGCAACAACGCAAAGGGTGATAAGACGCTGGTATCGCTCGGCTGGTCGCTCAGGGTTGTGCCTAAGCCGCCGCGCGGTACGCACTGGCAGATCCGGGAGCTGGAAAAGCCTTCCCCCCAATGGAGTGAGTTCCTCCGGGCGGATACTGCCGCTTGAGCCAAACCTCACCCGATCACATCATTTTTGATGCGGCAGTGCTGGGCGGGGGACGTTCCTCCCGGCTGGGAGGTACCGCGAAGTCCTCGCTGCAACTGGATGGGCAGACACTGCTTCGTATCGCCTGCGCAGCGGCAGTTGGCGCGCGCCGACTCGTCGTGGTGGGAACGGGTGCGCCGCAGGGCCGGCACTGCATCCACAACGCCGAAGTTATCCGTGAGGACCCACCGTTTGGTGGACCCGCGGCGGCGGTGGCGGCCGCCGTCGTACATCTTCGTCCGCAACCCGCCGCCTGGCTGTTGGTGCTGGCCTGCGACATGCCCCGCATTGCGCGTGCGGTGCCGGTCTTGCTGGATGCTGCAGCACGCTCGGACCGGTCCGTGCTTGCCCGGGATGACAGCCGGGAGCAGCCGCTCGCCGCGCTGTATCGCACAGCGGATCTGGATGCGGCGGTCAGACAGATTGGCGGCAGCGTAAGAAATCTGTCTATGCGGGCCCTCCTTGCTACTGTGCAATGGAGTGCGGTTGACGTTCCGCACGGTACAACCATGGATGTTGACACCTGGGCGGATGCACGGGCATTGGGTGTTCTGGCCGCAACAGATCAACCGCAAGCGAAGGATTGAACAGTGCCACAGCAGGATCAGGTTCTTCAGGAATGGTGTGCCCGGCTCATTCAGGCGTTTGAACTGGAGGGCACGGAGGTTGACGTGGATGCCGTTCTGGCGCTGGCAGGCCGGGCGGCGCACTCGGTGGTCCGGCCCGCAGCGCCGCTGACCACTTTCATTGCCGGCTATGCGGCCGGTGTGGCAGTTGGTATGGGACAGGCGGGAAGCGGCCTGGCAATGGCGTCAGCGATCGAGGCGGCGGGCGCACAGTGTCCTTCCGACGAAAGCACCACAACCGAAACCAGAACCGAACCCGGATCTGAGAAGGCATGAGCAAAACAGTGGAGACAGTGCACGGTGCCGGTTGGCAGGAGGCCCTCCGTATCGCCTACGCTGCGGGCACCGCACTCCCGCCCCAGACCGTCACGTTGGCCGACGCGCTGGGGCAGACCCTGGCAGAACCAGTGGTGGCACTGCAGGGCATTCCGCACTATGCTTCCTCGGCGATGGACGGCTGGGCCGTCAGCGGCGCGCCGCCCTGGACCCTCGTCACGCCGCAGATCCTGGACGATCACTCTTGGCACCGTTCGGCGCATAAATCATCCGGCTTCACGGCGCTGACCTCTGGGGAGGCAACGTTCATCCTGACCGGTGGTGTGGTGCCCGACGGCGCCACAGGCATCCTGCGCACTGAGCACGGGGCAATCCGCGATGGTGTCCTCAACCGGAACGAGTGTTCCAGAGCGGACGAACCGCGCGACGCCGAGCATATCCGTCCTGCGGGAGAGGAGGCCGAGGAAGGCACGGAAGCCATCCCGGCCAATGTGACCTTGAATCCCGCACAGATCGCTTTGGCCGCGGTGTGCGGTTACGACACGCTTCCTGTGCTGCGGCCTCCAAGGGTTTCGCTGCTGCTGACCGGGGATGAGGTCATTGAGGCCGGCCTGCCGGAACCCGGCCAGGTGCGGGACACTTTTGGCCCGCAGCTGCCCGGCCTGGTGACCATGATGGGTGGCCACGTGGATACCTGGAGCAGGGCGCGGGATGACTTGGACGACGTCGTGGCCGCCATCAGCGGCGAGGCACTGGACGAGCTGTCTCTCGCGAGGGCATCCGGGGACGTACTGATCAGCACCGGCGGCACCGGCGCCTCGTCTGCGGACCACATCCGGCGGGCGCTGACACTGCTCGAGGCTGAGTTCATTATCGATGGTATTGCCATGAGACCGGGGCATCCAACGCTCCTTGCCCGGCTCAAGGATGGCCGATTTTTCGTTGGTCTGCCAGGAAACCCGCTGGCGGCAATGATGGCCATGTTCACAGTTGCCGGTCCGCTGATCGCCGGTTTGCGCGGCGCGCCTTTCCCGGAGCCTGGACACGTTCTGGCGGGAGAGGACTTCGATGAACTGCCGGGTCGCAGCAGGTTGGTACCCTACCGGCTGGAGTCGGGGCGTGCTGTGCCGCGTACCCACCACCGCTCGGGCATGCTGCGCGGGTTGGCCGAGGCGGACGGCGTCATGATTGTGCCCCAGAACGGTTGCCAACAGGACGAAACGGTGCCTTCGCTCACGCTTCCGTGGCACCGATGATTCCTCGACAGGAGCCCAATTGAGCCGCGTTACGCACCGCCGCAATATCACCAGGTTTCAACTGGATGCCCTGCCCCGAACACGTGAAGACGTGGTGGCCGGCGAGGAACCCCTGGAGATCCGTCTCGGCGGCAAATCCTTCAGTGTCACCATGCGGACGCCCGGCGAAGACTTTGACCTGGTTTCCGGTTTCCTAGTGTCCGAGGGCATTGTGTGGGATGCCGGCCAACTGGTCAGCCTCCGGTACTGTGCCGGCGTGGATGAGAGCGGCCGCCAGACTTTCAATGTGGTGGAGGCCCAGCTTCGGCCAGACGTCCCCCTGCCGGATACCACCATGGAGCGTCACGTCTACACGTCCAGCTCCTGCGGGATCTGCGGCACCGCATCGATCGAAGCGGTGCGGAAATCCTCTCACTTCGACGTGCACGACGACGGCGCCACGGTAGCGCTCGCCATGCTGGCCGCCCTGCCCGACAGGCTGAGGGAAAGCCAGAAGGTTTTCGACCGCACTGGCGGCGCACATGCGGCGGGGCTGTTCAGCCGAGACGGCGAATTACTGTGCCTTCGGGAGGACGTGGGCCGCCATAACGCAGTGGACAAAGTGGTGGGCTGGGCGCTGCGCAAGAATCTGCTGCCCCTGAGTGGGGCCATCCTCCAGGTCTCCGGGAGGGCATCTTTCGAACTCGTCCAGAAGGCCCAGCTGGCTGGAATTCCGATGCTCGCGGCGGTGAGTGCGCCGTCGTCGTTGGCTGTTGACCTCGCTGAGGATACCGGTGTGACGCTCGTGGGATTCAGCCGCGGCTCCTCCCTCAACTGCTATGCGCATCCCCATCGGATCAGCACACCGGAATAGCAGCCTCACCCACGGGGTTGACCGTGAGTATGGAACTCGGCATCTACAGCTTCGGTGACATTCACAAAAACCCCGTCACCGGGGAACGCACCTCGCCGCAGCAGCGGATGGCCCACCTGCTGGAACGCGCCAGGCTGGCCGACGAGGTTGGACTGCATTACTTTGGCATCGGTGAGCATCACCGGCCCGACTATGCGGTGTCCTCGGTGGTTCCGGTCCTGGCGGCGGCCGCCGCGCAGACCCGGAGCATTCATGTGGGATCAGCGGTCACCGTGCTGAGCACCGAGGATCCTGTGCGGGTGTACCAGCAGTTCGCTACCCTCGACCTGCTGTCCAATGGGCGGGCGGAGCTGACCGCAGGACGTGGATCCTTCATTGAGTCCTATCCATTGTTCGGGGCTTCGCTGGACGACTACGAGGCCCTCTATGAAGAGAAGGTCGGATTACTGCTGGACCTCGACAAACAGGAACGGGTGACCTGGAACGGCAGGTTCCGTGCGCCGCTGGAGGACGCCCTCATCCTGCCCCGCCCAACCACAGATCACCTGGACATCTGGATTGCCACCGGGGGGACGCCGTCGTCGTCCGTCCGGGCCGCACGGTTGGGGAAGCCGGTGATCTTTGCGCTCCTCGGCGGGACGGTGGGCAATTTTGCGCCGCATGCGGAGCTATATCGGGCCACCGCGTCGGAATCAGGGCACGACGCCGGTTCCCTCCGCGTGGGGGTGAGCGGGGTTGGTTTGGTGCTGAAGGAGAACGCGCACGATGTCTACCGTCCGTACTGGCTGGATTCCATGACCCGAATTTCAGCGGAGCGCGGATTTCCCAAACCCAGCGAGGTCACATACAACATGCAGGCGGCACGGTCCGGTGCGCTTTACGTGGGCAATCCGGAGCAGGTAGCGGAAAAGATTATCCTCACCCACTCACACATGCGCCACGATCGGCACATCCTCCAACTGGACTGGTCTTCTGTGCCCCAGGCGCAGGTGCTGGAATCGATTGAACTGCTGGGCACAGAGGTGCTTCCACTGGTGAATGAGGCGCTCGGTCACAAAGTGTCAGCGGAGGACCGTACGCTGGAAGTACAACCCCGTGGAGGCACTACATGAGCATGGAAGGTGCGGCCTGGAACTCCCTTTACCGGATTTCCTCCGCCAAAGACAGCAATAAGAAAATATCCAAGGAGACCGTAAAACGGATCTTCTCATTTGCGGTGCCGTACCGCGTCAAGCTGACGCTGTTCATCCTGCTGTCGGTGGTGTCTGCGGTGCTGGCTGTATCCACGCCGGTGCTGGCCGGGCAGGTGGTTGATGCGATCGTCTCGGGGACCGGGCTGCAGACCATCCTGTGGCTTGCAGTGGTGATCGCGCTGATTGCGGTTGCGGATGCTGCCGTGGGCATGGCCACCCGGTGGTACTCCTCGAGCATCGGCGAGGGCGTCATCCTGGATCTTCGCACCGCGGTGTTTGATCATGTGCAGAAAATGCCCATCGCCTTCTTCACGCGGACCCGGACCGGAGCCTTGGTCAGCCGGCTCAACAACGATGTCATCGGTGCGCAGCAGGCATTCAGCGGAACCCTTTCCGGGGTGGTAAGTAACGTTGTTGCCTTGGTCCTGACCATGATTGTCATGCTGAATACGTCCGTCCTGGTGACCGTCCTGGCCATGCTCATGCTGCCCATATTCCTCCTGCCTGCCCGCAGGATGGGTGGAAGGCTTGCAGCCCTGCGCCGTGAGGCGGCAGACCTGAATTCCTCCATGAGCACGCAGATGACGGAGCGTTTTTCAGCACCGGGCGCCACTCTGGTCAAGTTGTTTGGCCGGCCGGTTGAGGAATCGAACGAGTTTGAGCTGAGGGCATCCCGGGTGCGGGATATCGGCATCAAAGCGTCCATGCTCCAGTGGGTGTTCATGACCGCCCTCATGCTGGTTTCGGCGCTCGCCCTGGCTTTGGTCTACGGGCTGGGTGGTGCACTTGCTTTGGGCGGGCAGCTCAATGCAGGCGACGTTGTGACCCTTGCACTACTGCTCACGCGCCTCTACGCGCCGTTGACCAACCTTGCCAACGCCCGGGTGGAGATTATGAGCGCCGTCGTGAGTTTCGAGCGTGTCTTCGAAGTGCTGGACCTGGACCCTCTGATTAAGGAAAAGCCCGACGCCGGCTCCGTCCCGGCCGGGCCGGTCACCATCGAGTTCGACGACGTGCGGTTCGCCTATCCGTCAGCGGACAAAGTGTCACTTGCCTCACTGGAGGAGGTGTCCACGCTGGATACCCGCGGCGGTGAGGAAGTGCTGCACGGCATCAGCTTCCGCGTGGAACCTGGTCAGACCGTGGCACTCGTGGGCACCTCCGGCGCCGGCAAATCGACGATTGCCCAACTTCTGGCGCGGCTGTACGACGTCGACAGCGGCTCGGTCCGCCTCGGCGGCGCCGATGTCCGGGACGTCACCTTCGAGTCCCTGCGCCACACCATGGGGATGGTCACCCAGGACGGCCACCTGTTTCACGAGACCATCAAGTCCAACCTGCTGCTGGCCCGTCCTGGAGCGACGGACACTGAACTCTGGGATGCCGTCCGCCGGGCGCGGCTGGAGGCGCTCATTTCATCCCTGCCGGATCAGCTTGACACCATGGTGGGTGAGCGCGGTTACCGGCTCTCTGGCGGAGAACGCCAGCGCATGACGATCGCGAGGCTCCTGCTGGCACAGCCACGCGTGGTCATTCTCGATGAGGCCACAGCAGCACTGGATTCAACTTCGGAAGCCGCTGTGCAGGCTGCACTGACCGAAGCCCTTGAGGGCCGGACCGCAGTCGTTATTGCACACCGGTTGTCCACCATCCGCACCGCTGATCTCATTCTGGTGATCGAGGACGGACACATTGCAGAGCGCGGAACGCATGATGAGCTGATCGAACGCAGCGGCAGGTACGCCGAACTGCACCGCACGCAGTTCGCGGTGCAGAAGTCGGTGGCGCCGGATGAAGCTGCCGAAGCCCTCACCGGTTCGGGGCCGGGGAGCTAGTTCGCGGGGTTGTCTATTCTCCGCGTGCGTTCAGGCGGCCTCGGGTCAGGGCGTTGATTTCTGCAGGTCGCCGCCGAGTCGAGGTTCGCCTTTTGCCTCCGGCACCCTGAGGCGGGGGAGGGCCGCGTTGACCATGGGTCCGATGAGGAGCGCGAAGGCAACAGTGCCAAGGCCCACATTTCCGCCGAGCACCCAGCCAATAGCAAGAACCGTCACCTCGATGCAGGTACGGACCTTCCAGATCCGCCAGCCCCACTTCTGGTGGATGCCTGTCATCAGGCCATCGCGTGGGCCGGGTCCCATGCGTGCGCCGATGTAGAGCCCGGTGGCGACAGCCAGCAGCACGAGGCCCCCGGTAAACAGGATGATCTGCAGCCACAGGTCGGTCTGCTGGGGAATGATGGCAAGTCCAATTTCGGCACTGGGCCCGATGAGTAGAACGTTCAGGACTGTGCCGATCCCGGGCTTCTGACGGATCGGAATCCACAGTAGAAGCACGGCCAGCCCAATAAGGTTGGTCACCCAACCAAAGGGAATGCCGGTCTGCAGGGAGACGCCCTGGCCCAAAACATCCCATGGGGAGACGCCAATGCCGGCACGGATCATCATCCCGATGGAGAAGCCGTAGAGGAAGAGCCCGGTGAGGAGTTGAAGAATCCGTCGAAGCAGGAGGAAGTACATAGTAGAAAGTCAATCGCTAAATTGGTCTTCCCGCAAGATGCCAATTGCTATAAACTGGTCTGATGCAGGTCCTGAATTCTCGAAAATTGGAATCCTTACTACGCGACTGGCGCACCGCAGCGCCCGCGTACAGCGCTCTGGCTGACCGCATCCGCCTTCTGATTCTGGACGGACGGGTTCCCATCGGCACCCGGTTGCCCGCCGAGCGGGAACTCGCTCACCAGTTGGGAGTCAGCCGGACAACCGTTTCAGCGACTTTCGCCCGGTTGCGGGACTCGGGTTACCTCAGCAGTGTGCGGGGATCGGGTAGCGTGGCGCAGCTTCCCTCCCGTGACGCAGAAGCGTCCGACTCAATGTCGGCGGATCTGCTGGATTTCGGCAAAGCCGCGATGCCCGCTGCACCGGAGCTTGCCGATGCGGCGCTTCGCGCAGCGCAGGATCTGCCGGCGTATCTGGGTGGGCCGGGCTATGACCCAGTGGGGTTGCCCCAGCTTCGGCAAGCGATAGCCGAGCGGTACAACGCCAGGGGGTTGCCAACCAGTCCGGGGGAGGTGATGGTGACAGTCGGTGCACAGCACGCGATCGCGCTGGTGGCACGGGTGGTCATGGATCGCAGCGATAGCGCGCTGGTTGAGTCCCCAAGCTACCCACACGCCTATGAAGCGATCCGTGCCGCCGGACGGCGTCTGGTCCCGGTAAGCGTGACCACCGGGGACGGGTGGGACGACGACGCCATCCAGCAGGCGTTTGCGCGCACCAATCCGGCACTCGCGTATGTGATGCCGGACTTCCAGAACCCCACCGGGCAGGTCATGGCCACGGACCAACGACGGCGGGTGCTCGCTGCCGCGGCCAGGCACGGAACGGTGGTGGTGGCCGATGAAACAATGGCCGAGCTTGCCATCGACCAGGTGGATCAGCCGCTACCGCTCGCTGCCTACGGGGACGCCGTTCTGATCGGCTCGCTGGGAAAGACCGTGTGGGGAGGGCTGCGGATCGGTTGGATCCGGGCTGAGCCCACCCTGATCCACCGGCTGGTGCGGGCACGTTTCGCGGGCGACCTGGGCACCCCGATCCTGGAGCAGCTGATCGCTGTGGACCTCCTGGGCCAATATCCGGCGATACTTGCCCGACGGTCCGCGCAGCTCAGCCATGGCCGGCAACACCTTGAGGGCTTGTTGAGCCATACTTTCCCGGACTGGGACGTGCCGCGCGTCGGGGGTGGGCTTGCCTTATGGGTGGGACTTGGGCGGCCGGTCAGTTCCCAGCTCACTCTCGCCGCGCGGAGTGAGGGGCTGCTGCTGGCAGCCGGGCCGCAGTTCGGCCTGGACGGTGCCTTTGAACGGTTCCTTCGGCTGCCATTCAGCTACGCGGATGAGCAGACGGAACGCGCAGTCCGGATCCTCCATCGGGCGTGGGGTGCGTTGTCGCAGGCGCCCGCCCCGGAGCTGGGGTATCTGGCCGAGGTGGTGTGACCGGGTGCGGGGGTCTCCATGCGGTCACACCCGACCTTAGATCACCGGGAGCGTGCGGAGAGGGGACGATCAGCGTCGGGTGAGGTGCGTTGTCAGCAGCAGGTTCTTGTGCGGCCCGGTGATCTGCCAGCTATACGTCCAGTTGTCACACCTTTTGATAACAAACGTTCCCTGATAGAGATCGGGAGCGCAAGGATGTGTTGGGTTGTCGGTGCCTGCAGTCAGATCGAGGCTGTGAAAGAAGCGGCCGTCGCTGAAGTAGATTTCCATCGACGTGGCATTCGGGCCTGGATGCCAGTTCAATTCCCGTGTGGCGGCGACCGGAGTCCCGCCAGCCCACAGGAGAGTGCCGCGTTCGCTGTGCAGGAGGCCGGCGTCGTCGTTCTCGGTAAACGTTGCGGTGCCGGTGAAGGTGCCGGAAACACCCGCCGCGAGGTCCCGAAGGGTGCGGTCCACCGTCCACGTTCCGGCAAGATACCGGCGAAGATCAGAGACCAAAATGCTCGCGGATGTTCTTCAGCGACGTCATGGTGGATCCGAGGTCGCTGGTTGTCAGGGGCTGGCCGCCGCACGCGGATAGGAAGGCGCCCGCCACGCACAGCGGAAGCGCAAGAATCATCCGCCTGATTGCCATCAGTGCCTCCTTTGATCGAAATTACGCAGGACTCTACCTGCGTTGGATCGAGGCTGAGGAACTGCCACAGATGCCGCGATCACCGGTGATGCTCAGCTCACCCTTGCGATGGGCAGGGCTGCCCATCCGCATGCCGCGTGGTGCCCCTGGCCGGAATCGAACCGACGACCTTCCCTTTAGGAGAGGGACGCTCTATCCTACTGAGCTACAGAGGCGTGGGCCGGCGCTGAACCGGCGGTATTAGCTTACCTGCTCGGCAGGGCGCCCCCGCAAACCGGCGGGGAGCAGCGCTGCCAGCAGCCCTGAGATGCAACTGAGCCCAAACAGCACCCACCGGGCAATGGTGAGGCCCGAAGCCAACGCCACCGCTCCGCCGTCGGGCAGGTCCGCCGCCAGCATCGAATCGATGGCAACGTTCTCCCACAGGTCGGCGACCACGAACAGCAGCACCGGTACCCACAGCATCCAGCGCAACGGCCGCCGGCTCACATTAACCTGAACCAGCAGCAGCCAGGCAATTCCGAAGATCAACGGAAACAAAGTGCCGGCGGTCTTGTGGAGGTAACTGAGCTGGCCCAGTGCGTCCGGGTCCATGGCGCCCTGCAGTCCGGAAATATAGGCAATGTCGTAGCCTCCGAACAGCATATCGGGCATGGTCAATCCACCGGCGAGCTGGGCCATTTGGCCGAGGGCCAGCAGGTGGAAATACCAAAACAGGAACAGCGATGCCACAACGGCAGCGATGACAACCATGTTGGCGTTCTGCTGTGCCTTGGCCGGAGTTCGGGGGGCGGCCGGGTTAGGTGCCGCAGCGCCGCCGGCCCGGGGCCCATGCTTCCGGGCAATCTGTGCGCGTGTTTTGGCCATACCACCATTATGGATGCTTGGGGAAACCATCAGGCCAACCTGGGAATCGGCTCCAAAAATGGTAACGTTTTGGTACCAAAACAGCCCATGCCGGTGCTGTGATTGCAATCACAGAGCAGTATGGGGTTTGTTTAATGGATGGCAATTAACCAAGCACTACCCATGTCCACTGTTGCGGACGAAGTCGGATGGCTCGCGGGCCTTGAGGACGCCATAGATGCCGTTTTCAAACCCGTCGCGGAAGTTTTCGCAGCCATCGTCTTTGTTCCCATCACCATTGGAGACATAAGTTTCCCAGTGGTGGTTGCGCTGCTCATCCTGACAGCAGTGATCTTCACCTTCTACTTTGGGTTCATTCAGTTCAGGGGCCTGAAGGTTTCTTATGAAGTCATTCGCGGCCGCTACTCCTCGAAGAGCGACCCCGGAGAAGTTCCACACTTCCAGGCACTCACCTCAGCCCTTTCGGGCACGGTGGGCCTGGGAAACATTGCCGGTGTCGGCGCAGCAATGGCGCTCGGCGGCCCCGGTGCAACCTTCTGGATGATCCTGGCCGGACTGCTCGGTATGTGTACCAAGTTCGCGGAGTGCACGCTTGGCGTGAAGTACCGCGAGGTTCACGCGGACGGGACGGTTTCAGGTGGACCCTTCAAGTACCTGCCGGTGGCATTCAAGAAGTTCGGCAAATGGCCAGCCAAGATTCTCACCGGAATCTTCGCTGTCGCAATCCTGATCTTCGGTGTGGCCGGCGGCAACATGTTTCAAGCCAACCAAACCTTCGCCCAGGTTCAGGAAGTCACTGGCGGTGCCGATGGTTTCCTGGGAAGTGCCGGCGCTGCGCTCATTTTCGGCCTCGTCCTCGCGGGATTGGTCGCAGCCGTCATTCTCGGCGGAATCAAATCCATTGGAAAGACAACCAGTCGCTTGGTGCCGGCCATGGGCATCGTTTACGTCCTGGCCTGCCTTTTTGTCATTTTTGTCAACATCGATCAGGTTCCCGCGGCATTCGGAGCGATCATCCAGGGCGCTTTTGCTCCGGAAGGGCTGGCAGGCGGCATTGTCGGCGTCATGATCGTTGGCTTCCAGCGGGCGGCGTTCTCTAATGAGGCCGGCCTCGGCTCGGCGGCGATCGCGCACTCCGCGGTCAAAACCCGCCGTCCGGTCAGCGAGGGTTTTGTGGCAATGTTTGAGCCACTGGTTGACACCGTAGTGATCTGCACCATGACCGCGCTCACCATCGTCATTGCCAACGCTCCCAGCCTCCAAGCAGGAATCGACCAGGTGCAGAGCGGCGGAGCCACTCCCGACGGAGTGCTCCTGACCTCCGACGCGTTTGCAACAGTGATTTCATGGTTCCCTGTAGTGCTGGCGATCGCCGTGTCGCTGTTCGCGTTCTCCACACTGATCACCTGGTCCTACTACGGGCTGAAAGCCTGGGAGTACCTCTTTGGACGAGGCAAGACCTCGGAGATTATCTACAAGGTCATCTTCCTCGCGTTCACCGTGACCGGCTCCGTACTCACCTTTGGCCAGGTCCTCAACTTCGCCGACTCGGCGCTGTTTGTCTGCGCGTTTGTGAACCTGCTTGGCGTGTACATGCTGCTGCCGGTGATCAAGCGTGAGATGAAGGCCTACCTTGCTGACCGTAAGAGCGGCAAACTGCTGGAACTCGGCACTGAGCCTGAGGAAAAAGAAGCCGCCAGGCGCTAAGTAAGAACCCCGTCCGTATAGTGCCCGCCGGTTCAGTGAGCCGGCGGGCACTTGCATGCCCGGCCTCTTTCCTGCCGAGGCAGCGGAGAACGACGGCGCCAACAGGCTTTGTCCGTGCCAGCACCTAGACTTGATGTCACCATGGATATGCTTTTTGACCCGCACCTCAGCTCACCTCCCGCCGGCGCAGGGAGGGGCGCGGCGCCGTCGTCGTCCGCTGAAAACCACGCTGGGAACAGTCGGATCGATGACGCGAGGGCCAGCGAACTCCTCGACGGGATGAACCCGCAACAGGAGGAAGCGGTCAAGCACGGCGGAGCGCCGCTGCTGATTGTTGCCGGTGCCGGATCCGGAAAAACCAGGGTGTTGAGCCACCGCATCGCCCATCTCATGGCTACCGGGCGGTCTCACCCGGGCCAGATCCTGGCTATCACGTTCACCAATAAGGCCGCCGCGGAGATGCGGGAGCGCATCGAGGCGCTGGTGGGGGATGTTGCCAAGCGCATGTGGATCTCCACGTTCCATTCATCCTGCGTGCGGATACTGCGCCGCGAAGCTGCATCGATCGGGATGAACTCCAACTTCTCTATTTACGATTCAGCGGACACACTGCGCCTCATCACGCTGGTGGCCAAGGGGCTTGACCTCGACCCCAAACGGTTTGCACCAAAGGCCATGCAGCACAAGATTTCCGCGCTCAAGAATGAGCTCATCGACGAGGAATCCTACTTCGACGCGGCAAACTTTTCGGACCCGCTTGAGAGCGCTGTTGCGGAGGTTTACAAGGGCTATGCGCAGCGGCTCCGTCAGGCCAATGCCATGGACTTCGATGATCTGATTGCCCAGACGGTGTTCATGTTCAGGGCATTCCCCGGCGTCGCGGATTATTACCGCCGGCGCTTCCGGCACGTGCTGGTGGACGAGTACCAGGACACCAACCACGCCCAGTACGCGCTGGTGCGGGAAATTGTGGGCGTTGCCGGTGAAACCGTGGATGAGCCGGCCGAGCTCACGGTGGTGGGCGACTCCGACCAGTCGATCTACGCGTTCCGCGGGGCGGACGTCCGGAACATTGTGGAGTTTGAAAAGGATTACCCCAACGCCCGAACCATCCTGCTGGAACAAAACTACCGCTCCACGCAGAACATCCTGACCGCGGCCAACGCGGTGATCTCGCGCAACCCCAACAGGCCGGCCAAACGCCTGTGGACGGCCGAAGGCAACGGCGAGAAGATCGTTGGCTATGTTGGTGAGAATGAGCACGAGGAAGCCCGGTTCATCGCCGAGGAGATCGACCGGCTGCAGGACGAGGAAGGCCTTCGGCCCGGCGATGTTGCCGTGTTCTACCGCACCAACGCCCAGTCGCGCTCCATCGAGGAAATTCTTATGCGGGTGGGCCTGCCGTACAAGGTGGTGGGCGGCACCCGGTTTTATGAGCGCAAGGAAATCAAGGACGCACTGGCCTACCTACGCGTGCTGGTCAACCAGGAGGATGTTGTCAACCTCCGGAGAATCCTCAACGAACCAAAGCGCGGGATCGGGGACCGCGCGGAGTACGCCGTTGCTTCGCTGGGTGAACGTGACCGGATTGGGTTCATGGCGGCGCTGCGGCGCGCCGATGAGGCACCGGGAATGGCTACCCGTTCCATGAACGCTGTGGCCGGATTCGTGAAGCTGATCGACGATCTGTCCGAGGTTGCCGCCGGGTCCGGCGCGTCAGCCGCACTGGAGGCTATGCTGGAACAAACCGGATATCTGGCGCAGCTGCGCACCAGCAACGATCCACAGGATGAATCGCGGGTGGAAAACCTGGCCGAACTGGTCGCCGTGGTCAGGGAGTATGAGCTGGAGAACCCGGATGGCACGCTGGGGGATTTCCTCGAGCAGGTATCCCTCGTTGCGGATGCCGACCAGATTCCGGATGCGCCGGAGGGTTCCGAGGCCGAAGTGGAACAGGCGGTCGCTGAAGCCAAGCGGCAGGGCGTGGTCACGCTCATGACGCTGCACACCGCCAAGGGGCTCGAGTTTCCGGCGGTATTCCTGACGGGGATGGAGCAGGGAATATTCCCGCATCAACGCTCGGCCACCGATCCCAAGGAACTGGCAGAGGAGCGGCGATTGGCGTATGTAGGCCTCACCCGTGCGCGGAAGCGGCTGTACATCACCCGCTCGGAGGTGCGGAGCCTGTGGGGCCAGAGCCAGTACAACCCGGCGAGCCAGTTCATCGGCGAGGTTCCCGAGGAGCTCATTGCGTGGAAACGCGAGGGATCGTCCAAACCGGCATGGACCGGTGGGCAGAGCATCAACGGTCCCCGGTTCAGCGGCTCCTACTGGGGTGCCGGGGCAGGGTCCTCCGGCTCGGATTCCGCGCGGGGCTTGCCTGCGCAAAAATCGGTTGGCCGGGTGCAGCCGCAAAAGGAAGTTGTTGCGGTGTCGGTGGGGGACAAGGTGAACCACACCAGTTTCGGCAATGGGACTGTTCTTTCCGTTGAAGGCGCGGGCGACAAAACTGTGGCGAAAGTCAAATTCGACGTTGGTGAGAAGCGGCTTCTGCTGCGCTATGCCCCGTTGACCAAGGTGGGTTAGCCTTCTCACTGTTACGGTTCGAAAACCTGGGGGACACATGACAGGCGGGATCACGCATGGGCGGCTGCGCGCCGTCGTCGTTGGTTGCCTTCTCCTTGTGGCGCCGGTACTGACCGGCTGCGTGGAAGTTCCCACCGGCGGGCCCGCGCCTA
>NZ_KI914992.1:16215-19139 GCF_000520595.1 Arthrobacter sp. H5
CCCGCGCCTACCGCCGAGACGCCGGACCTCACGCCGATGGAGCAGTTGGCCGCGATGCCGGAGGTGCCCATCGATGAGTTGCTTGCAGGCACGGAGGAAAATGTGGTTGCCTTCCTGAGCCATGACCGCAACGCGTACTGCACCATCACCACCAAGCAGGGCGGAGTTATCGACAGCCCGGTGGACAAGCTGCTCTCGGGCGGGGAACGTAACGACAATGAATTGGAAGTCTTCGCCGCCTACTGCGAGTTTGGGCGCTACCCGGAACCCAAGGAAATCACCGACAACTGCAACGGCACCAACCTCGGGTTCATGGGAGGCACCATGGTGCTCACGGCCGAGACAGCTGTTTATGGAGGTTGTCGGGTGGGCATGACCCTGATGGAATCCGAATTTGGCATCGGTGCCGAGCCGGGGGACGGCCCGGTGGCGAAGCTGCCGGTGGTGGATAGGGGGCAGGCCGTGGAACTGAATGGGTTCCGGTGCGGGTCCATCACCGAAGGAATGGTGTGCGCTGAGATGCAGACCGGTGTGGGTTTTCTGGTGGGGGACGAATCGTATGAGATTTTCGGCCTGCAGGAAACCGAGGAACCGTAGCTGAACGGGTTACTTTTCTACAACTCATAGAACTGTGTGCTTACTCACTAAACCGGTACTCTGGGGAAGGCGCTTCAGCCAAGGGACTAAAGTTCCCTGTGTAAACCTACTTCGACGTAGAAGGACACCAGCTAAGTGGACCTGTTTGAATACCAGGCGCGCGATCTCTTTGAGGCACACGGAGTACCCGTGCTTGCCGGCATCGTGGCGCACACCCCCGAAGAAGCAAAAGCAGCAGCTGAGAAAATTGGCGGCGTAGTTGTCGTTAAGGCTCAGGTAAAGGTCGGGGGCCGCGGTAAGGCCGGCGGCGTCAAGGTGGCCAAGACCCCGGATGAGGCGTTCGAGTATGCCTCGAACATCCTCGGTATGGACATAAAGGGCCACACAGTCCACAAGGTCATGATTGCCCAGGGTGCCGACATCGCCGAGGAATACTACTTCTCCGTGCTGCTGGATCGGGCCAACCGCAATTACCTCGCCATGTGCTCGGTTGAGGGTGGCATGGACATCGAGCAGCTCGCCGTGGAGCGCCCCGACGCGCTGGCCCGCATTGCCGTTGACCCCGCCGTCGGAATTGACCGCGCCAAAGCGGACGAGATCATTGACGCCGCAGGCTTCGCACCCGAGCTGCGGGAAGGTGTCGCGAACACCATCCTGAAACTGTGGGATGTCTTTGTAAAAGAGGACGCCACGCTGGTTGAGGTCAACCCGCTGGTCAAGACCGGCGCCGGCGACATTGTTGCCCTCGACGGCAAGGTCACGATCGACGAGAACGCCTACTTCCGTCAAGAGGGCCACGCGGCCCTTGAGGACAAGGACGAGGCAGACCCGCTCGAGGCGAAGGCCAAGGAAAACGACCTCAACTACGTCAAGCTCGACGGCGAAGTGGGCATCATCGGCAACGGCGCCGGCCTGGTCATGTCCACGCTCGACGTCGTCGCCTACGCCGGCGAGGCACACGGCAATGTCAAGCCCGCCAACTTCCTGGACATCGGCGGTGGAGCATCAGCCGCGGTCATGGCCGCGGGTCTGGACGTTATCCTCAACGACTCCCAGGTCAAGAGCGTATTTGTGAACGTCTTCGGCGGAATCACCGCGTGTGACGCCGTGGCCAACGGCATCGTGAAGGCACTCGAAATCCTTGGCGACAAGGAGAACAAGCCCCTGGTAGTGCGCCTTGACGGGAACAACGTTGAAGAAGGCCGTCGCATCCTCGCCGAGGCCAACCACCCGATGGTCACTCTGGCCACCACCATGGACGAAGGCGCCGACAAGGCCGCCGAGCTGGCTTACGCGGCCCGCTGATCGAGCCTGTACTCGGCGGTCGAGATTGTTCTCGGCGGTCGGGCCTGTCGAGACCCAAAGGATTAAGGAACATACATGTCTATCTTTCTCAATAAAGATTCCAAGGTGATTGTCCAGGGCATTACCGGTGGCGAAGGCACAAAGCACACCGCGCTGATGCTCCAGGCCGGAACGCAGGTAGTTGGCGGTGTCAACGCCCGTAAGGCCGGCACCACCGTCACGCACGGTGATGTCACTCTGCCGGTGTACGGCACGGTCAAGGAAGCTGTCGCCGAAACCGGTGCCGACGTTTCGATCGTTTTTGTTCCGCCGGCCTTCACCAAGGACGCAGTGGTTGAGGCCATCGACGCCGAAGTTGGCCTCGTTGTCATCATCACCGAGGGTGTTCCGGTGCAGGACTCGGCTGAGTTCTGGGCACTGGCGCAGTCCCGCGTCGGCTCCGACGGCAAGCAGATCACCCGGATCATTGGCCCCAACTGCCCGGGCATCATCACGCCGGGAGAGTCGCTGGTCGGAATCACCCCCGCCAACATCACGGGCAAGGGCGGCGTGGGCCTGGTGTCCAAGTCCGGCACCCTGACCTACCAGATGATGTTCGAACTTCGGGACCTCGGTTTCTCCACGGCCATCGGCATTGGCGGCGACCCCATTGTCGGCACCACGCACATCGATGCGCTGGAAGCCTTCGAGGCGGATCCCGAAACCAAGGCCATCGTGATGATCGGTGAAATCGGCGGCGACGCCGAAGAGCGGGCCGCGGAGTTCATCAAGGCCAACGTCACCAAGCCGGTTGTCGGCTATGTTGCCGGCTTCACTGCGCCGGAGGGCAAGACCATGGGCCACGCAGGCGCAATTGTCTCCGGTTCCGCAGGAACTGCGCAGGCCAAGAAGGAAGCGCTCGAAGCAGCCGGCGTGAAGGTCGGCGAGACTCCGTCGGAGACGGCAAAGCTCCTCCGTGAGGTCTACGAAACGCTGTAGTCCGAAACCACAAACTAACGACGACGGCGGCCGCCACCTTTCAA
>NZ_KI914992.1:19239-20626 GCF_000520595.1 Arthrobacter sp. H5
CGAAGGGTGGCGGCCGTCGTCGTCGTTCCCCGTTCCACATCGACTCTCCCCAAAGTGACGCTCTCAGCCACTAAAAGGTGCTGAAAAGGTCACTTTGGGGAGAGTCGATGCAGAGAAAGATTGCAGCCGCTGCAAGTTTGCACTTGTGAAAAATAACCGAAAATGCCAGACTAGTTCGGTGAGTCAACTAATTTCCCTCCGTGAGCGCAAACGTACCGAGACCTGGGTAGCGCTGCACGCAGCGGCCGCTGAGCTGACACTCGCTCATGGTCCTGAGAATGTCCCGGTCGAGGAAATTGCCGCGCGGGCCAACGTTTCCCAGCGGACGTTTTTCAACTACTTCAGCACCAAGGAAGATGCCATCCTTGGTCTACAGGAGCCGTTTATCGATGAGGTCTGGCTCGACGGTTTCAGCGTGGATCATGACCTGCTGGAACAGACATCCCGGCTGCTGATGGCGGTGGTCCACTCAACCGAGGGTGGGGAGCCATCCGCAAGCCGCCGCATCGAGGTGGTGCGCAATTATCCGCACCTGCGGCAGCGCCGCTTCTCCTATTTTCTCCGCGTGGAGCAGCTGGTGAAGGACGCGGTTGCCGAGCGCATCGCGGAGTCGCCGCGCTGGCAGTCGGCAGCCGGCCGGCACAGCGCCGACGAAACGGCGCGAATGGTGGTGCTGGTGGCGGGGGCGCCCATGCGCTACGCCTTCCAGGAATCGATCAACGAGCCCACCATCGACAACCAGTACCTCGCTCTTGAAGGTGCAACCGCACTGCTCAGAGAGGTCCTTGAGGAAATCCGATGACCAACACCGCTACACGCACCACAACACCAGTTCAACGCAAGGAATCCGGGCTGCTCCTGCTCTTTGTGGGACTCATGCTCTCAATGCTCCTGGCAGCGCTCAACCAGATGATTCTCAGCACGGCGCTGCCAACCATCGTGGGTGAGCTCAATGGTGTGGACCAGATGCTCTGGGTGATTACCGCCTATATCCTCGCAGCCACGATCGTGATGCCGATTTACGGCAAGCTCGGCGACCTGATGGGCCGCAAGAGCCTCCTTCTCATTGCGATTGGCATCTTCATGGCCGGTTCGATTGTGGGCGGGCTGGCCCCCAACATGGAGTGGCTCATTGGGGGCCGTGCGCTGCAGGGCCTCGGCGGTGGCGGGCTGATGATCCTCTCCCAGGCCATCATCGCCGATGTTGTACCTGCCAGGGAACGCGGAAAGTACATGGGAGTGATGGGCGGCGTTTTTGCTTTCGCCTCCGTTGCCGGACCGCTGCTGGGTGGATGGTTCACCGAGGGGCCGGGCTGGCGGTGGATGTTCTGGATCAACATGCCGTTGGGCGTGCTCGCCATGCTGGTGGTGTTGTTCTTCCTGCACC
>NZ_KI914992.1:20726-40432 GCF_000520595.1 Arthrobacter sp. H5
CCTGCCGCACCGGGAGCGCACCAAGCCGAGCATTGATGTGGCTGGAATGATGCTGCTCGCCGTAGCTACCACTTCGATTGTGCTGGTTGGCACCTGGGGTGGCACAGAATACGCCTGGGGATCCTTCCAGATTCTGGGCCTCATTGCGCTTGCCGTCGTCAGCAGCGTGGCATTTGTTGCCGTGGAGCGCCGCGCCAAAGAGCCCATCCTGCCGATGGGGCTCTTCAAGGAACGCAATTTTGTGCTCACGACCACCGGTGGTCTGCTGATCGGCGTCACCATGTTCGGCGCCATCGGATACATGCCGACCTACCTGCAGATGGTTACGGGTGCAAGCGCCACCAACGCCGGCCTGCTCATGATCCCCATGATGGGTGCTCTGCTGCTGACGTCCGTCTGGTCCGGTGTGCTGGTGAGCAGGACCGGGCGGTATAAATGGATGCCGATCGTGGGGTCGGTTGCCGTTTCCATCGCGCTGCTGCTGCTCTCAACAATCACGCCGACGACGCCGGTTGCGCTGATCTGCCTCTATATCGGCATCATGGGCGCGGGCCTGGGACTCAGCATGCAGATTCTTGTGCTCATTGTGCAAAACACTTTCCCCAACCGGGTGGTGGGCACAGCCACCGCTTCCAACAACTACTTCCGCCAGATCGGCGCGACGCTCGGCTCGGCAATAGTCGGCAGCCTGTTCACCGCGCGGGTGGCTGAACTGTTGGCGGAACGGCTTCCAACCGAAGGCGGAGGGTTGCAGGGTGGGGCGAACTCCCTGACGCCGGAGGTGGTCAGCTCCCTGCCCGACGCACTGCAGAACCCCATCATCCAGTCCTACAACGATGCGCTGACGCCGCTGTTCCTCTATATGGCACCACTGGGCGTACTGGCCGCGGTTCTCCTGGCATTCGTTCACGAGAAGCCATTGGCAACTGTGATCGACAGGTCCCCGGATGCCGCGTCAGCCGAAGCCCCTGCGACCGGGGGCAGTACGTCCTCCGCGGAAACGCACACCCAGCCCCGCCAGAACCAGGCCGCAGCAGCCCGGTCCGCCGACGGATAGGCCCGCCAGCCCGGCGCCACCTGACCCTCCTTGGTGTCTATAGTTGGGGAAAGCGACGACGCGACGGTTGGGACGGTGGCAACAAATGACGGCTTCGACTGCACGTGTGGAGCATCCACTCCTTCCAGGGGACCCGCGGACTGCTCCCCGTGCCTCCGACAGCCCGGAGGAGACTCCGCTGGACCTGCTGCTGAGCGGAATGGTGTTCTTCGACGTGATTTTCACCGGGCTCCCAGCGGCTCCAGCCCCCGGCACCGAGGTCTGGGCACGGGGTATGGGATCTTCCCCCGGGGGCATCGCCAACCTCGCGGTCGCCGCATCACGTCTGGGTCTGAAAACGGGTCTGGCCGCTGGATTCGGTGATGACCTCTACGCGGACTGGTGCTGGCGGACGCTCTCCGAGCAGGAAGGCATTGATCTGCGGCCGTCCCGGCGGTACCCGGGCTGGCATACGCCAGTGACGGTCTCGCTTGCGATGGAAAACGACCGCAGTATGATCACCCACGGACACCACGTGCCGGAGACAACAGAGACTATCCTTGCCACAACGCCGGCGTCGCGGGCCGTCATGATTGATCTCGCGGACTCCGAGGAACGCCACGGCCCGCCCTGGTGGGAGCGTAGCGCCGCCCAAGGTGCCCTGATCTTCGCGGACGTGGGGTGGGACCCGACCGGACGGTGGGACCCTTCCACCCTGGATGGGCTCCAAGGTTGCCATGCCTTTGTGCCCAACTGTGTCGAAGCAATGGCCTACACCTCGACCGATAGTCCGGAGGCCGCCTTGTTGCGCCTCGCGGACCGGGTTCCCCTGGCGGTTGTCACCTGCGGGGGAGACGGCGTCGTGGCTGTGGACTCGTCAACGGGCGAAGAGGCGCAATGCGACGCACTGAAGGTTGAGGCAATCGACGCCACGGGCGCAGGCGACGTTTTTGGTGCTGCCCTGGTGGTTGGAACTCTTGCCGGCTGGCCACTGAAGCAACGCCTGCTGTTCTCCAGCCTCTGCTCGTCGCTAGCAGTTCAACAGTTTGGCGGTTCGCTTGCAGCGCCGGGCTGGGGTGACATTGCGGACTGGTGGAGCAGCACTAAACGCGGAGCGAAGACCGGAGTGCCCGGAGCAGTTGACCTGCTGCAGCGTTATGGGTTTCTCACTGATCTGCTGCCGCCAGGACCTGTCCAGGGCGTCCGCCGGGCCGAGGCAACCATCGCACGTTTCTCTGATCCGTAAACAAAACCGTATTCAACACCGAACATCCGACCATAGGAGTTCCCATGACCCGCCGATCCACTCCCACGGTGCGCATGGCCGCAGTCGCCGCTGCCGCCGCGCTGGCCCTGAGCGCCTGCACCCCCGGCTCCAACATTCCTTCCTCTGAAGGGGAAGCCGATCCAAACCGTGAAGTGTCCACGGACGTGGCCGGACTCGGGGACATCACACTGACCATCTGGGACCAGGAAGTCCGCGGCGGGCAGGACGAGCAGATGACCCAGCTCAACGAAGCGTTCCAGGAGCTGTACCCCAACGTGACCATTGACCGGAACTCCCAGTCCTTCGATGACCTGGGAACCACCCTTCGGTTGGCTCTGACCGGCGATGATGCACCGGATGTTGTGCAGGCCAACAATGGCCGCTCCGACATGGGCGCTTTTGTGTCTGCCGGCCAGCTGATCAGCCTTGAGCCATACGCGGAAGCGTACGGGTGGAAGGAACGCTACCCGGAGTCTGTGCTGCAGTACTCAACCTACAGCGAGGACGGCGCCACGTTCGGCGAGGGCAATGTTTATGGGCTGCCGCAAGTGGGTGAAGCGGTGGGCGTCTACTACTCCAAGAGCAAGTTGGAGGAACTTGGCGTTGCTCTGCCGGAGACCTGGGAGGAGTTCGAAGCGGCTCTGGCGACGGCGGAAGAGGCTGGCGAAGTGCCCATCCATCTGGGAAATCTTGAGCAGTGGCCTGCGCTGCATGTGTTTGGCCCCATACAGGGAACCCAGACCGCAGTCGAGGAAATCACGGCTTTGGGGTTGGGTAACGAGGGCGCCTCCTGGACCACTCCGGAGAACACAGCGGCAGCAACCACGCTGGCTGACTGGGCGTCCGCCGGATACCTCGGAGAGGCCCCCAACGGGACAGCGTACGACGACGCCTGGAGCGCCTTCGCTGAAGGCGAAGGTGTGTTTCTGGTTGCTGGTTCGTGGCTGGCAGCCGGGTTGGATACGGAAATGGGTGAGGATGTGGGGTTCATGGCTCCGCCGCCTGCGCAGGCAGGGGATGCACCCGTGACCACCGGAGGCACCGGGCTCCCGTTTGCCGTGACCAGCGGTAGCGACACCCCCGATGCGGCCGCGGCCTACGTCGATTTCATTACCTCCGCGGAAGCTATGCAGATACTCGCCGACACCGGCAACGTTCCGGTGCTGGAAACAGCGTCCTTTGCCCCCGAATCCGGCGTACTGAAGGATGTCTTCGAGGTCTACGGATCGGTGACCTCAGAGGGCAGTCTCCTGCCCTACCTGGACTATGCGACGCCGACCATGGGAGAGACCCTCGGCGCGTCCTTGCAGGGGCTGATCGCCGGACAACTGACTGCCGAGGAGTTCCTTCAGGAGGCACAGACGGACTATGAAGAGTTCACCGGTTCTGGCAGCTGAGCCGGTAAGGCAGGCCGGCCGTCCACGCCGGCCCTCCATCGGGGCACGCTCGCGGCTGACCCCGTACCTGTACCTCCTGCCCGCGTTTGTTGTATATGCGGCATTCATGATCTATCCCCTCATCCGCGCGGGCCAGCTGTCTCTCTACGAATGGGATGGCCTGAGTCTCGCTACGTTTGTTGGGCTCCGCAATTACCAGGAGGTGTTCACCGACCCGGACCTGAGGGACTCGTTTGCCCACGCCCTGGTCCTGATCTTCTTCTACTCCGTGTTGCCCGTGCTCGTGGGATTGCTGATCAGTTCGGTTCTGCACCGGGCGCGGATCCGCGGACTGGGATTCTTCCGGACCGTGGTCTTTCTTCCCCAGGTGATTGCGATGGTGGTGGTGGCCATCGCGTGGCGGCAGATCTATGCCCCCGACGGAACGCTGAATTCCGTCCTGGAAGCAATTGGACTGGACCAGCTGGCCCGTCCCTGGCTTGGCGACTTTGTCCTGGCACTGCCCGCTGTTGGACTGATCGGCACGTGGGTTCAAACCGGTCTGGTCACAGTGCTTCTGCTTGCCGGAATGAGCCGGATACCAGGCGAACTGTATGAGGCCGCGAGGATCGACGGTGCCGGGCCGGTACGGGAGTTCTTTGCGGTCACGCTTCCCGCTGTCAGGGGAGAGATTGTGGTTGCGCTGACCCTCACTATCATCGCCGCACTCAAGACGTTCGACCTCATTTACGTCACCACCGGAGGAGGACCCGGAAACACCACCAGTGTCCCGTCCTATGAAGTGTTCCGGCGCGCGTTCGAACTGGGTCAGGTTGGTTCCGCGTCCGCCATAGCAATCACCCTGACGATCATGATTTTCGCGATTAACCTGGTGGTCAACCGCATTGGTGAGAGGGACAATAGGTGAACCTGCGCTCCGAACGGCTCATGAATTACGCGGTGCTTGTGCTGTTCGCGGCAATGGCTTTGGGCCCGGTGCTCATCATCCTGGGAAACGCACTCGGCCCGCAGAGCGCGGATAGCGGCCCGGGACTCCTGGGACTTCACCCCGGCAACTTCGTGGACGCCTGGCAGCAGGGAAATTTTGCCAGCTACATGACCACTTCGGTGATCGTCGCAGCAATAGTCGTGACCGTATCCACCGTGTTCTCCACGCTCGCGGGCTACGCATTTGGCACCATGACCTTTCGGGGCTCGCAGGTGCTGTTCTACGTGTTCCTCCTGGGAATCATGGTCCCGACCGAAGCAATCGTGGTCCCGCTGTTCTTCGATCTGCGGGACCTCGGCCTGACCAACACCCTCTGGGCCATCGCCCTGCCGCAGATTGCCCAGTCCGTGGCTTTTGGTACCTTCTGGATGCGGGCGACATTCCGCTCCTCCAGCCGCGCGTTGATCGAGGCGGCAACCCTGGACGGCGCCGGCTCCGCACGAACCCTGTTCTCGGTGTTGCTTCCCGTGGCACGTCCGGCGGTGGTGACTCTGGTGGTTCTGAGCTTCATGTGGACGTGGAACGAATTCCTGATCCCGTTGGTGATGTCGCCCAACGCGGATTTGCGCACCGCTCCCTTGGCGCTGGCGTTCTTCCAGGGCCAGCACGTCCAGGAGACAGCGCTGCTCGCGGCCGGCGCCGTCCTCGTGGCGCTTCCTGTGGTGATCCTCTACCTGTTCCTGCAACGCCACTTCATCCGGGGAATGCTGGAGGGCTCCGTCCGCGAGTAGGCTGCCGCACTATACAGCAGATCGAAGCCTTGTTAGTATGTCAGGACAAACTAACTATACAGGAGGCGCCATGCCCTTGGTTCGCATCGATGTCAATGCCGGACGCAGCAGCGAAGAGCTGCTGATAATCATTGACGGAATCCATCAGGCCATTCTGGCCGAGTACCGCATCCCCCAGCGGGACCGGGCGCAGTATGTCACCTGGGAGCTCGGCACCCCTCGATGATCCGACGTACTGTAAGTATGTCAGTACAAACGTTTGACAGGACATATGAAGTGGGGCAGGATGGAAACTGTGCCGCGGCTCACAACAACCCGGCTTCGCAGACGAAAGGCAGGGCATACCAGTGACTCACGACGTACTCACGATCGGACGAATCAGCGTGGATATCTACCCTAACGAGATTGGGTTGGACCTCGAGGATGTGACCTCTTTCGGCAAGTACCTGGGTGGCTCGCCGTCGAACGTGGCGGTTGCAGCGGCCAGGCACGGCAGGAAGTCGGGCGTGATTACCCGGACCGGCAGCGATCCGTTTGGCAATTACCTGCACCGTGAACTGAGGAAGTTCAAGGTGGATGACTCCTTTGTCACGGCCGTGCCGGAGTGGCCCACTCCGGTCACATTTTGCGCCATCAAACCGCCAGATGATTTTCCGCTCTACTTCTACCGGACACCCACTGCGCCGGATCTCCAGATCAGGGCGGGCGAATTGGACCTGGAGGCCATCCGTGAAGCGCGGATCTTCTGGTCCACCGTGACGGGACTTTCCCAGGAACCAAGCCGCGGGGCGCACATTGCGGCTCACCAGGCCAGGTCCCGCAACGATCTGATACCTGGGCAGTTCACCATCCTCGATCTTGACTACCGGCCGATGTTTTGGGAGTCAGAGGAAGCGGCACGGATCGAAATTGGGAAGATGCTCCCGCATGCCACTGTCGCAATCGGGAATGACAAGGAGTGCGCAGTAGCGGTTGGCGCCGGATCACCCGACGAGCAGGCGGACAGGCTGCTGGCGGCGGGAGTGGAGATCGCCGTCGTCAAGCTTGGACCGGACGGTGTGATGGCCAAAACGGCCACCCAGCGTGTGGTGTCCGCGCCGGTCCCAGTGGACACCGTCAACGGCTTGGGAGCCGGCGATTCGTTTGGCGGCGCCTTCTGCCATGGACTGCTGGCGGGTTGGCCGCTGGAGCAGGTTCTGGATTACGCCAACGCAGCAGGAGCAATCGTGGCCTCCAGGCTCTCCTGTGCCGATGCCATGCCCACACCCGATGAAGTCAACGCACTTCTCGCGGAGCGCGGAAGGCTGGTGCCCAGTGCCTGAGTTCAGCGCAACGCCCGACCCGCGGAGGTACGAGCACCTCGCCGCCATCCGCCTGGAAGACCCGGACGCCGTCGAACGCGCGGCCAAGGCACGGATCCCACACCCAGGCCTGGTCTACGGCCGGCAGAACTTTATTGTGGCCGCCGATCACCCGGCCCGAGGTGCCCTCGCCGTGGGATCCAATGCAATGGCGATGGCGGACCGCCACGGGTTAATGGACCGGCTCCGGACGGCTCTGCAAAACCCCCGGGTGGATGGGGTGCTGGCCTCCCCGGACATCCTTGACGACCTGCTGCTGCTGGGCGCCCTGGACGGGAAGCTGATTTTTGGTTCAATGAACCGGGGCGGACTCACCGGCCTGGTCAACGAGATCGACGACAGGTACACGGCCCACACCGCCGAGGCACTCAAGACCATCGGTGCCACTGGTGGGAAGATGCTGACGCGCATTGCGCTGGATGATCCGGCCACCGCGCGCACGCTTGAATCTGCCGCCCACGCCATCGACTCGCTCGCCGAACGGCGGTTGGTGGCCATGGTGGAGCCCTTCCTCTCCCGTTGGGAGAACGGCCGGGTGGTCAACGACCTGAGCGCCGACGCCGTCATCAAGTCCGTGGCCATAGCATCCGCGCTGGGATCCACCAGCGCCTACACCTGGATGAAACTTCCCGTGGTGCAGGACATGGAAAGGGTCATGGCTGCAACAACACTGCCCACCGTGCTGCTCGGAGGCGAGCCGACCAACGGCCAGGATGAGGTGCTGGCCACCTGGGGAAAGGCGCTCGCCCTCCCCGGCGTGCAAGGCCTCACCGTTGGCAGGACCCTCCTGTATCCAGCTGACGACGACGTCGCGGGCGCGGTGGCATCCGCAGCTTCCCTTCTCAGGGACTCAAGTATCCGCACCGTGGAAAGGGTCACCCCATGACGTCCCACAGAATGACTGTTGCCCAGGCAGTGGTCCAGTTCCTGGGCAACCAGTACACCGTGGACACCATCAATGGAAGCACCCACCGGGAGCGCCTCATTCCCGGCATGTTCGGCATCTTTGGGCATGGCAATGTGGCGGGCGTGGGACAGGCGCTCAAGCAGGCGCAGACCGCCCGTCCGGAGCTTATGCCGTATTACCAGGGCAGAAACGAGCAGGCTCAGGTGCACCAGTCGGTGGGCTTCTCCCGGATGCACAGGCGCCGCGCCACCTTTGCCGTCACGGCGTCGGTAGGTCCAGGTTCGTCCAACATGCTCACGGGCGCCGCCCTAGCGACCATCAACCGCCTCCCGGTCCTGTTGCTGCCCAGCGATGTTTTTGCCACGCGTGCGGCGGACCCGGTGCTGCAGCAGCTTGAACGCCCGGATGCCTATGACATGTCCGTCAATGACGCCTTCCGGCCACTGTCCAGGTATTTTGACCGGGTGTCGCGGCCGGAGCAATTGTTCTCCGCACTGCTCAACGGGCTTCGTGTCCTCACTGATCCGGCGGAAACCGGCGCGGTCACCATTTCGCTACCGCAGGATGTCCAGGCCGAGGCGCTTGATGTTCCGGAGGTATTCCTCGCCCAGCGCGAGTGGCGCATTCGCAGGCCGGAACCGGACACGGAGGATCTTCACCGGGCCGCCGAAGCCATCAGAAACGCAAAACGTCCCCTGATTGTGGCGGGCGGCGGGGTGCTCTACGCATTCGCCGAAGATGCGCTCGCCGCGTTCACCGAAGCCACAGGCATCCCGGTCGGCAACACGCAGGCCGGTGTTGGAGTGCTTCCGTGGGACCACCCGTATTCACTCGGTGCCATCGGTTCAACCGGCACGACGGCGGCCAATCGCCTGGCTGCCCAGGCGGACCTGGTCATCGGCATCGGCACGCGTTACGAGGACTTCACTACGGCCTCTCGCACCGCCTTCGCCCATCCGGACGTGAAGTTTGTGAATATCAACGTGGCACCAATCGACGCGTACAAGCACGGCAGCGCCATCGCTGTCGTTGCCGACGCGGGGAAGGCGCTCGTCCAACTGACGCAGTTGCTCAAGGGGCACCGCATCGACCTGGACGGCGAAATCTCTGCGGGCAAGGAAACCTGGGACGGGATCGTGGACGCGGCCCATCAAACCCGCCACACACCGTTTCCGGCGCAGGCCGAGATCATCGGTGCCGTCAACACGGAATCCGGGCCACGCGACGTCGTCGTCTGCGCCGCCGGCTCCCTGCCCGGTGACCTGCACAAGATGTGGCGCGTACGCGACTCCTCCGGCTACCACGTGGAGTACGGCTATTCCTGTATGGGCTACGAAATTGCCGGCGGCATCGGCGTCAAGCGCGGGGCGCCGGACCGGGACGTGTTCATCATGGTGGGCGACGGCTCCTACCTGATGATGCACACCGAACTCGTGACCGCCGTCGCTGAGCGAATCAAGGTCATTGTGGTGCTCATCCAGAACCACGGATACGCGTCCATCGGCTCGCTCTCCGAATCGCTTGGCTCCCAGCGCTTCGGCACCCAATACCGGCACCTGGACAGTGAACAGCACACGTTCGACGACGGCAGCCGCCTTCCGGTGGACCTCGCGCTGAACGCGGAGAGCCTGGGCGTCACGGTGATCCGGGTGGAACCGGGGGAGGACACGATCGATGACCTCCGCATCGCCTTGCGGAAGGCCAAGGACGCCCCGGAGGATGGTGGGCCGGTGCTGATCCACATCAACAGTGACCCGCTCCTCGATTCTCCCGATTCCGAGTCCTGGTGGGACGTACCCGTGTCGGAAATTTCCGAACTGGACTCCACTCAGGACGCCTACCAGACCTACACCGACCACAAAGGGCGGCAGAAGCATTACTTAGGCTGACCGCCGGCACGGGTCTCCACGCAGTCGCAAGCGACCTTGGTTGACCACCGGTCCATACAGAAAGGCACGCCAATGACCACCACGACAAGTGGCACTCAGACCATCACCCACTTCATCAACGGCAGTGAGACCGCCGGTTCGGGAGACCGCAGCCAGCCGGTCTACAACCCGGCCACCGGGCAGATCAGCGGCGAGTTGCGGCTTGCCGGCCAGGCTGACATCCAGTCCGTTGTTGCTGCTGCACGCGCCGCAGCGGATGGCTGGGGTCAGACGTCCCTGTCACGCCGAACCGCAGTGCTGTTCAAGTTCCGCGAACTGGTGGCCTCGCACATCGACGAGCTTGCAGCCACTATCACCGCCGAGCATGGCAAGGTCCTCTCCGACGCAAAGGGCGAGATTGGCCGCGGGCTTGAGGTCGTGGAGTTTGCGTGCGGCATCTCCCAGCTCCTCAAGGGTGAGTACTCGGACCAGGCTTCCACCGGCATTGACGTCTACTCCTTCAGGGAACCCCTCGGAGTGGTCGCCGGTATCACCCCGTTCAACTTCCCGGTGATGGTGCCGCTCTGGATGGCGCCCGTTGCGATCGCTGTCGGTAACGCCTTCATCCTCAAACCCTCCGAGCGCGATCCTTCCGCTTCGATGCTGCTCGCGGAACTGTGGAAGCAGGCCGGCCTGCCCGACGGCGTGTTCAGCGTGCTCCACGGGGACAAAGAGGCAGTGGACGGGCTGCTGACCCATCCCGACGTTGACGCAATTTCCTTTGTGGGCTCCACCCCGGTGGCCAAATACATCCATGAGACCGCCACCGCGCACGGCAAGCGGGTCCAGGCGCTCGGGGGGGCGAAGAACCACGCCGTGATCATGCCGGACGCCGACCTGGACAACGCCGCCGACCACCTCGCCGCCGCAGCGTTCGGCTCGGCCGGGCAGCGGTGCATGGCCATCTCCGTCGCGGTCGCCGTGGGAGAAGCTGCGGATCTGGTGGTGCAGAAGGTCCAGGACCGCGCCAACGCAGTCACCGTCGCCGAAGGCACCGTTGCCGGCGCCGACATGGGGCCGGTCATCACACCGGCCTCCAAATCGCGGATCGTGAAAATCGTCACCGAGGCAGAGAACGACGGCGCCGCGCTGGTGGTCGACGGACGCGAACTTGTGGTGAAAGGCAACGAAGAAGGCTTCTTTGTAGGCCCCACCGTCCTGGACAAGGTACGCACCGGGATGAGCGCCTATTCCGAGGAAATCTTTGGGCCGGTGCTGGTAGTGGTCCGGGTGGACACCCTTGAGGAAGCCATTGCCCTGATCAACGCCAACCCCTATGGCAACGGCACCGCGATCTTTACGTCGTCGGGCGCTTACGCCCGCACCTTCCAGCGCGCCATCCACGTAGGAATGGTGGGCGTCAACGTTCCCCTGCCCGTCCCCGTTGCCTATCACTCCTTTGGCGGCTGGAAGAACTCGCTGTTCGGCGACCTCCACGTCTACGGGCCCGACGGTGTCAAGTTCTACACCCGCGGCAAGGTCATCACCCAACGGTGGCCCGAGCCGTCGCACGAGTCCCTGGCCTCCTACAACTTCCCCAGCAGTTAGGGAGGGAGCAATGACTGAGAATAAGTTGATCATCGGCACCGCGCCCGATTCCTGGGGCGTCTGGTTTGCTGATGACCCGCAGCAGACCCCGTGGGAGAGGTTTCTCGACGAGGTGGCGGAGTCCGGGTACAGGTGGATTGAGCTGGGACCCTACGGGTACCTTCCGAGTGACCCTGCGCGGCTTGCGGACGAACTGAAGCAGCGCGGCCTGCAGATTTCAGCGGGCACCGTGTTCACCGCCTTCCACCGCGGCCTCGACCAGTGGGACGAGGCGTGGGAACCTGCCCGGCGCGTTGCCGAATTGGCCAGGGAAATGGGCGGCGAGCACATCGTGGTCATCCCGGCGATGTGGCGCGACGACGTCACCGGCGAGGCCGTGGAATCCGGATCTCTGGATCGCAAACAGTGGGGGGACCTGTTCGAGGGGCACAACCGGCTCGGCAAAGTGCTGGCCGATGAATTTGGTCTGAAGCAGCAGTTCCACCCGCACGCCGACAGTCACGTCGGAGCGCAGCAGGATGTGGAACACCTCCTCGCCGAGACCGACCCCGCGTATCTCAACCTGTGCCTGGATACCGGCCACGCGGAGTACTGCGGCGCCAGTAGCCTCGAGTTGATCCGCAAGTATCCGGAACGCATCGGCTACCTCCACCTCAAGCAGATCAACCCAGAGGTCCTGGCGAAGGTCAACGAGGAGAACCTGACCTGGGCCGCCGCTAACCTGGCCGGCGTCATGACCGAGCCACCGGGCGGCCTACCGGACCTGCGCGCAGTCATCGAAGCTGTCGAGGCGTTGAACCGACCCATCTTCGGCATTGTGGAGCAGGATATGTACCCGGTGGACTTCAACCTCCCCATGCCCATTGCACAGCGCACCCGCAGCTACCTGCTGTCCTGCGGCTCACGCACCACAGTCAACTGATAAAGGAGCAATCACATGTCTGAAAACCTGCGCGTAGCAGTGATCGGTGCCGGCCGTATGGGCATTGACCACATAGAGCGCCTGAGCCGCCGGATCAGTGGCGCGGAAGTGGCCGTCGTCGTCGATGTTGACCTGGCCCGAGCCCAGGCCGCTATCGAAGGACTTCCCCAAGCGGTAGCGCTGACCGACGCCGAGGAAGCAATCAGCCGGGACGACGTCAACGCCGTCCTGATTGTTACCCCCGGGTTCCTGCACGAGGACATCCTCATTAAGTGCCTGGAGCGGGACCTTCCGATCCTCTGCGAAAAGCCGCTGACGCCCGACGCCGCGTCCTCCTGGCGGGTGGTGCAGGCCGAGGAAAGACTTGGACGCCGCCGGATCCAGGTTGGCTTCATGCGCCGTTTCGATGATGAATACGCACAATTGGGAAGCCTCATCCGCGAGGAGAAGCTGGGGGAGATGCTGATGCTGCACTGTGCGCACCGCAACCCCAACACCCCGCCCGGATTCACCAATCAGATGCTGATCAATGACTCGGTGGTCCACGAATTCGATGTCATCCGCTTCCTGACCGGTGAGGAGATCACCAGCGTGCAGGTCCGGCTTGGCAAGCCCACCCGTCACGCATCGGAGGGCCAGCACGATCCGCAGCATGTGCTGATTGAAACCGAGTCGGGTGTGCTCGCCGATGTGGAGATTTACGTCAACGCGCAGTTCGGCTACGAGGTGGCCACGCAGGCGGTGTTCGAGCAGGGCACCGTAACCATCGGGAACGACGCCGGCCCCTACGTCCGCACAGCCGGCACCTGGGGCGGCAAGATCACGCCCGGGTTTGAGGAGCGCTTCGGCGCGGCCTACGACGTCGAGGTGCAGGCCTGGGTGGATGCCGCGAAACGCGGCGACATTGGTGGGCCGTCCGCGTGGGACGGCTACGCCACCGCCGCCTGCTGCGAAGCGGGAGTTTCAGCGCAGGTCTCAGGTGAGAAGACCGCCGTCGTACTCAGTCCCAAGCCCGCCCTGTACAGCACCACACGCCAGCCCGAGCTTGTCTAGCACCCAAGGCCGGAAGGACGTTCAATGAAGATCGCACTTGACCCCACACCGTTCCACCACAGCCACGGACTGTTGGAGTTCCCGCGCGTCGCAGCGGATCTCGGCTATGAGTACCTGCAGTTGACGCCGCACGCCGATTTCCTGCCGTTCTTTGCCCATCCAAAGGCTGACGATGCGCTCGCAGGCAAGTTAAAGGTGGCCTGCCGGGACGCGGCCACGGCGTCGCCTTCCCCTTGCGCCGATTAACCAGTAAAGGGCAGCCTCGGGTCCACATCCTGGGAATCCCAGGTGCCCCGGATCCAGCCGTGGTGCGGGTCATCGCTGATGAGCCATTCGCGGACCGGGCCGGGCCCGGCCATGACGTTCAGGTAGTACAGGTCGTAGCCGGGGGCGGCCATCGCCGGGCCGTGCCAGCCGTACGGCACAAGGACGACGTCGCCGGTACGAACCTCCGCGGCGACGTCGATTGGACGCTCGTCCGAGGCGTAGACGCGCTGGTATCCGACGGCATCGGCGGACTCGGGGGCCGCTGCAACCGCGCGGGTTTCGAAGTAATAGATCTCTTCCAGTTGGGTTTCGCCGTCCTTCTCCTCGTCGTGCTTGTGCGGGGGGTAGGAGGACCAGTTGCCGGCCGGCGTGAGGACTTCGCACACAATGAACCGGTCTGCTTCAAGGGCGGCTGGGGTGCCGAAGTTGTGCACCTGCCGCGAGCAGTTCCCCGCGCCGCGGAGCTCCACCGGAATGTCTTCCGCCGGGATCAGCCGGGCCGGGTAGTGGTTGGCTGCCGGTGCTGAGGCCACGGCTACCTTGCCGCCGTCAATCGACCTAATGACCAGCGCAGCACTGGTTCCGCTGTAGTAGACATCGCTTGGCCCGCTGAAAACAGATGCCCTGCCGCGGAGGGTGAATTCGCCGTCGTTGGTGGTGATGGAAAAACTGCCCGCCAACGGAACCACAATCCGCTCTTCGGCGGCGCCGGCCAGTTCTAAGCTTTCGCCGGAAGCGAGCGACGCAACCTTCAGGCCGGTATGTGCCCAACCCTCCACTGAAGCGGCTGAATCGAAGGCACCGAGCGACACCTGCCACACGCCGTCGTTCGCTGTTCCCCGGGGGTAGACCCAGTTGGTCATGATTGGCCTCTTTCGGAAAACGGGATTTATCGCTGGACGAGTGTCATCTCGAAGCTGTAGGAGTCCGCGCGGTAGACGTGGTGGCCTGTCTCCACCAGCCGGCCGGTGTCATCCAGGGCTGTGCGCTCCATGGTTACCAGAGCCGCTCCCACAGTGGTTCCAAGGAGAGGGGCCTGGTATGCGTTGGCAATGACGGCGCCGATACGCTGGTTGGCCAGCCGGAAGTTGACGCCGGCGGAGCGGAGAATTTCGTAAAGGCCACGGGAAGCGAGCGAGGCCTCGTCCATGGCAACAATGTCATCGCGCACGGAGTTTTCCATCAGGGCAAGCGGCTTGCCGTCGACGGTGCGCAGGCGGGTGAAGTGATAGACCTTGGCGCCTTTGGGGAGTTGAAGGGCCTCCCGTGCGGCGTCGTCGGCCTCCATGTGCATAAAGCTCAGCACCTCGGTTGCAGGCTTGCTGCCAACGCGCTGCAGGTCATCGAAGAGGCTGGAGAGTTCCAGATGCCGGCGTACCTGACTGGAAACTACTTGGGTCCCAACCCCGCGCTTGCGCACCAGCAGGCCGGACCTCACCAGCTCATCCATGGCCTTACGCATGGTGGGCCGGGAAAGGTTGAGGCTTGCGGCCAGATCGATTTCATTATCGAGGCGGCTGCCCGGGGCGAGCGTGCCGCTGTGAATGGCGGCCTCAATCCCCTGGACCACCTGGTGATAGAGAGGCACGGGGGAGGACCGATCGATGTTGAGATTCAGTGATCCCACGGCTCATCCCTTCGGGAGGGTTTGTTTGCTTGTCAGGACATAGTCTATCAGGACGGCTGCGCGGTGAGCGGCAAGGCACAATGGGACTATGAGCAACCCCTACCTGATCACCCGAAGCCGGTTTATTGACGCTCCGACCGAGAAGATCTTCGAGGTCTTGGCAACTCCGTCACTGCACAGCGTTATCGACGGCTCGGACACCGTGAAAGGCGAACAGCCCAATGGCCCGGCCCGTCTCTTCAAAGGCGCCAAGTTCGGCATGGACATGAAGCTCGGTGCCAAGTACAAAATCCTCAATAAAGTGGTCGAGTTTGAGGAAGGCGAGCGCATTGCCTGGCGCCATTTCTCCAATCACGTGTGGCGCTACACCCTTGAAACGGAGGATGGCGGAACCCTGGTCACTGAGCAATGGGACGCCCGCCACGTTCCTTGGAAGTTTGTCCTGAAGTTCATGGGGTTTACCCGGTCAACGCCCGGCTCGATCGAGAAGACGCTGACCAAGCTGGAAGACTACGTCACGGCGTCCTAACCCACCGACACTCCGAAGACCAGCCCCAGCGCATAGGTGGCCGCCGCTGCCCCCAACCCGATCGCCAGCTGCCGCAATGCACGCTTCAGCGGTGAAGCGCCGGACAACAACCCAACGACGGCGCCGGTCGCCAACAACGCTGCTCCCACCAGGACACAGGCGATGACGACGGCGGCAAGCCCTGTGAAGCCGAACAGGTACGGGAGCACGGGGATCACCGCACCCGAGGCGAAGAACCAGAAACTTGAGGCCGCCGCGCCCATGCCGGTGCCGAGCTCCTCATGATCGTCTTTCCGGTCAAACTGCTCGGGCTGCAGCGACAGACTCGGATCACAGTCGCAGCTGAGCAGTCCCATGCGTTCGGCGGCACGGTGCTGCGCGGCTTCCGGGGACATTCCGCGTGCCCGGTACACCAGCACCAGCTCGTTCGCCTCGATGTCCAGCTTTTTCGCGGCCGTGAGGGTTATCTGGGTGGGGCGCGACGCCGCCAGCAGTTCACGCTGCGACCGCACCGACACGTACTCACCTGCGCCCATGGAGAGGGCGCCCGCCAGTAGGCCTGCGAGACCGCTGAAGAGCACAAACGCGCTGGACACCCCGGTTGCGCCAATGCCCATGACCAGGGCGAGGTTGCTGACCAGTCCGTCGTTGGCCCCAAACACCGCGGCCCTGAAGTTACCCGAGAGGCGGTTCCGGCCACGCGTTGCGAGGCCTCTTACAACCTCCTCATGGATCTGCTCATCGGCGGCCATGGCGCTGGTCGCGGTAGGGTCGTCCGCGTAGGGAGATCTGCCTTCCGCGCGCTGGGCAAGGGCCAGCACAAACACCGAGCCAAAGCGGCGGGCGAAAAAGCCAAGCACAATGTTCCGCAGGGACGGCTTGGCTGGCTTACCGGCGTTGTTCCCCAGCAACCTGCTCCAGTGCGCCTCATGCCGGCCCTCGGCCTGCGCGAGCGCCAGGAGGATCTCCCGCTCCTCGCCGCTGCGCTTCTTGGCCAGATAGCGGTAGGTTTCCGCCTCCGCGCGTTCGTCGGCGAGGTACTGCCGCCACCGCTTGATGTCGGCGGACGTTCGTGTGGCCTCGTGGGGCGTCACGGTGGGCTCCTGATCTTCAAGTGGCCAGGGCGTCCGTTGGGGCTCCGGCCATTAACGTGTCCATGGCCGAAGGTCTCGCTCGCCGTCCCAATTCCTGGACGGTGGACTGCCGGGCATCATCACTGAGTGCCAGTATGTCGACAGGCCGCCGCACCGCTGTGCGGTGCTGGAGCTACTCCCCTTCGCAATGGTCCATGTTACCCGCATCCGGGCAGGGGTGCCCGCTGGTTAGGATAGTCCCGTGGCAGCTTCCCAGAAAAAGAACGACGACGACGCGCGCCGGGGCGCGCTGGCCCGGCGCCTGCTGCGCGGCGGAACCGAGCCTGATCCGCGGTTCACGCTGGCGAACGAGCGCACCTTTTTGGCCTGGATCCGCACGTCACTGGCACTGCTGGCCGGTGGAATCGCCGTGGAGGCGTTCACCTCGGAGATATTCCTTCCTGCGATCCGGACCACTGTTGCCGTGATTCTTCTTCTGCTGGCCATGATCATTGCAGCGGTGGCCTGTTTCAGGTGGCTCAATGTGGAGCGGGCCATGCGTAACAATGCACCGTTGCCGCTGCCCTTCCTGGCGCCGCTGCTGGCGCTGGGCGGCACAGTCGTGGCGGCCGTCGTTGTAGTCTTTGTGCTGGTCAGGCCAGCCTGAGATGAGCCGGCCGCACGCGGATCCGGGGCTTCAACCGGAGCGCACCTCGCTGGCGTGGGGACGCACCATGATGGCGATGATAGTTGCTAGTCTGCTGTTCCTTCGGTGGCTGCCTGCGCACGGCTGGTTCACGGTAATTCTTGTCCTCGTTGCACTGGCAACGTCCCTGGCGATCTACGCGAGCCAGCGCATCCGGTACTCCCGCGGTGCCGCGGGACTGCACACAGGCAGTGGGCGCGCGGATGTCGGGGCGGTGTTCTGGACATCCGGCGCCGTGGTCGCCCTGGGCGCACTGGGAATCTATACCGTGCTGTTCCTGCCGCTCTAAACTGAACAACGACGACACTGAACAACGACGACGCCGCCACCGTATTGTGGTGACCAACCGCACCGGAATGTCGGTGCACAAGAACAAACTGAACTGACAATGAGGGGATGGGGCCTGTGGCCAGTACGCCAGACGAAAGAACCGCGGGGAATCCGTGGAAAGACAGTCTTGGGAGGGCAGGCGTTCGAAGCGCACAGGTGCTGTTGCTGCTCACGCTTCTGGTCGTGTCGGTATTTGCGCTGATTCAGGTCCGGCTGGTTGTCATCCCACTGCTGATTGCCTTGATCCTTGCCGCGGCAATCAGCCCACTGGTCAACTGGCTGCGACGGAAAGGATGGCCCAGCGCGGCCGCCACGGCGTTCTCGTTTCTACTCTTGTTGGCCGTGCTCGGCGGTTTAATCACCGGTATCGTTTTTGCAGTGCGCAGCCAGGCCAGCGAATTGGTGGAAAGCGCAAGTGCCGGATTTGACCAGCTGTACGAGTTCATCCGGACCGGGCCCATTCCGATCGATCAGCAGCAGATTGAGGAAGCCCAGGCGGCGGTGGTTGAATTCGCATCCAGCAGCGCGGCCGGATCCGGTGCGCTGACAGGCATCTCCGCAGCGGGCTCCTTCCTCACGGGTGCCGCGCTGATGATAGTTATCCTGTTCTTCTTCCTCAAGGACGGCGACAGGATCTGGGCATTCATGCTGCGCGGCTTCGACGGCCACCGATTGGTCCGTGCGCGCCGAGTAGGTTACCGGAGTCTTGAAGTTCTGGGCGGCTATGTGCGCGGTACTGCAATTGTGGCTTTCGTGGATGCCTTCTTCATTGGGCTGGCACTGCTTATTCTCGGTGTGCCGCTTGCGCTGCCGTTGGCTGTGATCGTGTTCATCGGAGCGTTCATCCCGCTGGTGGGTGCCACGGCGGCCGGGATTCTGGCCGCGCTGGTTGCCCTCGTGGCCAATGGGCCGGTGGTGGCGTTGATCGTGATCCTTGTGGTGGTGGGCGTTAATCAACTGGAGGGCAATTTCCTGCAACCGGTGGTGATGGGTAAGTCGCTTAGCGTTCACGCGCTAGTGATACTTATTGCATTGACCGCGGGAACCATCCTCGCGGGCATTGTTGGTGCGATCCTGTCCGTGCCGCTTGCCGCCGTGACCTGGGCCGCGATCAAGGCGTGGCGGGGCGAGGGTGAGAAGCCGATCGATGCGGGTGAGGTTGCCCTGGCGGAGGAGGAAACCCGTGCCGACTCCAAGGGCCGCGGTCGCAGTAGCCAGGGAAACAGCGGAAAGGTCAGCGCCTCGGTGGGCAAGGATCCGGAGGAAACCGACGAGGTCGACGGGAGGCCGGATATGACCTCCGGCGCACCGGAAGAGGGCCGCCGCTCCTAACCAACTCCCTGCCGGGGCGACCTGGGTAAAGGTGGTGGCTGATAGAGGTCCGCGGCGTGGCGGGCATCGCGGAGCGGGCACGGCCTCTATCAGCCGCCGGCTCTATCGGACCGACGCGCCGGGTCCTTCGACCGGTACCTCTTCCTCGACCCTGCCGGCCACGCGTTCTTCCCAGGCCGGCATGACCGCTGGGTCGGTGGGCTTGGTGAGCAGTGATACAACCACGTAAGACACAGCCGAGGCAATCAGCCCGAAGTAGATGGGCTCATTGGCGTAGATGCCGTCACCGATCGCAAACCCTGCGTATGCCGCAAGGGTCCCAAGTGTCACCACCGAGCCCGCGATCATGGATACGGCGGCACCCGGCCCGGTGCCGCGCTTCCAGGTGAGGCCACCCAGAATAGCCACCAGCAGGCCACCCACAAGGATGTCGTAGGCAATGGTCAACGCAACCACAACGTCGTTCAGGAGAATTGCCACAAGCACCGCGAGCACGCCGAGACCGAGTACCCACATTCGGTTTCCCGCAATGTCATGTTCCGGATTGGACTCCTTCTTCGCCTGTGCGGCCACGCTCATGCCCGCTTGGAGGCCCCGGCGGCGCCAGCTCTTCACAAAAGGAACGACGTCGGAACTTGCCACTGTCGCGGCCGCGATCAGCGCACCGGAAGCGGTGGACATCATGGCGGCAACGGCCGCTGCGA
>NZ_KI914992.1:40532-57896 GCF_000520595.1 Arthrobacter sp. H5
GGCGGCAACGGCCGCTGCGAGGACCAGCCCGCCGATTCCCACCGGAAGAATGTCGATAGCGATTTCTGCGTAGACGTCATCCGTATTTTCCAGCACGGGCAGGAGTACGCTGGCGGCCATGCCAATAATCGCTCCGGCGACGCCGTACAGAATGCAGTAGATGCCTGCAGTGGTTCCACCCCAGCGTGCAACCTGAGGGGTTTTGGAGGTGAAGACCCGCTGCCATATGTCCTGCCCGATCAGAAGACCGAGTGTGTACACCACAAAGTAGGTGATGATCGATTGCGCCCCAATGCCTGTGATGCTGAAGAATTCAGCGCTGGCGCGCTCGCGGATGCCGTCAAAGCCGCCGGCCGCGGAGAGCGAGAAGGGCAGCATCAGAGCGAAAACGCCGATGGTCTTGATAATGAACTGCGCCATATCCGCGAGCGTGATGGACCACATGCCGCCAACTGTGGAGTAGATCAGCACAATGATGCCGCCTAAGGCGATTGCCATCCACCGCTCCAGACCAAAAAGAACCACGAAAATGGTGGCATATGCGCCGGTTGACGTGGCACAAAGCACCACCGTGTAGGCGAGCATCACCAGTCCGGCTATCTTCGTGGCCTCATGGCCGTACCGCAGAGTCAGCATCTGTGAGACGGTGTAGATTTTCAGCTTCTGAATAGTCGGAGCGAAGAAAAGACTCAGCACCAGCACTCCGGTGCCGATCGCCACCACGAGCCACATGCCTGAGATGCCGTACTGGTAGCCGAGCCCCACGCCGCCCACGGTGGATGCGCCACCGAGTACAACGGCGGCCATGGTGCCTGTGTACAGCAGTGGACCGAGGCGGCGTCCGGCTACCAGATAGTCGCTGGTGTTCTTGGTGCGCGATTTGCCCCACCAGCCAAACCCGAGCATTGCGGCAAGATAAATCACCACAATGGCGATGTTGATGAATTCCATGGTGCTCCTGAAAAGAGTGGACGGAAAGACGGATGTTGCCTAATTGATATATATATTGACTAATAGACAACTTATGTTTCCCTGTAGGCTAGTTGTGACGCGGCTTACACGTCAACTGTGATCCCGGATTGAGTCAGGCGGAATCCTCTGTATGCTCTAGATCACCTCCGCTGGAAGGAACCCCATGAAGGCCCTGCCTGTTGAACCCAGCAACGCACCCGTTGCCATCGGTTCACGGATCCGCGCTGCCCGGCAGGCGCAGCGCATGACCATTGAACAAGTGGCGGATTCCACCGGACTGACCAAGGGTTTTCTCAGCCGGGTGGAGCGTGATCTGACCTCCCCGTCGGTCGCCTCGCTGGTGACGCTGTGCCAGGTGCTGTCGATCTCCATCGGGGACCTGTTTCTGGTGCCGGAAACGCATCTGACCCGTTTGGGTGAAGCGCCGAAAATCAGCTTGGGCGGAGTGGGGATCAACGAGCGGCTGATGACTGCCCGCTCCGAACGGCGCCTCCAAATGATTCGGGCCGTGATTGAGCCCCGCGGAAGCGGTGAATCCGAGTTGTACTCCGTTGACTGTGAAGTGGAAACACTGCATATTGTTGCGGGCCGGTTTGAACTCATCTTTTCCAACGACCGCTATGAGATGGAAGCAGGGGACACCATTACGTTTCCGGGCCGTGAACCGCACACCTGGGTGAATCCAACCGATCAACAGGCGATAGTGCTTTGGACGTTGGTGCCGGCAGCTTCGGGCGGCTGAACACCCCGCGTCATTCCAGCGACTCAAGGGATAACGGGTTGATGTCATTCGCCGGTTTGGTCGGTGCAGGGGGATAGGCTCGGCACAGTGACCACCGGGTGTGCCGGGGCACGTCTGTGTGGTGAGGGGATCTGGGGCAATGGGTAAAATTTTCAACGGATCGGCTGCTGTGCTGGTTGGGCTGCTGGTATTGACCGGTTGTACGGGTGGCAACAGCGAGGCGGCCGACCCGACTACCACCAGCCCGGCATCGACTTCTCCGGCAGTCACGGTGGAAGCCACGGAAGCGGCCACAGATGCGGCTACAGATGAATCTTCGGCGGAGCCTGAGGAATCCCCTTCCGAGTCTCCCTCAGGAGAGTCGCCCGCCGAACCATCTGCTGAGCCGTCTGCTGAACCATCTGCGCCGGCCTCCGAGGAGGCTCCGCCAGCTGAAACACCGGCTCCACCGGCCGAGGAAATCCCCGAAGCCACAGTCTTCACCACCGCTGATGGCTACTACAGCTTCAGCATGCCGGCCGACTGGGAAGCGATCGCGGTGCAGCCCCCGGAGCTTCCCACCTACGGGATGCGCATCAGCACCACGGCGTATGCCATCCGCAACAGCGAGGGCCAGCAGATCGCGAAGTTCATCGGCGGCATCCCGAGCAACGGTGCAATAACACTCAGCCCCGGCCATGTTCCATTGGACTCGGCGGCAACAGCATTGGCGGACCATTCCGGCCTGCCGGTGACCTTTGTCTTCGACCACAGGGCCGATGACGTCACGGGGGATCGCTTCTATGAGGCCCGGTTGGAGCCGGGCCCTGTGCCAGCCGACGGGGTATGGGGAAATCCGCTCGGCCTGGTCTCCTATGAAACAAATGGTGGTGTCAATTTCGTCAGCGTCCTTGAACCCGGGCGGTTCAAGGGTGAAGCCGAAGCCCGTGCATGGATGGATTCGGCCGAATACCAGCAGCTCAAATCGATGATGGTGTCTTTCCAACTCCACCCGTGAGGTCAAAGTTTGACTGAGACGACAGTCACAAATTAGCCTTGTGCAAAACAGTTGATGCCTATTTGGCAACTTCTTGCACGATTCACGGGCATTAATGCCCCGAAGCTGGAGGCACCCATGGACGAGTTGCGGATTACTACGGGCGGGAACGTTGGCCCGATCGATTCCTCCCGTATTCCGAGGTACGCCGGTGCGGCGACCTTTGCGCGGCTGCCCCGGTTGGATCAGGTGACCCGGGCGGATGTCGCCGTGGTGGGAGTGCCGTTCGACTCGGGCGTCTCCTACCGTCCCGGCGCCCGCTTCGGGGCCAACCATGTCCGCGAAGCGTCGCGCCTGCTGCGGCCCTACAATCCAGCCCTCAGCATTTCACCATTTGAACGTGTACAGGTAGCCGACGCCGGCGATATGGCCGTGAACCCGTTCAACATCAACGAAGCCATTGAGACCATCCAGCAAAATGCGCTGGACCTCACGCACGACGGCGCCAGGCTGGTCACGCTGGGAGGTGACCACACCATCGCCCTGCCATTGCTCCGTGCCGCCTCAGAGCGTGCGGGTGAGCCGGTAGCGCTTCTGCACTTTGATGCACACCTCGACACTTGGGACACCTACTTCGGTGCCGAATACACGCACGGAACGCCTTTCCGCCGCGCTGTGGAGGAGGGCATCCTCGACACCGAGGCAATCTCCCACGTAGGCACCCGAGGACCGCTGTACGGTGTGAAGGACCTTGAAGATGACCGCCGTTTTGGTTTTGGAATCGTCACCTCGTCCGACGTCTTCCGCCAGGGAGTCGACGAAACAGTCGCCAAACTCCGCGACCGCATCGGCAATCGCCCGCTCTATGTGTCCATCGACATCGATGTGCTTGACCCAGCCCACGCGCCCGGCACGGGAACCCCGGAAGCCGGCGGCATCACCAGCAGGGAACTCCTCGAAATCCTGCGCGGCCTCCGCGGAATGAACCTCATCGGGGCGGACGTTGTTGAAGTTGCTCCCGCCTACGATCACGCCGAAATCACCGGGGTTGCGGCGTCGCACGTTGCCTATGATCTTGTGAGCCTCATGGCTGACGCAATTTCCACAAACTCAACCACAGGAAGGCTCAGCTGAATGCAGTCCACTGACAGCGCCGCATCTGCTCCTCCACAACCGATCACCAGCCAGCGCAACGGCGGAGACCTGGTTGTCGAGACCCTCACCGCCCTCGGCGCAACAACGGTGTTCGGCATTCCCGGCCAGCACGCCCTGGGTCTCTTTGACGCCCTGTCCAGATCCCGGCTGACCTTCGTCTCCTCCAGGGTGGAAAACAATTCGGCTTTCGCAGCCGACGGATTTTCCCGGGCTACCGGTGAAGTGGGAGTCCTCTTCCTCTCGACCGGACCCGGTGCGCTCACTTCGCTGGCCGGGCTGCAGGAGGCCTATGCCACCGGGGTACCCATGGTGGTCATCGCCAGCCAAATTCCCCTTGAGGGACTGGGTGCGCGGCGCAAGGGCATGCTGCACCAGTTGGATGACCAGAAGGCGTCGGCCGCCAATGTGACCAAGAGTCAGCGGCTCATCCAGCACGCTTCGGGTATTCCGTCCGCTATCCAGGATGCCTGGACTGAGGCAGTTTCTTCGCCCCAGGGGCCCGTCTGGGTCGAGGTTCCGCAAAACGTGCTGCTGGATCCGGTGATGGTTCCGCAAGTGGAGGATGCGCTCGCCGAACCGTACGACAATCCGCCGCGTATTGAACTGGTCCGTGAAGCAGTGAAATGGCTCAAGGAAGCGAAGCGGCCGGCAATCGTGGCCGGAGGCGGCACCCGCCGCGGCAAGGCTGAAGGCTGGCTGCTCTCCATCGCCGAGAAGCTCGACGCACCCGTCCTGTGTTCGCCCGGCGGCAACGGCGCCTTCCCCTGGAACCACGAGCTGTCCCTGCAATCGTGGTGCGAGGACCGCCACGTCACGGAGGTGCTCGAAGACGCCGATGTGCTTCTGGTGATCGGATCCTCGCTGGGCGAAGTGACATCCAACTACTTCACCCTTGAGCCGCGCGGACGCATTATCCAGATCGACGCCGAACCGCGGGTGCTTGAATCCAACCGTCCGGCGCTCGGAATCAGGGCCGATGCCGGGCAGGCGCTCGCGGCACTCGACGAAGCCCTGCCTGCGGTTGAGCGGCGCACCGGCGAGTACAACCCGCGCCGTCTGGTCGCCGAAACGCTGGCCAAAGTGCAGGGCCGGCTGGACGCGCAGGACCTAGGCATGGAGCGGACGTTCATGGCCGACATCCGCGCGGCCGTTCCGACGGACATGCAGACGTTCTGGGATATGACCATCGCCGCCTATTGGGGGTGGAGCTGCTGGGATTCGAAGGACGGACAGTTCCACTCCGCGCAGGGTGCAGGTGGCCTGGGCTACGGTTTCCCGGGCGCGGTTGGCGGTGCTGTTGGTCTGGGCGGACGAGTGCTCGCGGTGTCCGGCGACGGATCGTCAATGTACTCCATCGCCGAACTGGCCACGGCCAAACAGCACAACCTTCCGGTGACCTGGCTGATTGTCGACGACGGCGGCTACGGGATCCTGCGCGAATACATGGAGGGGGCGTTCGGCAAGGCCACGGCCACGGAGCTGGCGCGGCCCGATTTCGTGAAGCTTGCAGAGGCCTTCGGTGTGTCTGCGGTGAAAGTTGCGCCGGAGAATGTGCGGGAGGCGCTCGAGTCAGGTTTCGCCGCGGAGGGACCCAACGTCGTCGTCGTGGAGACCCTCCTGCGGCTGTTTGCGCCGACGCACTTGTAAACCCACGCATCGACTCTCCCCAAAGTGACCGTCTGACGGCCATTTGAGGGCTGAGAAGGTCCGTATGGGGAGAGTCGATACGTGGTGTTAGGGTGCTGTCCCCAGGGTCGATTCCCTTGCAACCACGCTAAACGTTGTTTCGATCTCGCGCGGCGCTGGACCATCCGGTGTCTTGATGCGTTCCATCAGGACCTTGATGGCGGTCTCGGCGATTTCGGTCCGTCCGGGATCTACTGTGCTCAACGTGGGCAGTGAGTAGCGTGTCTCGTCAAGGTCATCGAAACCGATCACTGCGATGTCGTCCGGGATCCGTCGTCCAGCCTCCTGCAGGACCCGCATGGCACCCTGGGCGAGGGTGTCGTTGAAGCCGAATACGGCGTCGAACTCCACTCCGCGTTCCAGCAGTTCATGCATGGCCAAGGCACCATTGGCGCGGTGCCACTCGCCCATGTAGGCGACCAGACTGTCGTCATAGGGAACACCGCGGGCTTCCAACGCCTCCCGGTATCCCTTCAGACGCAGGCCGGCCGAGCCGATCACTTCACCCTCGTGCGCTCCCACAACCGCTATGCGCTTTCGCCCAATGTCCAGCAGGTGCTCCGTTGCCGCCCGCGCGCCTTCGATGTTCTGCATAGTCACGTGGTCGCATGAGCTGGAGAAAATCCGCTCGCCAAGGAGCACGATCGGGACCTCTGCGGTCACAAGTGCGGCATCCTCCTCGCCCAGGCCGAGCGGGCTGAAAATCAAGCCGTCGGACATCTTCAAGCGGGGGCTTTTCAATACCTCCAGCTCACGATCGCGGCCACCGCTGGTCTGCTCAATCAGCACCACCAGGCCGTGTGCTTCGGCAGCGCTGATCACCGCGTCTGCCAGTTCGGCAAAGTAGGGCAGACGCAGCTGTGGAACGGCGAGAGTGATGGCGCCGGAATGGCCGGAGCGAAGGCTGCGCGCGGTGAGATTGGGCCGATATCCGAGCTCGGCAATCGCTGCTTGAACGCGGGCCCGGGTGGTGGGCCGCACATTGGGGTGGTCATTGATGACGTTCGAAACAGTTTTGAATGAAACGCCCGCCACCTGTGCCACGTCGTGAAGAGTCGTAGCCATTGTGCTTGTCTTTCTTGTTACTGCGGGTTCCGGTGGGACCAGCTCTGAATAACAGGTCCCACCGGAAGGATACAACGTTGCAGGTATGCCCGCCATTACGGGCGTTCAAGTTGCAGATTCAGCCTTCGCGCCCGTTGCCTTTGCTCTTCTTTTCCGCGACGGTCAGCGCAACCGGGTCAGTCACCGCTGTGCCGTGTGCGTTGTGGAACACGGCCCTGACCAGAGCTCCGTTCTGCCCGGTAGCCATTTTCTTGAAGTGCAGCTCGGAACTGTGGGTGCCGTCTTCTGCGCGGACAGTCACCGGCTGTTCCACGACCGGAACCCAGGTGGCGCCGTCGTCCATTGACGTTCCCACACCGCAACCGGCGCCGGCGTCCCGCTGGCACTCGCGGTGAAGGATGCCTTCTTGCCGACGACGGCGGACTCCGGCTCCGGTGCGCCGGTCACCTCGGATAGGTCGATAGCCTGGTCGACAGTTGGCCAGCCATCCACCCACTCGAGCTTCTGGATCCAGGCGTGGGGAAGAACGGGATCGCCTGGCATGAACCGGTAGGCAATGTTGACGGTCTGGGATTGCCAGTTCTCAACGGGCTTTCCACTTGGCCACTCGATGGGCACCAGGTGGGCAGTCGGTCTCCGGCGGAACGCTGGCTTTCCATTATTACGATGAAGAGCTCGACGGCGCCTTCCGCCTGGGCCTGATCCCGTTGCGCTGGCAGGACGGTTGACCGGTGGCATCCTGGGAATAGGACCCCTGGGGTGGCAGAATCTTTGCATGGATAAAGGAGACAGAGTCAGTTGGGCCACGTCGCAGGGCAGGACCCAGGGAACGGTGGTTTCGCGGAGGGTTGCTCCCTTTACCTTCGCCGGTCAGAAATTCAATGCGAGCAGCGATGAACCGTTCTATGTGGTGGAAAGCGAGAAGACCGGGGCGCAGGCTGCCCACAAAGCGACCGCTCTGCGGAAATTGAAATCCGACTAGCTCAGCCAAATGGGATCGGGAATGTTCTGAACAGCCCACCGGTTCACTATGTAGATGCAATTACATGTAGTGAATCGAAAGGGACTTGAGATGAGTGAGCGCCGCATAGTGGTGATAACCGCAGGGCTGGGAGTGCCGTCGTCGAGCAGGATGCTGGCGGATCAGCTGGGCGAGGCAACCCAGCGTGACCTCGAAGCCGTCGGAGCGGACGTGAGCATCACCACGGTGGAGCTCAGGGAACTGGCGGTGGACATCGCCAATAACCTCGTCACCGGATTCGCTGCACCGGCGCTCGCCGAGGTTCTGGACAGCGTGGCCAGGGCGGATGCCCTCATTGTGGTCAGCCCCGTGTTTTCGGCGTCCTACAGTGGGCTGCTCAAGTCCTTGTTCGACGTCATGGACAACACCGCCCTGGACTCAATGCCCGTCCTGATCGGCGCCACCGGCGGCAGCTCGCGCCATTCCTTGATGCTGGATCACGCGATGCGTCCGCTGTTCAGCTACCTCCGTGCGCGGGTTGCGCCTACCGCGGTCTACGCGGCAACGGAGGACTGGGGCTCAGGCGATTCTGGAGCGCCAGCATTGGATGCCCGCATTGTGTGTGCTGCCGGTGAGCTGGCGGCAATGATCAACGGCACGACGACGACGCGTCGCGGGCAAACGCCGGAGTCCTCACTTCCCTTTGAGGAACTGCTGGCGCAGGTCCAGTCGCGCTAAGGCACCCCCATTGCGTGGTCAGTGCATGGTGAACGTCCTGGCCACAGCGTCGTGAACCGCGGGCACCGCTGCCAGCCGTGACATGAGGTTGTTCCGCAGTGCTAGCGGTCCCGGCTGCATGGGCCGTCCCAACACCATGTTGAGGTGGGCCTGGCGGGAAGCGGTGAAGGCGGCCCGGCGTCGTCGTGCAGTGAAGTCCCGAACTTCACGTCCAACGTTTCTACCAGCCAGTGAGCCGCTGATGATGGGCGCCAGTTCGGCGGCGTCCAACCAGCCAAGGTTCATGCCCTGGCCGCCGATGGGGCTCACCTCGTGTGCGGCGTCGCCGATCAGGATGGTGCGGCCGTCGATAAAGCGTTCCGCGATCCGGCGACGGACGGCGAACGAACTGAGCATCGTGTTCCCCCGCGGGAACACCTCCACACCGGTACGGTCACGGATCAGTTGCGCCAGGCTGTCGGACGTGGGGGAGTGGATCTGTGTCTGAGTCCTTACTACCCAGCGGCGCACACCACCGGGCAGCGGAAAGGACTCGACAATACCGTCCGGCTCCAGATAAAGCGCCGCGGTAGGCCCATCGGTTGTCGAGTCCGGGAAATCGCCCATGACGTAAGTATCAGGGTAGGTTCTCGCGGGTGCGCGCAGGCCCCCGGCCGTGCGGACAGTGCTTCGTGCGCCATCCGCGCCGATCACCAAACGTGACTCCACTACGTCGTCGGCGGTTGCGATGATGACGTGGGAGCCGATGTCGTGCACGCTCGCCACTTCGGTCTCCCGGAGCAGGGCGTCGGGCGCTACGTCATACAGACGCGCCTCGAGAATGCGTTCGGTGTGTTCCTGTGGGATTGCCAGCACGCACCTGTACGGTCCCGGAAGGCTGTCGAAGGACAGCTGGGCAACGGTTTGCCCAGCGCTGCGGGCAATTCCTCCGGGGATCTGTATACCGCCCGCCAGGAGCGTCTCCACAACCCCGGCTTTCTCCAATTCCCGCAGGGCAGGCGGATGGATTCCGATGGCACGCGAGTGGTTGCTCCGCTCAGCCCGTTGTTCGAGGACCCGCACATCAACGCCGGATTGGCCAAGCAGGATGGCTGCGAACAAGCCCACGGGGCCGCCGCCAACGATCACCACATCATGCATGGTGGATGAGAAGCTGGTGGGACGGAAAGTGCCTCTGAACCAGCCATCCGGGAGCGGCGTCACGGAGCTCCTCCGGGCGGTAGCTGCGGCGGATGGAGGTGAGGCCGTCCTGCCGGATGAAGGAGCCTCGGAGCGGTAGTGTTGCCACGCCAAACAGGGCGAAACCTAGGCTGCTACGCTTGATGTCGTTGTGGATGACGAGCCGGTTGCTGAGCTTTTGGGAGTCGCGCAGCAGGCCGCCGAGTTCGTTGGCAGTGAGGTGGTGGAGCACATGGTTGGAGGTGACGACGTCGTACGTCCGTCCTTCCGCCACCAGCTCCGAACTAAGCGCGCGGCGGTAGGTGAGCCCCGGCGTCGTCGGCTGGTTGATTGCGAATGCGTGTGCACGTTCATCGGGATCGATGGCGGTAATCTGCAGTCGGATGCCGTCCCTGGCCGCCCACCGGGCGAAGGTGCGGGGCACGTCTCCGCCGCCTGAGCCGATGTCGAGGAGGGTATTCATGCCCGACGGCGACAGCGTGGGACGCACATATCTCACCCAGGTGCGTCGCCAGGCCGTGACGGCGCTGTTGATGAGACCAAACTGTTGGTAGGTGCGGGTGAGGGTGTCCGGATCGCAATCCGGCGCGTCCATTTGCTCCACCGCATTCAGATCCCGGTGTTCCAGAAACCGCATTCAGGCTCCGGTCTTAGTGAACAGCGCCGTCTCCACGGTTAGTCCAGGTCCGAATGCCATGGAGCAGATCCGCTCGTTGCCGCCCTGCGAAGGAAGGTCAAGGATGTGCTTGAGAACAAACATGACCGTGGCGCTGCTCATATTGCCGTAGTTGCGCAACACTGCGCGGGCCGGAATCAGCTGGTTCTCAGTGAGTTTCAGCTTGGCTTCCACCTTGTCCAGGATGCTGCGTCCGCCGGGATGGATGGCCCAGTGCTCAATTTCCCGGTATTCCTTGCCGATGAGCGACTCGTCCCGTTCCAGCAGCGGTGCCAGTGCGCCGACAATGTTTTCGTCGATGATGTGCGGAACGTAGGTGCCAAGTATCATCTCGAAGCCTTCGTTACCGATGTTCCACGCCATGGACTCCTCGCCGACAGGCGTGAGTGTGGTTTCGAAGAAGTCCAGGGTGAGGCCTTTCGCCGTGGACTCCCGTGCGCTGATCACTGCCGCAGCTGCGCCATCCGCAAAAAGCGACGACCCCACGATGGTGTCAGGGTTGTTGGAGGAGCGGACATGCAGTGAGCAGAGTTCTGCGCTGACCACGAGCACCACGGCGTCAGGATCCGCCTCGCAGAATGATTTGGCTGCCCGGAGTGCCGGAAACGCCGCATAGCAGCCCATGAAGCCCAAGTGGTATCGCTGCACTGCCGGTTTTAGCCCCAATGCACGCACCACTTTGTAGTCGGGGCCGGGGTTAAAAAACCCGGTGCAGGAGACAGTGATGACATGGGTGATGTCGCCCGCCTCTATGCCGTCGGCCGCGGCTAGTGCTTTGCTTGCCGCTTCAACAAAGAGCTTGGTGCCTTCCGCCGCATAAACTTCGTTTCGTTCCTTGGTGCCCGGGCTCAGAATGCGCATTGTCCCGGAGTCGAAGAACAGCGGACTGTCACTGTGCTTCTCGAGCGTCAGTTCCTCCACCGCCGTATAGCGGGTATCGATTCCTGAGGAGTCAAAGGCAGCTCCGACGAGCCGCTTTCCGAGACGGCTGATGTCCGGCTGCGCAGCGAAGACATCCCGCACATCCGTCTGCACCATGACCGTATTGGGGACTGCCGTTTCAAGGGACCTCATCAGGACTGTCATAGTCCATTCATAGAGGAGGTTGCCCGGTAAAACAATGACACACACGAAGCGGTCGGCGCGTTGCCGCTACCCTGAAGGGGAAACCTAGGTTAGCCAACCTCAACGGAGATGATCGTGGCCCGCCAAAAGATCGCCCTTCCCGCCACCGTGGGCGCATTCGCTGTGTCGCTGGCCCTGCTGACGGGTTGTTCACCGACGGGGGATCCGCCGGACGCTTTGCCTTCGTCGCCGTCATTGTCTCCTACCGCATCGGCGGTTCCTCCACCGTCATCATCACCATCGCCGTCATCATCATCATCACCATCACCCATCCCGGCGCCGTCCCCTACCCCCGAACCGGTTCTCGAGCTGCCGCGCGGAGGCACAGAGCTGTTCCCGGACTATCGACTGGTCGGATTCAGCGGGCACCCCTATTCGCCGGGGCTGGGCAGGCTCGGGATTGGGAACATCGATGAGCGTGTAGCGGAGATCGAAGGGTATGGAACCGAACTTGCCGGCGGACGTAAGGTGATGCCTGTGCTGGAGCTGATTACCGTCGTCGTGCAGGCATCCCCGGGTGCCGACGGGAAGTACCGGGCGCGCGCGTCCGATGAAATCATCCAAAGCTACTTGGACGCCGCACGCAGGCATGATGGCATGCTTCTGCTCAACGTGCAGCCGGGCCGGTCCAGCATGACTGAAGAGGTCAAAGGCCTGGAGAAGTGGCTTCGGGAGCCGGACGTGGGAGTGGCGCTGGACCCGGAATGGGACATCACCGACCAGCAGCTACCGGGCAGGTCTTACGGTCACACTACGGGTGAAGAGATCAACGAGATCGCTGCGTACATTGACAGTCTGGTGGCAGAAAACAACCTGCCGCAAAAGCCTGTGATTTTCCATCAGGTTGCCGCGAGCGTTGTTTCCAATGAGGCGGCGATCATGGATTATGACGGCGTTGAGGTGATCAAGAGTGTCGACGGGATCGGCGCACCAGGGTCCAAAATCGAGACCTACAACGCGGTCACTCGTGGGATGCCAGCCACGGTGCACGCGGGGTTCAAGCTTTTCTTTGAGGAGGACGCAGCGCTGGGTCCGCTGATGACACCCGCGGAGGTCCTGGCTCTGGTGCCTCAGCCCGAGTACGTGCTCTACGAGTAAAAAACAGGGCCAGCACCAAGCCGAAGGCTGCACTGAACCGAATACCATGTAAGAAGCCATGGAATTCGCTGCGTCGCGAACCGTGAGAAACCTCCACCTGAAAGTACGTGATGATATGCAGGGTAGAACGGTCAAGGTGTTTGGAACTGCGATTGTTACTGCCTTCCTGCTGTCCGGCTGCATGGCGGTGGAGGAAAACCCCCTGAACGTGAACACGGCACGGGGTGTGCCAGAGAACGTCAGTGCGGTTGAGGCCATCCCTGAGGATTTCGGCGATGATCCCCTCAATCTCGGTAAGAACGGTTCCACCCTTTGTACGGCGCAGCCACCTATCGGCTATCAGGAATTCACCGTCCTCATCCACAACGAGTTGCTCTCCACGTTCACGGTGGACGACGTCAGGCTGGAATCCGCTGAGGACCTGAGCCTGTTGAAGGCAGAGATATCCACCGCTAATCGGGACGGTCACCACAAGACACAAGACGGCGAGGAAGGTGCGGGTCACGGAACGCACAGCGCCGAAGCCGCTCCCGCGGAGTCGGAGTCGGAAGAGCCTGTGAAGGCCGGTCCCGTTGAGCCCGTACCGGCAACCGGGTACGGCATCACCACCCATGAATACGTCAACCTCGTGGTTTCAGTTTCCATAGCCGAGGGCACTGAAAGTGGAACCGCCCAGGGCATTACCGTCGATTACTCAACCGACGGCCAGGAGTTCACCAACACCCATCCACTGGTACTCACGATGGATCGGGAAAGCTGCTCGTAGCGAAATCCTCTGGTAGGCGTTCGGTTTTGTTTCCGCAATGTCATCGGCAATGACAAACACGCCGCGTAGCGCTCCTTAACCGCGCAGCAACAAATCCGTAGTGCACCATGGACTTGAATTCAGTCGTCGATAATTGGCGAATGATCTTTGGCCAAAAATAGGAGAGTGCGTGCGAGTGAATGACCTCACGAATCAAGTCGTGCTGATTACCGGTGCCGGGGGCTTGGGAATCGGCCGAGGCATGGTCGAGTCCGTGCTTGAAGCAGGCGCGACAGTTGTGGGTGTGGACCTCTCGGCCGAAGCGGCAGGGAGACTCTCCGAGGCATACCCCCAGGTGCGTGCGCTGGTGGGGGATGTGGCGGACGAAGCGCAGGTTCAACGGATATTTCACGAGGCTGGCCCGGTGGATGCCTTGATCAACAGCGCAGGCATAGGGCTGGTCAAACCGTTTCACGAGGTCGAGGCGAGCGAGTATGACCGTGTCCACGACGTGGATGTGCGGGGAACCTGGTTGACATGCCGTGCCTTTGCGCGCCAAGTCCTCAGCCAGGGCAGGACGGGCTCCATTGTCAATGTCTCGTCGGTGCACGGCACTGCCACCACAGAGGGCTTTGCGGTCTACGCAGCGGCAAAGGCAGCAGTTGAAGGTCTTACCCGGGGAATGGCGATAGATCTCGGCAGCTCCGGTATCCGCTGCAATGGGGTGGCACCCGGTTATGTCCCGGCTGAGCTGGGCTTCGGTCTCCCCAAGGATTTCAGCGATGAGTCCAAAGTCCTGGTTGATGAGCATGTGAACGACTTCCAAGTCCTGAACCGGCTCATGGACGGCAGGCATATTGGTGATGCGGCAGTCTTCCTGTTGTCGGACGCAGCCCGCGGAATTACCGGACAAACGCTGCTGGTGGATGCAGGTCTCACGCTGCGGCTGTACAACAGCTCGTACTCACGGCGGATGAATTGACTACCAACCCGTTTGAACCTGGGACGGACCGCCATGAGCTGTGGGAAATGCTCATCCGCCGCAACGTTGAGGCGTGCGCGCGCGTGGACTGGGACCTGGTTGCCGGCGATTTCATCGCGGAGAATTTTATGGGCCTCGATGCCGGGGACCGCAGCGATCCTGACACCTGGACGCTGACCTTCAACGCCCTGACTGCGTACCGCGACAGCTGGTTGAACAGCGCCCGGACACTCACGGACAACACCGGGAATCTGCGGGAGGCGCTGTTGGACGCCACAGTGCTCCAGCAGGTGGCGGTTACTGGGGACTCAGCAGTTGCGTACAAAGTGGTCGACGGATGGGTAGCTTCCGGCGACGGCAGCCAGCACCACCTAAGCGGACGATCGCTGCACCTTTGCCGCAAAGTTCACTCACGGTGGAGGATTCAGGGGCTGGTAGTAAACCTGTCGGATTCCAAGCCCGACATGACGCCGGTTTCGGAAGGGATCCAGTACCTAGTGCAACAATGGCAGGCGTGAATGCACCCGATATCTCCGATGCCATTTGTCACAAGATCGCCATCGAGCTTGGCGTTAAACCATGGCAGGTCAAAGCAGCCGTGGAACTGCTCGACGGCGGCTCCACGGTTCCCTTCATCGCCCGCTACCGCAAGGAGGTCACGGGGACGCTGGATGATGCTCAGTTGCGTGAGCTGGAGGAACGCCTCCGGTACCTTCGTGAGCTTGAAGAACGCCGCGCCACGGTCCTGGAATCCATCGAAACCCAGGGCAAGCTGACGGATGCGCTGAGGGTGGCCGTCGTCGGTGCTGATACCAAGGCGAGGCTTGAGGATATCTACCTGCCGTTCAGAACCAAGCGGCGCACCAAAGCCCAGACTGCCCGCGAGGCCGGGCTCGAGCCGCTGGCTGACGCGCTGCTCACCAACCCCTCGCTGCTGCCGGAGGCTGAGGCGGGAAAGTTCATCGGGGAAGCCGTTGCCGATGTCCTGGAGGCATTGGCCGGGGCACGCGCCATCCTGGTAGAGCGGGTGGGACAGGACGCCGATCTGCTCACCGAGCTGCGGGAGCGGCTATGGAAGCAGGGCGTCATGCGGTCGCAGGTCGTCGCCGGCAAGGAAGCCGAGGGACAGAAGTTTGCGGACTACTTCGACTTTGCCCAGGCGCCATCGATGATGCCATCGCACCGTGTACTTGCACTGCTGCGCGGCGAGAAAGAGAGTGCGCTGCAACTCAGCCTCGTGGAAGCGGATCCCGCGGATGAGGAGGCCTACGCACGAACCCGGCGCCGCTACGAGAATTCGGTCGCGGCTGTCCTTGGCGTTGCGGACCGCGGCCGGCCGGCCGATGCGTGGCTGATGCAAACTGTCCAGCAGGCATGGAGGCGGCTACTGGCCAAACTCTCCATCGACCTGCGGGTTCGGCTCTTCACCGAGGCCGAGACCGAGGCGGTCCGGGTATTCGCTGCAAATCTGCGGGATGTGCTGCTCGCAGCGCCTGCCGGCAGCCGCACCACGATCGGGCTGGATCCGGGCCTGCGAACCGGAGTCAAAGTTGCCGTGGTGGACGGGACCGGCAAAGTGGTGGCCACCGACACCATCTACCCGCATGCGCCGGCACGCAAGTGGGATGACTCACTTGCTTCCCTCGCGGGTTTGGTGAAGAAGCACAGAGCGTCACTGGTAGCCATTGGCAACGGCACTGCTTCCCGCGAAACCGACAAGCTGGCGACCGAGCTGATCAAGTTACTACCGGAACAGAAGCTTCAGAAGCTTGTTGTATCGGAAGCCGGAGCCTCCGTGTACTCAGCGTCGGCCCTGGCATCAGCAGAGCTGCCCGGAATGGATGTCTCACTGCGTGGGGCAGTGTCCATTGCACGCCGGCTGCAGGATCCGCTGGCTGAGTTGGTGAAGATCGATCCAAAATCCATTGGCGTGGGCCAGTATCAGCATGACATCACGACGTCCAAGCTTGAGCGGTCGCTGAATGCTGTCATCGAGGACTGCGTGAACGCGGTGGGCGTGGACGTGAATACAGCGTCACCGTCGCTCCTGAGCCGGGTTGCCGGCGTGGGGCAGTTGCTGAGCGAAAGCATCGTCACCCACCGCAATGAACACGGACCCTTTGCCAGGCGGGCGGACCTGCTGAAGGTGCCGAGGCTGGGCGCAAAGGCATTTGAGCAATGTGCCGGATTCCTGCGTGTCACGGGAGGCAGGGAGCCGCTTGACGGCTCGGCAGTCCACCCCGAGGCGTATCCGGTTGCGAGGAAGATGGTGGCCGACGCGGGATCCGCCCTGAGGTCCCTGGATCTGCGGAACTACGTCGACGACGCGTTTGGACTGCCCACTCTGCAGGACATTCTCTCGGAGCTGGAGAAGCCGGGCAGGGATCCACGTCCCGAGTTTGTCACCGCGTCATTTTCGGAGGGTGTGGAGAAGATCGCGGATCTTCGGCCCGGAATGATCATGGACGGCGTTGTCACCAACGTTGCGGCGTTCGGCGCTTTTGTTGACGTGGGCGTACATCAGGACGGACTGGTTCATGTCTCCGCCATGGCCAACCGCTTTGTCAGTGATCCCCACGAGATTGTGAAGTCCGGCCAGGTGGTCAAGGTCAAGGTGGTGGAGGCGGACCCGGAGCGAAAACGGATTTCCCTGACCTTGAAATTGAATGACGACGCCGTCCCCTCAGATGGCCCCTCAGGTGGCCGCTCCGGTGGCCCCTCAGGTGGCCGCTCCGGTGCGGGTGCGGGAAGGGATACGGGACGGGCCGGTGAGAGAGCCGCGGACAGTGTGCCGCGGGGCGATGGACGTCGTCGTGCTTCCCGGCCGAATGGGGCGCAACCGCCCAAAGGTGCACCCACGCCGCCGGCAAACGGCGCCATGGCAGAAGCACTGCGGAAGGCAGGGCTCGCCTGAGTAGCGGTCGTCGGGGACGCAGACAATCATCTTCAGGGCGCTGTAAGCCTGGCCACCCTGTGCCGGCAGAGCAAAAGCCGCCCCGCAAACACAGTTTGCGGGGCGGCTTTTGCTCAAGAGCGTGCTGCTGGGCAGCAGGGTCTTGTTGCTTATGCAGGCAGCTGCAGAACGTCGCCGGTGAAGATGAGGTCTGCATGAATGACTGTGTCTGCGTTGGCCTCGTAGAGCGCTTCCCAGCCGCCGTCGATTTCGAGCTTGTCGGCGATGCTGCTCATGGTGTCGCCCGACTCGATGGTGTAGCTCTCGCCGCTTACGGCAGGAGCAACAGCTACGGGAGCCGGGGCTTCCAC
>NZ_KI914992.1:57996-59331 GCF_000520595.1 Arthrobacter sp. H5
GCTACGGGAGCCGGGGCTTCCACTACGGGGGCTGCCACAACAGGTGCCGCGGCAACTGGTGCTTCAACAACCGGCGCTTCAACAACCGGCGCTTCAACAACCGGCGCTTCAACAACTGGTGCTTCAACGACCGGCGCCTGCGGTACTGACTGGAACTGCACAGGGGCAGGAGCAGGAGTGGCAGGAATCGGGGTGGGGTTGGCGCCGGCGGTCAGACCGAGCTTGGCTGAGCAAGCTGGCCATGCGCCCCAGCCCTGTCCGTCAAGAACGCGCTCTGCGACAGCGATCTGCTGCTCACGGCTGGCGTTCTGAGGCGCACCCTGGCCACCGAAAGCTGCCCAGGTGGACGGGGTGAACTGCAGGCCACCGGAGAAGCCGTTTCCGGTATTGATGGCCCAGTTGCCACCGCTCTCGCATTGAGCAAGGGAGTCCCAGGTGCTGGCGGGAGCGGCGTTAGCGGCTCCTGCGGATGCACCGAGACCAAGGCCGACAAGGGCGGCAGCGGCAAGTCCACGGCGCGCGTTAAGGCTGATTTTCTGGTTCTTCATGGGGTTCGATGCTCCAAAAGGCCACCTGCACTAGTTCCGTCCCCGGACATCTTTGCGCCGCTGTTCACCCATGACTGATCGGAAAGGTCTTGTCTGTGGTGTCTGCCGGACGAACAGCGTTGAGGTGGAGGGGCAGCACCGGGCATATGTGGCTGCTCAACGGGTGGCAGCTTTGTGATAGCCCGAACGGGGCTACGGATCAACGGTAGAGGAAAATCCAATCGTTGCCAAATCGAGATGTGGCGGTGCTTGACGGAACGCCTCTAACGAGTTGGTGTTTCAGCTGGATTATTGCCCTCCGGTAACGGTACAACATAGGAATGGGCAAAACGCAAAAGATCAGCTGTGAGGTCCCCTTGAGATGGGGAGACATGGACGCCTACGGGCATATCAATAACGTGCAGGTGATTCGGATCTTGGAGGAGGCCCGCATTCACGCTTTTGGCCCTCCGGGCGGCACCGGAGCGCCGGGGGAGCAGCCGCCGGTGGCTTTGTTTTCCGCGATTGATCCGGAGGTGCAGGCCGTTGTGGTGGAGCATCGCGTCAAATATGCAGCGGCCCTCGATTACCGAAACATTCCGCTGAAGGTGCAGGTGTGGATCGGTGAGCTCAAGCCTGCCAGTTTCAGCATTTCCTACCTGATCCATGACCCGGTGACGGACCGTATGTGCGTCAAGGCTGAGACCGTCCTCGCGTTCCTGGATCAAACCGGAGGACTGCTCCGCCTGACCGGGGAGCAAAAAGCCCAGCTACTTCCTTACGTGGGAAAACCGGTCTTCGACAAGCC
>NZ_KI914992.1:59431-68958 GCF_000520595.1 Arthrobacter sp. H5
AACCGGTCTTCGACAAGACGGCGGGTGCGTAGCACCGTGCAGTGCTGCGCACCCGCCTACTGGTCAGCGATGTGAATCAGGCCGCAACATAGCCATGCGGGTCCAATACATACTTGGTCGCTGCACCCGCGTCGAACTCTTCGTAGCCGCGGGGTGCTTCATCAAGTCCAATCGCCTTGGCATTGACCGCCTTGGCTATCTGGACCCTGTCATGCAGAATTGCCATCATCAGTCCCCGGTTGTACTTCATAACCGGACATTGGCCGGTGGTGAAGGACAGGGACTTTGCCCAGCCCGTGCCGAGGGTGATTGACAGCGAGCCGACCTTGGCGGCGTCGTCCACGGCTCCAGGATCACCCGTCACATACAGCCCGGGGATGCCAAGCGCGCCTCCCGCGGCGGTCAGTGACATGAGCGAGTTGAGCACTGTCGCTGGCGCCTCGTGGGATGCATCGGAACCGTGTCCGCGGGCTTCGAAGCCCACAGCATCTACGCCGCAATCCACTTCAGGAACGCCGAGCAGCTGCTCCACCTGGTCCTTCGGGTCACCTTTCGACACGTCGACAGTTTCACAGCCAAAGCTGCGTGCCTGCGCCAACCGGTCGGCGTTCAGGTCACCGACGATGACGACGGCGGCACCCAGGAGCTGTGCCGACGCGGCGGCGGCAAGGCCCACCGGACCAGCACCAGCCACATAGACGGTGGAGCCGACGCCCACACCCGCGGTGACCGCGCCATGGAAGCCGGTCGGAAAAATGTCCGACAACATGGTCAGGTCCATGATCTTCTCCAGCGCCTGATCCCGGTCCGGAAATTTCAACAGGTTCCAGTCCGCGTAGGGCACGAGTACGTACTCGGCCTGCCCTCCAACCCAACCGCCCATGTCAACGTATCCATAGGCGCTTCCGGGCCGCTCAGGATTGACATTCAGGCAGATCCCGGTTTTGCGTTCCTTGCAGTTTTTGCAGCGTCCGCAGGCGATGTTGAAGGGAACAGAACAGATGTCGCCCTTCTTGATGAACTCAACGTCCCTTCCAACCTCAACCACTTCGCCGGTGATCTCGTGACCCAGTACAAGATTCGATGGTGCGGTGGTACGTCCCCGGACCATGTGTTGATCGGATCCGCAGATGTTTGTTGTTACGGTCTTCAGGATCACACCATGATGAACTTCTCTGCCCACATTCGCCGGGTTAACGCCCGGACCGTCTTTCAGCTCGAAAGTGGGGTAGTCGATATCGATGACTTCAACTTTTCCAGGACCCTTGTAGGCCACGGCTTTGTTTCCAGACACGTTCTTCCCTTCCGTTACCGGGAATCCGCTCATCATCGACCGGCCCCCTATGGTGTGAGGCGGGTTTCTGCAGCCAACGGGCGTGCAAGTCAGCCGGAGTTTAATGCCTCACACCTAGCCTAGGACGGACTGGGTTGCATTGGAGTCGCAATTCCAAACTTTTTTTGAGTTGCTCGCGACTGCAGCGCGGAACAGCCTGGCTGGCGCAAAAGAGTGCCCCACACGGGAGAACCGTGTGGGGCTGCGTTCTGTGACCGGCCATCGGCCGGATGGACTATGCGTTGGTTGATGTGTCACCTCCGCGATGTCGGGCCATAAAGGCCACGCCCAACCCGATTGCAACCACTCCGAGGATAAGGTGCAGCCAGTTGCTGGACGCGTTGAAGGAGAGGAAGTTTGCCGCCGAGTCAAGGTTGATGATCAGCCCGTAGAGCCACATCACCAAGAACAGGGCTCCACTTCCGATGAGGAAATTGCGGGCTCCCGATACGCTGCGGCTCATCCACACACCGACGGCTCCGACCGCCAGATACACGAGGTTGAGCAGAATTGACACTTGGAAAGCGCCAAACATCAGCGCTTCGGAACCGGAGGCAAACGCCATGCTTCCGTATTGTGAGGTGATTCCTGGGATGAATCCCAGGATTGCCAAAAGCAGGAAAACTACGCCCATCCCCATCGAAGCACTACGAACGTGATCGTGGGTGACATGAAAATCATGTGAATGTGATGCGGTAGTCACTTCCCCTCCTTATTGTGTGAGCAGGACAGGTTTGCTGAAGCCATGGCCTCAGCCGTTGGAAGAACGCATGAGGCGTACCTCCAGCCCTTTTATTTTACTGCCGATTGTCCAAAAGAGATAAGGTTTGCCGATGGCTGAAACAGCACTCATTACCGGAGCAACCGCTGGGCTCGGGGCAGAGTTTGCCGCACAGCTGGCGGCACAAGGAGTGCATCTTGTGCTGGTGGCCCGGAATTCCTCCAGGCTGGAGCAAGCCGGGGCCGAGCTGGCTCTGCGCCACAAGATTGAGGTGGAATCCATCGCCGTCGATTTGCTGGACGACGACGACGACGGCGTGGCGGCCGTGGTTCTTCGGCTCACCGATCGCTCCCGTCCAGTGGGCACTCTGATCAACAATGCTGGCTACGGGCTGGCAAAACCCTTCGCTGACAATTCATTCCGTGAAGAACTGGACCACCTCACCATCCATCTGATAGTACCGTTGGCCCTAAGCCATGCCGCGTTGCAAGGGATGCGGTCAGGGGGACACGGTCGCATCATCAACGTTGCAAGCGTTGCCGGCTTCGCACCCAGGGGTACCTACGGAGCTGTCAAAGCGGCAATGATCAGTTTCAGCCGCTGGGCCAACATCACCTACCGTCGTGACGGCATCACAGTGACCGCTGTTTGTCCCGGCTTTGTCCACACCGAGTTCCATCACCGGATGGGTGTGGACAAACGCCTGATCCCCGGCTGGATGTGGCTCGACGCCCACCATGTGGTGCGGGCAGCACTGCGGGATTCGGCCCAGGGCAAGGCCGTTTCTATTCCCAGCCTGAAATATAAGGTGCTGACTGCGCTCGCGCGGATTGGGCCGTCGTCGTTGGTTGCATCCGCAGCACGAAGGGGACGATGAGCAATGTGGATTGGTTTCATTGAATTCGACGTGTTGCTGGGTGACGTGCACTCACTCAAGGGCAAACGTTCTGTGCTCCGGCCGCTGGTCTCCGACCTTCGCCGGAAGTTCGATGTCTCGGCTGCTGAAGTTGGCAATCAGGAATTGCACCGGCGGGCGGAAATCGGTGCGGGTCTGGTGGGATCGGACCGGCACCATATTGTTGATGTGCTGGACTCGGTTGAGAGGCTTGTTGCCGGACGCCCGGAGCTGGAGCTGGTCAGCGCCCGGCGAAGGATCCTCAACAGCGAGGATTGAATATTTTTGGGGTGCCCTGGCTGGCGCCTAGCATGGATGTAATTCCTGGGCCGGGTGCCCGCTCCACGCGCTCAAGCCAACGTCAACCTCCTTCCGGGATTCCATCAGCGTAAATTTAGCCAAGGCAAAGGGCGAGGCGCATATGACTGACAGCAACGTATCCGTTGAACGACTGAGCGCCAGCGGCTCCAGCAGGTTGGAAGCGTCCGGTCTTCTGGCCGACCTTGGGGCTGTTATTCCGCTGGTTGCCGCGCCTATGGCAGGAGGCCCCAGCACCCCGGCTCTTGTCCTGGCGGCTGCCGAAGCAGGAGGACTGGGTCTTCTCGCTGGCGGATACAAAACGCCCGACCAGCTCGCCCAACAGATAACCGAGGTACGTGCAGGGGTCTCCTCCTTCGGAGTCAACCTGTTCGGTGTGAACCTCTTCGCGCCCAACCCGGTGCCGATCGACAAGGACGTCTTCGTCGAATACGCCAAGTCGCTCCGCGAACTGGCGGCCACCTACAACCTGTCCCTGGACGAAGTAGGTGCCCTGGAGGACGACGACGAGTGGGCGGCCAAGATAGACATGCTGGTCGCTGATCCCGCACCAGTGGTCAGCTTTACCTTCGGACTTCCCTCCGCCGAGGTTGTCCGACGGCTGCGGAAGGTCGGCTCGCTGGTGTTCCAAACAGTGACCAACCCGAACGAAGCGCAACAGGCAGCGGCGCTCGGCGTCGACGGCCTGGTGGTCCAGTCGGACAAGGCCGGCGGGCACTCCGGTACCTTAACCCCGGCCACCCCGGTCGAGCAGGTACCTCTGGCTGATTTGCTCGACCGCGTCCGATCATCGGTCCAACTGCCAATCTGGGCAGCAGGCGGCATCTCGACGCCAACAGGTGTCCGTGATGCACTTGCCCACGGCGCCGAGGCTGCCGTTGTCGGAAGCGTGCTGCTGCGCAGCCCCGAAAGCGGAGCCTCAAAACCCTATAAGGCAGCTCTGGCCGACACCAACCGCACAGAAACCGTTGTCACCACCGCGTTCTCGGGCCGTCCCGCGAGGGCGCTCCGCAACGCCTTCGTGGACCGGTTCCACACCGTGGCACCAAATGGATACCCCGCAATCCACCATCTGACCAGCCCCATCCGTAAAGCCGCGGCAGCCGCCAACGATCCAGAGAGCATCAATATTTGGGCCGGCACAGGCTACCGCGATGCCACCGAGGAACCAGCCGCCAATATTCTGCGCCGCCTCGCCGAATCCTGCTAGCCGGGTTCTGCTGTCGGTTGTGTAACGGTTTGCGCAGTTGGGTGACCAGGCATGATCAGTGCGCTTACTATTGGGGGACTGTTGAGGCTTTCCTTACAAGGAGGTAAGAGAGTGTCAGGCTATTTCAAACTGGTGGACGCGCATGACGATGGGTTCAGGATCAAGCTCGTTGCCGGAGACGGTACTTTGATGGCTGTTTCAGCGTTCTTCCCCACTAAACAGGCAGCGGTGCTGGGCATCGACCTTCTACGGGAGATTGCGGGTACCGGTCCGGTTGTGGACCACAGCCGGAACGACGAAATTACTGAAGCTGTTAACAAGCCACGTTTGAGCGCGTAGGTCTCTCCACCCACGATTAGGTGTTTTCCACCCAGCCGAGATTCTTCGCCATGTGTTCGAGGACATCAGTGGCGGTCTGGTAGTCCGCGGGAGATACGTCTGCGCCGAGCCGGTCGCGGTTGTGGCTGACCACCTCGGTGAGCATTGTGACGCTGCTGCGGCCTAGCTCCGTGAGTGCATACTCTGTTCCCTGAGCAGTCAACCAGTTGCTGTCCGTGAGCTCCTCCAGTTGCTCAGGCAGGGTTTCTTCGGAGTGATCGTCAGGGAGCTCGGCAAGGGCGGTATTGAGGTCGGTCATTGTGGCGGGTTCCTTGGCCAGCAGATTCAGGATTTGCCACTGCCGTCGGGTCACCCCGTGTTCCTCAAGGCTCGCTTCGAACTGCTCATCGATGAGTCCGTCGACCAGTTTTATCCAGAATTCAAGAGGACGTCTTTGCTCCATGGCACCTACTGTACAAGGGCGGTTCCTTCCAGTGGCGGATGTTGGGGCCTCTCACCCCTCCAACAGCGCTCGGATGTCCTCGGCGGTCAGCGCGGTGCTGAACACGGCGCCGTCGTCCATGACCGAACTGAACAGTTTGGCTTTCTGTTCCTTGAGCTTCATCACCTTCTCCTCGATGGTGTCCTTCGACACCATGCGGTACACCATCACATTTTTGGTTTGTCCGATCCGGTGGGTACGGTCCACTGCCTGAGCTTCGCTGGCTGGATTCCACCAGGGGTCCAAGAGGAAGCAGTAGTCGGCTTCGGTGAGGTTGAGTCCAAATCCGCCGGCTTTGAGACTGATCAGGAACACGGGTGCGTTGCCGTCCTTGAACTGCTCTATTACGTCGCCCCGCTTCCGGGTGGAACCGTCCAGATACGCATACTCGACGCCCTCCGCATCCAGCCGGGCAGCAACCATTTTCAGGTAGGACGTGAACTGGCTGAAAATCAATGCCCGGTGGCCTTCAGCCAACACATCCTCCAGCTGTTCAAACAGGACCTCAAGCTTTGCCGATGGAACCCCTGCATACGCGGGATCAACCAGTGACGCATCCAAGCTCAGCATCCGGAGCAGGGTCAGTGACCTGAAGACGATCATCCGGTTCCGATCCAGATCATCAATCAATCCCAGCAGTTTTTGCCGCTCCCGCTGCAGATGGGTCTGGTAGATTTTCCGGTGCCGGGGATGAAGCTCGATTTCGAGCACCTGTTCCTGCTTCGCCGGAAGATCCGAGGCAACCGCTTCCTTGGTTCGGCGCATCATCAGGGGACGGATCCGGCGGCGCAGCCGGGCAAGGCGTTCTGTGTTTGCCTGCTTTTCTATCGGAGTGCGATAGTCCTCAGTGAATTGGCGGGACGAGGGGAACAGGCCAGGCGCCGTGATGCTGAACAGCGCCCATAGCTCCATGAGATTGTTTTCCATCGGTGTGCCGGTGATCGCGAGCTTGAACGGAGCGTCGAAGTCCTTAGCGCACTGGTGTACTTTGGCTGCCCGGTTCTTGACGAATTGCGCCTCGTCGAGGATGAGCCCGGCCCAGTCTTGGCTCTTGTAGGCTGCGGCGTCGAGGCGGAACAGTGTGTACGAGGTCACGACGACGTCGGCTCCATCGGTTTGGTCTGCAAGTTTGGTGCCGCTCTTGGCTTGGGTATCGGTGATCCCGGTAATCGATAGTCCGGGTGCGAAACGGTGTGCCTCCGAGATCCAGTTGGGCACTACCGAGGTCGGGGCCACAACGAGGAAGGGCTTGTTTTCGCCGCTGTCCTTGGCATGAACGATCAGGGCGAGAGTCTGGACTGTCTTGCCCAGGCCCATGTCGTCCGCCAGGACACCGCCAAGGCCATGCTTCCAGAGGAAAGCAAGCCAGTTGAACCCATCCAGCTGATACGGCCGGAGCAGCGCCTGCAGACCTGTGGGAAGAGGGGTTGGTTCAACCTCAGTCAGCTCAAGGAGCCCGCCGACAGCAGCCCGCCAGGTGACTGCCTGCACGGTCTCCTCAGCAAGGTCCTCGAATTCTTCCCACAAACCTGATTGATAGCGGCTGATCCGGAGACCGGTTTCCCATTCATTCAGCTCCCGTGCTTCTTCGATGAGCTCGCGGAGCTGCTCGAACACCGGCTGGTTGAGGGACATGTAGCTGTTGTCCACCAGTTTGATCTTGCTCTTCCCCTGAGCAAGCGCCGAAAAGATCTGGTCAAACGGGATTTTGCGTCCCTGCACCGTGACCAGCACGCCGAGATCAAACCAGTCGCGGTTGTCGGTCTCAACGGTGGTGATGATCAGCTGCGGAGGTTCGGTGAGTTCCTCGAAGGAGGGTTTGTCGCCGATGATTTCCACCCGGACGTTGTCGAGCTCCAACAGTGTAGGCAGCGTAGTTTCGGTGAACTCCACAACCTGCATTTCCACGAGGGTGCGCTTCTTGACCGGACGCGCACCCATGGCGTTTCTCGCGGACAGGAGGATTTCCTGTTCGGCGGGTTTGTCGCGATAGCCGTCATCCTCCATGGTGTGGAGGTCCTTGCGGATGGTGGAGTCTCCCAACCGGTATTCCCAGTCCCAGGAGAGGTCCAGCTCATCCTCCCCGTAAATGGCCGTCAGGATCAGGGAGGGCGGCGTGATCTCGGGGAAGGTGACGGAGCCGTTGCTGCTGGTTACGTCGATGGACTGCCGCAGACGCGGATAGAAGTTACCGAGGAAGAGCTGTGCTTCCTCCCGCGGAACGAGCACCGGTTGGGTTTGCTGGAGGAGTTCCCGGTTGTGGTCCGTGAGTTTCCGGTCCATCGCTGCGAGTGTGATGGCACCCCCATCGGACACTGTGTAGAGTCCGTGATTGCCGATCACGTGAGCAGTATCCGTTGGATGTGGTTGTCCGTCGATTTCGAGGATCGGGCAGAGCTGGAGCCCATCATCGTGGGAGGTCGCATCGAGCTTCAGCGAGGCTGATTGTGCGAGTGAGACAGTAATCCCCTTGGTGGAGCCGACAAACTCAACGCCGAGTCTGACTGCTTCTTTGAGGAGTTGCCACAACAGCGGATTGCTGAATTCCTCGAGGTACAACCACGAGTCATTGTTGCCAAAATAGGAGACTCCCGTGCCTCGGTGCAGAGCCGGGAACTGGGAGAACCAGCGATGCTGGTCAGCGTCCAGCTTAATGCCGTGGGTCTGGTAGCTGATGCTTCCCCAAGCCAGGTTGTTCTTGACCCAGTTTCCTTTGGCGTTCCGGATGACCGGGCGGACTCCGAGTCTGATGGCGCCCTGCTTTTTCCTGCGTGAGGTTCCCCAGCCAGCGTTGCGGGAAAGGGTATGCCTGATCTCGAACTGAAGCGCCATGGGGGTGACGGGAGTGGCAAGGAGGCGGCCGGCGTCGTCGTTCTTGTGGTCTTCAATCAGACTGGACAGCGATTCCTGCCAACCTGCCGGGCTGGATGATCGTTTGGGTGGGCTGAGCTCCTGATTGGCGAGCAGGTTCTGGGTATTGCTCTGAAGCGCGGTGGCGGCGACATGTTTACAGTCGAGGCCGATGGGACAGCTGCAGAAACTGTCCTTGAGATGGTAGCGTCCGTCTCCCTTCTCCGTAAGGTACAGCTGGGTCCGGTACGGTGTCGGCGCGTTCCCCCGGACCCGGGCGTGGAGAATATTACTGTCAGAATCCAGGGTCAGCGCCTGCACGGCGCCGTCCTTGGCATACCCCTGGCCACGCTGAAACGCGGCTCCGCCCACCATGCGAATGATGTCCGTGACATCGATCATGGGATAGGAGGTACTGGGCATGCATTCATGCTCTCACGCGCCGGTGACAGTGTTTATGCGTGGGATCCGGTTCGGAGTTCGAGCACCTGCCGGACGGTCAACCCCGCGAGTAATGCCCAGAACGCTCCGCCGATTCCCGCGATACTCAGTCCCGACGCCGCGACCAAAAAGGTGACTGCAGCGCTGATCCGCGTGCCGGGGTCGGCAAGCGCAGCTGAGATGGCGGCCGCCATGGTGCCCAACAGCGCCAACCCGGCCACAGCCTCCACCAGGCCCGACGGCGCGGCCGCCGCGAGCGTGACCAGCACCCCCGAAAGCGCAGCCAGGATCAGGTATGCAATGCCGGCGCTCAGTGCCGCGATCCAGCGTCGAGAGCGGTCCGGTCCGGCACTGTCTCCGGCCGCGAGTGCGGCGGAGAGCGCAGCTAGATTGATCGCGTGACCGCCGAACGGCGCCGCCGCCACTGTTCCGGCACCCGTAACCAGCATGGACGGGCGCCATGGGGTCTGGTAGCCAAATGACTTGAGGACGGCAACGCCCGGAATGTTCTGCGAGGCCATCGTCACGATGTACAGCGGCAGCGCGATTCCGGCTGCGGCCTGCAGAGTCCATTCGGGAATGGTCGGTTGCAGAGTTGGTGCCATGGTGGCCGGCTGCAGTGTTGTCCCGGTGATCAAAACATAGATCGCAATGACACCCAAAGCCGCAGCCAGCGTCAGCGGAACAGCCCATCGGGGCGCCAGGCGCATCGCGATCAGCCACACCGCAATCACCGGAAGAGCCAGGGCCGGAATGGTCGCGGCAGCCTGAAAAGGGGCAAGGCACAGGGGGAGCAGCACACCCGCGAGCATGGCTTGGGCCAGCGGTATGGGGATGGCGCCCACCAGGCGGCCAAGGGCAGGGATTGCGCCCGTGGCTACAATCAGGACCCCCGTGATCAGGAACCCTCCGACGGCGGCTGGCCAGCCGCCGTCGTAC
>NZ_KI914993.1:0-18144 GCF_000520595.1 Arthrobacter sp. H5
TGTCATAGCCGTAGGTACGCGGCCGTGGCCTGCGCGCCACGGCCTTCGCCGGTCCCTTGCGTTTCCGGGCGTTCGCCAGCGCACGGCGTGCATTAGCCCGGGACCAGCCGGTCACACCGGTCAGCTCATCAAGAATCCTCCCCTTCTCCTTCTTGGCAGCCTTCGCGTACTCCACAGCGGCCTTCTTCGTGATTTCCCGACGCGCACCCATCGATAACCCGTGACCCATTCCTCATCGTCGCTGCCGTGCCCGTGACAGGCCGTGATTTCGCGAGCGTTTCTCAAATGAGGCATGCACCCCATTTCGCGAGCACTATAGATGAGTCTTGTCGAAGGGTGTTACTTTCCGGTAGGTATTCGTATACTTAGGAGATCGTAAGTGACGCTGGTCGCTGCGCCCTCCGAGCCCCTAAGGAACATGCTATGAAAAGGCTTTCCGCAATATTGCTGCTGACTGCAGCATTCGCTGTTGGTGGGTCAGCTGCAATGGCAGCAGATGCTGACGCTTCGAGTCAACGCACAAGTGGCGGCTACTCCAACACTGCAATTGACAACTGGCCACACTAGGCAGTCAGTGTCTCCGAAAGGGCCATGACGGTCCAGGCTCCACGGAGCTTCTCCGTCATGGTCCTTTTTGCGTGACTGGGCAACCGGCGGCGCGTGTAGCCTAGGTTCCATGCGTATAGCCCGGTTTGTCATTGACAATGATCCTGCGTTTGGGGTCGTCGAAGGAACAGAAGGTAATGAGGAAGTCGCCGTCATGAACGGCGATCCTTTCTACTCCGGTATCCAGCTCACCGGGGTCCGGCACAAATTGGAGGACGTGCGGCTGCTGGCTCCGGTGATTCCCCGGAGCAAGATCGTTGGAATCGGTCGTAATTTCGCGGAGCACGCCAAGGAACTGGGCAACGAGGTGCCACCCGCGCCGCTGATGTTCCTGAAACCCAACACCTCGGTTATCGGCCCTGGCGATCCGATAGTGCTCCCCTCATTCTCAGAGGCAGTTTCCTTCGAATCCGAACTCGCTGTGGTCATCGGCCGGATCTGCAAGGACGTTCCGATAGAGCGCGTCGACGACGTGATTTTCGGATATACCTGTGCCAATGACCTGACCGCACGGGACGTCCAGAAAACCGACAACCAGTGGGCGCGGGCCAAGGGCTTTGATACGTCCTGCCCGTTGGGGCCCTGGATTGAAACAGAACTGGACACGGAAGATCTCGCCGTCCGCGGCCGGCTCGACGGCGAAATCAAGCAGGATGGTTCAACCAGCCAGATGATCTGGGGAGTCCGCGAACTGGTCGCCTATGTATCGCAGGCCTTCACGCTGCTTCCTGGCGACATCATCCTGACCGGCACACCTTCAGGGGTTGGTCTCATCTCGGATGGCCAACGGTACGAAGTGGAGATCGAAGGGATCGGCACTCTTTCCAATCCGGCCCGGCGCTAGCCATGACTCTGCCGCACCGTCGCCGTCCAACGGGCGCGGGGCGCGATCCCGGGAGCCGCCGCCGCCACGAATGGCTCTACGCCGTGGCAGTTTGTGGCGGCCTGCTCATTTCAGCCCGCGCGGTGAGGTTAGCTGACGGTCCGCAGGTTGTTGTGTCCGTTCTCGCTGCGCTTGCCTTTGGAGCTGTGGCTTTCTTTATCCTGCGGCGCTTCCGGCCGGCTTCGCAACCTGCAGTACAGGCCGTGCTCGGGGCCGGAGTTGCCATCGGGTTGTTTGCAGGATGGTATTTCTTCTTCAGATAGTCCCTGTCACTCCGTGTAGTGACCCCCCACACCTCGCTTCGCTCGCCGCGGGCCCCTGTCACTACACTTAGACCCATCATGACTACTCCTGAAATTCCCATTGTCACGTCCGAAACCCCTGTCCGCGTCCGATTCTGCCCTTCACCCACGGGCACGCCGCATGTGGGTCTCATCCGTACTGCCTTGTTCAACTGGGCCTACGCGCGGCACACCGGCGGCCGCATGATCTTCCGCATCGAGGACACCGATGCGGCCAGGGACAGCGAGGAAAGCTACGAACAGTTGCTTGAGGCATTGAAATGGCTCGGCATCGATTGGGATGAGGGAGTGGAGGTTGGCGGCCCTCACGGGCCATACCGCCAGTCCGAGCGGGGAGAGATCTACCAGGACATCATTGACCGGCTGGTGCGGGCGGGCCACCTCTATGAGTCGTACTCCACCCCCGCGGAGGTGGAGGACCGGCACAAAGCTGCCGGACGCGACGTCAAGTTAGGGTATGACAATTTCGACCGCGAGCTGACCGAAGAGCAGAAGGAAGCCTTCAAGGCCGAGGGCCGGGCGGCAGTGCTTCGCCTCCGCATGCCGGAGGAGGACATCACGTTCACTGATCTGGTGCGCGGCGACATTACCTTCAAATCAGGCAGCGTGCCCGATTTCGCCGTCGTGCGTGCAAACGGGGCACCCCTCTACACGCTGGTCAACCCCGTGGATGATGCACTCATGGGCATCACCCATGTGCTGCGAGGAGAGGATCTCCTGTCTTCGACACCGCGTCAGGTGGCGTTGTACCGCGCCTTGATCGACATTGGCGTGGCCCGCTATATGCCGTTGTTCGGCCACCTGCCGTACGTCATGGGGCAGGGCAACAAAAAACTCTCCAAGCGTGACCCCGAGTCCAATCTGTTTCTCCACCGTGAACGCGGGTTCATCCGCGAGGGCCTCCTGAATTACCTGTCGCTGCTCGGATGGAGCCTCTCCGCCGACGAGGACATTTTCACTGTGGAGCAGTTGGTCGAGAAGTTCGACGTCCATGACGTGCTTGCCAACCCCGCGCGTTTCGACCTTAAGAAGGCCGAGGCTATCAATGGGACCCATGTGCGCCTCCTCGAGCCGGAGGACTTCCGTACGCGTGTTATTCCCTATCTGCAGGCGGCCGGTCTGCTCGGGGAAACTGTGAGCGTGCGAGAAATGAATATCCTTACCGAGGCTGCTCCGCTCATCCAGGAGCGCATTACGCTGCTCGGGGAGGCTCCAGGCATGCTTGGCTTCCTGTTCACCAACGATGACGACATCCAGCTTGCCGACGACGCACGGAAGGGACTCCCCGAGAACCTGCACGAAGTGCTCGATGCCACCCTGGCTGCCCTTGAACCCGTTGAGAACTGGAACGCCGATCACATCCAGGGGGCATTGCGGCAGGCACTGGTAGAGGACCTCGGCATCAAGCCGAGGCTCGCCTTCGGCCCGGTCCGCACGGCGATCTCAGGACGCCGGATCTCGCCACCGCTGTTTGAATCCATGGTCATCCTCGGCAGGGAATCGTCGCTGCGGCGCATCAGGGCGTTCAAGGATGCCTGAGGCTGCGCGCTTTCCTGTCGTGGACGGAGTCCTCTTCGACATTGACGAGACACTGGTGGACCTTGAAACCGCCATGGGCCGCACGCTCCATTACATCGGAGCCGAGACGCTTGCCCATCTCAGTGAGACGGAATGGGCGGACTACAAACGTCTCTTCACCAGTGACCCCCATGGGTATTACGACCGTTTCCTTGCCGGCGAGCTCACCTTTACGGAGCAGCGCATCGGCCGGGCGCGGCACGCCCACGCCGGCTATCTCACGGAGCCCTTCGAAGGCGATGTGGCCCATCGTTGGAATCAGGCGTATGAGGCCACCCTGCCGCTGCACTTTGAACCGTACGACGACGTCACACCCCTGCTGGAGAAGCTTCAGTCCGCGGAGGTTCCGTTTGGTGCAGTGAGCAACAACGTGCACGACTATCAGCGCGCCAAGCTCGACCGGGCAGGACTGCAATGCATTGCAGCTTTGGTGGGAATCGATGCCGTGGGTGCGGCCAAACCGGATCCCGCAATCTTCCTGGAAGGGGCGCGCAGGCTCGGCACCGCCCCCGAACGGACGCTCTATGTCGGGGATAACCGAGTGGTGGACGCGGAGGGGGCTGTTGCTGCTGGCCTGGTAGGAGTATGGCTGGACCGCTGCGGCGCGGGATATGATGGATATATTGGCCACCGCATCACCGGGTTGGCAGACGTTTTGCAGTTCCTGCCGCATGTCCGGTAAAGTTATTTCTCGGCGCTGAGGGCTTCGCGCAGCTGATCTGGCTTTGTTTGAGCTCTCAAAAGCGCCATTGGGGTATGGTGTAATTGGCAACACACTGGTTTCTGGTACCAACATTCTAGGTTCGAGTCCTGGTACCCCAGCGCTGTATACAAGCGGTTTTCCAAGACGGACTGCGGTACGCCGCCAGCCGTTTTGATTTGGCCGCGCAGCATCGGATGTGCAACAATCATCTAGCTCGTTTGGCGGTTTTCCGCCGGACAGCACACATAGTACTGGCCCCATCGTATAGCGGCCTAGTACGCTGCCCTCTCACGGCGGTAACGCGGGTTCGAATCCCGCTGGGGTCACCATCACCCCCGGAGCTGCAGGCTCCGGGGGTTTTTCCTTGCCTTTTAGAGGCGAGGGACTCACGGTTGGAATCGCCCAGCGCCATGGCAGGGTCACGCACGTCCAACTGGCATGATGGACGGATGACCCCCTTGCAGCCGGACGCGGACGAAGCCGAGCTCGCTTCCATCCTCGCCAGGCTCCGGGAAGCCCTGAAATCCTTGGCTTTCCCGCTTGACTTCGCCCGGGCACCCGAGGCGCGCTCCGACGCAGCAGCCGTAGCTGCCCAGTTGGACGACTACATTTTGCCCCGGCTTGCCAGCCTGGACGCGCCCTTGCTGGCCGTGGTCGGTGGGTCCACGGGAGCGGGGAAATCAACACTTGTCAACGCCTTGGTGGGCCACCCAGTCACACGTTCCGGCGCCATCCGGCCGACCACGCGCCAGCCGATCCTGCTGCACCATCCGGCTGAGGGCCACTGGTTCGCGGGCAGCAGGGTGCTGCCCTCGCTGTCCAGGGAACGCGCCGTCGTCATCGAAACGGACAACACACTGGGTACACCCGCCGATCAGGTGGGAATCGCTCCTTCCACTGCGGGAGCAGCCACCATGATGTTGGTCCCTGATCCGATGGTGCCGCGCGGCCTGGCAGTCCTCGATGCACCGGATGTCGATTCGATCGCTGACGAAAACCGCAGGCTCGCCGGCCAGCTCCTCGCCGCAGCCGATCTGTGGCTGTTTGTCACAACCGCAAACCGCTACGCCGATGCCGTGCCGTGGGAACTCCTCAGGAATGCGGCCGGGCGGGACATCCTCGTCGCCGTCGTACTGGACCGTGTCCCGGACGGCGTGGCCGAGGAGGTGCGCGCGGACCTGCATACACTGCTGGCCGCCGAGGAGCTGGGCCATGCCCCCATCTTCCTGGTGCCGGAGGTAAAACTGGATACTCTGGGGATGCTCCCTGAAGAAGCGGTCGATCCCATCCGGCGGTGGCTCCAGGCCATTTCGGCGGATGCCGAGGGCCGCCGGGATATTGCGCGGCGGACACTGGATGGCGCCGTCCGTTCCCTTGGTGGGCGGCTGAGCGGATTGGCTGTATCGGCCCGGTCACAGCAGGAGACTGCGGACATGCTGGAGAACGCGGCCACGGAAGCGTACGACGGCGCGCTGGCAGCGATCCTTGAATCCACCAGCGACGGCACGCTGCTGCGGGGTGAGGTGCTTGCGCGGTGGCAGGACTTTGTGGGCACAGGTGAGTTTATGCGTGCTCTCGAATCGCGCATTGGTCAGCTTCGTGACCGGATAGGCGGCTACCTGACGGGCAGGCCACCGCGGGTCGCCACAGTGGAAACCGCTATCGAGAGTGGCCTGCAGAATGTGATCGTGGAGGAATCAGCCAAGGCTGCGGCGGTGACGGACCGTATCTGGCGGGGCGACAGCGCCGGCCGGGTGCTGCTTCCGGAGCGTGCTCCCGCCGATGATTTCCCGGCCGAGACGGCCCGCCAGATCCGTGCCTGGCAGAAGGACCTCGTGGACTTGGTCCGCGCCGAGGGTGCCAACAAGCGCTTCGCCGCCAGAATGCTGTCCTTCGGCGTCAATGGCGTGGCCGTCGCATTGATGATTGTGGTGTTCGCATCCACGGCCGGGCTCAGCGGAGGCGAGGTGCTGATCGCCGGAGGATCCGCTGTGGTGGGGCAGAAACTCCTGGAAGCCATCTTCGGTGAGGAAGCGGTGCGCAAACTCGCGCGCACCGCGCGGGATCAACTTCGGCAGCGCTGCGAGGTCATGCTGGCCGCCGAAAAGTCGCGGTACACGGATCTGCTCGCACCCTTGCGCGGGCAGACCACCGCGGACGATTTGCTCTCCCTCTCCCGTGAACTCACGTCGCTCGAGGACGCCACGCCCGTGGACCCTGCGGACCGCCCGGACGGTCCCTGGTGAGCCGGCACAGGGGAGAGGCCGGGCCCTCGCGCCTGCAACTGCGCCTGGAGGCCCTGAACACGGCGCGGGAACTTGCTGAGGGACGCGTTAATCAAGCGCCCCTCAGCTCCGCGTATAAGGTATTGGACCACGCGGCCACCAGGCGTTCATTGTCGTCGGGCCACACCGTTGTCGGTGTGTTCGGGCCAACGGGCAGCGGCAAGTCTTCCCTGTTGAATTCGCTGATCGGCTCTGAGGTGGCGCGGGTTGCCGCACGCCGGCCCACCACCTCCGAGCCGCTCGCGGTGATCTGGGACGCGGACGGGAGCGGCCCGCTGTTGGACTGGCTGCAGGTTACCCAGCGCCACGTGATGCCGGCCGGTGCCCCGCTGTACCCGCAGGGCGCAGGAAAAGCAAGGAAGACCAGGAACGACGACGGCGGCCTCATCCTCCTCGATCTGCCCGACTTTGATTCAACAGCGCGCTCCCACCGCGACATTGTGGTACGGCTTGCGGGCCAGGTGGACATGTTGCTGTGGGTCACCGACCCGCAGAAGTACGCCGACGCCGCGCTGCATCACGGCTTCCTTAGACCTTTGGCCAGTCACGGCGCTGTGACGCTCATGGCGCTGAACCAGACCGACCGGCTTTCGGAGGCCGAGTTGGAACAGGTGTCAGGATCCCTGCAGAACATCCTCGCCGCCGACGGGCTGAAGCCGGTGGCCGTTCACTCCATCTCGGCGCTGACGGGACGCGGTCTGGACGTGCTGGCAGCGAAGATCCGCGACATCGCCGGCAACAGGAAGTCGGCAGAGGCACGGCTGGCCGCTGACATCGATTCCGCGGTTGAATCGCTTGCCGAATTTACCGGGCCCGCGCTTGATCCACCGTCCAAACAACTCAGGACGGCACTGGCCGCCGGGCTCGCGGAGGCGGCGGGCGCTGATGCGGTGATTGACGCCGTCGTGCGTTCCTACCGCCGCGACGCGCACGCTGCGACCGGCTGGCCCGTGACCCGTTGGCTGGGCCGGCTCCGTGCCGACCCTCTGCGCCGCCTCAACCTGCGCCGCGAGGAAGTGGACGCTTTGCCCGGCCGCACCTCCCTGCCTACGCCGGGTCCTGCCCAGCGCGCCGCGGCGGATAAAGCGCTCCGGCAGTTCGCCGATGGATCAGCTGGCAAGGTTGGCGAACCGTGGCGCTCAGCCATTCAGGACGCAGCCCGCATGGCATCGCCTTCGCTGCTGGACGGGCTGGACAACGCGGTTGCCCGCACCGACTTCGTCAGCGGATCCCGGTCCTGGTGGTGGCCGGTTGCGGGGGCGTTGCAGTGGCTGTTCCTCGCCGCGGCGGTGGCCGGACTTGCCTGGCTGGGCGTGCTGGCGGGTATGGGTTTTCTGCAGTTCGCGGTGCCGGCGGCGCCCCTGATTGAGGGAATACCGGTGCCTACACTGCTGGCTGTGGGGGGATTGGTTGGCGGAGTTGTGTTGTCGCTGCTCTCTGCTGCCCTGGCTCGTTTCGCCGCGCAGTTGAGGGGAAAACGCGTACGACGACGGCTGGTTGCGTCGATCGCTGAGGCCTCGGATACGCTGGCCGCGGCGCCCGTTGCGGCCGAAGTTTCGCGCTACAACGACTTCTGCGCAGCAGTGAAGGCGGCGCGGGCCTCAGGGTGATTTTCCGGTCGTGGACGCCCGGGATGCCGCCCACCGCTACCTACCCAGCGCGGCCAGGACCTTATTCAGTGTCCTGAGGTTGCGCGTGGTGGTGGCGTTCTTGAACCGTGGTTTGTTGGTCAGCTTGTTCAGCGGACTCTCGAGGGTCTGGCCTTTTGGTGCGGACCACGCGGCCGCTTCGGGACCAAGTACCTCGGCGGGCTCTCCGGCGGCCGTTGCAGCGTCAACCAGTTCGGTCAGCACGGCCGGATCCGAGAAAAGCGTGATGTATGTGTGGGTTGCGGGATCGTCCGCTGGAAAAGGACAGGCGTTGACGATGCCGCGCAGCCGGTCTGCTTCAAGGACAACCACCCAGGCTTCGTAGCCGAAATCCTTGCGCAGCGCTGTCTCGACAGCCGATGTGAGGTCCTGCAGGCTGAGGTCGGTGCTGCACACAACATTTCCCGACGCGAGCAGCGTGAGTACGTTATTGACGGGAAGCCGCTCGAACGAAGCGCGCAGATCCGCCGACTTGATGGTCACTCCGCCAACGTTGACGCCGCGCAGAAACACAGCATAGTCGCTCATGATTCCAGCCTATTCCGGGTACATCGACTCTCCCCAATGTGACGTTCTCACGCCTAATTTGGGGCTCAGAAGGTCCATTTGGGGAGAGTCGATGCACGTTATGGTCAGCCGACGCCTACTCCGCGGCTTTCCCGACGGCGTTGGTCAGCTGCAGCGCCGCATTGACCACCACTTCAGCATGGATCCGACCTGGCTGCCGGGTGAGCCGCTCCATCGGACCTGAGATTGAGACGGCGGCGATGACCCGGCCGGACGGCCCGCGCACCGGCGCTGACACCGAGGCGACCCCGGGCTCGCGTTCGCCCAGGCTCTGGGCCCACCCGCGCCGTCGTACTCCGGCGAGGACCGTGGGAGTAAACCGCGCGTTGTGGAGTCCTTTCAACAGGCGGTCATGGTCTTCCCAGGCGAGCAGGCACTGCGCTGCGGAGCCGGCCTTCATGGACAGCTGTGTACCCACCGGGATGGTGTCGCGCAGCCCGATCGGCCGCTCCGCTGAGGCCACACACACGCGCCACTCGCCTTGGCGGCGGAAGAGCTGCGCGCTCTCACCGGTGGCATCCCGAAGCTGAAGAAGAACAGGACCGGCGGAGGCAATCAGACGGTCCTCACCCGCGGCCGATGCAAGCTCCACCAGCCGGCTGCCAAGCACAAACCGGCCCTGGATATCCCGGCTGACCAACCGGTGATGCACCAGCGCAAGAGCCAGGCGGTGCACTGTAGGCCGTGCCAGGCCCGTAGATGCCACGAGCTGAGCCAGCGTTGTGGGCCCGGCTTCAAGGGCATCCAGCACCATTGCCGCTTTATCTATGACGCCGACACCGCTAGAATTGTCCATACAATGATATTGACGTCTCATTATCTGAGACGCAAGTCCCGGAGGTGGCGCGCAAAGCGGCGCGGCTGCTTCAGTAAAGACAGCGTTCAGCAAAAGCAAAGCATTCAACGGCAGTAGCATTCAACGGCAGTGGAGGATACCGGCCATGGGCAACACGCTCGCAGAGAAAGTCTGGGAATCGCACATCGTGCGTAAGGGCGAGGTGGTGGGCAGCGAAGCCCAACCGGACCTGCTGTACATCGACCTCCATTTGGTGCACGAGGTGACGTCGCCCCAGGCCTTTGAGGGTCTGCGGCTTGCCGGGCGCAAGCTGCGCCGTCCGGACCTGACGATCGCCACCGAGGACCACAACACTCCCACCCTGGACATCCACAAGCCGATCGCGGACCCCACCAGCCGCACGCAAATTGAAACCCTGCGTGCCAACTGCAAGGAATTCGGCGTCAGGCTTCACTCGCTCGGCGACGCGGAGCAGGGCATCGTCCATATTATCGGACCGCAGCTTGGCCTTACCCAGCCGGGTAACACGGTGGTCTGTGGCGACTCGCACACCTCCACGCACGGTGCCTTTGGGGCGCTGGCGATGGGCATCGGCACCTCCGAGGTGGAGCACGTGATGGCCACCCAGACACTTTCTCTCAACCCGTTCAAGACCATGGCCATCAATGTGGAGGGCACGCTGAAGCCCGGCGTTACCTCCAAGGACATCATCCTTGCGGTCATCGCCAAGATCGGCACCGGCGGGGGACAGGGCTATGTGCTGGAGTACCGCGGCTCTGCGATCCGGGCGCTGTCCATGGACGCCCGCATGACCATCTGCAACATGTCCATCGAAGCCGGGGCGCGCGCTGGCATGGTGGCACCTGACGAGACCACATTTCAGTACCTTCAGGACCGGCCGCACGCGCCACAGGGCGCCGACTGGGATGCCGCCGTCGAGAACTGGCGGGCACTGCGCACGGATGATGACGCAGTGTTCGACGCCGAGGTTTTCCTTGACGCCAACGAACTCGAGCCGTTTGTCACCTGGGGCACCAACCCCGGTCAGGGCGTATCGCTCAGCCAAGCCGTGCCGTCACCGGACGACTTCGCCGACGAGAATGACAAGGCAGCCTGCAATCGCGCTCTCGAATACATGGCGCTGGAAGCCGGGACCCTGATGAAGGACATCCGTGTGGACACCGTGTTCCTTGGCTCCTGCACCAACAGCCGGATCGAGGACCTGCGCATCGCTGCGGATATCATTCGCGGCCGCGAGAAGGACCCGGCGATCCGCATGATGGTGGTTCCCGGATCCGCGCGCGTAAGGCTGGAAGCGGAGGCCGAGGGACTGGATCAGGTGTTCAAGGATTTCGGCGCCGAATGGCGCTTTGCCGGCTGCTCCATGTGCCTTGGCATGAACCCCGACCAGCTGGCCCCGGGGGAGCGCTGTGCCTCCACGTCCAACCGGAACTTCGAAGGCCGCCAAGGCAAGGGCGGTCGTACCCACCTGGTGTCCCCGGTTGTCGCTGCGGCGACAGCCGTGCGCGGAACGCTGAGTTCGCCGTCGGACCTCGATCCGCTGCCGCCCGCCGCCCATCTGGCCTCCACCAACCACGCCGCGTAGGAGCTGTTATGGAAAAGATCACCACCCACACCGGAATCGGCGTCCCAATGCGGCAGAGCAACGTGGACACCGACCAGATCATCCCTGCCGTCTACCTCAAGCGGATCACCCGCACCGGCTTCGAGGACGCACTCTTCGCGGAGTGGCGCAAGGAAGAGAACTTCATTCTCAACAAGGAGCCTTTTATCCGCGGGTCGGTGCTGGTTGCCGGACCGGACTTCGGCACCGGGTCTTCCCGCGAGCACGCGGTGTGGGCGCTCAAGGACTTTGGTTTCAGGGCTGTCCTGGCCTCCCGGTTCGCCGATATCTTCAGGGGCAATTCGGGTAAGCAGGGACTGGTGGCGGCGCAGGTTGCCCAGGATGACATCGAGCTCATCTGGAAAGTCCTGGAGAACCACCCCGGCACCGAGATTACGGTGGACCTTGAGTCCCGTTCGGTCACCTGCGGCTCGGTTGTTGCGTCCTTCCAGATTGACGACTACACGCGTTGGCGGCTCCTGGAAGGCCTGGACGATATTGGCCTGACCCTGCGCCATGAGGAAGACATCACCGCGTTCGAGGCGTCACGTCCGGAATGGAAGCCAAAGACACTGCCCGCCCGCACCTGATTCAGTGTTCTTACCCACGCAGCTCCCGGGAATGAGGCGTAGCGGCCGTCTGTTGACACCAGTGGGCGCGCTCAACACGGTGCCCTCATCAACGTCCGGTATTTCAGTCTGGTAACTGGACCTCCTATGCTTGGTTGGAGTCTTTATCTGCTGGCGGGGCTTATCTGCAAGAGGAAATAGGTGTTCATGGGTAGTGTGCTGACCATCCGCGGCGGTGTTCCGTTGAATGGAAAGGTTTCCGTTCGCGGAGCCAAAAACCTGGTACCGAAGGCCATGGTTGCTGCCCTGCTGGGCAACGCCCCATCGGTGCTAAGGAACGTCCCTGAAATCAAGGACGTGGACGTTGTCACCAGCCTGTTGAAGCTTCACGGTGTTGAAGTAACCAAGGACCCGGTCACTGGTGACCTGACCATGGATCCTCAGAACGCGAAGATGGCGAAGTCAAAAGATATTGACGCGCACGCCGGGGATTCGCGCATTCCAATTCTGTTCTGCGGCCCCTTGATGCACAGCATCGGTGAGGCCTTCATCCCGGATTTGGGTGGCTGCAAGATCGGCGACCGTCCGATCGATTACCACCTGCAGGTTCTTCGCCACTTCGGTGCCGTGGTGGACAAGCGTCCCGGCGGGATCTCGATTTCCGCCCCCAAGGGTCTGCACGGCGCCAAGCTCGAGCTGCCTTACCCGAGCGTGGGTGCCACGGAGCAGGTTCTCCTGACTGCCACGCGTGCGGACGGAATCACGGAGCTCAGCGGTGCCGCCGTCGAGCCTGAAATCATGGACCTGATCGCCGTCCTGCAGAAGATGGGCGCCATCATCACGGTGCAGACGGACCGCACCATCCGCATTGAAGGAGTAAGCGAACTCAGCGGGTTCAACCACAAGGCCATCTCGGACCGCAATGAGACCGCCTCCTGGGCATCAGCGGCACTTGTCACACAGGGCGACATCTATGTGGAAGGCGCCCGTCAGCTGGATCTGACCGCTTTCCTGAACACCTACCGCAAGATCGGTGGAGCCTTCGACGTGAACGACGACGGCATCCGCTTCTATCACCCGGGCGGCAAGCTCTCCCCGCTGGTGCTGGAAACTGACGTACACCCTGGCTTCATGACGGACTGGCAGCAGCCGCTGGTGGTTGCCCTCACCCAGGCCGAAGGCGTCTCCATTGTCCACGAGACTGTCTACGAGAACCGGTTTGGGTTCACCGAGGCACTGGTCCGCATGGGTGCAAACATCCAGGTACACCGCGAGTGCCTTGGCAGTGTGCCGTGCCGCTTTGGGCAGCGCAACTTCCTGCATTCGGCAGTGATTTCCGGGCCGGCGCAGCTGCAGGGAACTGAGATCGACATTCCCGACCTGCGAGGAGGCTTCAGCCACCTCATTGCCGCGTTGGCAGCGAAGGGCACATCCCGGGTCACGGGAATCGAGCTGATCAACCGCGGGTACGAGCGTTTCCAGGACAAACTTGAGGGCCTCGGCGCGGACTTCGATGCCACCTCCAGTAACACCGGGAACAGCCGCCAGTAGCTGCGGCCTCAGACAATGACGGAAACCGTAAAATCCCGGGCGACCTTTGCCGTGCTCGCGGCCATCCTGCGACCGCTGATGAACGCAATGATGTCCAAGGAGTGGAAGGGCGCCGAACTGCTTCCGCGGGATACGGGCTTCATTGTCTGTCCCAACCACGTCACTGAGATCGACCCTGTGGTCATTGGGCATTTCCTGTACAACAACAAGGTCATGCCGCACTTCCTGGCCAAGGCCTCGCTGTTCAAGGTGCCGGTGCTGGGTGCAGCGCTGCGGGCCACCCTGCAGGTGCCGGTTGAACGCACGACGGCGGGAGCCAACCGTTCGCTGGAGACCGCCAGGCAAGCGATCAGCGACGGCGGCGGAATCATCATCTATCCCGAGGGCACGCTGACAAGGGATCCCGACATGTGGCCTATGAAAGGACGGACCGGTGCGGCGCGCCTTGCCCTGCAGACCGGAGCGCCGGTGGTGCCGATCGCCCATTGGGGAGCGCACCAGGTTTTCCCCCGGTACGCGAAGCGCCTCTACCTGTTTCCCCGCAAGCATTCACGTGTGCTGGTGGGGCAGCCGGTGGACCTCACTGAGTTCGAGGGCAAGCCGATCACCCGCACCACCCTTGACGCAGCAACCGGCCGGATCCTCGATTCCCTCACAATGCTGGTGGGCGAGCTGCGCGGTGAGACGCCGCCGGCTGAACGCTGGGATCCCGCAGCGAAGAAGCAGAAGCGGACCGGCCGCAACTTCGAGTCGCCCGCAGGCGACGCCCAGTGAACCGCCGGCCGCCCGCGGTTGTTGCCGTCCTTGGCAGCGGCAGCTGGGGGACCACCTTCGCCAAGGTGCTGGCTGACGCGGGGGAGCTGCACGGTACCCAGGTGAGGCTGTGGGCGCGGCGTGAGGACGTCGCAGCGGAGATCAATTCGAAGCACACCAATAGCCGCTATCTCGGCGACACGGTGCTCCCGGAAACCATCACCTGTTCAACCGATGTTGCCGGTGTCCTTGACGGGGCGGAAGTTGTGGTGATCGCCGTTCCCGCGCAATCGCTCCGCCCGCAGCTCGCGGTATGGAAGCCGCTGATCCCGGCGGACGCCGTCGTGGTATCCCTGATGAAGGGACTCGAAGTGGGCACCGATGACCGCATGAGCCAGGTCCTGGCCGGCGAACTGGAGCTGCCGGACCGGCGAATTGCAGTGGTGTCCGGACCCAACCTCGCGATGGAGATAGCCCGCAGGGAACCCACCGCCTCCGTCGTGGCCTCGGCCGATGCAGGTGTTGCGTCCTGGATCGCCGCGGCATGCACTGCACGGTATTTCCGCCCGTACACCAACACCGACGTGGTGGGGGTGGAGATCGGGGGCATCGTCAAGAACGTGATTGCCCTGGCTGTAGGGATCTGCGAGGGCAAACAGATGGGCGATAATACCAAGGCCTCGGTGATCACGCGCGGGCTGGCGGAGACCACCCGGCTGGCGGTGGCGCTGGGCGGAGAGGCAGAAACCATGGCCGGCCTCGCCGGGATGGGCGACCTCATTGCCACCTGTTCATCCCCGCTCTCCCGGAACCACACGGCCGGACGCCTGCTGGGCCAGGGCCTCACCCTCGATGAGGTCACATCGGTCATGAATCAGACGGCCGAGGGCATCAAATCCGCCCAGGCCGTCCTGGACCTGGCACGTCAACTGCAGGTGGACATGCCCATCACGGAAAGCGTGGTTGCTGTTCTGCAGGGTAGTCTGTCCGTTCATGACCTGGGGCCGCGGCTGTTGGCCCGCGAGCTCAAATCCGAAGGCGAACTGTGACTTTATCCCCGAAACCCCGCGTCCTTGTGCTCTTCGGTGGGCGCTCCAGCGAGCATGCGGTGAGCTGCGTGACTGCTGCGGGAGTGCTGGAGGCGATTGACCGGGACAAGTACGACGTTGTTCCCGTGGGTATTGCGAAGAACGGCCAATGGGCGCTGGTTGCGTCCGATCCCGGCCAGTGGTCGCTGCGATCGTCGGTGCTCCCCGAGGTTCCGGTGTCGCCTGAGTCGGTGGTGTTGGCGACAGCGTCCGACGGCGGTTCCGGGCAGGAGCTGGTGGCAACCTCGGCTGAACGGATGCCGCGCAGCCTTGGCGAGGTGGATGTGGTGATGCCGCTGCTCCACGGACCTTTTGGCGAGGACGGAACCCTGCAGGGAATGCTGGAAATGGCCGACGTGCGTTACGTGGGCGCCGGAGTTCTGGCGTCCGCCGTCGGTATGGACAAGCACTTCATGAAGGTGGTGTTCGCCTCAGCGGGTCTGACCGTGGGACCGTATGAGGTCATCACCGACCGGCAGTGGACCAGGGATTCCGCCGGGTGTCTTCGACGGGTTGCGGCATTGGATTTTCCCGTATTTGTGAAGCCTGCCCGCGCGGGGTCCTCGATGGGCATCACCCGGGTCGCAGCGCCGGACGGTTTGGCCGCCGCCGTCGAGACCGCTCGGGCCTTTGACCCGAAGGTCATCATCGAAGCCGGCATCACCGGGCGCGAGATTGAGGTTGCCGTGCTGCAAGGACGTGGTTCGGATGATCCGAGGACCAGCCTGCCCGGGGAGATTGCGGTCCAGCCCGGTGGGCATGACTGGTACGACTTCGAAGCCAAGTATGTGGACGGGGCGGCCGCCGAGCTCAGCTGTCCGGCGGACCTGCCATCCGACGTGACCGACCGCGTGCGTGAACTGGCAGGGCAGGCGTTTGACTCCGTGGGAGCTGAGGGCCTGTCCCGCGTGGACTTCTTTTACACCCCTGCCGGTGAGCTGATCATCAATGAGATCAACACGATGCCCGGTTTTACCCCGATCAGTATGTATCCGCAGATGTGGGCGAAATCCGGCCTGACGTATACGGAGTTGATCGATGAGCTGATCGGTCTGGCCCTGGAACGGAAAACGGGCCTCCGCTAACTTCCCCTTCGATCGACTCTCCCCAAAGTGACCTTCTCAAGGCAATTTTGGGGCTGAGAACGTCCGTTTGGGGAGAGTCGATGCAAGAGAGGCTAGGTGACCAGCAGCGCGCCCACCAGTGAAATCCCACCGAGAAATACCGTCGAGAGGGCGCCCAGAACCAGCGTGCGGCCTCCGGTCCGGGCCAGGTGCGGCACGTCAATTCCAGTTCCCAGCCCAAACATGGCCGCGGCCAGCAGCCAGGTTGCGGTTGTCGCGGCAATGTCGAGCAAGGGCTCCGGAACCAGTCCGGTGGAGCGCACCAGCACGAGCGCCAGGAACCCGATCACAAACAGCGGAACAATGGGATCCACCCGCCCGCTGGCAACGGCCTTCTTAATGCCTTCCGAGCGCCGCAGCGAAATGGAGATAAACGCTGCAACCGGCGCCAGAAGAACCACCCGGCCTAGTTTGACCACGGTGGCAACCGCCAGGGCAGCTGCACCGGCGGTGCTGGCCGTTGCGACAACCTGCGCCACCTCGTGCACGGCAAGGCCGGACCAGATGCCAAACGTTTCGGGGGAGAGGCCCATCAAAGAGCTGATCAGTGGAAGGCCAAGAATCACCAGCGACCCGTACAGGGTGACCATGGCGATGGAACTGGCCACCTCGTCGTCGTCGGCGTCCACAATGCTCTGCATTCCGGCGATAGCCGAGGCGCCGCAGATCGAGAAGCCGGCAGCCATGAGCGTGGCCCCGGAACGGGTGAGGCCCAGCCGCTCACCCACATACCGGGTGAAGATGAAGCTCAGCACCACACAGAGCACAATCAGGATGAGCACGGAAAGGCCCAGATCCCAAATGTCGGGCAGGGACAGCTGCAGGCCCAAAAGTACTACTCCGATACGGAGGAACCGTTTGGTGGCCATCTGGATACCGGGCTGAATCCGGGGATGAAACAGCCCGGTGTTGCGGATCAGCAGCCCCAGGGCCAGGGCAATCACCAGTGCGCCGGCAAACTGCTGCAAGCCGGCCAGCACGACGGCGGCGCCCACTGCCGCTGCCATCACGAGCACACCGGGCGCGTAGCTTGCCACGGCCGCCGCTGCGGCGGAGCGTTGTGTGGGCACTGTCTTCTTCCTGGATTACCCGGTGGTTGGGTCTCCACGCGGGCCTGGCGGCCCTTGGTCGACCACCGGGGGCGGGCCTGGCGGCCCTCCGGCGATCGACCAAGCGAGGGACGAGCGCGTGGAGATCCGGCGAAGCGAGGAGCTTAGACGAGTCCGAATTCCTCAAGGAATGCGGCTGCCACCTCGGAGCTTGACTGCTTGTCCACCTGGACCATGGCGAGGTACTCGGTGAGGTTCTCGGTGGTGAGTGCAGCCGAGATCTCGTTGAGCGCTGCCGTGATGGTGTCGTTGACCTTGGATTCACGGATAATCGGCACAATGTTCTCCGAGAGGAACAGGCTCTCGGTATCCTCAAGGACCACCAGCGACTCGGTTTCAATGGTCGAGTCAGTGCTGAAGATGTTGGCTACATCAACTTCGCCGCTGAGGAGCGCTTCGCGTGTCAGCGGACCGCCGGCGTCCAGCGGGCGGAATTCGGCGAACGTGATGCCGTAGACCTCTTCAAGACCTATCAGGCCCTGAAAACGCTCGGAGAACTCAGGGCCGGCGGCGAGGGTGAGTTCACCGGCAACGTCCGTCAGATCTTCCATGGTCTCAAGACCGTATTCCTCGGCCGTTTCCGGCAGGACCGCGAGCGTGTCCTTGTCCTCGGCTTCCGACTGCTCCAAGGCAACGATACCCTCGGGCAGCACCTCAACCATGGCGTCGTACACCTCTTCGGGATCGGTGACCCCTTCAGGAGCGCCGCCTTCAACGAGCGAGGAGTACAGGGCGCCGTTGTACTCGGGGAGCAGGTCTATGGAACCGTCTTCCAAGGCAGCGAGGTACAGGTCGCGGGCGCCGATGTTGAAGTTGCGTTCCACCTCGATGCCTTCCGCTTCGAGGACTTGGGCGTACATCTCCGCGAGCAGCTCGCTCTCCGGGAAGTTGGCTGATCCGATGGCGATTGTCTCGGCGGCAACTGACTCGCCGCCACCGCCGCCGGATTCCAGCGGG
>NZ_KI914993.1:18244-26951 GCF_000520595.1 Arthrobacter sp. H5
AGCGGGTCTCCGCCGCAGGCGGAAAGGGTGAGGGCTGCCGCTCCGAGGAGTGCAACACTACTCAGCAGTTTGTGGGACTGTTTCTTGAACATGGTCGTGCCTTTCGGTCTGGTGTTGAAAGCTTATCGGGCTTCAGAAGGAGGGGCATCCGAACCGGCCGGCACAGCGCGTTTGGATGGCGTGTTGGAAGTGCGGGTCAGCGCGCGCCCGGAGACGCCGGGCGACACCACCAGCCGCTGAAGTGCGGCGGCGCCGAGGTCCAGGATGATGGCCAACAGGGCAACGACGACGGCCCCAGCAACCACCCGATCGTACTGGTTGAGCGCTATCCCGTCGATGAGCAGACGGCCCAGCCCGCCCAGTCCCACATAGGCGCAGACCGTCGCGGTGGACACAACCTGAAGGGTTGCGCTGCGCAGACCGCTCATGATGAGCGGCAGGGCCATGGGGATTTCCACCCTGAACATGATCTGCAGGGGCCGCATCCCCATGCCCTTGGCGGCGTCCACCGAGGCGGGGTCGATCGCCCGGAGTCCGGCGTAGGTTGAGGTGAGTATTGGCGGTATTGCAAGGACCACCAGCGCGGCGATCACCGGAACCAGCCCGAAGCCGATGAGGGTCACCAAAAAGATGATCAGCCCAAGTGTCGGCAGCGAACGGCCGGCGTTTCCAGCATTGATGGCAACGAACGCGAACCGACCAGTGTGCCCAATATAGAGCCCTACGGGGATGGCAATGAGCGCGCCGATCACCAGGGTCAGCGCGGTGTAGAACAGATGGTCGACCACGAGGGCCGGAATGGCACCACTCTGGCCCAGTTCCCAGTTCGCTGGATCAAGAAGAAATTCGAGGTACTCCATCAGGCCCTGCCTCCCACCCGTGACCACGGCGTAAACCGCCGCTGGACCAGGACAATGACACTGTCGCAGACCGCAGCGAGCAGGACCGACAAGACAATGCCCACGATGATCGGATCAAGGTAGTCGAGCTGCAGGCCCCGCAGGAAGAGCGCACCGAGGCCGCCCACACCCAGGAGGGCGCCGACACTGACGATGCTGACGTTTGCTACCGTCGCAACCCGGAGACCTGCCAGCATGACCGGCAGGGCAATCGGAAGCTCGACGCTGAAGAGTCGTTTGATCCTTCTGTAGCCCATGGCCGTGGCCGCCTGCGTCACGGTGGGGTCCACCGAGTTGAGGCCGTCGGCAACCACCCGCACCATCAGCGCAACACTGTAGATAGTGAGGGCAATGATGATGTTCAGCGGAGAGAGCACCCGGGTGCCGATGATGGGCGGCAACAGCAGGAACAGGGCAAGGGATGGGATGGCGTAAAGGATACTGCTGACGTTGACCAGCGGGTAATACAGCTTCGAGTAGCGGACGGCCAGGTAGCCGAGCGGGAGCGAGATGACGATGGCGAGAAGCACCGGTATCAGGGCCAGAAACACGTGTTCGCTGAAGGCCCTCCAGATCACCTCGGTGTTCGAGGAGATGTAATCGATCACGTGGTGACCCCGGACCGCTGCCGTCGGCGCTCGTCCAGCTGGCGAACCAGGCTCTGGTGCCGGATGACGCCGTCGGCCGTGCCGTTTTCATCCACCCTGATGGCAATGCCCACCGGTGAGGTGATGGCGAGGTCGGTGACCACCCGCAGCGAGTCATGGGCTTTGAACGTGCCGGCAACCGATGCCGGGTTGGACTCCGGTGCGATGCCGGGGCCGGTCCAGCCCACCGGACGTCCGGCGTCGTCGAGCACCAGCACTTCGCTGCCGGCCCGCACACTGTCCACCGGATCAAGCACCAGGCCGTCAGAAGTATCGAAGGAAAGACTGCGGAAGCCGCGGTCCCTGCCCACAAACTCCGCCACAAAATCACTTGCCGGGTTTTCCAGCAGTTCCCGGGGCGTTGCGTACTGGGCCAGGTGGCCGCCTTCCTTGAAGACTGCAACCATGTCGCCGAGTTTGATGGCTTCATCAATATCGTGGGTGACAAATGCGATCGTCTTGCCCAGCTCGCCCTGGAGTCGGAGGAACTCTGTCTGCAGCCCGCCCCGGACAATCGGGTCAACGGCGCTGAACGGCTCGTCCATCAGCAGCACCGGCGGATCGGCGGCCAGCGCGCGCGCCACTCCAACCCGCTGCTCCTGTCCACCCGAAAGCTGTACGGGATACTTGTCCGCCATGCTGTCATTGAGCCCCACGCGTTCCAGCAGTTCCATGGCGGTGGAACGTGCCTTTTTCTTGTCTGTTCCGATCAGGGTGGGAACGGTCATGATGTTTTCGATCACGGTGCGGTGCGGGAACAGACCTGCATGCTGGATGACGTACCCGATCGAACGCCGCAGCAGTGCGGCATCCTGGGACGTGATGTCTTTCCCGTCAATGAGGATCCGGCCGCTGGAGGGCTCCACCATTCGGTTGATCATGCGCAGCGAGGTGGTCTTTCCACAGCCGGACGGCCCAACGAAGACCGTGATTTTTCCGGTGGGCAATTCGAAGTTGAGCCTTTCAACGGCAAGCGTTCCGTCGGGAAACGTCTTACTGACCTCATCAAACGTGATCAAAGTGGCGCTCCAGGTTCCTTCGGCGCCGGCCACAATGGCCAGCTTGAATAAGTTGATTCATACTTTCAGGCAATGAATAGACAGTCAACCATTTTTGTGGGAATAGTTACCTATCCGACATATGAAGGGCGGGTTCTTTCCGTGATGGTCACTCAGCAGCGTATTGCACTCGACGGCGCATCGTTAACTGTGCCGGAGGTCAACCGCATTGCGCACGGCGTGGCGGGTGTGTCAGTGCCGCAGGAGCGCATGACAGCACTGGAGTCTGTGCGGCAGCGGCTGATCGACGCACGCGAGTCGGGCTACGTGTACGGAGCGAACACGGGCGTGGGTGCCAACCGCAACGTGGTGGTGAGTGAGGATGCCGACGGACAGAACGACGACGCCGCCGCCGACATTGACGGAGAGCGCGCGGCACACGCCCGCCGCCTGCTGCTCAGCCATTGTGCGGCAACCGGTCCGGTGGAGGGAGACGCCGTGACCCGCGCCACGATGGCCGTGAGATTGAACCAGTTCGCTGCGGGCGGATCCGGTGTCAGCAGCGGTGTGGCCCGGGGGCTTCTGGCCGCCCTGGACTCCGGCAGCCTCCCGACATTGCACGGCCTGGGCTCAGTGGGCATGGGGGATTTACCGGCGTTGGCTGAACTGGCGCTGACGCTTGCAGGCGAACGGCCGTGGCGGACGGGCGGCATAGACCCCGTGCAGTTTACGGACACTGACGCACTCCCTTTCATGAGCTCCAGTGCCGTGACCCTGGCGACCGCGGCCCTCGGCGCGGGTGAGCTGGACACCGTGCTGCGCAGCGGCGTCGTGGTGGCTGCCCTGTCACTCCTCGCGCTCGAGGGATCATCGGAGGCGTACGACGACGACGTCCACCGCCGTCGCGCCCACCCCCACCAGCGCGCTGTGGCGGCAGCGGTGGCCCACCTGGCGGGGATGGATGATGGGATGCCGCGGGAGGCAGCCCGCATCCAGGACCCGTTTGGACTCCGCGTTTTCCCCCAGGTGCACGCGCCCGCGGTGCACGCGCTGGATCAGCTCGTGCAGATTCTGGAAGCTGATATCAATGCGGCCGCTGAGAACCCGCTGATAACGGCGCACGGCGTCGCTCACCACGGGCAGTTCCACCTGGGCGCCCTTGCGGCTGCACTTGACCATGCCCGGACGGCGTTCTTCCCCGTCCTCACACTCTCCTCAGCACGGCTGGGGATGATGCTGCGGCCGGACATGACCCGATTGCCCGCCTTCCTGGCGCAGGGTCCACCGGGCAGCTCCGGCCTGATGATCGCCGAGTACGTTGTCCAGGACGTGCTCGCGAACCTGCGCACCGCCGTCGTACCCGTCAGCGGCGCAAGCCTGAGTATCTCGCTGGGACTCGAGGATCACGCCGGGTTTTCCACCCAGGGCGCACGGCTTCTGCGGCGGGCGGCGGCAGAGGCTCCCGTCGTCGTCGCCGTTGAAGCGGTGGCGGCCGTGCGGGCGTTGCGTCTGGCCCCGCAGCGGCTGGGCGACACTCCCGCTCGGGCGGCGTTTGAGTACCTTGCCGAACAGCTGGACCCGGACATGGAAGACCGCCCGATCGGTGAGGACATTGACCGGGCGGTTGCGCTGCTTCCGGGGTTAGCGGGATTCCTCGGTGACAGCCTGTAGCGCCTTGTACGTCTCGATGACGCTTTCGTCGTCCATGGGGCGCAACTCGTCCGCATAGCTGACGGACATGCGCCGCATCACGCCGTTGCGGCCGATGGCGTACTGACCCATGCGCCACAGCGGCGGCGAGTAGGCATGGATGGAGACGGAGCCGTCCACGCCGCCACCCATCCGGTGAATGTGGTCCGGACCAAAGTTGAACGTGCGGCCGGCCTGCACAACGCGCTTGACTGGTTCGCCGCTGATACGCGGATTCGCTTCGGTCACCGACCCGCGCGTGACGGTGACGGCGCCCGAGGAGATGTCGTGGTCATGCCAGCCGGTGTCATCCTCCGTGTTCCAGCAGAGCAGCCAGACGTCGACGTTGCTGTCCCGGTACAGCGAGGCATAGTGCCGCTTCCCGCCCTCGTGGCTGATGTGGTGCTCCCATAATTGGGGATGTTTGGCGAGCTCGGTGACCCAATCCTGAAGCTCTGCCCGGGTCAGTGTGCGGCCGGGCAGGTTGGGAACGTCCGCCTGCGTCAGTGGTGTGTGCTCCGGGGTGGTGATGGTCATCGCGGTGTTCCTTTCAGAAGATGTTGTGGGTTGGTGGAAAATAGCGCGTGGGTGAAGGCATGTCCCAGCCCGGGATCCCTGGGCTCGGCGTACGGGCGGTCCGATCCGTGCACGATCGGATCCACGCCGACAACGCGGATGGTCGCGTCAATGGCGCGCGTGTCGTAGGACGAGGTTTCGTAGTAGACCAGCGGGTCGACGGCGCCAAACTCACCGCCGCGGGCCGCAAGGCGTTCATGGTGCAGCGGCGCCAGTCCGGCCAACGCCACGAAGGCAACCCTCAGGCTTGGATGTTGTTTACGGCCGACGGCGTGCCACGCCAGCCAGGATGCATGCAGTTGGGATACGTAGGGGACCAGGGCTGGCCACCACGACGGCGTGTCCTCGGTTGCGGGAGCCGGCCCGGGATGGATCAACAACGGTTGGTTACTTGCCTGCAGGATGTCCAGTACCGGCTTCATCCGGCGGATGGCGGCGGGGTTGCCCAGCGCCGTGGCTGGAAGCTGCAGGCCCACAATCCTGTGCTGGCTCAGGATGTCTCTCAGGCCGTCAAGATCGAACTCGGCAACCGGCGTGGCAGCCCAGATCCGGAACGGGTCGCCCAGTTGCAGCGACGACTCATGCCAGGTGTAAATGAGCTTCCGTGCGTCCTCGAACGGCAGGTGCTCAATGCCCAGCGGGCTGGAGAGGGAAAGCAGCACCTGGTCCTTGCCTTCGCGGACCTCCTGGGCCCGCCGCTTTTCGGCGTCGTGGGCTGTTGCATCAACAATATAGGGGGCTTCACCGTCGATCAGGAGGGTCCAGCGGTCAAGCATTGGCGGGGAGGTGCGCTCACGCAGGGCGTCGATGAAGGCAGCGGGCCACAGGTGCTGATGGCAGTCGATGCGCACGGTTCCTCCCTTCAAATACGTCGTGTGAACCGGTTCATTTATAGGTTAAGTGAACCGGTTCACAACTGTTTTGTCAAGCTCACTCCGGGTTGTCCCGTCAACTGGGGGAGCGCCAGCCCGGGGCGGACCTGATCCCGCATGTTCTGACGCGCAAACCGCGTGTCGCGCCGCAACACGCCGTGATTTGGCGGTATTGACCGAAAGAAGTTGCAGGATCTGGTCCGCAGGTCCCGGACGGAAAGCACCCGAACGGGGGTTTGGTTCGCGGCCGAATACAGGAGGTTCCGGATGCGTAGGTTAACACCGACGCCTCCCGGCTGGACCATCCCGCGTGGCGGAGTGTTTGTGTTGCATCGGGTGGCGGAGTAGCCACCCAGCGCGCGAGAGATTTCCAGAGGCAGGAGAAGTCGGTCTGCGCGGTCCGGTCTGCTGCAGGGCGGACCCAATCCTGCAGGTTCTAGTGCTCAAAAGGCGTGTCGCGCGGCAACACGCCGTGATTCGGCGGGTCTGTCCGGAAGAAGTTGCAGGATCCGGTCCGCAGCTGCCGGACGTAGCCCGGCCGAACGGGTGTCGGTGTGTGCGTTTAGCGAATGACGCGGCCGGACAGGACCTGCCAAATCTCCGCCAAGACCACGTCACTGTTGTGCACTATGTCCGCATAGCGATACCGGAGCACCAGATAGCCGCCGATGATGGTCATGTTGTTCCGCCGCTGATCGGTTTGGCGGGCTTTTCGGTCGGAGTGGTGCTTGTCACCGTCGACCTCCACCACCAGGAAACCCTCCAACAGGAAATCCACCCGGCCCACGCCGTCGATGTAGACCTGTGTGTCGACATGGAATCCGGCGCCCCTGAACAGGATCCGTGCCACCACCTCAAGGGTCGATTCGGCGCAACCGGTCACCAACTCCAATGCTGCCCGGGCCTTGCCGTTGCGGTCGCCTTGAAGCCGCTCGAGGAGGAAACTCCGGACGGTTTCCCCGCGTCGCAGGGCACACTCCACCATGACCGCTGCTTCCACCGGCGGAAGGCAATGCAGTGCATGGATCAGCACGTCAACCAGACCCACCAGCGGGAGGTCCTTGTGGACAGGCACAGTTCGGCGCCGATGGTTGACGTTGTCTCCGCTGTAACCCTCAGGGCAGCTGAGGTGGTGCGTTGCGGGCGGGTGCAGCTGCCAGAGCCCGTAGTGGGGCGCAGCTGAAACGCAGGTTACCCGGCCGTTGTGCAGGACGGCGGCAGCAATATCGGCCGGAGCATCCGGAAGCGCGAGTACTCCACGCCGCAGCCGGATCACCCGCCCGGTCTCGAGCGCATGGCGTATGTTGCGTTTGCTCACACCGCGCCGGCGAAGGGTCCCCGTTCGCGCAACCGATCCAGCCCCGCGCAGCACGTCCAAGGTATCCATCCACCCAGTGCACCGAATTCACCGCCGGCGTCACAGTCGCGTCGGTGTTATGTGTATAAGGTCAGTGCCATTGACCCGTTGTGGAGGGGATGTGCGCCCGTCCCGGCGGACCTAATCCTGCAGGTTCCAGTGCTCGAAGTGCGTGTCGTGTGGCAACACGCCGGGTTTCGGCGGGCCAGCCCGGCAGAACCTGCAGGATTGGGTCCGCAGTGGCGCGGTAGGGCCTCAACGCGGCCGCAAGTAGCCTCGGCTGACCACCGGGTCGACACAACTGCCAAGTATGCTTGGCTGATGACCGATTCCCCGCGGAAAACGCTGCAGGACATCGCCGATGCAGCCGGTTTGTCGAAGGCCGCGACGTCCTACGCTCTGCGCGGTATCCGGGGCTCGGAGAAAACCCAGGCAAAGGTCCGTGCCCTCGCTGACGAGCTGGGCTACTCCGTTGATCCCATTGCCCGTGCCCTGGCCAACGGGCGCAGTGGCAACGTGGCGATTGTGGGATCGCTGCGGGACATGTGGAGGCAGGGGCTGGCGGTCATGCTCTCCGAGGCGCTGAGGGAAAACGAGCTGGCATCAATCATTGCTGACGTAGACAGCTCGCCGAAACGGGAACAGGAAGTCCTGCAGGCGTTGGCGGGGCAACGGGTCGATGGGGCGATCGCTCTGCCGGTTGACCCGTCAGCGGAGTACTGGGGCACAGTGCCCGCCGATATCCGCATAGTTTCCATTGGCGATGCCCTGAGCGCGCGGCCCGATGCCGGCTGCGTGCTCTTCGACAACGAGTACGGCGTAGGCACCGCGCTGCAGCATCTGGCCGATCTGGGCCACCGCTCGGTGGGTCTCCTGGCGCCGTCGCTCCCCACCACGCCGGGCCGGCCCGCCGAACTCCTGGCCCGGAACCTTGGTGACTCCATGGGACTTTCGGTGCGGGTTGCCTATTCGCCGTCCACAGTGACCGGCGCGGCCCGCGCCGCCCGTGAACTTCTCGCCGTCACGTCACATCCGACTGCGCTGTTCTGCCTGGGGGATTCCATCGCGTTTGGAGCCTACAGCGCCTGCCGTGCCCTGGGCCTCGCCGTCCCCACGGACATTTCTATCCTGGGTTTCGATGACAGCGAGCTGGCACCGCTGGTCACCCCTGAACTGACAACCTTCGGCTGGGATGAGCAGGCCATTGTGGATGCCGCCGTTCACAGCCTGGCCGGTGATGACCCCGCGCGCGTCATGTTCCGCCCGGAGTTTCTACAACGGGGTTCGACGGCGCCGCCGCCAGCAGATCCTGCGCCCAGCCGCTAGCCAAGAGCAGGTCGATGGTTTCGATGTCCAGCCCAAAAGGGCGGTCCGCCGTACCCGGCGGGAGCAAGTCGGCAACCCGGGCGAGCAGTCCCTGCAGTTCAGCTCCATAGCGTCCGGCGGTTCCATGACCCAGCCGGCCGGCCTGCACCAACGCGAGCAGTTCGCAGGCGAGCACATCCCGTGCGCCCTCCAGCGCTTCACCACACGAGGCTGCAGCCTCCAGTGAAAAACTCTGAATGTCCTCCTGCCCCAGCGAGGTCTCAATCGCGCCGAGACTGGCCGGCTGTGAGGAGCGGAGCAGCCCATGCACCACGCCAACGGCCCGCTTGTGCACGGCGACCAT
>NZ_KI914993.1:27051-35961 GCF_000520595.1 Arthrobacter sp. H5
GTGCAGGCCGGGCCGGTCGGAGAGCTGACGCGGCAGGCCGGTTACCCGTTCGTCGAGCAGACGGTGCAGCCGGGCCGCCGACGTTTCCGCAAGGTGCGTCACCGACAGACGGAGTCCGTCCAGCCCGGCGGCAAGGTCAAAGCCGTCAAATCCGGCCGTCCCCGTGAAGCGGCCGTCCAGGAACGCTGGGGAATCCGTCACGCCGTCGAGCGCGCGGTCAACCGCCTGCCCCAGCGCCGCAGCCGAGCGCAGCAACTGGGCCGCCGCTGGCGCCGCAACACGGAAGGACAGGGGTGCCTGAAGACTCCGCGGAAGCGTTTGGTCGCCTGCGAGCCTTCTCACCGCGCCGACGACGACGGCGAGCTCGGGATTGGCGCGCGCCACTGCCTTCCCGAATGGGTTGCGGTTGGCATTGATCAACACCAGTCCTGCGGACAGGGCGGCGATGGACTGGTCTGCCAGCAGGCGCGCTGCTCGGACCTGGAGTATTGCCAGCCCCGTGGTGACGGGAATGCCCTCGATCAGCGCAACGCCTTCCTTGGGTCCAAGGTGCAACGGTGCCAGTCCCGCCGCAGTAAGCACCGGCGTCGCGGGGACGGCGATGCCGCCTTCAATGAACCTGCCCGAGCCGGTGATGCAGCCGCCCAGATGGGCCAGGGGGATGATCTCACCGGCGGCGCCATTACGCGTTCGGGGAATGGCGGGATGAAGGCCGCGATTGAGCAGGTCGATGAGTCCCTGGCACAGCTCCGCTGAAACCCCGGCATCGCCGTCAAGGAAGGACCGCAACCGGGCGGCCACGGCAACCCGGGCTTCCCTCCGGTTCAGCCACGGGGCTGAGCCAACCGCACGGGCCAGCATCAGGTTGTCCTGCTGCACCGATTGCGCAGCGGTGTCCAGCCGGATCTCGCTGGCGGCGCCCATGCCGGTGTTCACTCCGTAGACGGATTCTTCGTTGTCCAGTGCAGCCAGCACGCGCAGGCGGTGGACCCCAAGGGATTCCCGCAGCGCAGCCCCGAGTTCGAGCGCCGCGCCGTCAGCCACCGCCAGCATTACCGCTGGACCAAGGTCGCCCGGACTGTCTATGACTAATGCGCCGTTCATGGGCAGCTACCGGTATCTGAGCATGGTGCCGGTCTCAGTCTGCTCCGCCTTGGTCAGGATTAGGTGCGCAACCGCCACGTCGAGAATGGACAGCCCACGGTGCCAGAAGAGGATGCGTTCGTCGTCGTGCTCGCGGCCGGGCTTTTGGCCGCTCACAATCTCGCCCAGCTGCGCGTACAGGGTTTCGGGGGAGAGACGGCCGGTGTCCACGTGCGCCCGCAAGGCGCCGAACCGTCCGGACTGGGCCTCGCGCCAATCATCCACCACCACTTTGTCCATCACGTCAAGAAGGTCCAGCTCGACGGCGCTGACCGTTCCGTACGGAACAACAAATGCCCCGGGCTTGACGGCCGCGGTGCGCAACAGGGGGGTTGGCTCGTTCAGGCGTGAGGCCTCCACCAGGATGTCGGCGTTGTCGAAAGCCTCCTCGGCGGTTTCGACTACCCGGACGGGGGTGTCAATCTCCGCGCGGAGTTGCTCGGCGAACGCCTCGCGGGATTCCGGGCGCTTGCTGGTGACCCGGATTTCCTCAAGGTCAAAAAGGCTGTTGAGCATGGTGACGTTGGAGAACGCCGTTCCGCGCGCACCCACGTGTCCCAGGATGCGGGAGTCCTTGCGGGCAAGGTGCTTGGCGCCGACGGCCGTCATGGCACCCGTGCGGGCTTCGGTGATCAGCGTTGCGTCCATGACCGAGAGCGGCACACCGGTGGTGGGATCGAAGAGGGTTGCCATGGCAAGCTCGCTGGGCAGGCCGTGCAGGTAGTTCGGCACAAAATCGCCCACTACCTTGACGCCGCTGACACCGTGTTCGCCGAGTGATGAGACATGCCCGCGCAGCACATTGAAGTGGCCAATTCCGCCGTTGTTCGGCATGAGGTGCATGCGCGGCTCGAAGACCGTCTCGCCGCGGCCGTGCGCTGCGACAACACTGTCCACGGCGTCGATAATTTCTGTGCGCGTGAGTTCAAGGGAGTCGATGTCCGGTCCGGACAGGAACCGCAGCCAGATCTCCCGTTGTGCCTTGCCTGACATTCGGACCTCCACCTAAGAATGGTTTCATGCACGTACGCTAACTGTGTATCATACTATTCACGACTGCGGAGGGCGCTTGCGGACCATTGCGGCCAAGCGGTTCCACACAAAGGGGATGAGGGTGCCATGACGGAGCAGCCCCCGGCTGACAGGGCGCACAACTGGCTGGTGGAACTTGCGCACAAGCACCGGGTTTCGCCGACCCAGCGCCGTGTTATCCAGTACATGCTGGGTTCCCTTCCCTATGCTGCCTTCGCCTCCACCATCGACGTGGCCGAGGCCGCCGGCGTCAGCCAGCCCACCGTGACCCGTTTGGCGACAGCGCTCGGTTACGCGAGCTATCCCGACTTCCGGAATGCCATTCGGGAGATCCTGCGCTCACCGTCCGTCTCCGCTCCGGATGATCCCGCAACAAACAAGCTGGGATTCGAGCAACAGAACATCGCCGCGCTGGAGCGAACCATCGCCGGGGAGCCGATGGCCCGGGCCATCGACCTGCTGTCCGGAACCCAGCCGCTGGGAATCATCGGCCTGCGCGTCTCGTCAGCGCTCGCCGAGTACCTGGGGTACTTTGCCAGCCGGGTCCTTCCGGACGTCCATGTGCTCAACGATGCAGCCTCAATGCACGACGCCGTACTGCAGCTTCGCCTGGACGGCGCCACCGCGGTGCTCGCGTTTGTGATGCCCCGGTACCCTTCGGCAACGTTGGAGGCGCTGGCCTACGCCCGCAGGCTGGGGATGGCAACCGTGGCCATTGCGGACTGTCCGGTGGTGCCGTTTATCGAGGACGTCGATGCCCTGCTGGTGGCGCCGGTGGGAACGGATCAGGTGTTCGATTCGCATGCCGCCGCGGTTGTGCTGGCGATCTCTCTGCTGGACGCCTTGGCTGCGAAGCACCCCGAACGAACGCAGCAGAGACTCGAGGCGCACGAGGAACTGGTGGAGCACTGGTCCACAGTGGCGCGGTAGGCAGTGGACATCCTTCCGGCCGCCGGGCACCGCAGAATTCCCTGGCTCAACGGTCAGGGGTACACCACCGAAGTTTTTGTCAGCCCTGGCCTGGATGGCCTGTTCGAGTGGCGCCTGAGCATTGCCACGATCGATTCCGACGCTGAGTTTTCGCAGTTCCCCGGCGTAGATCGGACTCTGATGGCGTTGTCTCCACAGGGTCTGGATCTATTGGATGAAGCTCATCCCGTACGGCTGGATCAGTTTGCCATTCACTCCTTTGCCGGGGAAAACCGGGTGAGCTCCATCAACGTGTCCCAGCCAACACTGGATCTAAACCTTATGACCCGGCGGGGCCGCTGCCATGGAACCATGGTCAGCCGAACGGTGGCCGGCGCATGGACCGTGGCTGCGGATGACGGCGGCCAGGCCGCCGTCGTGCTCCTCCAAGGGACGGTGCACTGCGGTGGCGTGGGGCTGGGACTGTACGACGCCGTCGTCGTTGGCGCAGGAACCCGGATGGAACTGGAAGGCGACGGCGTGGTGGCGCTGATGATGATTACACGATGATCGGGTCAGGCAGGATTGGGTGCAAGATGCACCCAGAATGGATATCCTTGAACCATGTCGAAAGTGATTCAGATTAGGAACGTTCCTGATGACGTGCATAACTCGCTCAGAGCTGCAGCGGAGGCGCAGGATGTCTCACTCACGCGTTTCATCCTGCGCGAGCTGGAGCAGGTGGCACACAGGGCTGAAGCAGTGGAAGGCAATAGGGCGGTGATTGAACGCACCCAGTCCCAGGTCCACAGCCGGGTTGGCCGGAAGGTAATCCTGGATGCGCTCCACGAGGGTCGCGGAGAATGATCGTTATTGATGCGGGCGTGGTTATCGAACTCGTGGCCGGCGGGCTGGATCCTCAGAAGCTCGGCGTTGACGAACTTGCAGCCCCTCACCTCATCGATAGTGAAGTCACTAACGTTCTGCGTCGCCTTGTAGCCCGTGGACATTTGAGCGCGGAGGAAGGCGGGCGGGCTCTCGAAGGATTCATGGGAATGACCCTGAGGCGCTATCCAGCTGATGGGCTGAGGCTGCGCATGTGGGAGCTCCGCCACAATCTCAGCGCTTACGATGCCACCTATGTTGCGCTTGCGGAGCAGATCGGTGCCACTGAGCTCCTCACCACCGATGCGCGTCTGGCAAGCACGCCGGGCATCCGCTGTGCGGTTACGGTTCTCTAAAAGTTAGACCATTCGCAGCTCAGATTTGAAGCTGCCTCCGCAACCTAGACCGAATGAATGAGCCAGCCCACGGAGTGGAATTCCCCGGGCTGCAGCACAATCAGGTCGGTTCCCGAATTGAAGGCGTCCGGCGGGCACGTCATGGGTTCGGCGGCAAGGCCAAGCCGCGAGATGGACGCATCCTTCGGCTGGTCAGCCGTGTGGATCTGCACCCACGGGCAATCGGGCCCAAACGAGACTGCCGCCCCGCGTCCGTCCGGTCCAGTGACGCGGACCGTGGCCACGCCGACGTCGTACCTGATGCCGGTGAAGGCGTGGTCCACAAAGGTGGAGCCAATCATGCGGGGGGAGCGGAAATCGAATGTCGTGTCGACGGGGGACAGCCGGGTTGGAATGAGTCGGTCTTCGGTCACTTCAAGCACCTGGTCGGCAGGAACGGTCAAAGTCCAGGCATCGACTGTGCCGTCGCCGCCCAGCAGGTAGGGGTGAGCGGAGGTCCCGTATGGCGCGGCGGAAGGACCCGGGTTGACGGCGGAAATGGTGGTGTGGAGACCCGCGTCGTCGAGCGCGTACAGCACCTCAACCTGCAGGCGGTACGGAAATCCCAGTTGCGGAACAATCTCGGCGCTCAGCCGGACAGTAGCATCCGTTTTCTCTTCGAGCGCCCAGTCCTGCCACACCAGCAGCCCGTGCAATGCGTGGAGGCGCTCGGGTTCGGTCAGGGGGAGCTGATGCGCGGCGCCGTCGAACGTGTATTTCCCATCGACTACACGGTTGGGCCACGGGGCAAGCACAGCGCCCCGGTAGAAGGGGCGCACTTCGTTTGCGTCATAAGGCAGCACCAGGTCCCGGTCGTCGTGACGGAGATAGCGCAGCGATGCACCCACGCTCGCAATCGACGCAGTGTACTGGCCATGCTGAAGGGTGTGCTGGGTGCCGGAAACGGGCGTGGAGTCGGTGGTTTTCATCGGGTCCAGTTTACGGTGCTGCGCCACGCACCCGCCGGATTGCGTCACGAAGCCTTCATCCAGCTCAGCCAATTCCTGTCAGTGGCTCCGACCACGTCCACTTCGTGTTGGACCGCCAGGAGAAGGACGTGTGCGACGACGCTGGCCAGTTCCGCTTCGAAGGCCGCACCGCGCTTGTCCCGGGTGGCCGGGAGGGGGCCGTGTGCGCTGTCGGGAGCTTGCAATGCGAACACGGCGGCACAGGTCTATGGTTAAGTCAGAGCCTCAGTGCTGTTACTACGTGAAGGGTCGGGGACTTGCAACGATGGTCAACAACCCGCATTCCGGTTCAACCCCTTGGTGGAGTCATGACTGAGTGGGCTTCGGCGGAGTTGGGATTCGACAATACACAACTGTGTGCACCCTTTCTTGAGTCGCTGCCCGTCACGGGCGCCTCTGTTTCCCTGTTTGGCGGGTCTATGCAGGAAACGCTGATTTATGCCACGGACGCTGTGTCGGCTCGGCTTGATGAGTTGCAGTTCGACTTGGGTGAGGGGCCCCGCTGGGAGGCGCTGCGGACCCGGCTGCCAGTCCTCCTGCCCAATCTGCAGGCGTCGGATCACCGGTTATGGCCCGTGTTTGGGAAAGCAGTTGCCGGAACCGGCGCCGCGGCCATGTTTGTTTTCCCGCTATCGGTCGGGGCGATCGACATCGGAGTGGTTGAACTCTACAAATCATCGCCATGGGTCCTGAACAGCTCCGATCAAATGACGGCGTCTGTCCTGGCTGTCCAGACGTCATGGACGCTGTTGCGCCAACTGCTAACCCTCGGCGCCTTTGATGGTGAGGATCAGGCATCCGGAAGTTCACCCCTCTCGCGCCGGGAGATCCATCAGGCCACCGGCATGGTTCTTGCACAGGCGACGATGACTGCCGTGCAGGCACTGCTGCTCCTGCGCGCGCATGCCTTCGCCAACGGCAGCACGCTGGCTGAAACAGCCAAGGATGTTGTCGCCAGGGAACTGGACTTCTCCCCGCCTGAAGAGGCGATGAATGGGCATGGGCTGGAGTAAAGTGGAGGCATGGTGACTACATCGCGCGCGGAACGGGTCAGCGCCGCGTTTGTGAAACTCACAGACACACTCGTCGCGGACTACGATGTGCTGGATCTACTCCACACCCTGGTTGAAGAGACGGTCGGTCTGCTTGACGCTGCTGCTGCCGGACTGCTGCTGGTCGATCCGCAGGGTGAGCTGCAGGTGGTTGCCTCCACCAGCGAGGAAAGCCAACTGGTTGAGATTCTGCAGCTTCAGGCCGGATCCGGGCCGTGCGTTGAGTGTTTCAGAACGGGTGTTGTGGTTGCCATCGACAACATCGACTCAATGGCGGGGCGCTGGCCGGAGTTTCAGGCAGCGGCTCTGAGCCAGGGATTCCGCTCCGTGCATGCCGTTCCTATGCGCGTGCACGGCCGAACAATCGGCGCTATGGGACTGTTCGGTCAGGATACTGGTGCGTTGACCCCGGAGGATTCGGCCATTGGACAGGCGTTGGCCGACGTTGCGACGATCAGTCTGCTCCAGGAGCGAACCATCCGTGAAAGCGCACTGGTCAACGAGCAGCTGCAGCGTGCGCTGAACAGCCGGGTCCTGATCGAGCAGGCCAAGGGAGTCATTTCCCATACCAGCGGCGTGGACATGAGCGAGGCTTTCATCCGGCTCCGTGGGTACGCCCGTTCAAACAGCGTCAGTCTGCATTCGACCGCCGGCAAAATTGTTGACCGTTCGCTGACCCTTTAGGGCTCGCGGTATTCGCGGTCTCTTCGGTTGAGCTCTTCGGTAAGTCCGTCCAACCGGGACTGGGTTTCAGGATCCGGCTGCCCGTAATGGATGTACTCAAAATCGAGTTGTCGGTGGATTCGGCTGTTCAGCACCTCAATCCCAGCTTGATCCAGGATGGCGAGATCTTCCGGGAACCGTCCATTGGGTGAGAGCCAGCTGGGATGCTCCGGCCGCCCCATGGTGGTCCTCACCGCGAAAGCGGCGCCAGCCCCCGACTCGTTGTGGTTCATTGGTCCCCCATGCAATCCCTGAGCCGGAGCAATGCACTCCTGATCCGGGTTTTAGCTGTTCCGAGCGGCACGTTCATTACTGCCGCGGCATCCTGATACGTCAACCCCCGGTAGTACGCGAGTTCCAGGGACTCCCTCTGAATCCGTGTTAGGGAATGCAGGTGCCCGGCAACGGACTCCGCTTCCCAGCGATCAGCGACGGTTTCAGAGACTACGTCATAGGCCACGGCCCGGTGCGCCACTCCATAGCGGTGCAGGCGGATGGCGGACCGCTGTTCCGACCTGACCTTGTCCACGGAGCGGTGATGAGCAAGCGTCATCAGCCATGCCCAAGGGGTACCGAGGGAGTGATCATATTCCCCGGCGCCAGTCCACACCTGCAGATAGATCTCCTGGGTGACGTCCTCGCTCAGATCGGAGTCGCGGACAATTCTCCGGACCAGCCCGTGAACCCGGGAGGAAGTGTGTCCGTAAAAATCAGCGAAGGCACTTCGGTCACCCTGGCCTACCCGGTGCAGGAGCATGGCCAGGTCCACGGGTATCGTGTCCGCCGCCGCGGACAACTCCCTGAGGCCCGGTGCCGCCCTGCTCTGTGTGGTCGTCATCGTTGGGCCTGCCCGATGACCATCCACGTTGGATAATTGCCTAGCCTGCTCAGGGCGTCGCCATGCACGGTTTGTGCCTCGCTGAGGTCCACACTGATGGTCAGATCGGAGCCCAGGTAACTGGTGCGCGCGACCATTCGAATGAGCGCGTCGCAGTTGGACCGGGTCAGCGATCCGCGAACGGCTACCGTTGCAAATCCCATATCGGGGTTGACCTGGATGAGAGCTTTTAGCTGTAGCTCCGGAGTAGTGCTTTCGAGTGTCAGAGCCTGCGTATTGGACAGCTGACCAGATTGATGTTCATCAGAATTTGCCATCGTTGATTCCCCGCTCTTGACGTCCACATCTTTGATGCGGCTATGCCGGGGTCCGGGGCAATATCACAACGGTAACCCGTATAGGTGGGAGCGTCCAGCGGGCGGGGGTATCGGTTGGAACGGAACCGTTACGCGATTCGAGGACTACGACGGCGGGCGCTTCCGCTGGCATGATCAGAGGATGAGTGCAGCACCGATTCTGTTCCTGCTGGTGGGTCTGCCCGGCGCAGGCAAGACCACCCGCGCCGTCGAGCTGGAGGCCCAACACCACGCACTGCGGTTGACGCCGGATGAATGGATGATTCCGTTGTTCGGTGAATCCGACGCGGATGGCAAACGCGATGTGCTGGAGGGCCGGCTGATCTGGGTGGCTGCACGGGCGCTGAGCTCCGGGGCCAGCGTCATCCTGGATTTTGGGCTCTGGGGAAAGGACGAGAGGTCGGCGCTGCGGGCAATGGCGTCCACACTCGGCGTTGAGTGCCGGGTGGAGTATCTGGAGGTGGACCATGCAACCCAATGGGAGCGCATCACGGGTCGGTATGCCACGACGCCTGACAAAACATTTGAGCTGACTGAGGACATGATCGCCGGGTATCGAAACGGATTCCAGGCTCCCACTGCTGGGGAACTCGCAGGCGGGTCCATCGG
>NZ_KI914993.1:36061-37915 GCF_000520595.1 Arthrobacter sp. H5
CCGCCGCCCGCCGGTTACCGGACGTGGGCGGAATGGGCGTCGGAGCGGTGGCCGTCACTTCCAGCTGACGTGGGGTAAGTGTGGGCTAACCGTTGGTAGGGAGGTCCACGGCGTCGTTGAGCCCGAGGCACTCGGCGGTTTGCTCGATCTGAGTCACTGGGCCGCCAAGGTCCACCAGCACGGTGCTTGACGCCATCTGGTTGGGATCAAACAGCACTTCCACTGCCGGATTGCGTCCGTAGGTTGTTGCGGTCCACACGTCCCCGGATTCGGACTCCCGGATCAGCCAATCGACGTCGTTGACCGAGGCGCACTCGTCCGTGGTTGGCCCAGGTACGGCAACGCCGCAGCGCAGCACCACCTGGGATGGCTCGCCCCACGCGGCAGTGGCCTGGCTATTGGTTTCACGCAGTGCGTGTCCTGCCACTTCCTCCGGAAGCGAGACCATCACCTCGGCGCACGAGGGATTGACGGCGTCGGACGCGGGATCAACGTCCACAATCGGTGAACAGGCGGTTGCACCAAGAGCAAGAACGCCGATGATAAGCGCCATGCGCATGCTGCGGGAAGGAACGGGCATGGTGCAAGCCTAGCCTCAGCAGGGCGGATGCCCTGTCAGGGTATTCCCAACGTGGAACGCTAAAATCAGGGGTTACTTGATTTCAGGGGAGACATTGTCCAGCGGAACGTACTACCAGGCAGAGCCGGATCGCGGTGGGAAGCGGAAACATCCTGTCCGGACCACTGTGCTTGTGCTGCTCGGCATCCTCGTGGTGGCGGGCATTGTGGTGGCAACCTACCTGTTCAGTCTTGCGTATACGTTCAATACTCAGACAACCACCATTGCGCCGGCATTTCCGGTAGAGGCCACCCGCCCGGTAAGGGCCCCGGCTGCCGAGCACGCAATGAACATCCTGTTGATGGGCAGCGACGTGGGGGCAGGCAGCGGGGCCTCGGAGGATCTGCCCGGCGTTCCCAACGGCGCGCGGTCCGACACCATGATGCTGATGCACATTCCCGAGAACCGTGACGATGTTTATGTGATGTCCATCATGCGCGACACCTGGACCGAACTTCCCGGCTACGGTGAGCACAAGATCAACGCCGCAATGTCCCTGGGCGGAGTGCCGCTGGTGGTACGGACTATCGAGGGCATGTTCCACGCACCCGTCGACCATGTGATTATCATCGACTTTGAGGGCTTCAAGGGTCTGACCGATGCCCTGGGCGGTGTCGAGGTAAACAACCCGATTGCCTTCCAGTCCGAAGGTGTCCACGGCGAGTTCTTCGACCAGGGGCCGGTAACGCTCGACGGCGACTCGGCCCTGAAGTTCGTGAGAGAGCGGTATGCGTTTACCGACGGGGACTATCAGCGGGTGGAAAACCAGCAACTCTTCATCAAAGGAGTCATGTCCCAACTCCTGAGAGCGGACACACTGACCAACCCGCTCAAAATCAGTGACGTGGTACACCAAATCTCGCCCTACCTGAGCGTGGATGAAGACTTCAACGCAGGCACCGCGGCCTCACTGGCGTTCAGCCTTCGCTCCGTGCGCACTGATGACGTACACTTTTTCACTCTGCCCAATCTTGGAATTGGAACTTCTCTGGACGGTCAATCGATAGTGTTAAAGGATGACGCCGCAATAGCGGAGATAGCCGATGCGCTGGATACTGACAGCCTGGGTGAATATCTGGAGTCCTCGCACACCGAAGATCAAGACGTACAGGGCTAATACATGCAGCGAATTCTGGCCGGCCTGCTGGCCGCACTGATCCTTGCCGGGGTGTACACGGCGCCGGCGATGGGAGAGGATACGATCCCGATCCTGGGCGAGGTCATCGACCCGCCGC
>NZ_KI914993.1:38015-99483 GCF_000520595.1 Arthrobacter sp. H5
CCCGCCGCCGTCGTCGAACCCACCGGCTGATCCGACGCCGTCGTCGGAGCCCACACCGGAACCTACAACTGAGCCGGCGCCGCCACCCCCACCTGCTGAAGAGCAGCCCGCTCCGGCACCACCGCCGCAGCAGGCACCGGCCCCCGCCGTCGACCCGGCCACCGGCTTCACCATCGACCCGGCCACGGACTTTTTGATCCATCCGCCAACCGGCTTCCTGATCGAACCGGGGACCGGAAGCCTCATTGACCCTGTGACGCGGTTCTACACGGACTTCCGCTGGGACCCGGTCACCGGCGAGGTCACCGATCTGACCGAGCCAACCGAGGAACCCACCGAAGAGCCAACCACCACCGCCCCGACGACGGCGGCGCCGCCCACCACCGCGCCGACCACGACGGCGCCCACCACCACGGCGCCGCCCACCACCGCTGCTCCGAGTCCGCGCCCAACAGAGTCTGCCGCGCCCGCGCCGGACACGGACCCCAGCTCGGCCACGGAGCAGGTGTCCATCGGAGAGCATCCGGTGACCCGGATTGTTGTGATCCTGGTGCTGGTCGGGCTCGGAATTCTCTACTACAGCAAGCTTCGCGGCGGCCTCAAGGGTTAGCGGCGGCGACCAACTGTTGGGGCGGACCCAATCCTGCAGGTTCTAACGCCCAAGCCGCGTGTCGCAACGCAACACGCCGAAGATTGGCTGTTTCGCCCAGAAGGACCTGCAGGATCTGGTCCGCAGCAGCCCAGCAAGGAAGCGATGCGGGTCAGCGATTTGCGGGTACCTTGGGTAGAGTAAGGACAGGTGAGCCGGGAAGTCTGGTCGGCAGGTTCAATTGACGACCCACAATCCAGCAGGAGCACGCTCATGGCCAATAAATCACCTGACCACGCACCGAAGCCTGGTGTCCTAGGCCGCGGCACCTATTCGGAAGTACTCCGGGTGGGCGAGATCCTCCGCAAGGAAACCGTCGGCGGGATTTTGCTTGTGATCGCCGCAGCTGCTGCGTTGATCTGGGCCAATTCCCCGGCGTCGGAGAGCTATTTTGCTCTGCGGGATTTCCGGATCGGCTATGAGCCATGGCATCTGGAGCTCAGTTTGGGTTCCTGGGCGGCCGATGGTCTGCTGGCGGTCTTTTTCTTCCTGGTCGGGTTGGAACTTAAACGCGAGTTTGTTGCCGGTGATCTGCGAAGCTTCAACAAGGCAGTGGTTCCGGTGGCGGCAGCCTTCGGCGGCGTCGCGGTGCCGGCCCTCATCTACACGGGGGTAAACATTTTCAGTCCTGAAACGCTGCAGGGCTGGGCCATTCCCACTGCCACGGACATAGCGTTTGCGGTGGCCGTCCTGGCTATCGTGGGTTCACACCTTCCCAGTGCCCTCAGGATCTTCCTGCTTACACTTGCGGTAGTGGATGATCTGCTGGCCATTTCGATCATTGCCGTCTTCTACTCGGATGCGATAGACCCAATCCCGTTGCTGCTTGCTCTCATTCCGCTGGCCGTGTACACAGTTCTTGCGCAGAAGTACCGGCGGTTCTTTGGGCTCAAACCCGCTGCGGCCTGGTTCATCCTGCTTCCGTTGGGCTTTCTGGTCTGGGCGTTGGTTCACGCCGGGGGGATCCACGCTACCGTGGCGGGTGTCCTGCTCGGATTCGCTGTTCCTGTGATCCGCAGCCGTGCGAGCGGGGGTCCGAACGCCGGCCCAGGGTTGGCTGAACTGTTCGAACACCGTTTCCGCCCTCTCTCGGCCGGGTTTGCGGTTCCTGTCTTCGCGTTTTTCTCGGCCGGCGTGGCCGTGGGCGGATTGGAGGGGTTCATCTCAGCGGTGAGCGACCCCGTAGCGCTGGGCATCATCCTGGGCCTGGTGGTCGGCAAACCCATCGGTATTGTGGGGACAACCTGGCTGCTGACGAAGGTGACCCGGGTAAACCTTGATCCCACACTGAAATGGGTGGACCTCATTGGTGTGGCACTGCTGGCAGGCATCGGCTTCACAGTGTCCTTGCTAATCGCGGATCTAAGCTTCGCCGGAGACGGAACTACCAATGATCACGCCAAAGTGGGCATCCTCACCGCTTCCATCGCTGCAGCCCTGCTCGCCGCGATCATTCTGCGGGCTCGCAATAAGCGTTACCGCGTCATTGAAGCGGAAGAGCGGGTTGACGCGGACGACGACGGCGTCCCGGACGTCTATCAGCAGCCGGACGCCGGGCGCTAGGGTAGCGGCACTTCGCCTTCCGTGGCGGCCGCCGGGCTCAGTGCCCTGCTCCGAGTTTCCCGCCGAGCCGTTCGCGCATGAGGATGCTGGCGTTGTTGAGTCCGGCCACGTCGACGGTGATTCCGTGGTGGTGGTACTTCTCGGTGATGGCGTCGAGGGAGGCGATGGTGGAGGCATCCCACAGGTGGGATTCGCTCATGTCAATGATCACTTTTGCCGGGTCGAGGGCGTACTCGAACTGGGTGAAGAGATCATTTGATGAGGCGAAGAAGAGCTCGCCGGTGACCCTGTACGTGGCGACCTGTTCACCGTCCAGCTCCTGAACTGTGCGGTCCACCGTCACGAAATGCGCCACGCGGCGGGCGAAGAGCACCATCGCCACCAGAACGCCGACCCCGACGCCGATGGCCAGGTTGTGGGTGGCGACAACAACGATGACGGTGGAGACCATAACAATCGTTTCGCTCTTGGGCATGATGCGCAGGGTTGAAGGTTTGATACTGTGCCAGTCGAAGGTGGCTACGGAGACGAAGATCATCACGGCGACCAGTGCCGCCATGGGGATGACCGCCACAATGTCGCCGAGGACTACAACGAGGATCAGCAGGAAAACTCCGGCCGTGAAGGTGGAGATACGCGTGCGGGCGCCCGAGCCCTTGACGTTGATCAAGGTCTGGCCGATCATTGCGCAGCCGCCCATCCCGCCGAAGAACCCGGTGATGATATTGGCGGCTCCCTGGCCCCAGGACTCGCGGGTCTTGTTGGAGCGGGTGTCGGTGACGTCATCCACCAGTTTGGCCGTCATCAACGATTCCAACAGTCCAACAAACGCCATTGCCAGCGCAAACGGAGCGATGACCTGGAAGGTCTCAAGGGTGAGGGGGACGTGGGGAAGGAACAGGGATGGCAGGCTGTCCGGCAGGTCACCTTTGTCGCCCACCGTGGGTACGGTCACGGCGGCGACCACGGTGATCAGGGTCAGGGCGACAATGGCCACCAACGGTGCCGGAACCGATTTGGTCAGTTTCGGCAGGCCAAACACAATGACGAGGCCTAGACCCGCCAACGGGTACACGAGCCAGGGAACACCGAGCAGTTCCGGGACCTGGGACATAAAGATCAGGATCGCGAGCGCGTTGACGAATCCCACCATGACCGAGCGCGGGATGAAGCGCATCAGCTTCGCCACACCGGCTAGGCCCAGGGCAACCTGGAAGATTCCGGCCAGGATCACCGCGGCAACAAAATAGTCCACGCCATGGCTGGCCACCAACGGGGCAATCACCAACGCAATGGCGCCCGTTGCTGCACTGATCATGGCCGGGCGTCCACCCAGGAACGCAATCGAAACAGCCATAGTGAAGGAGGCGAACAGTCCAATGCGTGGATCCACCCCGGCAATAATGGAGAAGGCGATTGCCTCCGGAATCAGCGCAAGAGCCACCACTAGGCCCGCCAGTACTTCCGTTTTGAGGCGCCGCGGGGACATGAGGGTTCCCCGCACCGACTGAAGCTGCTCAGGGGTGAGCGGCTGTTCGGTTCCAGTGGTCTTTAAAGCCATGATGGCTCCGTTCACTCTAAGAAGGCCGGCAACGGCCTCCGATTACGTAAAATGCTGTGGGCGCGGCTTCGCGCAGAAGGCCTTCGCGGCATGGAAAGCGGGATGCGGCGGACAGAAGGACATCGCCGGCACCCCGTACAATATAAAACTCTACCCTAACGTGAGGGTAGAGTTGCAATCGGAGCGGAAACGGTGAACTTATGACCAGTGAGCAGGGATCAGCAACAGCCCAACGGACCATGCACATCGGCGAGCTCGCCGATCAGACAGGTCTGTCACTGCGGACCATCCGCCATTACGACGAAACCGGACTGCTGCCGGCATCCACCAGAACCGACGGAGGGTTCCGCGTCTACACGGACGCCGACCTTGCACGGCTCCTAGTCATCCGGTCAATGAAGCCGCTGGGATTCTCACTTGAGCAAATGGCCGAACTCCTTGACGCTGTAGACCGCCTGGACGGTGGAAGCGAGGAGCCGTCCGACAGGCGGCAGCTGGCCAGCTACATCAGCCAGGCAGAGGACAAACGGGACAAACTGGCGCGGAATCTCAAACAGGCCGACCAATTCATCAGGGAATTGAAGACCAAGTAGAACGGCTCGGACGTAACCCGTCTAGACCACACGAGCGGACGCCGGTTACGCTTGACCCCTTCCGGAAGGTGTGGTCAGACTCATGCGTGTGCTGGTGGTCGAGGACGAGGCGGGGCTGGCCCGCGGTCTCCGCCGGGGGCTGGAAGCCGAGGGATTCGCCGTCGACGTCGCCGTGACCGAGACCGACGGTCTGTGGCTGGCCCGTGAGAGCCAGTACGCAGCCGTCCTGCTGGACATCATGCTGCCCGGGATGGACGGGTACACCGTCTGCAGGACCCTCCGCGAGGAGAAGAACTGGGTGCCAATCCTCATGCTCACGGCGAAGGACAGCATTGGCGATCAGGTGGATGGGCTGGATACAGGTGCCGATGACTATCTCACCAAGCCATTCTCCTTCGAAGTTCTGCTCGCGCGGCTGAGGGCTATCATCCGTCGCGGCACCAGTGAGCGGCCCACCGTCCTGGAAGCCGTTGATATCCGGGTGGATCCTGCGTCTCGGCGGGTATGGCGCGGCGATGATCTCATTGAGGTGACCGCCCGGGAATTCGCCGTCCTGGAATATCTCATCCGGCACGCCGGTCAGGTGGTATCCAAACGGGAGGTCCTTAACAACGTGTGGGATTTCGACTTTGAGGGTGATCCCAACATTGTGGAGGTGTATGTCCGGCACTTGCGGAACAAACTGGACAGGCCGTTTGGCCGGGCTGCGATAGAAACGCTCCGGGGCGCGGGCTACCGGTTGGCGGCGGGCGGTGGCTAGGACGCCGTCCATCCGCACTAGGATCACCCTTGCCGCGGCGGTGATCGCCGGCGTCGCACTGGTTATTGGCGCTGTCGCTTTCGCTGCGCTGCTGCGCGGTGCCTTGTTTGCTGAGGTGTCCGCGTCGGTCGAGGCGGACCTGGAAGTCCTCGAGGCCCAGCTCGACAACGGACAGGACCTGCCGGAATGGGATGATGAACGGTTTTATCAGGTGGTCGGGTCCTCGGGCGACGTTCAGCTGACCAGTGACAGCGGGCCCGAGGACCCGCTTGACGTTGCGGAGTCGGAGCAGGCGCAGACCATCCGGATTCCGGGCGAGGGGAATTTCCTGGTGCTGGCGGACGGGGTTGACGACGATTCCGTACTGATTGTGGGCCATCCGTTGGAGGACGTCGATGATGCGCTGCGGACGGTCGGCACGCTGCTGGCGGTTTCGGTCCCGTTGCTCATTGTGTTGATCACGGCGTCCACCTGGATTGTGGTGGGACGCGCGCTCGCTCCCGTGGAGAGGATGCGCCGGGAGGTTGATGAGGTCACGGCGAAGAACCTGGACCGGCGGCTGGCGGGGGAGGAGCGGCCGGACGAGATCGGCAGGCTGGCCCACACCATGAACCGGATGCTGGACCGGCTGGAGCAATCCCAGCATTCGCAGCGCCGGTTCATCTCCGACGCATCGCACGAGTTGAAGTCCCCGCTCGCGTCGCTGCGGCAGTATGCGGAGGTAGCGCGCGCCCATCCAGACCGCGTCAGCGCCGATGATCTTTCAGGAGCGGTGCTTGACGAGGGCGGCCGGCTTGAGCGGCTGGTCCAGGGAATGCTGGTGCTTGCCCGTGCGGATGAACAGCTGCTGAGGGCGGGCGGCAGCGAGGTTGACCTCGATGATCTGGTGCTGGCTGAGGCACGGCGACTGCGCCAGTCCTCCGGGCTGGAGGTTGATGCCTCGGGCGTGGGGGCGGCGCGCATACTGGGCGACCGCGGACTGCTGGGTCAGGTGGTGCGCAATCTGGTGGACAACGCGGTGCAGCATGCGGACCAGCGGGTTGCACTGTCGCTGGGTGTGATGGACGGCATCGCGTTGTTTGCCGTGGACGACGACGGCGTGGGCATCCCGGGCGCGGACCGCACCAGGGTGTTTGAGCGGTTCACCCGGCTGGATGAGGCCCGGGCGCGGAACACGGGCGGCAGCGGGCTGGGACTGGCGATTGTGGGAGAGATTGTGCGGGCGCACGGCGGTGCGGTGGCGATTACGGACAGCCGCCTGGGCGGTGCGCGCCTGGAAGTGCGTCTGCCGGCCCCGTCCTTCGAGGGGTGAATGGTGGGCCGTGGGGGGTGTCAATCCAGGGCTAGTAGCGCTACCAGAGCTGCCTCGACCGCGCGCATCTCCCCGCCATTCAACCGGCCAGCGAACTCTCCCAGCCGGGACTCTGGGTCGACTACCGTCAATTGCTCAACCAATACCCTGGTCTTTGTGCCGTTGATCTCTATTTCGGGACGAAAAGAGGCCTCCCGCCTCCCGGTGGATGTCGGCGCTACTAACCAGGTTGACAGCGGGCGTCGTCAGATTGCACTACAACTGCGAACCGTTCGCCGCCTTGTTTGTGCCCGCGAGGGTTCTTGGGTGCCTTTATGCGGTAGAGGTCACCACGCACGGATTACGTCCATCTCATGTGCGAGATCCCGGGAGGCCCTGACGTCCTCAGGATCGTTTCGAAGTGACTCGGTCTCGGCCCGAAGGTGTGCCCGTCGGTGCGTTCGCTCGGCCTCCAGGATCGCGCTCCGAGCGGCTTCAGCAGCCAGGCACCTGAGGTGCAGACCGTAGGCCGATTCTGGCACCAATGAAGATCAGCGACTATCAACTTGCCAAGTCGATTGGCGTTCCGCAGACCCGGATCAGCGCCATTACCCACGGCAAGCGCCGTATCTCTGGCCAAGGATCGTCTCGGTCCGGCGCTGGCCGCCATTCATCCCATCGCTCCATGAAGGAGCGTCGGTTCGCTACGCTGCGCCCAAGTGCTCCAGTTCCACAACCAGGTCCGCACGGTGTCTCGTTGACCGGATGATGCGTGCATTCTCCTCATCAACACGCTGAACCCATTCTCTTGCGGCGGTTGGACTCTTGCCAAACATCACGTGCCGCTGAATCAGCCGTTCAAGTCGGACCCGATCGTCCTGCACGCAATACCAGACTTCAGTGCATTGCTCCCGGACCTTCCGCCAGCCCGGCTTATCAAGGAGGAGATAATTGCCCTCGGTAAGAATGGTGCCCGCACTGGGAAAGACGGGCACAACTCCGGCGATGGGTTGTTCGATTGCCCGCTCGAAACCGGGAGCGTACACCACTGATTCCCGGGGAGTTTTGAGCCGCTGCAGGGTTGCGGCGTATCCGTATACATCGAAGGTCTCGGGTGCGCCCTTGCGATCAAGCAGGCCGATACGGCTCAGTTCCTGATCGGACAGATGGAAGCCGTCCAGCGGAACGTGTGCATGTTGTTGCCGTTCAGGGTTCGTCTCCGTGCCGTTGAGCCGGCCCATCAATTGTTCGACGAGCGTGGTCTTACCTGCTCCGGGCGTGCCCACGATCCCTATGATGACGGTGCCGGGCTGGGCATCCTGAAGAGCGGCAATCCTCTCGAGGAGACAGCTCAAGGTAATCGAATCCGCAGAGCTCATACCGCAAGCATCTCGCGCCCTGTCATGGATGCGGCCTGCGCGCCAGGTCCAGTTGGTTGTCCAGGTCCTCCAGGTCGCGCACCGCTGCGCAGAGCAGCAACTGCGCGTCATCCGATCGGTGGAACGCCGGAGCAGCAACTGAAGTGGCTCTTTCACACGCGGCACGTGCAGTGAGAACGGTGCGCACCAGCTGGGAGCGTGCTGATTCCAAGTCGGCGAGGCGCTGTTCCGGATTCTTGGTCAGGGTGCGCTCGCCGGGGCTTTGTTCCCAGCTCTCGACAAGGGGCCTCACCGGCTACGCCCCGTCAAGGCAGGTCCGTAGCTGTTTCAGCCCGTTTCTGATCCTGGTCTTAACTGTGGGCAGCGGCGCGGATAGATGTTCGGCGACTTCGCGGTAGGTCAGGCCGTTGTAGTAGGCGAGGCTGATTGCTTCGCGTTGAACGGGGGAGAGGGTGGCCAGGCATTTGATGACGGTCTGCGCTTCGAGCCTGGCGGCCACGGTTTCGGCCACGACATCGTAGTCGCTGCTCTGCTGTTCCGCGCTCCATCGTGCTTCCCGGGTGGAACCCGCCTGTTCTGAACGGACTTTATCCACGGCCCGTCGGTGGGTGATGGTCATCAGCCACGCCATAGGACTGCCAGCGGCCGGGTTGTATTTTGGGGCGTCCTGCCAAACTGTGAGGTAGATGTCCTGCGTTGTATCCTTGCTGATTTCGACGTCAACAATAGTCCTGCGCGCGTGACCGTAGACCCGTTGCGATGTCAGTTTGTAGAACTCTGTGAACGACTCCCTGTCTCCTTGGCCGATACGGAGAAGGAGTTTGGTTAGTCTCTCCCGAGCATCCGGTGCGGGAAGCGGATTCTCCTGGCCTGCAGTATTGAGGCTCGCGCGGCCTTGTCTTTTCATGACGGATTGCCTTTGTTATTAGCACGCCGTGCGGTCAGACGGTAACTAAATGAATAGCGAGGATCGGTAACCGAGGCCGTCCTAAGACCAAGATACCGCAAGACATCGCTGAACTGGCGAGGTTTGCCTGCTGGTGGCGGACGATTCGGTACAGCGCGACGTGTTGTTCGCGGTCGCGAACAAAGTGGACGGACGGCCTCGCGGAGTTGCAGGATTTCAGCGTCCCTTCAGCAACCCTGGAGCAGACTGGCTGCAACGAGGAAGGAGATCATTGTGAAGAAGAAAACAGCATGGATCGCAGTCGGGGCTGCAGCGGCCGCCTTGGCTGTTGGAGGCGCTTCGGTTGCGGTTGCCGGCGACGAGCCGTCTGGTGACGATCAACATCTGCAGGGCAAGGACCTGCGCCAGGCCAGCGACGCCGCCCTGGCGGAGGTGGGGCCCGGCACTGTTACCAAGGCCGAGACCAGCGACGACAGCAATTCAGCGTACGAGGTGGATGTGAGGCTGGACAACGGCACCGCCTACGACATCAACCTTAACGAATCTTTCGGGGTTGTCCGGGTGGAAACCGAGGACGACGACGACGGCGGCGACCGGGATGACGGCGATGACAACCCCGCGCAGCCGTTGACCGAGGCAGAACGCACCGGAACTTCGGAGGCAGCCCTAGCAGAGGTCGGTGCGGGCACCGTGGCCAAGGTGGAACGGGACGACGACGGCAATTCAACTTTCGAGGTGGAGATCATCCTGGATGACGGCGCTGAAGTCGATGTTGAGCTTGGCCCGGAGTTCCAGATCCTCGAAGTTGATGCACCGGAGTATGACGACTAACAGTCGGCCGGCTGCGGCGGGTGTCAAGTGCCTGCCCAACCGGCTCCCCGGCATGGAAGGGACGTACGGCCAGCAATGGTTTGTGGACGTTCCTGAGGAGGATCCCTTGGTACGCATCGTGATGATTTCGCCGGGCATGAGACTGACAGGGACATTCCGCCCGATATCGGACGGCCGCTTCACCGACACCTTCACCATTGCAAATGGCCGTTAGCGCCGCCGGCCTCCTGGCGCAGGGTGGGCGGAGCCCGGGCGGGCAATCCGGGCTGACCGGCCTCATCACTGATGTCATGGTGTCACTCGGTGAGATTGGAGTGGGTGCGCTGACACTGCTGGAAACGGTGTTTCCTCCGATTCCCAGCGAAATTGTGCTCCCGCTTGCGGGCTTTCTTGCCCAGCAGGGCCGCATGAATCTGATCCTTGTTCTCATCCTGTCGACGGTAGGCAGCTGGCTGGGCGCGCTGCTGCTGTATTGGCTTGGCCGGAAGCTGGGGGAGCAGCGGCTGGTGCGGGGTATGTCAAAGCTGCCGCTGCTGGACCGGGAGGATTTCGAACGGGCAGCGCGCTGGTTTCACCGGCACGGGCGCTCCGCCGTCTTCTTCGGCCGCCTGATCCCGGGTGTCCGGAGCCTGATTTCCCTTCCGGCCGGCGCCGCCCACATGCCGTTCATCACGTTCAGTGTGTTCACGATCGCCGGGAGTCTGGTGTGGAACTGCCTGCTGGTGGGCCTCGGATATTTCCTGGGCACCCAGTACCAGTTGGTGGATCAGTATTCGCAATATTTGACATTGCCATTTACGTCGCTGCCGCTGCGGTGATCGCCTGGTTGATTATCCGGCGGGTGCGCAGCAGGCGGTCGGGGTAACGGGCAAGAGCCAATACCGGACACACTATTAGTCGTCAGCTTATGAATCCGAGGGCCGGACTGATAGACCCAGTGTAAACTTGTCTTATTCTCTGGAAAGGGCCTCATGATGACCATCTCCATTCGCCTGACGCCTGAGGAAGAGGAGCGTCTCGATAGGCTTGCGCAGCGCTCTGGTCGCTCGAAGAGTTTCTACGTGCGAACGGCGCTTCACGAGTACCTCGCCGATCTAGAAGACGCTTACGCGGTAGATTCAGCCATTGATGCATTCGAGGCGGGTGGCAAGCGCAGTCGGCCTCTCGCTGAGTTGAGGGCTGAGACGGACCGGTGACCGGACGATGGCAGATTTCGACTACAGCAGAGTTCGATCGCTAGTACAAGAAATTGGACCGGGCGGTTCATCGGCGGGTGATGGCGTACCTCGAAGAGGTCGAATCACTTGATGATCCTAGACAACGCGGCAAGGGTCTGACGGCCAAGCACGCTGGTGCGTGGCGATATCGCGTCGGTGGCTATCGCGTCCTTGTGCAAATCACCGAAACCACGCTCGAGGTCCTGGCCCTCAGGGTCGGACATCGCCGAGACGTGTATTAGGTGCGGAGGAAAGCCAAAACGCGTCTTAACGGATGAGAATCGCATTGAGTTCCGGCCTCACGGCGCGGTTCTGTGCCGAATATGCGGAGGTATCCGGTACAAGCCGTTAGACTCGCAGGTGATCGCACACTAAATCTGCACGGACTTCACCTTGGGGGTGAAAGCTTGCGCGTGTTGCTGCTGACGCATTCCTATGCGCCTGAGCACAGCCCACCACAGCGTCGGTGGACGCAACTGATCCGTTCCTTCCGGTCTGCCGGCTGGGACGTCGATGTGGTGACCCCGATTGCGCATGCCCCACACGGCCGCCGGACCTTGACACGCGGGGAGGCCGGCCGCCCGTTCATGCGCTCCACGGGCGAGTTCGGCGAGCGGATCCGCCGTGTACCTTTTCTGTGGCACCGCAACACCCGCATTGGCCGGCTGATCAATCATTTGTTCTCAGCCGCGTGCAGCATTCCCGCGGCTGCGATGAGTGCAAGGCCCGACGTCGTTATTGTCACTGTGCCCAGCCTCCCCATTCTGGGCGCCGGCTACGTTGCTGCCCGCATGCTGAAGCGCCCGCTGGTGGTCGATATGCGGGACGCCTGGCCGGACATCGCCCGGGACGCGCGGTTGGTGCAGGGCAGCGCGAAGAGCGTTGTTGAGCGCGCCATTATGGCCATTCAGGAGCGCGCCGATCTGGTGGTGACCGTGACTCACGGTTTTGCGCGCACCCTCCGGGACCGTGGGCTGACGAATGTCGCGACGGTGACCAACGGCGTCGACCTGGCCCGCCTGACCAAGCTCGATCCGCCGCCGCTGAAGCGGGACCGCCTGGAAGTGCTCTACTTGGGCAACCACGGCGAGAGCCAGCGCCTTGACGTGGCGATCCGGGCAGCGGCCCTGGTGGGGGATCGGATGCGGCTCACGATGGTGGGGCACGGGGTAATGCGTCCGGACCTCATTCAGCTGGCAGGACGTCTTCACGCGCCGGTCGAATTTCACGCTCCGGTGCACGGTCCGGAAATCATGGACTTCTACGGCAGTGCGGACAGTTGCATCGTGTCCCTGCGGGATGACTGGAAGTCCTTCGAGACCACCATCCCCTCCAAGACGTACGAGGTGCTGTCCATCGGACGCCACGTCACCGGCATAGTCCGCGGCGAGGCTCGCGCCATCCTTGAGGAGGCCGAAGCCGGCCATGTTGTCGCAGCCGATCCGGAGAAGCTGGCGCGTTTATGGGAGTGGCTGGCCGATGACCGGGTACAACTGCAGGTCAACGGTCACGGCCGGCTGTGGGTCAGGAACAACGCCAACGTTGAGGCGCTAGGGCAGCAGTACATAGATCTTCTTGCCGAAGTGGCCGGCGGTGGACCGCACCGGTGAGGCTTTTGCGCAACCTGAGGCTGACCGCTGCAACTGTGTTTGAACATCTGGGCGATGACCCGGTGCTTCTAATACTCCAAATTTCGCGTAGGCTCCCTCAAACGTATGTCGGCAATGCGGCGGCGGTAGCCGCAAAGATCGTTCCAGGCCCAGTAGTAGCGGCATTGGCGGCCCATCTGCAAGGCTTCCCCATCCCCACCGGTGATCGACATCCCGGTGATCGACCAAGGTCGCTTGCGACCGCGTGGAGATCCGGCACCCCCGGTGATCGACCAAGGTCGCTTGCGACCGCGTGGAGATCCGGCAACCAGTCCGCCCGCCTGGCCGACATCGCGCTCGCGGCAGGCGACACAATTCAGGCCGACGCGCTCTTGGAACACGCGGGCGCCGCACCCGCTACGAGGGCACGACGCCGCTGGTACGACGGCGACATGACGGGTGCCGTCGCTGAGCTCAGGTCCGCGGGTCTCACCGCCCGAGCCAACAGGGTCGAGAGCGAGCTGCGGGTATTCGAGGGCTGGACGCCGCAGCTCGCGAGGGCGGACGGCTATGAGCCGCGGGAAAATACGGTCCTGCACGTGCTGACCAATTCCCTGCCGCACACGGGGAGCGGCTATGCGCAGAGGTCGCATTCGATCTTGAAGGCCCAGCACAAGCTCGGCTGGACCGTTCATGCCGCCACCCGGCTCGGGTATCCGGTGCAGGTGGGCAAGCTGTTGGCGGACGACGTCGATGTGCTGGACGGCGTCACCTATCACCGGCTCATCCCGGACCGCATGATGAGCGGCTTCGATGAGCGGCTTCAACAGCAGGCAAGTGAGCTTCTTGCACTGGCCTTCCGGCTCCGGCCGTCCGTCCTGCACACCACTACGCACTTCGTGAACGGCCTGGTGGTGCGCAAGGTTGCCCGGGCCTTGGGGATCCCGTGGGTCTACGAAGTACGGGGCCAACTGGCCGATACCTGGGCATCCACCCGCAACGATGCCGCGAAATCCAGCGAACGCTATAAACTTTTCTCTGAACGGGAGGCCGATGCAACCGAGAGTGCGGCTCTGGTAGTGACGTTGGGCGAGGCCATGAAACAGCAGATTCTGAGGGCAGGGGATGCCCGCGGGGATGTTTTGCTGTGCCCAAACGCGGTGGGGGATGAGTTCCTGGATGAACCGATGGACTCCCGGGCAGCACGAAACCTGCTGGGACTGTCTGCCAACGGAGTCTTCATCGGCACGGTAAGCAGCATGGTGGAGTACGAAGGGCTGGACAACCTGCTCCGGGCCTTTGCGTTGCTGGCGCTCGATCATTCCAGCCTTCACTGTCTGATGGTCGGTGGCGGCAGCGCTGCCCCGGCTCTGATGCGGCTGGCGCGGGAGTTGGGTATCGAGGGGCGTGTTACGTTCACCGGACGGGTGCCTCGCGAGCAGGCACACCTCTACCATCAGGCGCTGGACATCTTTGTGGTGCCGCGCAAAGACCTGGATGTAACCCGGACGGTCACCCCGTTGAAACCGGTGGAAGCCATGGCATGCGCCCGACCTGTTGTGGCTAGTGATCTACCCGCCCTGCGCGAGATAGTTGAGGATGGATTGACCGGAACATTGGTTGCACCCGGGAGCGTTGAGGCGCTTGCGTCCGCTGTGGCGGGCCTAATTGACGACGACGGCGCCCGGCTTACCCCTGCAGCTGTTTCAATGGGCGCGACTGGGCGCCGGAAAGTTATGGTTGAGCGGACTTGGACAAGAAGCGCCGAGGCTGTTCTGGGCGCCTATGCGGGTCTGGGACACGCTTTCTGATGGCTAAAGCTGTCCCGCCGGCGCTGCCGGAACCGGCCCAGATAAGGTCATTTCCAGTCGACACTCGCGGACTGATTCGCGTCGGGGCGAGACCCGGATTTCTCGACTATCTGGTTCAGTTGTGGGACCATCGGGAGTTCATTTTTTACGACGCCAAAGCCCGGGTTCAGAGCGGCAACCGCCGTGACCGGCTGGGAAGCGCCTGGCTAATCCTCAATCCGGTGTTCAACGGGCTGACGTTTTACCTCATCTTTGGCTTGCTGCTGCAGACCGGACGAGGCATTGCGAACTTCATAGGGTACCTAATCATTGGCGTGTTCATCTTTCAGCTGAGTTCCCGAGCAATCACAAATGGGGCTCGCTCTATCCAAAGCAATCGGGCAGTAATTCAAGCCTTCAACTTCCCAAGGGCAGCTTTGCCTATTGCTGTTAATATTCGGGAACTATTGGCCGGAGTGCCGGTGATCTTAGCCATGCTGGTGCTGATCCTGCTGTTCCCTCCCGGCGAGGAGATCACAGGGTTGTGGCTGTTTGTCGTTCCGGCTCTACTGCTGCAGATGGTGTTCAACCTTGGAGTTGGTTTAGTGCTTGCGCGCGTCATCTCCACGATCAACGATGTCACCCACCTGTTGAGTTTTGCCTTACGGGTCTGGATGTATAGCTCAGCGGTGTTCTTCTCATTCGATAATCTCATCGTGAACGAAACCGTACTTGCAATCGTCAAATTGAACCCTCTGTATCTGGTCTTGGATATAATGCGCGACTCTGTCCTGTATGCGATGGTGCCGGAATGGCAGTCGTGGGCTGTGCTCACCGTATGGGCACTTGGCGCTGTTATCTTGGGATTCATTTTCTTCTGGAAGGCGGAGGAATCCTATGGCCGTGAGCAGTGACTTGACCGAGGGACTGCCGCGGAAGCAGGCGACTGTAGTAATCGACCGCGTAAGCATGACGTATCGGGTGCATTCCACAGAGGTCAGGGCCACCGCGGGCCGGACCGGAATCCTTGGACGAATGAGACGATCTATTGGCGAGTCACCGATAGTGTCGGTCTATGCGCTCAACGAGATGTCTTTAGTGGTTGAACGTGGCGAGTCCGTCGGTATCGTAGGGCGAAATGGTTCCGGCAAGAGCACATTGATGCGGCTGATCAGCGGGCAAAGTAATCCGACCACCGGCGCGGTCTATGCATCGAGCATTCCCATCATGTTGGGAGTGAATGCCGCTTTAGTCCCGGAGCTGTCCGGAGATCACAATATCGTCCTCGGCTGCCTAGCCATGGGTCTGACGAGGAACCAGATAGGCGAGCGGTTTGACTCGATAGTTGACCTGTCCGGATTGGATAAGTCCATTCACCTGCCAATGAAATCTTATTCGGCAGGTATGTCCTCCAGATTGCGTTTTGCAATCGCAGCCAGCATCGACCCCGAGATCCTGCTTATTGATGAGGCGCTAAACACGGGCGACGCACAGTTTCGGGACCGCAGCAAGCGCAGGATGGATGAGTTACGGTTGCAAGCTGGATCCGTTTTCTTGGTGAGCCACAGTCTTGAGACAATCACTGAGATGTGCACGCGCGTGATCTGGCTGGATCAAGGGGACCTGCTCATGGACGGCAACCCGGCAGAAGTGACCGGTGCATATGCGGGGTTCGCTAGGCACCTTTCCAAAGGAAACAACCAAACTGCATCTAAAATGCGGTTGGAGGCCCGTCAGAAGTTGATCGCTACCCAGGTGCTAGAACGCACGCCAGGCCGGAGAAGCGCATGAGCCCCACGCCGGCACTTATCTCCAATCTTCGCCGGAGCATCTGGCACTTGCGCAAAGGCGGATTGCGCCAGCTTCGCGTATTTAGCACGCGACGACAGGCTGAACTCGGAATGCGTCGACTGGAGAATGTCCACGGCGCTCAGGGGGGCTGGGCGAGGCGCGGACGAAACAGAACGCTACAGTTCACTCCAGCCAAGCCGGTCGCAAGGGAACCCCGGCGCACGGATCTCACAGTTGCGGTGATACTCGACGACTTTTCCACGTTGGCGTTCCAGTATGAGTGGAATACTATTGCTTTGACCCGTCACTCGTGGATGGAACAGTTGCAAGAAAACGCAGTTGATTTTCTATTCGTAGAGTCTGCGTGGTCGGGTAATCAAGCACAGTGGAAATATCAGCTGACTGGAACATCGGGCCCGAAGCAAGACTTTCTCGACCTGATGGCTTGGTGTAATCAGCATGCCATTCCAACAGTGTTGTGGAACAAGGAAGACCCGCCTCATTACAATGACTTTCTTCCCGCGGCGCGAAAGTTTGACGTAGTTTTTACGAGCGATTCCAACAAAATCGTGGACTACATAGAAGCACTGGGCCATGAACGGGTCTACGCACTCCCTTTTGCGGCACAACCGGCCATCCACAATCCAGTCCGGCCGCGTTTCGGTTTCCGGGAGCGGGACATCGCGTTCGCTGGAATGTACTTTGCGAACAAGTATCCCGAACGCCGCGAGCAGCTGGACATTGTATTAGGCGGTGCTCTGGACGTTAATTCCCGAATGGAGACTGGTTTGGAAATCTTTTCCCGCCAGTTGGGGGGTGAAGAACGCTATCAGTTTCCGGATCAGTACAACGGGCATGTGGTCGGATCGCTGAGCTACGAACAGATGCTCACTGCGTACAAAGCGTATAAGGTTTTCCTGAACGTGAATTCGGTCGTCGACTCGCCGAGCATGTGTGCGCGGCGAATTTTCGAAATCACTGCCGCGGGCGGGTCGGTCCTGAGCACGCCCAGCGAAGCCATTCGGAATTTTTTCACCGGAGACGAGCTTGTCTGCGTCAGCGAACGCGAGGAGGCGAGTCACATGGCGCTTGCCCTCATTCGCAACTCGGAGCTGGCCGACCGGCTAGTTCACAAGGCACAGAGAACGATATGGTCGCACCACACCTACGCGCACCGTGCGGAGACGGTCGTGGGGTCGGTCCTTGGGCATCGCGCACAGCCGGTTGCTAAACCAGCCATCTCCGCCTTGGTTTCAACTATTCGACCCCACCAGTTGGAGCATGTGTTCCGGACATTCGGATCACAGATGGACGTCGAGGCGGAGCTCGTTCTGCTTACGCATGGGTTTACCCCCAAACGTACGACCATTGATACTCTTGCTGAGCAGTTCGGTGTAGGCAACTTCGTCCTGCTTACGGCGGATCGCGAGGTCAGCCTCGGTGAGTGTCTCAATAGATGTGTAGCGGTGGCTGGCGGGCAAGTCGTCACGAAAATGGATGACGACGATTTCTATGGTCCTAATTATCTTTCAGACCAGTTGCACGCACTGAATTATTCCGGCGCAACCATAGTGGGTAAGCAGGCGCACTATATGTATCTTGAATCCAAAGATGCAACGATGCTGCGTTTCGCACACAGGGAGCATCGGTTTACCAGAATGGTCATGGGGCCTACGCTAATGGGCGATCGCAGCGTTTTTACTCAATATCCGTTCAAAGCTGTGATGACGGGCGAAGACACACGCTTTCTGCAGACCGTTAGTGCGGCGGGCGGATCTGTCTACTCATCGGATCGATTTAACTATTTCCAGTACAGAAAAGATAGTGGTCACACCTGGGATGTCGAGACAGAGAAGTTACTGGCATCTGCAGATGTAAAGTTCTTCGGACTACCTAGGGTTCATGTATCAATATAGGGGTTAAATCAGTGAATTCAATCGGATCAGTTGCTGTAATCGGCCTCGGTTATATCGGACTTCCCACTGCTGCAATATTGGCAACCAATGGAATTAGGGTGGTGGGTGTCGACATTAATCGATCCACCGTTGAGGCAGTTAATCGTGGGGAGGTTCCTTTTGCCGAACCTGATCTTAGCGTTTACGTCACAGGGGCGGTGGGTCAAGGGAATCTCTCGGCCTCCACTGAAACTCCGGAATCGAGAGCCTATATTGTTGCCGTGCCAACCCCGTTCAAATTGGATAAGAGCCCAGATCTCTCCTATATCGATGCAGCGGCGCGAGGGATAGCTCCAAAATTAAAAGGTGGAGAGTTAATTATCCTGGAATCGACGTCGCCTCCGGGAGCAACTCAGCACTTGGGAGAATACCTGGTTGAGCTTCGTCCTGACCTTAGTTTGACGGGGGACAATGGAAGGGCCCGCCTACACCTCGCTCATTGTCCGGAACGCGTCCTTCCCGGCCGAGTGATGATCGAGCTTGTGACAAACGACCGGATTGTCGGTGGGATAACGTCGGAGGCGGCACTGCTCGCGAAAGAGTTGTATGAAGTATTTTGTCAGGGCGAGATTCATATCACCGACGCTGCCACTGCGGAAATGGCAAAACTTGTCGAAAACTCGTATCGAGACGTGAACATAGCATTTGCAAATGAACTATCAATGATATGTGATCAACTAGACTTAAACGTTTGGGAACTAATACGGTTAGCGAATCACCATCCTCGAGTAGAGATTCTCCGACCGGGTCCGGGAGTGGGCGGGCACTGCATTGCCGTAGATCCTTGGTTCATCGTGGATGCTGCACCTGAAAAGTCGATACTTATTCGCGCTGCCCGTGAGGTAAATGATGCGAAACCAAAGCACGTTGTACAGAAAACTCTCGACTGCGTCAAACACGAAAAAGTTGAGTCGATTACGATATTTGGACTCACATTCAAGCCGGACATTGACGACTTGCGAGAGTCCCCCGCGTTGGAAATAGCTTACGAGATCGCTCGGGCGGTCCACTCTCTGCCAATCACAATAGTAGAACCACATATCGAGGCACTTCCGGAGCAGCTTCGCGGGTACGCCAACTTGAGTCTAATGAAAAAATATGTTCCAGCAGAGAGCGATCTTGCTCTATTTCTTGTGAAGCACACTCAGTTTCAGGAAATGTTAAAGGATGAAGTCCAATGGGCTGAAACTATCGACGCATGCGGTCTTTTTGCTAACACTACCCCTCTCAAGAATAGTCGGGGTTGATTAGGGGGTGAGTGCTAAATCAAAATTGGCTATTTTTAGTGTCTTCACCACACTAGCAATCTGTGTGCCTCTTTTGTTTATTCATGCTATTTCTCGAGATCTATTTGAAATTTTCTCAGTTGCTTTGATTATTTGCATACTCGCGGTGATATTGTATTATCTATTCAGACTTCGAGGTGCGCTCGGTCGAAAAATCGGGGATACTATTGCTCTGGTTAGGGCTGATGAATCCCGACACGATTACAAAATCAATCTTCGAATATCTGCGTTGGAAAGCAAACTGGATCTCTTAATCCGAATTGCTGAGGGCCTGGACTTTGGCGCAAATCCATTAGTCCCACCGTCAAGTATCACATTCTCGACGAGAATGAACGGTAGCGAAGTTCAACGCGTGCTGTTTGTGACTAGCAACGGTGCGGGCATGGGACACCTAACTCGATGTTTGGCGATAGCGATGAAAGGAAAGCCGAGATTTCAGTCGGCGTTCCTGTCGCTGGCGAAGCAGTCCGATGTGGTCAAAAAGGCTGGGTTCGACGTACTCACTCCAATGGGCAAGGACGAGCTAGGCGTTGACTGGCAGGAGTGGCATCATTATTTTTCTAAGATTGTGGATTCGGCCCTCAGGCATAATAGTGTGGATACGGTGGTGTTTGATGGAACTTGGGTGTATCGGGGAATTACGCAAGCCTGCCGTCGACATGGCGTGGAGTTGATTTGGCTGCGGCGCGGGCTTTGGAAGGGAGGTCGAGACTGTTCTCAATTAGCCTCACCTATGAGCCATGTGGACAAGATAATTGAACCTGCGGACGTGGGTCACGATATCGACAATTTGGGCCCCATGTTGAATGTATACGAGCGGAACGTTCCGATGATGGTTTCGCCTATTACAATAGGTGATAGTTCGGTATTGGCTAGTAGGAACGAATTATTGCGCGAGCTTGATCTTGATCCTGCGTTCTCCTACGTTCTCATCCAGTTGGGTGCTGGGACAATCAACGATATCAAAGACATTCGTCAGCGCGCGATCGAGACAGTTACAGGTCTCGGCAAGCAATGGCGCGCTGTCGTGGCTTTCTCACCGCTGTCTTCGCCATCGCTACAACATCCGCCTGGAGCAGTCTCAATCCGGGTGTATCCGCTGGCGCGATTTCTAAAGGTATTTGAATTCGGAGTATTTGCGGCTGGTTATAATTCCATCCACGAAGCACTCGTCCACAGATTGCCCTGTGTCTTGGTTCCAAATTACCAGACCAGTACCGATGACCAAGTTCGCCGAGCGCAGGGTATGAATCAAAAAGGGCTTGGATTGATGGCGGCTGACGTTACCGAGTTGGAACGAGCGATTCACGCTTTGTCCGATTTGGAAACAAGAGACTTGATAAAGATGCGTCTGAGCGAGTTGAAGATTGGCGACGGTGCGGCAGAGGCAATAGACATCATCGCTATGTCTCGGTAGGTCCCGTAACTGGGCTCAAGGCCTCTCTGTATTGAGGTATTGACAAATTTCTGGCGCGCATCGGATATCAGACTGGCTCGAAGGGAACTGCCCTCGGTTTCGCCGCTGCAGTGGCGATTTTGCTAGTTTTGTCGATCCAATTCGACGATGTGATAGCCAACATGGACATATCATCAAAGCCACATCTGTGGTTCCATTGGGCTTTCTGGAAATGGAGGACTTACACTTCGTCACTGCCGTGGCTAGTAGGCAATGTGGGCCATCTACTTGTAGGATATTCGTTATGCAACGCAGCTTGGATATTTCTCAGTTTGAACCGGAAGAGATTCACCGATACGAATCCGTCGAAGACTTTTTGACGACACCCATCCGTGAAGGCGTTTCTGAAATTGCCATCGGTGACCGAGTATTTCACGCGCTCTTCCGTAACCGCGGATCAGAAACCACCCTCGTGACGTTTGCCTCGGCGCTCCCGGTGAAGGGATGGGACACCTATCCCGTTTTCCCTGGCGAAAAAACGGCGATTGGCCTGAAGGTAAACCATTTGTCCATGTCCGACCCCAATTTCGCGATGGAGGGCCGACCAGCCACTGGATGGTTCTTGGGGACCACGAACCATAGAATTGGGGATTACTTACCCGATATCGTAAACCACGCGACTAAAGCCGGCGTAGAAGGACAAGCCGTGCTCTTCGGCGCGTCTGCCGGTGGATTCGGGGCCCTGCTATACGGACTCCAGATTCCCGAGTCCGTCACCCTATGCGTGAATCCGCGCGTCGAATTACTTAATAAGCCGACTCAGTTCCATAGGTTGGCCCCCGGCGCGTTTCCGGATATTCCTGTAACAGAGCTTGAAACCCGTTTGCCCGTCACCGCATCAATTCCCACTAATGGGCAGACAAACACAGTTGCGTACATCCAGAACGTTCAGGACACCCCGTATTTCGAAGGTAATTTATTGCCGTATCTCCGAGCGGCGCAAGGCAACGATCGCGTCTGGGTACATCTGGTCGATACCGGTCCGCGACACGTCATGCCAGATGGTCCCATCGTGACTGATCTACTCCGCGGTTTGATCGACAACGCACCGAACTGGAGTGTAGCGATGTCCGCCCTAGGTTTCGAACAAGGAGCCCAAGAACGATGGGCCCTGCGTCAACGCGCAATGATGGCGCCCGACTCTGTAGTTCCCTGATGCTATTGGTAAGCGAAGTTCAGCCTTGAGGGTGTGTGGTCCATCCGGAATGATGACCACCTAACTGCTGCCTTCGCTGCGCTGGCCATCGGTCGTCACCTGCAAGACACGTAACTGCCCACGGTTGCTCTCTTGGGTCCAGGACTCCTGACATAGCCACTTGTCGTTTGACGGGATCCTGATGGTTGTCAGGGATTTTTTGGGGTGAACTCTATTAATTTTGACCATTCTGAGCAATAATTGATGTAAGTAAATTGTTGATGCGGGAGGGGTGGAAAGATGGGTGTGATGACTGCCCAGCCCACGCTTCCCTTTGTCGCCGAACCCGGCGCGGTACCGGTCGGGGCCGCGGCGGCCCTGGTCGAGGATGCCGACGGCGGCCGGGTTTTCGTCCACGGCGGCCTGGTCCATGCCTGGGACGCGGGCGAGGACGGGCTGCGCAGGCTGGCAGCGGTCCAACTCACGCTGACGAAGACCGCGTCGGTGGTCGATGTTGCCGTTGCCTTCGGCGTCGAGGACGTGACCTTGTGGCGGTGGCGCAAACAGCTCGCGGCCGACGGCTTGATGGGACTGGTCCAGGACAAGCGCGGGCCGAAGGGCCCCTCCCGGGTGACCCCTGATATTCAAGCCGAGATCCTCCACCGCCGCGGGGCCGGGGAAACGTTCCGCAGGATCGCCGCGGCCGTCGGGGTCTCCGACGGCACGGTCCGCCGGACCATCGCCCTGCAGCCGAGGGCCGCGGGACCGGAAACCACCGGCAGGGAAACCACCGGCAGGCAAACCAAGGCTCCCGGAAAATCAACGCCGGCCCTGCCGGTGCTGCCGGCGCCGGAGGCCAGGACCACGGGACGCGCCGCTGCCCGCGCCGGGCTCATCGAACAGGCAGATCCCGTGTTCGAACCCGCGGCGCGGGTACCGTTGGCCGGACTGTTCCTGGCACTGCCGGCACTGCAGATGACCGGGCTGCTCTCCTGCGCCAGGCAGACCTTCGGCGCGCTGCCGGACGGATTCTACGGCCTGGACACCGTACTGTGCGAGGCCGTGTTCCGGACCCTGACGGGAGAATCACGGGCCGAGGGCGCCACCCGGATCGACCCGCACGTGCTGGGACGGGTCCTGGGCCTGGACCGGGCGCCGGNAGGTCAAAACCATCCGCCGCCGGATCGGGCAGCTGGCCGCCACCGGCAAGACCGCCGGATTGCTGGCGTCCATGGCGGCACTGAAACTCCAGGCCGGCAAGGACCAGGACCTGGCCGCGGTACTCTACGTCGACGGGCACGTACGCGCTTACCAGGGCACCCGGAAAATCGGCAAGGCGCACTCGACCCGGTTGAAGTTCCCGGCCCCGGCCACCGTCGAAACCTGGGTCTCGGACGCGAATGGTGACCCCGTGCTGGTGGTGATGGCCGAACCCGGTGCCTCGCTGGCGATGGAACTGCGCCGCCTGCTGCCAGAGATGCGCCGGGCCGTCGGCGACAACCGGCGGATCCTGGTCGGCTTCGACCGCGGCGGCTGGTCCCCGGCCCTGTTCCAGCACATGAACGCCCAGGGGTTCGACGTGCTCACCTGGCGCAAGGGCAACATTGCCGACATCCCCGCCAACTTGTTCACCGGCATCTGCCACACCGATGACACCGGGCGCACCCACCGGTGGGTTGCCGCCGACACCACGGCGGACCTGCCGGTCGGGGAAAGGAAGAACGGCGAAGTCTTCACCATGCGTCAGATCACCCGGCTGATCGACAACGGCAAAGGCGCCGTACGCCAGATCCACCTGCTCACCACCCGGACCGACCTGGCACCCGGTGAGCTGCTTTACCGGATGGGCTCACGCTGGCGGCAGGAAAACCATTTCCGCTACGCCCGCATGCACTTCGACCTCGACGCCCACGACTCCTACACAACCAGCGATGACGATCCCGACCGGATGGTCCCGAACCCGGCGAAAAAAACCGCGCACCAAAAAGTACTCGCCACCCGCGCCCGCTACGAGAACGCCGTGGCCACCACCGATGCCGGCCTGCTCGCCGCACGGACCCCGGAGCCCGGCAGGAGCACCATCACCATCAGCAATCAAACCCATAACACAATCACCGCGCCGCTGCGCGCCGCCGAACAGGACCACGAGGCCGCCAAAGCGGCCCACCGCGCCATCCCCACCCGCATCCGGCTCGGCGATATCGCCCCGGACCAACTCGTCCTGGACACCGAAACCAAGCAACTGACCCACGCAATCAGGATCGCCGCGTTCAACACCGTCACCGCGCTGGCCAGGGACCTGCGGATCAACACCACCTACGCCTGCGCGAACGATGAAGCACACACCCTCATCCACCAGATCCTCACCACCAGCGGCGACATCGACCCCACCATCCCCGGACAGCTGACCATCCGCCTGGACCCGCTACCCACCCAACGCGCCACCACCGCCGCCGCCGAGCTCTGCGAACACCTCACCAACAGCAAAACCAGGTACCCCGGCACCAACCAAATCCTGCGCTACGAAATCAAAAACCCCACCTAAGCCCTACACAAATTCCGTCGCCACATCAGGAGTCCTGGGGTCAGGCGCTGTCGGACCGCGGTTGACCATGGCGTTCCCAAGCATGCTCAATGGAAGGCATCGACGCTGACTGCGGTGAGGGGGCAGCCACATCCGCAGCGTTTTGCGGAATGCTGCGGACGGCGCGATGGCGACCACCTGGCCCTCCAGCCGCCATTCCAATGGCCGGGCTTTGAGAACGCACGGACGCCCCAACCTAACAAAGTACTACTAGCAACTTGTCACGGAGGGCGTCAGCGGCGCCAAGGCCACGCGACCGCTGGCGCTCTCTCGCACGAACCCCGGCGCTGAACCGCACGAACAGGTGGCGCTCAAAGCTTCAAATACTCATCGGGGCAAAAAGACCAACAGGCTTACTCCGGCAGCGTAGCAGGGGCCTGGTTGATCGCTTCCTGAGGCGCCAAACGGTCAAAGACCGATCCGGTCCGTAGAGGCCACGTCGCTCTTCAAAACTGATAATCAAGCGATCATTACTTCCGCTGAGAAAGATCGAAAAGGCGACGCAGACGTTGAAGTTCGCTCGACAATTCCTGGTTCCTTCTGCTATTTCTGAGAACCGCATCTTGCCAGTACTCACCCATGGAGTAATCCGACGACTCACAAAAATCTTTCGCGAGAAATATATAGGTCGGGGTTGAATTGAAACATTCTGTCGCTTTATAACCATACATCGCCAGATTTGCTGCTACCTCATCGAACAACGGTTCAGTTTGGCACTCGCATACGACGATCGGCTTATCCCGATCGAGAGTTTCAAATGAACCTTTTATGACATCAATCTCCATCCCCTCAACATCGATTTTTATCAACCGAACTGAAGTATCAGCCAGCTCGGGAATAGAATCGAGGCGTCGAACTGCGATCCCCGAGGTCGTCCCCTGCACCCGCAGAGACGTCGCTCCCAGATTCTCATTGTTTTGAAAACTAACTGAGGCCCAAGATCTGGACTCCCCTAAAGCATAGTTCCTAGATCCAACCAAGTGACCGACACCATTGGCGCTAATGTTCCTCTCGAGCAGCTCGTAGGCCTCAGCGACTGGTTCGTAAGCGAGAACTCGACATCCAGCCTCCCCTGCGAAATAGATCGAATGATTACCAACGTTCGCTCCGACGTCTATAACCAGATCGCCTTCCCGAAGAAAGGGGAAAACAGCGTCCAACATCTTCGACTCGTAAAAATTCCCAGTTTGAACAACAGACTGAAATAGGTGGTCTGTGCGGCTGGCAAATTCCAAAGAATATTCACGCCCGCGTGTTATAGTAGCGACGCTCGAGCTAACTTGAGGAGACATTCAGGCCTTCAGATCGTCGACGGATTTGGTGACTGACATAGAAATAAAACTGATCGGAATAGTGGAACGGCGCGGACCCCCACTTATGTTTGGCGTCAGCGACACAGAGAATGTCAGGAACTTTCACTACTGCTTCACCCACGTGTTCGCGAGCATAAGAGTAATATCGCTGAAACCGATCATTCATCAAGTTGGGATCTACTCCCCCCTCTGACAGAGGAAACGTTTCGCCTTGAATAGTTTCACGTGCCCACAGATTATCTAGCAGTATCAAGTGGCCAATTAGACCGGTTTTGCCTAGCAAATCAACCAACATGTCGAAGGCATTGCTCCAAAGGCTGAAGTGTTCATCGGAGCCGAAGCGGACCAATCGATAATTCTCAGACGCAAGGTTTAGGGCTCCGCTGGTTTGGACAACTAGGGAATTAGATATGACGCTTCCGTCGTCCTTTACATACACACCGCCACGCTCATCCACAAGATCTATGAGCAAAAGGTCAATTTGATGTGCGTTGTCGCACAACTCTGCTACTAAGGACGACTCGAAGTCGCCCCTCAGCATCTCCTGTTGAAAGCCCGAATCTAAGTTTGTTGATTTTAGCGCAGGATGATCGCGTAACGACGGCGAGAACGAACTAATCAGCGACTGCCGTGCTATGTACTTCGACAACGAGTAAGAATCGGCTGGTAAATAGCCAATGGCGTCCCGCGAGACGCAGCTTCCAAAAATGAAGATATTTATCTGCGTAGCCATTCATCCTCCGATGGCGTTGCTTCACGAGTGTCTCGAAGAATGCCTTGAATCTTTTCTTGGTAACTACCTTCTGAGTAGAGATCCTCGATTACGAGCCGGGCCGCACGACACTGAGCAACGTAGCGGTCTTTATTGGCCCAAAAATCTTGTATGATGGACGGCACTTCCGCAGCGTCTGCGTAAATTGCGCCATTTTTAAACATTGGTTCCAAGTAGGGCGGTAGGATTGCCACCAGTCCAGAAGCCATCGCTTCGGCGATGGCCATGCCAAATGACTCCGTGAGTGAAGCGCTATGCTGATAAACCCAAAAATCTATCGTGCCTAGATAGTCCGAAGGTTCCATTCCGCCAAATGGAATAACTTCTATACTGTCACGAATTTCTGAAGGTAATTCAGACCGAACTGTGTCTATACCACCCAAAATCTTCGTATCGAAAATTTCGTTCCTGCCATAAGCATCACGGAATTCGCTTACCGTATCGGGCCACTTTGATCGATGATCGCGAGAGTGCCTCCCAACTACGGGTCGGTCCCTCCATTCTCTGTTCTCTAATTTGGGCGAAAACGCCGCGATGTCAATAAACCCAGGCCAATTCTGCTCGGATAATTCGACGCCTGGCGATAACATCGCACATAATTCTCTGGTTTGTGTTGATTCCGGCGCGATGAGCACTGGCGACCCAAATGCCGAAATAGCGTTCGTCATGCATGTGTCGAGGTCGAAGTATGAGTCAACTGCATTCTTGCTCATGGGTACGTTGTTGACAACTAGGTATACAACTTCAGCTCGTATGTTCGATTTTATGCGGTCTGCGAACTGAAGCACGGTCGGATGCCGCGCTATCATAATTGAAGTATCAACTAAATCCGTCAGCGCGACTATTGGTATTTCTGTTTCTAAGACATATCGGTGTATCACAGAATTGAAAGGCCGCGGCCGACGCAAGCTTGGGGAGTCAAGTTGCGCAATCGCAACTTGCAATCCGAGGTTCTTTAGGGCCTTGATTTCAGACAAAACTAGGGTGGAGTTTCCACCGGAGAATCGAAAATCAGTCACAAATATTACGTCAAACTTGCCTCGATGGGCGTGGCGCAACCCTGGTTTCATTCCTTCTGGGATTGCATATGGTCGAGCGCTAAGATCGAAGCGTGGGGTCCCAGCATCTTGTCGCAGGGTTTCGTGCCAGCCAGAAAATAGGATCGAGTAGGTCTGTCTAGTTAGATCCAGATGCCCTTTACGAATCTCCCCGGCGGTGAGAGACCCTAGACGATATCTCGTGAAAGACATCGGAGGAGTTTCTATTCCCTCTATGCGCCTCCCAATTATGGCGATAATTCGTTCATGGAACTCGGCATCTCCTCCTCGATTCACTTCATCCCAAACTCCGACTCGATCGAAAAGCTCGATGTGTACCATGAGTGAAGAATAGTTCTTTTGATTGAAACTGGGGTTATCGTTAATTCTCAGAAAAGTACCGTTTTCGGCAATTCGCGTCTGATAGGACATGTTGCCAATACCGTCGGGGTTCTGAATCATATGCTGAACTTGAATTTCGATTTTCTGAGGGTGGGACCAATCGTCGTCGTCGTGTACAGTGACGTATTTCCCCGAGATATGACTCAGACCAATATTTCTGGCGGCATATCCACCGACGTTGGTGGACACCTCAACGATGCATATTCGATCGTCAAGTTCCCGCAACTTCCGAATTGCTGCAACGTGCTGGGGGTCTGAACCATCGTCTATAATAACAATTTCCAAGTTTCGCCAAGTCTGATTAAGCAAAGATTGTATTGCTGTTCTAATGAAATGGGATCCATTGAAGGTAGGCATAATAATAGATACGAGTGGCCCGTCGATTGATTTGCCGGTTTCCGCCGGTCTGAGCCGATCAACGAGATCTTGACCATCGTCGTGCAACGCCAAGTTGGTGAATCCATTGACGCGATACATTTCATTCAATGATTCGAGCCACTGCTGCTCGGAGGTCGAGACTGAGAGGCCCTCCCGCAGAGCCAGATTGCATCGAATTAGACTCGATTGCACCGGATTTTTGAGTTGCCCATTAAGCTGGTTCAAGCCAGCGCGAAGAACTAAGGGTTCATCAGTCTGCTCGAGGGCTTCTAGGTAGTATGCAACATCAGTGCCTGTTAGCGAGCGCACGCCGAAGTACTTGATCATTACGCCATAAATGGCAACAGCGTCTGATAGATCCGAGCGATCAATATTCTGATTGATCAAGATTCTCGCGAGGCTGGTCAGCGATTTCAGGTACCATCTGCTCAGTATCGCGACCACGTTGTTGTCTACCCGAGACGACGCGACAGCGCGTATGAGGAGAATTGTCTCTCGATAGGAGAACTGCAAGTTTGTTGCACTCATTGCGACGATTTCTCTTGCGCGCCGGCTGTTCGTCCTGAGGCAGAAGCGTTCACCCAGAAATATATCCTTGTGAAATTTTTCTCCATAGTATGCTTCAGGCGTTACGCCATAGTACAGGCCGCTCGACCCTCGTGTGCTGCCGAAACCTGGATTGTCAGCGGATGTTATGCTCTGGGGTTTGTAGGGAGCTTTAGCTGGAGTAGATATCGAAACAATGTTTGGCACATTTTCGTTCGAATTTGTAATTCTTGCATTGGTCTTCTTGAACGCTCGGTCTTGTTGTAGTTTTAAGCGATTTAGGTTTCGCGCTATAGACAGCATTAAAACTGTGAAGCCCGAAGTGATAGCAATTAGGCCGACAACTAGGATTCCAGCTATGCTCGTCAAATAGCCGATTGTGATTAGCACCGTGCCAAGTAACGTCGCGGCTCCTGCTGCAACCTGATTGCGTCCTAGGTCCATCTTCAATTTGCTACCTGTTCCTGTGTGGTCTTGATTTATAGCCGCGTGATATTTGGATTCGTTGATGCACCCCGGGTGTCAAAAACAACGGCGCCTCGTTCACTGATTTTATCCGCATCATATTCATTGTGATTCTGTAGCAACAGAACGATATCGGCGTCATCTACGGCGACGTATAGATCCTCAACGCATGCTAGCGTGTCACTACCGACGGTCCAGTTCTCAATTCGTGGGTCGTGATAAGCGAGGTGTGCTCCCTTCTCGCGAAGTAGAAGCGCGATAGGGAGGGCCGGGGATTCTCGTTGGTCAGCGATATTTGGTTTGTATGTAACGCCAAGCAAGAGAATTTTGGCGTTTTTGAGCGCACGCTCGTCGTTATTTAGTAGATTTTGAAGCCTTTGAACTATGTATTTAGGCATGCTGTTATTGATTTCTTCCGCAAGTTCAACGAATCGAAACGGATAACCGAGTGCTTTACGTACCTGATAGCTGAGATAATTTGGATCGATTGGTATGCAATGGCCACCGACGCCCGGCCCTGGATAAAAAGCTTGAAACCCAAAAGGCTTCGTCTTTGCCGCTTCGATTACGTTCCACAAGTCGATGTTCAACTCGTCGCAGAATTTGGCCATTTCGTTCACAAGTGCGATGTTAATGTGCCGGTAAGTGTTTTCAAGAAGCTTGGCTGTCTCCGCCTCCTTCGTGCCCTTCACGGGCACGACGGTATCTATGAATTGTGCGTAGAACTTCGTGGCCGCCTGAGTGGAATTCTCGGTGGTGCCACCGACAACCTTTGGAGTATTCTGCAAACCATAGATTGGGTTCCCAGGGTCGATTCGTTCAGGGGAGAAGGCTAGCGAGAAGTCAGAGTCAAGGACGAGCCCCGATGTCTCAAGAATTGGCAGTACAAGTTCGTCGGTCGTCCCCGGATACGTCGTGGATTCGAGGACTACAAGGGTTCCGGCTGTCATATGCTCAGCTATGGCCTGTGTTGCGCCCGCTACGGCTCCTAGATCGGGACTTCCGGCTTCTCCCAATGGGGTGGGAACGCAAATGACTACGACATCTGCGCTCGCGATTGCTGATGAGTCTGTCGTGGCTGTGTAGCCGGCATCGAGCATCAGTTGAATATCCGCGTCACTCAGATCATCGATGTGAGAGATCGCCGAATTGAGATTATCTACCGTTTCTTTGTTCAGGTCGAGACCTGTAACCTTCAATCCGGCGTTTGCCGCTGCCTGGGCTAGCGGAAGACCCACATACCCTTGACCAATAACAACGATGTTTTGCATGTGCTCTTCCATTCTGGTGACTACAAGATGTAACGCAGTTGATCATTCTAGGTTCAGGCAGAAAAATCGGCGATCCGATCTTCGAGACCGAGCAGGTGACCGATAGCAGCAATAGTCCGCTTCGCGGCCAGTCCATCGCCATAGGGGTTGACCGCATTGGCCATCGAGTCGGAATGCGCCTGATCGTTGAGCAGTCGATCCACTTCATTTACGATTCGTTCCTCATCGGTCCCGATGAGAGTGACTGTACCGGCGTGCACAGCTTCCGGACGCTCCGTGTTGTCGCGCATCACTAGAACGGGTTTGCCCAGGCTGGGGGCTTCTTCTTGTACTCCTCCCGAATCCGTGAGCACAACATGGCACAGGGACAGGAGTCGGGTGAACTCGCCATACGCCAGTGGCTCGGTGACAATCACATTGCTCTTTCCCTCAAGAGCAGGCAACACAGCCTCGCGGACTACGGGGTTTTTGTGTGCAGGCAAGACGATGATCAGCTCGGGTTCGGCATCAGCGATGCGCGCCAAGGCCCGTCCCACTCCGCGCATGGCATCGCCCTGGTTTTCGCGACGATGGGTCGTGACCAATAGGATGCGCTTGCCGGACGAAGCAAGCTCCTCCAACTGCGGGTCGGTGAACGGTACCTGTTTCGCAACTGTCGCCAGCAAAGCGTCAATAACAGTGTTGCCAGTGACCACAATGTCCTTCTCCGGGACATTCTCCGCCATCAGGTTTGCTTTGCTGGTGGATGTGGGTGCGAGATGCAGGCTCGCGATCTGCGAGGTAATTTTACGGTTGGCTTCCTCGGGAAAGGGCGAGAAAAGGTTACCAGAGCGGAGCCCAGCCTCAACATGCACAACAGGGATTCCGTGGTAGAACGCTGCGATGGCGGCAGCTGTAGAGGTTGTCGTGTCGCCCTGCACAATGACCGCATCCGGTTTGGCTGCCTCGAAGAGCTGATCCAGTCCGTCGATAGTCTTGGTCATGATGGAATTCAGCGTCTGCCGCTGTTGAATGATGTTGAGGTCATGATCAGGCACAATACCGAAGAGCTCGTTCACCTGATCCAGCATTGCCCGGTGCTGCCCGGTCACCGTTACTATGCATTCGAAATGCTCTGAGCTTTTGAGAGCCGCCACGATTGGTGCCATCTTGATGGCTTCTGGCCGGGTGCCATAGATAGGCATGATGACGGGCAAAAAATTCCCCTAGCTTTTGGGCGATTTGACGGTACAACCTTATCCCAGCAGCACCAGAGCCAAAATCAACGCAGGAATGCTAAGCGCCACCAGCACCGTGATGATCAGCGCTACCGTCCTCTTGCGTTTGTAAGAGGAATCCTGACCCCGAATCGCTGGCCGGGATGCGGTGGGTAGTTCATCCTGGGTGGCGGCCTCAGGCGGTGACTGCATCTCAGCAGCATCGCGCCGTCGTGATCGGCGTGTTTCCGGGGGTCGGCCGTGGGCCAATCTACTCTTGCCGCCCTTCATATGGCGCGCGACCGGCAATTGACGTTCATCAGGGCTCACCTCAGCGCACCTCCACTCACCGGGATCGGGGACCAATCAAATTCCGTTCCACTATATAGCGCACCGCTCGCGCGCCGGATCCACGGTGGTCCACAGCCGACGCAGGATGTCCGTGCCGCCCAGTACGGTTGAAGCATGCCACTCATAGTCGCCGAACTGAGCGAATCCAGCCTTCTTGAGCGGATCTTTCCGCGTCTCGACACGGGTGCGCACAGCAAGAGTGCAAGAGACGCCGTCGTCGTTGGTCCCGGCGATGATGCTGCAGTTCTCACTGCGCCGGACGGCCACGTGGTGGTTTCCATCGACACCCAGGTACAGGACATGGACTTTCGTCTCCAGTGGCCCAACGGGTACAGGACAACCGGATTCGATGTCGGCTGGAAAGCTGCCGCCCAGAACCTCAGCGACATAAACGCGATGGGCGGCCGGGCCACGTCCCTGGTAGTGAGCCTCACACTTCCCGGCGAGACGGAAGTTGCCTGGGTGGAGGATCTCGCGGACGGACTGACCGCGGCCATCCGTGAACTCGGTGCGGACAGCTGCCGGGTGATCGGGGGAGACCTCGGCGCTGGACGCGAGATAGTCGTCACCGCTGCGGTCACCGGTTCGCTCGACGGCAGGCCAGCTGTTCTGCGTTCCGGCGCCCGTCCCGGCGACGTCGTTGCACTCGCCGGAACGGTGGGCCGTGCTGCAGCAGGCTGGGCGATCCTCGAGTCCTCCCATGCGATAGGTTCGCTGGAGGCTGAATTGCTAAGCCTGGTGACTAATCAGCTTCAACCACGGCCTCCGCTGGCAGCCGGACCGGCGGNGCTGCCGCAGCCGGTGCCACAGCCATGCTGGACATCTCCGACGGACTGGTCAAAGACGCAAACCGCCTAGCCACAGCCAGCGGCGTCGGAATTGACCTGGATCCGTCGGTTCTATCATCGCTCTCGGAGCCGCTCGGCTCAGCCGGTCGGTTGCTGGGAATCGCCCCGATGGAGTGGGTGATTGGCGGGGGAGAGGACCACGGATTGTTAGCCACCTTTGACCCAACCGTTATGCTCCCGAAAGGCTTCGCTGCGGTAGGCTCGGTGGAGGCCGGATTGACCGGCGTGACCATCGGGTCACAGTCTCCAGCCAACGTGGGATGGGATCACTTTGCAGACTAAAATCACCGCCAACGCAGCTGCGATGAAGCGATGGTTAAGCAAGGCTGAAGAGTCCCTCGGCAATCACAGCGACCGCCTGAACGCGATCAATATTTTCCCCGTGGCGGACGGCGATACGGGCACCAACCTCTACATAACCGTGCGAGCCGCAGCCCGCGCCGCCGCTGAAGTGGAGACCCAGGACCTTGGTGAACTCCTCAAGACAGCCGGCCAAGCAGCCATGGAAGACGCCCGGGGAAACTCGGGCACACTCTTCGCCGTATTCCTCTCGGCAGTGGCCGAGCCACTCCACGGCGCCGCCCGCCTCTCCGGACCACTTCTCGCCACCGCGCTGAACCGTGCGCAGATCCGGAGCTGGTCCGCACTCAGCGACCCCGTGCCGGGCACTATGCTGTCAGTTCTGGAAGCGTCCGCGATCGGTGCCGCAACCGTGGACAACGTCCAGCATGGCGATGACAGCAACCACGCCCTTGCAATGACCCTGCAGGCCGCCGTCGAATCCGCCCTGGAAGCCGTGGTGCAGACCGAAAGCCAGCTCGGCGTCCTCACTAAAGCCAAGGTGGTGGACGCCGGCGGAGTGGGATTCCTGCTCATCATGGACGCCCTCCGCGCCGCCTCCCTGGGCGAGGAGCTGCTGGACGAGCTGTTGGACGGACTGCACGGCTACGACGTCCAGGCGCCCCACATCCATAACGGCATCGACACCGACGGTGTGGAGGTCATGTGCACCATCAACCTCAGCCCGCTGGACGCAGCCACGCTCCGACTGCACCTGGACGAGCTGGGTGACTCTGTGATCATGAGCGCCGTCACCGAAGTCGAAGAGGGCTACCGGTGGCGCGTCCACGTGCACGTCCCCGACGCCGCACCTGCATTGAAACTCATCGAAGACGCCGGCCAGCCCACCAACGTTTCAGTCACGCAGCTTGCCAGCGCCGGAGCCGTCATCGCCCAAGAGACCAGCGGGTAAACCTCTTCCGGCACAACCTCCTACCGCCCGTGAAACTCTGCATGACTGGCGGTGTCTCACCTCCGGGCGCGTTTCTCTGCCTCGGCAATGCCGGACCGGCACGACTTTGAAAAGTCCCGCTGCAGCCTGTACCGCTGCCAGATGGTCGGCGTAGATTCCAGACCCACCCGGGCCGGCCGTTCGGTAACCACCAGTTCGCTGCCGGTACTCATCCCGCGGTACCGCCAGGACGTCCACTGAGCCATATCCGGGAACGTTGCATCCTGGCCGATCAACACGGCCTGCCCCTCCGGCAGCGCCCGCCCGTCCGCTGGTGTGAGCGCAAGGCTGCCGCCGCCGTCGTCGTGCCCCACCGCCACCAGACGCGGCACCAGCCGGCCGTCCACGGCCGTGACAAGCAGGTGCTGATCCGCTGCACCGGGGGTGCGCACCGGAACCGGAACGCCAGCGTCCACGTCGAACTGCACAATAAGCCGCGGCAGGTACCACCAGTTTTCCCGCCGCAACAGGTAGGAGTCAGCGAAAACGCGCGACGGCGGATAGCGCCGCAGTTCCTGCTCCAGTAGATCGTCGCTGAAGACCGCGCCGTCGGTGTCCTCGGTCAGACGGGGCCGGCCCAGCAGGGCCGCCGGTGCAAAGGATCTGCCCGTCGACCGGGTCTCCGTGAAAACCAGGGCCGCTGCCGGAGAGGCCGCAACCCGCCGCGCCAGGTCGGCATACGCGTACGTGAACGCGACTGCGGGCTTGCCCTGCCACCACAGCGCGACGGCGGCGCAGGCGTCGGGTGCCCCGCTGCCATCCAACCACGCAAGATCGATCACCGATGAAGCCTTCACCGACGAGGCCACCACAGTAGTCCCGGAAACATCCACTGGCTTCTCCTTGATACGTTGCCATACCCGTCCGCATCCATTACCCGAGGCAACAGGGGTGTTAGGATGACACCCAAGTTGGCGCCCGCGAAGTTCGGGGTGCACTTTGCTTTCCATCAGCAGTAAACCATTGTTCTGCGAGCAATTGGTCATCACAGTGACGTGAGGGAGACCGTAATGCCAGCACCTATTATCGCCGCCGTAGTGGGCCTGCTCTTTTTCCTCGGATATCGCTACTATTCCAGCTATCTGGCCAGGAAAACGTATGCGCTGGATCCCAACTTTGTCACTCCCGCCCACGAGTTTTCAGACGGCGTGGACTTTGTGCCCACCAACAAACACGTTCTCTTTGGCCATCACTTCACCTCCGTGGCCGGGGCAGCGCCCATTGTGGGCCCGGCCATCGCAGTGTTCTGGGGCTGGGGACCGGCGCTGCTGTGGATAGTCATCGGAACCATCTTCGCCGCCGGCGTCCATGACATGGGATCGCTGGTTGTCTCCGTACGGCACAAGGCCCGCAGCATCGGCAGCCTGGCCAGCGACGTGATCAACCGCAGGGCGCGCACACTGTTCCTGCTGATCATCTTCTTCCTGCTCACCCTGGTCAACGCCGTCTTCGCCGTGGTGATCGGCAACCTGTTTGTCGCCAACCCCGGCGCCGTGATCCCCATCTTCCTGCAGATCCCCTTCGCAATTGCCATTGGCCAGTACATCTACCGCAAACGCACTGCGGCGCTGATCCCCTCCCTGATAGGCGTGGTGATCCTTTACTTCCTGATCTTTGTTGGCCAGCAGTTCCCGGTGGATATCGCCCCGCTGGCAGACATGCTGGGCATCGACAACCCGCGCAACCTGTGGGTGATCATCATGTTCGCCTACACCTTCATCGCCTCACGCATCCCGGTCTGGATGCTGCTGCAGCCGCGCGACTACATCAACTCGCACCAGCTCTTTGTAGCCCTCGCGATCATTGTGATCGGCATTATTGTTGGCTGGGAAACAGTTGTTGCGCCAGCATTCAACGATGTGCCCGAAGGCTCGCCGTCAATCTTCCCGTTCCTGTTCATCACGATCGCCTGCGGGGCCATATCCGGCTTCCACTCATTGGTAGCGTCAGGAACAACGGCCAAGCAGCTGAACAAGGACACCGACGCCCGGCACGTGGGCTACGGCGCCGCACTGGGCGAGGGATCCCTCGCTGTAGGAGCGGTACTGGCGGTCACAGCCGGCGCCGCCGCGACCCGCGCGGACTGGGACGTTCTCTACCCGGACTTCGCCACAGCGTCCGGCGGTGCCACCAATAACTTTGTGCAGGGAATTGCCGCCTTTGCCAACAACCTTGGGATTCCGCTGGAGCTCGGTGTGGTCTTCGCAGCGGTGGTGGTGATTGCCTTCGCAGCAACCACCATGGACACCGGTGTACGCCTGCAACGCTACGTGGTGCAGGAGATCGCCGAACTTGCCGGCTGGACCAAGATCGCCCGGAACATCACGCTGGCCACATCCATAGCTGTAGCAGTACCGCTGGCCATGGCACTGCTTCCCGGCGGCGGCGAACAGGGCTATACCTTCGGTGTGCTGTGGCAGCTCTTCGGCACCACCAACCAGCTCACCGCGGGCCTTGCCCTGGCGGTCATCGCCGTCTGGGTGACCCGTAGCGGACGCCGCGCCTGGCCCGTGATCATTCCGCTGGTCTTCCTGCTCTTCATGACCAGCTGGGCACTGATCGCCAACCTGATCAACTTTGTCCAGGCCGGCGAATGGGTGCTCGCACCACTGGACCTGATCATCTTTGTCCTGGCCATGTGGCTGATCGTCGAAGCGTTCCTTGCCCTGCGCGGAGCCCGGGCGGACGTGGCTAGTGGAAAAATCACGGGACCTGCTGACAGCGAATCCGTTGACGCGGACCAGGACAGCGCGCCGCGATGACTCAGATAGTGCTGGTTAGGCCATGGAATGACGCCGCTGCAGGTGGAGGATGCTGCAGCGGCGGGGCGGACGGCATTGCTCTGCCCAAGCAGGACCATGACCATGCCGGCACGTCCGAGTGCGGCACCTTTGCCCGCACATATCAGCTGCTGAGGCGGGAACTGCCGCACGCTGACATTCAGGTGGCGTCCGCCAGCAACACCATTTTCCTTCTGCCCACCGCCTTTCAGGCTGCCTGGCGCAGGGGGCTCGGCGTCAAGGGTTCATTGCGGCAGGCGAGCCGATCCACCACTGCCGGCACCGTGCTGGTGGACGGCGAAGTGATCGGAAGCGTGGAGGACCTCGGTCCCGATGCCGTGCTGGCCAAGGTGATGGACGCCGTCGTCCTCGGCTGACGCGGGTGTGCCGCTTGGCTCGCGAATACAACGCACTGAAGGAGGCCGCCTACCTTTTTCGCTCCCCAGCGAATGCCGCGCGTCTCGCGCTGTCCGCTCACCGAACAGCTCAAGCATCTGGATGGCTCAGTGTCGCTACCAATATTGAGCTGCCCCTCGGACCGAGGGGCAGGGCAGCGGGCCTTCGCTCCAAGGTGCACCTACTTGGCACTGTGTACACAGTGTTACAATTAGCCAATGGAAACAGTAACTACCACCCTAACTACACGAGAGCTGCGGTCACAGCTCTCCGAAGTCATTGGTCGCGCTATGTATGGTCATGAACGCGTTGGTATCACCCGTAATGGAAAGCTCTCGGCGGTGGTGATTAGCGTGGATGACCTTGAGTTGCTGGAGCAGTTCGAAACGGCGCAGGATGTCGCTGCCTATCGCGCAGCGAAGTCCGAAGATGACGGCACCAGGGTGAGCCTTACAGAGGTGCGGAGCCAACTGCACGGATGAGCCATGCTGTCCAATTCACCACGGCCGCAGCACGGCAGATTCGGAAGCTTCCGCGTCAGGTAGGTTCGCGAGTCCTGGACGCCGTCGCCGCGCTTGAGAACAATCCAAGGCCTCCCGGCGCAACGAAACTTGTGGGGGAAGAAAATGCGTGGCGGATCAGGGTAGGGGACTATCGCGTAATCTATGACATTCACGACGACGACCTCATCATCACCGTAGTCCTGCCGTGCAGCCTGACGGGAAACCCCCAGCGCCGTAGCAATTTGGTTCCACGATCTACCATGCGCCCGAGCGATCTCCATGTTTTCAGACAGTAGTGCCTCGTCCGCGCGTACAGCTCGGAAGCGATCGCGATCTGCCGTAGATCATTGGCATCGTCCACCTGAGCGGTCTCAGGGTCCAGCTGGTCAGCCAGGTCCTCAAACCGGCTGGCCGCCTTCTCGATTTCATCGTCTGTGTGCCGAACCATGATTACCTCTCATCATAGAAATCCGTAGAACTTTCGCCGTAGCTGCACTGCGTGAATGACCACGGCGTCTTCGCCATCGACGTCCAGAACACCGATTTCCAATAGTGTTCCTTCTTCCCCCGGACCTATGAGCATCGTGGGACCCTCACCCATGGCGACCCGACGCATAGCCATGCGGACGGCGTGCCGGATGTCCCCTTCAGAAACGCCATGTTTCCACGCTGGCCCAACCCCACTAAATAGACCGGCGTGTATTCCAAGCTCACCGCCCGGCCCGCACCTTGTTGTCGCGCTGCATCCGCCGCCGTGTCAGTACCCTGCGCTAAGCTCGAAAAAAGCCGAGTCGCCGGGCACCACGGCCCACCGACGTAACCCACACCAGGAATCACGGTGCCCACCACAACCACAGCGCATCAACCATGCTGCCAGTAGACAACAGGCTCCCGGCGGAGCTGCAGGTCTCACTGGACCGCTCCATTGGCGGCCCCACAGCCAAGAAACTTGCCAAGCACCTGGACCTGCACACCGTGGGGCAGCTGCTCAACCACTTCCCCCGCACCTACCTCAAACGCGGGGAGCTCACCCCCATCTCCGATGTCCCCATCGATGAGGACGTCACGCTTATTGCCCGGGTGCAGTCCGCCAACTCTCGCCACATGCGCGCCCGCAAGGGCAAGCTGCTGGAAGTGGTCATCACGGACGACGACGGCGGCCGCCTGGGTGGCATGAGCCTCACCTTCTTCAACGGGTACAAGGCGGAAAAGGAACTCACGCCCGGAACACGAGCCATCTTCTCGGGCAAGACCACCGTCTACCGGGAGCGGCTCACCCTCACCAACCCCGGCTACGTGCTCCTCGAGGATGAGGACTCCGTAGATCCCGCGTTCCTGGAGCGACCCATCCCCGTTTACCCGGCATCGGAAAAAGTCACCAGCGATGCAATCCAGAAGTCCGTGACCACCATCCTCGACAACCTGGTCCACTCCCAGTTGAACGATCCCATTCCCCAGGCCATTGCCCGCCGGGACAAGCTGATGAACATCACCCAGGCGTATGAACTCATCCACCGCCCGCACGTGATCGAGGATGCCTACCGCGCCCAGCACCGGTTCCGCTACCAGGAGGCACTGGTCCTGCAGACCGCGCTGGCACGACGCCGGGCCCAGGCAATCAGGGAGGAAGCGACGTCGCACCCGTCCCGCGCCGGCGGATTGCTTGAGCAGTTCGACGCCCGGCTGCCGTTCACCCTTACCGACGGCCAGAAGACGGTGGGGGAGCAGCTCACCGCAGATCTGTCCCAGGCCCACCCCATGAACCGTCTGCTTCAGGGCGAAGTGGGTTCCGGCAAGACGATCGTGGCACTGCGTGGAATGCTCCAGGTCATCGACGCCGGCGGGCAGGCGGCCCTCCTGGCACCCACCGAAGTGCTCGCTTCCCAGCATTACCAATCCATCACCCGCACCCTTGGCCCGCTGGCCGAAGGCGGCATGCTGGGAGGCGCCGCCGACGGCACCCGGGTGGTGCTGCTCACCGGTTCCATGCCCACCGCGCAGCGGAAACAGGCCCTCCTGGAAGCGGCATCGGGGGATGCAGGGATCATCATCGGCACCCACGCGCTGCTCTCCGAAAACGTGCAGTTCTTCGACCTCGGGCTTATCGTGGTGGACGAGCAGCACCGGTTCGGCGTAGAGCAGCGCGATGCCCTCCGGTCCAAGGCCGCCACCTCACCGCACGTGCTGGTGATGACGGCCACGCCCATCCCGCGCACGGTGGCCATGACCGTGTTCGGCGACCTTGAGGTATCCACCCTTTCGGAGCTCCCGGCGGGCCGCGCGCCCATCTCAACCCACGTCGTCGGGCTGGCCGAGAACCCGCGCTGGCTGGAGCGCGCCTGGTCGCGTGCGCGTGAAGAGGTCGACGCCGGCCGCCAGGTCTATGTGGTGTGCCCCAAGATCGGGGACAACGAGGAAGACTCAACCGCCGTGGAACTCTACGAGGGGCCGCCACCCTCACGGTTCAAACAGGAGCTGTCCTCCGTCAATGAGATCTTCGAATCGCTTGGCTCGGTGCCCGCCCTCGAAGGCGTCAGCATTGGCATGCTGCACGGGCGCATGGATCCGGCGGACAAGGCGGAGACAATGGCCCGTTATAACGACGGCGTCATCCACCTTCTGGTGTCCACCACGGTCATCGAGGTGGGCGTCGACGTCCCCAACGCGACGCTGATGATCATCATGGACGCAGACCGGTTCGGTATCTCCCAACTGCATCAGCTCCGCGGCAGAGTAGGGCGGGGTGGCCACCCTGGAACGTGTCTGCTGGTCACCCAGCTTGAGCCCGAGCATCCCAGCCGTGAAAGACTCTCCGCCGTAGCCGCAACAACCGACGGGTTCGAGCTCTCGCAGAAGGACCTGGAGCTGCGGCGCGAGGGTGACATCCTCGGGTCCTCGCAGTCGGGGGGCCGCTCGGCGCTGCGTTTCCTGAAGGTCATTCAGCACGGCAAGATCATTGAGAAGGCCCGGGAGGACGCGCAGGAAATTGTCGCGGCGGATCCCGACCTGGTGGAGCACCCGGATCTGGCCGTGGCGCTGGACCTGTACCTGAACCCGGAGAAGGAAGCGTTCCTGGAGAAGGGGTGAGTGGCGCCCCCGCCCGGGCTGCATTCAACCGCGGGGACGGCAGCCCACGATGAACTGCATCAACGGCGTTGCATCAGCATCGCTGTAGAGCGTAATGAGGTGCTGATTGAATTCCAGCCTGCGATTGAACGGAATGGAAATCGCGTCAAGACCGGCCTGTAAGAGCTGTCCGTTCATCATCAGCCGCGATGTCCGTTTGTTTCCATCGAAGTAGAACTGCCGGCGCGTGCCAAGGCAAAAGTAGACAACTGCCCGCTCTGCCGGGCGATCAACCGAGGACGCCAGGTACTCCACACCGTGTCGGTACTCCGCGCGTAAGAGGGCTCCGCCGTCGTCGGAGCTTGTTGCGGTGAAACTTCCCATCTCGCCGAGGTTGACCGTGCCGCCACCGCGCACGCTTCCTTCGCCACGGAAGTGGCCGGCTTCAATTGCCTCATGCGGCGCCACCACAGCGTGCAGCGCGTCCGCGGTTTCCTTGGAAACCGAAAATCTTCCGTTCCGCACCAGATTATGCACCAGTTCCGTTGACTCGGCGAGGGCGAGAACCTGACGTTCGTCTTCCAGACGGTGTCCTCCCACAGTCACCCCTTCGAGTAGGGTCTGGACCTCGGGCAGGGTGTACGGGTTGCCTTCAAGCGCCGCCGCGTCCCAAACGTGTCCCGCAAGCTGTCCGCGGAACCTGGCCAAAGCACGATCAATCGGCATGTGCTGGATGCTGTGCCAGTCCACGGCCGACGAATCCCACGTGAATCCCATCGCCGCAACGCGGTCCGTCGATTGTTGCGGGCTATCCGGGCCGGGGCGTTGTTCGCGTGGAACGTCTGATCGCCGGGCGGTGTTGTAGTGGCTTGAACTCACACCCCATCCGGAATTCTCAGTCATTGCGGTGCTCCTGTTGCCATGTGGACGTCAACTGCTCGGCCTGGCTGACGGTCTCTTCCATTCCATAGCAGTCCATGATGATCTGCAACGGATCCGCCCAGGTGATGCCCCCGCGGTGCCAGGCCCCGTTTTCGCTGAACCCGTCGAAGGGAAGCAGGATGAACTGATGTGAGCCGGCGGAGTGATCCTCGACAACCCGGGTTGCCGCGCGCTGGTTCTCGGCGTAGATAAGGGTAGGGCCGGAGGTTTCCTCAGCGCCGATGGCCGCCGCAGCCGAGGACCCGCTCGCCGCCCAGCCGGACCTCGTGGCGGCAATCGTTGAGAACACGCGCAAAGTACTCCAGTCAGTGCGCACAGTTATTGAACCTGGACGAAGCGGGGCAGGAGCAGACCGTCCCGCCTCGCGGGCAAGACCGCGCGGGTTCGGGGCGCCGTCCCGGCTGGACCAGCGCATAAGCTCCTCGACCTTCTCCGAATCTTCGGCTAAAAACGGTTGCTCTGAGAGGATGCTGCGTGCCGCGCGGATCAGGGTTGGATCGCATAATGGTTCCGGGAAGGCTGGCAACTGCAGGCCGGCCGCCGCGAGGATTTTGCGGGCCGTTCCGAGCGTCGGGTCGATGCTGCCCTGCTGGATGCGCGTGACTGTCGAGGCCGAAACGCCGGCCCGCCTTGCAAGCTCTCGCTTGTTGTGCTGCGACGTGGCCAGGGCTGCGGAGACAGTATTTTGCATATAAACAAGTTTAGATGCCACGTTGCGTATAGGCAATGACAGTATCTGGCGGACCATTTACCACTTCGGCATCGCCGTCACAACCACATTCTTGCCCCACAGATCCTCGGTGTAACAACTGATCACCACGAGTCTGTTGGGCACGACGTCCCAGATATCGCTGTCCTTCAGTGTGTTTTTGTCATGCGTTGTCACCGAGTCGATCACGTACTCCAGTTTGCCCGTTTCGGTGGTCAGCGTGATGGTATCGCCGATCTTGGCGTCGCCGCTCAGCCGGTTAAAAGGGGCCTCACGGCCTTCCCAGCTGTGCCCGGTGATGTACGTGGTGTCCGTGGAACCGTCGCCCGGCTTCCCGAATGTTGTCAGCCAGTAAGCGTCATCCGTCAGCGGAGGCACGAGGGATTGGGACGCCTCATCCTCGGCTGTGGGAGTCAACGGCAGAATCTTCATGTCCATCCCGGCCGACTCCACCGTCAACCAGGTCGGTGCCGACACCGCAGGTCCCGATGACGGCCCGGGCTTCGACGGCGACGGCGACGACGACGACGGCGACGACGACGACGACGGCGACGGCGACGACGACGACGGTGGCGGTGACGCGCTTTCGCTGGGAGCGGGTGTAGCCGTTGTGCTGGCGGCAACCGGTTCGGCCGGTGTCTGCGAGGCCATTCCCGTTCCAGCCACCGCCGCAATGGCGATGCCCGCCGCCACAGCGAGACCCGCACCCCAGATTCTCAATCGTTGGATGGACCTGGGGCGGGAGGCAGCAGTGGCGGCGGGGTTTTGCATGGACTGGTTCAGCTGGTCTTGGACCTGTTGCGAAGCGCGAACGCACCTGCCGCAGACAACATGACGCCGGCACCTGCGAGACCGCCGAACAACAGAACGTTCCCGCCCACGCCGTCGTCGGCCGCGGCCGTCTGGATGTTCAGACCGCGGCCCTCAACGTTCGCGGCGACCGGAGCGGGAGCTGCGGGAGTGTTGGCCACAGCGGTTGCCGCGCAGGTCGCGATGACGGTGTCCACGAGGGACCGAATGGTTTCAGGATTGGTTCCTGGGCGGGCGCCCAGCGTGGCCAGCAGCGCCTCGGTGGTTTCGATGGCGGTGAAGTACTTGGTTTCCGCTGCTGCGATGGCATCGGTGAAGAGTGCCTCGCTCAACGCTGTCTCCGCGACGATCACGCTTTCCTCAGCGGCGGCGAACGCTGCCACTGCAGCATCGAGCCCCGTCTGCCGCTCGGTAACCGTCAACGCTGCTGCTGTCTCGGCCTCAGTAGCAGCGTCCACCTCTGCCTGGGCTATGGCGATTAAGTCGTTGTCGCCGTCTTCCTGCGCGGCAATGAGTGCTGCGTTTGCCGCCGCCAGCCGCACTTCCGCTTGAGCTTGAATGGCCACGGCCGCAGCGAGCTCAATGTCCGCCTGATCCAGGGTGGCTGCCGCGGTCTCGGCGGCCTGCAGCGCCGTTTCGAATTCCGCATACAGCGGTGCTGCAGCCAAGTCGGCGGCTTCGAATGCAGCTTGCAGTTCGAGGGCCGCGGCTTCGATCGCCGTGATGGAAACCTTGAGCTCCTGGACGAGGGCGAGGTCAACAGTCGCTGAGTCCAGTACAACGTTGAGAGCGCTCGTTGCTGAGATGCAGGCGGGTGAATCGGGGGCGGCGGTTGCGGGAGCGGCTGCGAAGAAGAGCGAGCCGCCCACCAGAGCGGCCGAAGAGCCAATGGACAGTAGGCATGAACGAGTTTTCATCGAAGGATTCTTTCCTTGAGGTGGCCCTCAAGTCCCCCTTGAGTGGCATCCGCCGTCGCACTTTCGCGGATGCGTCTGCTTCTCGGCTGAGCTAATTTGACCATGTGGACCCCTATTACACCAGTGTATTTTCCTCAGTTTTTCCGCAGTTTGGCGGCGGCTGCCGGCGGCATGATTTCGTGGACCCTGCCGCCGCAGGATCGCACCTGTCGACGGCAACGCCATTAGAGTAAATTCCCATGACCCGAATCATCGCCGGAGCAGCCGGGGGCACCACGCTGACCAGCGTCTCCGGGCAGACAACCCGTCCCACCACCGACCGCGTGAAGGAGGCTCTGTTCTCACGGCTCGACGCCTACAACGTGATCAGTGGTGCCCACGTGCTGGACCTGTTTGCCGGGTCCGGTTCGCTGGGGGTGGAGGCCGCAAGCAGAGGCGCGGCCACCGTGGACCTGGTCGAGTCTGCGGACAAGGCGGCTGCCGTGTGCCGGACAAACGGGGACCTGGTCAACAAAGCCCTTGGCTGGACGTGCGTCCGCACGCACCGCTCCAAGGTTGAGCCCTACCTGGACAAAACTGGCGCGGACACCCTGTGGGACCTCGTTTTCCTCGACCCGCCGTATCCGCTGGCCGACGGCCCGTTGGTGACCATTCTCGAGAGCCTTGTTCCGCACTTGGCCGAGGGCGCCGTCGTCGTTCTTGAGCGTTCCTCCCGGTCACCGGAACCGGAGTGGCCGGCCGGGCTGGAACGGTTCGCGGAGAAGAAGTACGGCGAGACGCGGCTTTGGTTCGCGGAGCCAGCCACCTTCTTGAATAGGTAGGTTATACCCGGTTATACTGAGTGGATGAAGACTGCAATCTCAGTTCCCGACGAGATCTATCATCAGGCCACCCGACGTGCACGCGCGCTTGGCATGAGCCGTTCAGAGTTTTTTGCGCGCGCTGCGGACGCCTATCTGCATCAACTTGATGCACGCTCCATAACGGAGCAGATAAACGAGGCGATCGGGCAGCAGACAGGCATTGATGATTCGTTGGCCGCGGCGGTGGCCGGCGGGCGCGCAACGCTGGAACGCAACACCGACGAATGGTAGTCGGGAGGGGTGGAATCTACTGGGTGGACCTCGGACCGGCTGTCGGAAGCCGCCCAGCGAAACGCCGGCCGGTCCTGGTGGTTCAGGCTGATTCCTTCAACACCAGCCGCCTCGCAACCGTGCTGGTCGCGGTCATCACCTCAAACACAGGCTTGTCCACCATGCCGGGAAATGTGTTTCTTCCTGCTGGGGCAACGGGTCTATCGAAGGACTCTGTGGTCAATGTGACAGCGCTTGCCACGGTGAACAAGGCGGAACTCGCGGAGCATGTTGGAGACATCCCCATGTCAGTGCTTCAGGACGTGGACCGTGGGCTTCGCGTGGTCCTGGACGTTTGACGCAGAACTACTTCTACGCTGCATCCAATGGCCAGCTGGATCTCATCTAACTCTCATCCAGGGTTCATCTTCACCCCATGGAGCGTGCGTAGCGTCAATGTCAGGTAGCGCACCGGGCGCCACCTGAAGTTCACACCTAAGGGGTCCCTTATGCGGTTGTCGGTCATCGGCTGCGGATATCTCGGAGCAGTCCACTCAGCCTGCATGGCGGAACTGGGGCACGACGTTGTCGGCATTGACATCGACCCCGCCAAGGTTGACGGGTTGAACGCCGCGGAGCCGCCCTTCTTCGAGCCGGGACTGCCCCAGCTCCTCTCGTCCTCTATCGCGTCCGGACGGCTCCGGTTTTCAACAGATATGGCCGACGCCGCCGGTTCCTCCGTGCATTTCGTCGCCGTTGGCACTCCACAGAAGCGCAACGAAAACGGGGCAGACCTCAGCCACGTCTACGCCGCCATCGACGCACTGATTCCACACCTGCGCCCCGGAGACGTGGTGGTGGGCAAATCGACGGTGCCCGTGGGGACAGCACGTGCACTCGCCGAGAAGATCAGCCTCCAGTGCCCCGAAGCGACGCTGGTGTGGAACCCCGAATTCCTGCGCGAAGGATTCGCCGTGCAGGACACCCTGGCGCCGGACCGGCTGGTCTACGGTCTGCCCGAACAGGACAACGGCGCGCAGCTCCTGCTCGACGAGGTCTACGCAAAGGCGCTCGCCGACGGCCAGCCCCGCCTGTTGATGGATTATGAGACGGCCGAACTGGTCAAGGTCTCTGCGAACGCCTTCCTCGCGACGAAAATCTCCTTCATCAACGCCATGGCAGAAGTCTGCGAAGCGTCCGGCGCCGACGTGTCCCTGCTGGCAGATGCAATAGGTCACGACGCCCGGATTGGACGTAAATTCCTCAACGCCGGCCTTGGCTTTGGCGGCGGCTGCCTGCCGAAGGACATCAGGGCTTTCATGGCCAGAGCCGGTGAACTGGGAGCCGACCAGGCACTGACCTTCCTGCGCGAGGTGGACTCCATCAATATGCGCCGCCGGTCCCGCATGGTGGACCTGACCCGTGAGGTGTGCGGCGGATCCCTGCTGGGCCAGCGCATCGCGGTGCTTGGCCTGGCCTTCAAACCAAATTCCGACGACGTCCGCGACTCACCCGCCCTCAGCGTCGCCGCGCAGTTGCAGCTGCAGGGAGCCTCTGTCACAGCCAGTGATCCGCAGGCTGTTCCCAACGCATCGAAGAGATTCCCCGATCTCAACTACACGAACTCGATCGAGGAGGCCGTCCGCGGAGCAGACGCCGTCCTGGTGCTGACCGAGTGGGAGCAGTACCGCGGAATCGACCCGCAGTGGCTTGCCGGGCTGGTGTCCCGTGCCGCCGTCGTGGATGGACGCAACTGCCTCGACGCGCAGACCTGGCGTGAGGCTGGTTGGACCTACCGTGCGCTTGGCCGCCCAAAGGTCCCGGCGATGGCTCCGGTTGTGGCCTGATGCGGCACTGTACCCACACTTCTGCCCACTGACTCGGCTCGTTCGGTGGGCAGGATGTACTCCTGCACACTCAGTTGCCTGTTTCAGTGGGCAGAAAGGATGTTCAACTTGAGCGGCTGCCGCGCCGGTTGACTCTGCGTGCCAGATCCGCCAGAGCGCCGCCGCCGAACACAACGGACGCAGCAACTGCGGCCAGCATCAGGTACATCCAGAGGACGTTACCCACGGGCGAGTCCGGGACCTTCAGCACCGCGAACCAGCCCAGCGAGGCGCCCACCCAGAAGGCGGCCACAACCGTCAGGACAATGAGCGCGGGAATGTATTCCCAGTGCATCGAGCGCTGGAATTGTGAGCTGTACGACCTGAAGTTTTCGGTGTTATTTTGAATCCCCATGGAGCCAGTATTGCGCCACGCGGCGTTCGGCGAACCGCGGCGCGCGCGACCGTTAGCGAATTGCTACTGCACCGTTATGCGGCGGTGACCGGCCGGGCGAATCAGGCGCACGCGGAACCCATATCGCGATCTGCCAGATCCGCCTCGGTCGCATCGAACCAGCGCGCGGCGAGCTCCCGGTGGGGAGGCCGGAACGCGTACACACACGCCAGCCGCAAAGCCGTTGCCGACGCATAGGCGCGCAGCCGCGGCCTGGGAACCTCCATGGCATCCGCCGCGTCCAGCACAGCCCGTCTGGCAACTGCGGCAGCATACTCGGGCAGCGTCCCCTGCAGAACCCGGAAATCGAGGTGTACCAACAGGTTGCCCAGATCCAGGGCGGGCTCCGCGAGCGCAAGCGTGTCGCAGTCAATGAGACCCACCGAGTTGCCCGCAGGGTTGAACAGCAACTGCTTATCGTGCAGATCCCGGTGTGCAAGAACGGCGGGCCCGGTTCCCGCCAACAGCAGGTGGGCAACCCGTGCCGCAGCCCTGTGCAGGCGGTCTTCCGCCACGGGGAGCGCCCCGAACGCCGCGGCGTGGGCAACCCAGCGGGACACAGTCACGCATTCGTCCCTTGCCGTGTGGGCAGCCAACGTGCCACCTGCCAGCGCTCCGCGGGAACCGCCGTCGGGCGGGGCCGTTACAGCCAGCCGCGGCCACCTCAGCGACCACAACTGCCACGCCCGTTGCCAGTGATCCTGGCTGTCGCTGCGCCGGTCAGGGAAGGCGGGCAGCCCACTGCCCAGGTCATGCAGACTGAGTCCGGGCACCGCGGTCACGGTCACGTTGCCCGCGGTCTGGTCGATCACCGCGGGCACCACAATGCCCGAAGCGGCTGCAAACCGCGTCATTGCATTGTGCGACGACGCAACCGAGCGCGCTTTTCCCCGGGCCAGGATCTTGGTGTATCCGTTGCTTCCGCGCACCACCGCCCGGCGCTTGTACCGGTGCACCAGAAGCGTGGCCTCTGCGGCCGCGCGCGGCAAGCCGACAAGCACCGGGTCTTCCCCATACGGAGCGACGCGCACCAGGCCTGAGGCATCGATTGAGCCGGCCCGGATTCGGCCGCTGTCCGCCTCTATTGCTTCGAAAATCAGCCGGCCGGCGTCACGCGGCCACGCCCGGTGCACAGTGAGGTTGCGGCCCTGCCGGTCGGGCAAAACCGACGGGACGTGAATCACCACAGGATCTCCTCTATCAGGTCCAGCCGGGCGGTCATGTCGCTCCGCCAGGTGGCCGAGCAGGCACGGAACGGTTCACGCAGCCGGTTGAGCAAATGAAACACCGTCCAGCCAAGGACTTCGGATGTGTTCACCGCGAACCGGCCGGAGCTGTAACCGTCAAGCAGCGCCGCGGTCCGCGGCAGCCCCAGCACATCGGTGGACGGCGGTAGCGGCATGGCGTGGAGAATTTCCACTGCCGCAAAGCTTCCCAGGTCCGACGCCGCAGCCCCGTAGGTGCAGCGGTCAAAGTCGGTGAGCCGTACCTCGTTCCCAGCGGTTAACACCTGGTCGGCGGAGAAATCGCCGTGGACCAGCGCGGCCAGGCCGGGACGCCGAAGCAGTGGTTCAAGACCGGTGTGCACCCGTTGGAGACGCTCGGCACTCTCGGGCAACAGGTGCGAGTTCTCCCGGATCAGCGAAGCCAGACGGCCGGCTGGTGCGCGCCAGGTGTGCGTCCCGGAAGCGGGAGGCTGGGCGTGCAGCAGCGCGAGCGCCTCGCCTGCAGCGTACGACGACGGTCCAGCCTCCGGAGTTTGCGGCACAGTGCTCAAGTCTCCGCTGCCGAACCAGGGGAAGTACTGCAGGTGCGCACCCCAGGGAAGGTTTGGGGGGTGGACCGGAGTGAGCACCGGGATGCCGCTGGCGGCAAGCCGCTCCAGCAGCGAATGGTCAACCGACCGGGAGGCTCCGGCCCGGCAGACCACGCTGCCATCCACCGCGAACACCACCCTTCGGAAAGGGTTGTAATTGAGCACCCTCACCGCCGGAGAAGCGAAAATATCCCGCATCCCATCACGGCGGAAAGGCTGCAGCGCCCGGTACAGCCGGGGGTCCAGGCTGATGGGACCGCTCACAAGGGTGCCGCCATCCAGGTCATCCTGCCCCAACTCAATCCGCTCCACCTCCAGTCCCTGAGTGTGAGCCCGGCGGAAGGTCTTCTCCAGTTTCCTTGAGGCGTGCTCACTGTGCGTTGCCGCCCAGCGGACGCCGCCGTCGTCGTCGTCGTCGTGCAAGCGTGTAACCGCCGAAACGCCGGGCTTCCAGCGCAGGTGGGCCGCGCTCACGGGCCTGCCCACCAGCCCACTAAGGCGGTCCTCGTCGAAGAGCGCGTCGAGGCCAGGGAGGGATGGATCAAGCTGTGTGCGCACCATGTTCATGCCGGGCCTCCCGCGACAGTTGCACGCTCAGCACGGCCGGCCGGCTGGAAAGCCGACGCCGCACGTTGCTGTCCCACCCACGATGAAAAGAGTGGGAAGCGCATCAGGTCCTCGGGCGTGCCGTCCATCAAAATGCGGCCGTCCTGCAGCCACACCACCCGGTCGCTCTTCAGAGCCACCGAGGCTTCATGGGTGATTGTCACAGTGGTCCGATCCTTTGTCAGTGTGGCGAGGCCGGCCAGGACCTCGGTGCGTGAATCGTGGTCCAGGCCGGTGGTGACCTCGTCGAGGATCACCACGGGGGAGTTGCGCAGGAGGGCGCGGGCAATCGCAATCCGCTGGCGCTGGCCGCCGGACAGCGTGCCGCCGCGCTCGCCGACCACAGTCTCGTAACCGTCCGGGAAATCGACGATGAACCCATGCGCGTGCGCCATCCGGGCGGCCTTCTCCACTTCATGGTCCGTGGCATCGACCCGTCCGTAACGGATGTTGTCCCGGATGGTACCCGTGAACAGCACCGCATCCTGCAGGACCAGGCTGACGTTGGACCGCAGCGAGGCCAGGGTCACCCCGCGCAGGTCCAGGCCGTCGACGTGCACGGAGCCGGAGACAGGGTCCATCATGCGCACCAGCAGTGAAACCAGCGTGGACTTGCCGGAGCCGGACGGCCCAACAATGGCGGTGTTCCGGCCGTCCCGGAGATCAAGGCTGACGTTCCGCAACACCGGGGGAGCATCGCCGTAGGATGCCGTGACGTTTCGGAAGCCGAGCCCGCCCCACACCTTGCCCAGCGGGACTGCGCCGGGGCCGTCCTTGATATCCACCTGTTCGTCAAGAAGATCAGCCACCCTTTCGCCGGACGCCGTGGCCCGGGCAATTCTTCCGGTGTATTTCGCGAGGTCCCGCAGGGGCTTCATCGCCGTCTTGAGGTACATCAGAAAGAGCACGAGGTCACCGGGCGTCATAGCGCCCTGCACCACCCGCCATCCGCCACCGGCAAGCACGACGGCGGTTGCCACACCCACGATGACGTCGGTGCGGCGCTCCAGCGCGGCTGCGAGACGGCGCGACTGGACGCCTTCCTTGAGCGTCTTCTGGTTACTGCTGCCGAAACGGTCGGCCAGGGTGCTTTCCAGGCCGTAAGTCTGGACCACGCGAATGGCACCCAGGCTTTCCTGCGCCGTGTTGGCCAGCGAACCCTCACCCTTGCGGGTCTTCCGGGCGGCTACGGTAATCTTCCCGGTGCTCAGTTTTGAGAGGAGCAGGAATCCCGCGCAGGCCGACGCCACCACGAGGGCCAGCAGGGGATCGAGCCAGAACATCACTCCGCCCATGGCCACCAGCGTGATGCAGTTGGCCAGCAAAGGAAGGCCGGCGCTGACCGCAACCTCCTGCAGCCTTCCAACATCTCCTACCAGACGCTGCACTGTGTCGCCGGTGCGTGCCGAGGAGTGGTAGCGCGAAGATAGCGACTGCACATGATTGAAGACGCTCCCGCGCAGCGACGTGGCAACCCGCGAGCCGGCCAGCGCAAACGCCAAGGTGGCGAAGAAATTACAGACCGCACGCATTCCAGTGAAAAACACCAGGGCACCGCCGCAGGCCAGGAGAAACAGGGGAGTGGCCTCCGGCCCGGTTCCCGCGATGTCCGCCCCGAGGCTGCGCGAGATGGCGTCGACAACGTACTTCACGGGCCACGGCTCAAGGATTCGGAACAGCACCTCGAAGAGCAGCGCCACCACGCCACCCGCCATCAGCTTCTTATGGCCGCCCAGATGGGGTTTGACGATGCCAAGCGTCCTGCGGAGAGGTTTTTGCTCAATGCCCTTTTTCACAGTGTCTTTTTTCACAGTGTGATGCCCTCCGTGATCCGTGTGAGGACGCCGGTCCAGCTGTGGCTGCCGGCGGCCATGTCTCGCGCCGCGGCGGACATCGCCGCCCGGGCCACCGGCGCGCTGGACAGGTCATCGATGGCCTCCGCGAGCTCCCGCGGATTGGACGGTTCAACCAGAAGCCCGGTGACGCCGTCGTCAATAATCTGCGGTACCTGCCCCACACGCGAAGCGACCACGGGCAGGCCGGCGGCGCAGTACTCGTAAATCTTCAGAGGCGAGAAGTACTGGTCCGCAGCATCGTCGGTGGCGGGGTAGGGGGCGGCGGCCAGGGCGCAGCCGGCCAGCTGGGCCGGAATGCTCTCCGGGGGAACAGCGCCGGTGAAGTGCACCCTGGCGCCGAGCTTCGCGGCGAGCTTTCGCAGGTGCGCACCCTGCGGACCGTCTCCGACCACGCGGACGGTCCAGTCCTGGGTGGACGCGGCCTGTGCCTCGATCAGGGTTTCGACGCCGTGCCACGGTTTGAGGGTTCCCACGAAGACCACGACGGGGCAGCCGTCAGCCTCGATCGCCGGCTGGATCCGCTCGACATTCACGCCGTTGGGGATGGTGTGAATGCGCGGGTGCTGCCCGGCGTCCACCCTCTCCCGCACCCACTGGGCAACGGGTTCGGACACGCAGACAATGCGCGCCGCGGCCGCCACCTGAGTCCGCAGGGTCTTGTAAGCGGCCTGTTCGTCATGGAGCGCGCGGTGTTTGCGCTGCTCGTCGATCAGCGGTGCGTTGATCTCAAGGAAACCCGGAATATCCAGGGCCTCCGTGACCCGGGCCAGACCATCGCTGAACAGCGAGTAGCGCTCGTACACCGCTGTGGCGCCGTCGTCGATAATCCGCTGCGCAAGGGTTGCCGCGGCATCGGCCTGGGCCTGCTCACGCTGCGCCCCGGAGCCACTGGGAAGGCGGTGGACCACCACGGGCACATCCGCGAGGTCGGCCGGGATGTCGTCACCCGTACGGGTGCAGTAGATTCCAACGTCCGCGCCGCGGTTACGCCACGCCCGGATGATCTCCTGGACATGAACCGAGGCGCCCTTGGAACCGAACACGGGAACGCCCGGATCAACGCACAGATAGGCGACGCGCATCAGGATGCCACCTGCTCATGAACCGGAGCGGCACCGGACAGTGCATGCTCACCCGTACACAGTTCCCGCAGCCTGGTCGACTGATTTCGGGCGTCGAAATTTCCCTCGATCAGGCTGCGCGCCGCGCGGGTCACCCCCGCGCGGTCGAACGCGGGGGAGGCTGTGGTGCGAAGGGCGTCCACCAAATCGGACACCACGCCCGCGCGGACCAGGAGCCCGGTGCCGCCTTTCAGGACCTCCGGAATGCCGGTGACGTCCGACCCGATGCACGGCACTCCAATGGCCATTGCCTCGAGCAGCACGGTGGGAAGGCCATCCGCGTTGCCGTCGGCGCCCACCACGCAGGGTGCGGCAAAAACATCGGCCCAGCGGAGCAGCTCCACTACTTCGCTTTGCGTGCGGGGGCCAAGCAGGGTGACGGTGGGGCTAAGGCCGAGGCTGCGGACCTGTTGGTCCAGGTCCTGCTGGAGTTCACCACCTCCGGCGATTCGAAGCTCCACTGGAATGCCCTGTCGGCCCAGGTCCGCAACGGCATCAATGAGTAGCGGAAATCCTTTCTTTTCAACCAACCGGCCGACGGCGGCAATCCGCAACGGGGCGTGCGGCGCCGTGGGCGCGCGGTAGGGAAAGCGGCCAAGCTCCAATCCGTTGTACACACGGTGGATCCCGGCGGCGTTCTCCGGAGAGAACGCGGACAGGAAGTCGAGGTTGTAATCGCTGACGGTCACGGTGTGATGGGCCCCTGCCAGCAGACGTTCGAGCTGCTCCGGGTCGACCAGCTCGTGAAAGATGTCCTTGGCATGGGCGGTGAAGGAGAACGGGATCCCCGTGATGGCTGAGGCTATATGGGCTGTGCGTGCCGCGATGCTCCCAAAATGGGCGTGCATGTGCGTGATCCCGCGTTGTGTCAGGAGCGTGGCCAGCTCGATTCCCTGATGCACTTCGCCGGGGTCAGAGTCCACGAGCTCTGGTAGCAGCCGGGCGAACTTGCCCTGAAAGCCCGGAATACCACGCTGCGCGGCGGCAACGATCGGCCACGCTTCCGACAGCTTGTGGGGCCGGGTGATGTAAGTGACCGGTGCCTGCACCCGTGCCAGTTCAGGGTGGAACCGAGGGTCCACGGGTGGCCGGAGCGAGAAGATTTCCAGCTGCTCGCCGGCCGCCTCCCGCGCGAGGATTTCCGTGACGATGAAGGTCTCGGAGAAGCGCGGGTAGATCTTGAGCACGTAGCCGATGCGGGGCGCGTCAGACGGCTGCATGGCTGTGCCAATCGGTGTGATGCGCGGCCGTGTTGGGCGCCGCGTTGAACTCGGAGAGCAGCAGGGTGGCGTAACGGCAGGCCGTCTCAAGTCCATCAAGCTGAATTCCCGCCCGGGAAACCACTGTGCCGGCCACGGATTCAAACCAGCGGGACAGCGCGTCGGCGGTGAACTGGTCAGGATGGCAGATGTCCAGCAGGTTGTGTTTCGCCAGCGACGCGGCCCTGATCAGCTGCTCCCGCCGCGGATGGGTCCGCGGCACAATCAGCGCCGGTGTATTGGTGCTCATGATCTCGCACACCGTGTTGTAGCCGCCCATCGACACGATCGCCGACGCGTCCTTGATCTCGGCGAGTGCGTCGCGCACCGATCCCAGCACTTCTGTGCGTGGACCCGCGGCGTCCTCAACCTGTGCCCGGTGTTCCTTGGGCATCTGGGGTCCGGTGACAATGATGTGTTGGTACCCGTGGGGAACCGTGGCCCGAGCCGCGGTGAGCGTAATGGCGAGGCCGTCGGAGCCGCCGCCGGCCATCGTGAGAAGGTAGGGTTTGGACGCTCCACTGGTGCGTCGTCGGGCCGGGCGGCCAGCGGAAAGGTAACCGGTGAACCGGACAAGATGGGCCAGGTCAGCGGGGATTTCGCCGGTGGTCACCGGATTGTGGACCGCGGGGTCTCCGTAGACCCACAGTTCATCGAAGCACCTGCGGAGCTGACGGAGATCGCCCAGTTCACGCCATTCGCGCTGTGCAACCTGGGGGCTGTCCAGCACCTCGCGCAGGCCGAGCACCACCTTGCATTTGGGCCTGTCTTCACGAAGACGGCTGAGCGCCTTGGTGAGTTCGCGGTCCACGCCAAAGGCGTGGCGGTCCACCACCACCAGGTGTGGCTCAAACTCTCGCAACACCGCGTTCATAATTTGTGAGCGCAGCCGGATGAGCTTCTTCTGTTTGATCGCAAGATTGCGGGGCAGGTAGCCGTCGCTGCCCTTCCGGATACCGGGGAGCACCACCCAGTCCCACCCGTCGGGAGCCTCAAAGCGGGTTGCAGTGGACTCACCTGTTACCAGCAGGCCGCTGACCACACGTCCTGTTGCCTCCGGAAGGCTTCGCGCAAGGGCATGAGCAAGCGCAAGGTTGCGGCGGGTATGCCCCAGTCCCTGTGAGTCGTGCGAGTACAGGACAATCCGCAGTTCCTTGGTCCCATTAGAAGCCATGGTGCTTCCCCAACTTTCCCTGCGGCGTTGTCGAATCTGCCGCAGGTTACCCATTCAGCCATGCCGCTATGAGACGGGGGTGAGGGAAGGATGAGAGACCTCTCATGCGCGGGGCGTGCACGTTTTCGGTGATCGACCAAAGCCGCTTGCGGCTGCTTAGAGATCCGTGAGTCGACTACCGCCTAGCGGGGTGCGTAGGAAAGGCAGTCGGCAACGTCCGCGCCGGAGCCGATCTTCACGTCATGCTTGTTGCACATCAGGTGGCTGTTATATGTGCATTCGGTCCGCTGGCAGGCGCCCACATGTGCAAGGACCATGGGCAGTCCGCCAGTCTGGGAAGTGTCGATGAACGTTGCGCAGGAGGCGTGCTCGGGACTTCCGCTGACAGTGATGGCGTACGCTGTGCAGCCATCGTGGTTGAACCCGCAGTTGTGGACGCTGCAATCGGAAACGCTGGTTACTTCCGTGGTCATGGTTGCTCCATCATCGCTGCGGTCGAAACGGTGTATTCAATGTACTGCTGATGACCAAATAATTCAGTACAAATCAGGCGAACAATAGCGCACATTAATGCATCGTAAATAACCGGTAATTGCACTTAGCTAATTCGCTGCGAATTCCTCAAGATCAACACCCGTCAGGACGGCGGCCGGATGCGGACCGGCTGCCAGCAGTGCCTCGGTCCAGGCCGGTGGCCACTGGTCCCGCACGGCCGCAAGCACAATATTGCCGGGATGCCGGCGGCTGAACATTGCCGCATCAGCCAGCGCGGCGGCGTCGTACCCGGTTTGATGCAGCAACCGCATCTGGCGGCGCGCGAAAGCAAGTGGCGGATCATCGCCGACATTGATCAGAATCACCCCGCCCGGGGCGGTCAGCTCGGTCAGCTCGCGGTAGAAGCCCGCATCGGCGAGATGCCCGGGCGCATCCGCGCCAGCGAAAACATCGAGGACGACGGCGTCAAAGGAGCCGGGCGGGAAGCGCGCCGCCGCGGCCCGTGCATCCTCGATGAGGATGGTGCAGTTGGTCCCTACGGGGAGCGGCAGATGCTCAACAACAAAGTCGAGGAGCTCACGTTCCAGCTCCACGGCAGCCTGCTCGGATCCAGGGCGGGTGGCCTGGACGTAGCGCGCAAGCGTCAGGGCGCCCGCGCCGAGATGGAGCACCCGAATGGGTTGGTCGGCTGGCTTGAACACGTCCAGAACGTTGGCGATGCGGCGAAGGTACTCGTAGAAAACGTTGCCGGGGTTGGCCAGATCGACGTGTGATTGTTGGGCGCCGCCGATACTCAGGATGAAAGCGCCGTCATTAAAGGCGTCGCCGTCGATCTCAGCGTGGGAGCCGATGTGACTGAGGAATTGGCTCGAATACATGCCTAGCTCCTTGGTGCAACCGGTGTGAAGGTTTGGCCGTCATCGGTGGATACTGACACTCCGGCTTGGGTGGCTACCCAGATTTCCAATGGCCCGTGACTGGTGGGATGTGCGGTGAACGCCGCCGGTGTTTCCCCGATGCTTCCGCGTTCCTCCCAGGTGGAGCCGGCATCTGGGCTCACGAAAATTCGGCCATCGGGAGAGACACCGGCGGCGGACGGGCCAGCGATCGCGGTTAACAGCAGCAGGGGTGCGTCGCTCACAGAATTCCAGGTCAGGCCGGCATCGGTTGAACGCTGCAGGCCCTGCTCTGTGGTCGCGAGAACCATGTTGCTGGTGGACGAACCCGCGAGGTTGAAAGGCTGGATGTCCGTACCGGATTCGGTCCATTCACTGCCGTCCTCGCTGGTCTTCACCTGGCCGTCGAAGGCGATGATCCGCCCTTCGGCCGTGGTGAGTGCGTGCAAGTCGGATTCGCCGGTCAGTGACACAGCATTCCAGGTGTGGCCGGCGTCGTCGGACCGAATAAGACCGACCGGGTCCGGCAGGTCGACGCTGGGACCCGGGTGGCCTGACGCGTACAAGGTTCCGTTTAGCCCGGAGGTGAAGCCCATCAGGTCGATCGTAGGGCCGATCTGCTGTGCGGGGTAGGCCGAAACGTCAAATAGCCCGTCATGGGTGGCAAGGAGAATACGGTTCGTTGACTCGTTGACGGTCATGCCGTGGATATGTCCGGTGGGGTAGCCGTTGTCCTCAGAGGCGTCGGTGGTAGGGGATGGAACTGAACAGCCGGTGAGGATGAGGGTGAGCGCGGCAGCTGACGCGCCTATTCCCTGCCGGACAGCGGGAATACGGGTGGCTTGTTTGGGCACGGAATACTCCAGGGATGTATGTGGGGAAGGGTGGAAAGCGGTGGTGGGACCGGACGGTGTCCCACCACCGCGGCTTGGGTTAGAGGCCCTGAAGCAGGGTATTCATTTCCTCAATTTCGGCCTGCTGCGTTTCCACAATCATCTCGGCAAGGACGATTGCATCAGGGTAGGCGCCGTTCTCGATTTCCTGCTGCGCCATCTCCACGGCGCCCTCATGGTGTGCGGTCATCTGAGTGAGGAACATCTCGGATGCTTCCGTACCTTCGGCGGACTCAAGCTCGGTCATCTGATCGCTGCTCATCATTCCGTTCATGCTGTCGGAGCCCATGTCGTGGCCCTCCGTGCCTTCGGATGCTTCAAGAGGCTCACCCCAAGCTTCAAGCCATCCCGTCATCGTGTCGATCTCGGGCGCCTGGGCCTCCTTGATCTGGGTTGCCAGTTCGGCGATTGCTGGATCAATGTCCGGTTTGGCCAGCATCAGGTCACTCATTTCTACTGCCTGCTGGTGGTGCGGGATCATCATCTGGGCGAACATGACGTCGTCGCCGTTGTGTTCGGCCGCGGCTTCGCTTGCGGAGCTGCTGGCCGCGGGCTGGTCGGGCGCCGGGATGGACCCGGATTCGGCGGCGCCGCAGCCAGCCAGCGCCAGGGAGGCGGCGAGGGCAAGGGCTGATAGGGAAAGGTTGCGGTTCATGGAATCTGTCCTTCAAATTTGCTGTTCGATCACGCTGATGGGCGTGAGACGTGATGAATTCGGGCGCGGAAACATGGCCGCGGCCACGGAATTTATGTCCGGCTGATCGAAAGCTGTGTGAGTGAAGGGGTTATACGCGACACGCAGGTGCGCTCGGTGAGCACAGGTGGCGCGCGTGATTGTCCGGCGAAAGGCACAATGCGGGTGCGTCGCAGATAAAGCCAAAGAGAACCGATTGCCATCAGCGCAATCACGCAGATTCCGGTCATGAGGCTGTTTTCACCGCAGGTATCAGCGCAACCGGCAGGCGATGCATCGGCGCTGTGACCGGGGACCTCCACCAAAGTTCCTGCGTTCTGAAGTCCCTCGGGAGCCGCCTCCGAGCCGAGCTGCACTGCAGGAGAAGTGGAGACGTGATGGCTGGTTGCTCCGTGCCCGCCCACCCACACATGCATAGCCAGAATTCCCGTAATCAGGGCGGCCAGCGCCAAAACCAGCAGGACAGGGCGCGACAGAGAGCCAATGCCGCGTGTCCCCACAGCCATGTGGACTGTTCCCGCCGGTGATTTCATCCCCTCCAGACTAACTGAGGGGACAAAATGAATCGAATGCAGGGGCGGTTACCTACAGGCGGTCCTTCAGGGTAGCGAGCCTCTCCACGGCCCGCTCAAGCACCTCGACCTTCTTGCAGAACGCGAAGCGAAGCAATGAGCGGGTGCGCTCCGCGCCCTCTGGATGGCAGAAAACCGGCACCGGAATGGCTGCCACGCCCAGCAGTTCCGGCAGGCGGCGGGCCAGTGCCGTGGAATCAGTGATGCCAAGCGGCGCGGTATCCACGTTGACGAAGTAGGTTCCGCCGGGGCTGAACACCTCGAATCCTGCTGCGCGCAAGCCCCCGCTCAACAGATTGCACTTGTACTTCAAAGTCGCCGCGATACCGGTGAAGAATTCCGTGTCGAAGGCCAGGCCGGAGGCGACCGCGGCCTGGAACGGCGTGCCGGAGCTGTAGGTGAGGAAGGATTTCACGGTGCGGACGGCGGCAACCAGTTCCTCGGGGCCGCTCAGCCAGCCAATTTTCCAGCCTGTGACAGAGAATGTTTTGCCCGCGGAGGAAATGGTGATGGTCCGGTCCCAGGCGCCTGGAAGCGTGGCGATCGGTATGTGCGGAACGTCGAAGGTGAGGTGTTCGTAGACCTCATCGGTGACGATGACTGCGTTATGCTTCTCGGCCAGGTCAACCACTTTCTGCAGCGACTCCTTCGTGAACACTGTGCCCATGGGGTTGTGCGGATTGTTGACCAGGATCACGCGGGTGCGGTCTGTCACTGCCTGCTCCAGCGCTTCAAGATCCGGTTGGAAGTCCGGAGCGAGCAGGGGCACGGTGGTGTGTCGTGCGCCGCTCAAGCCGATGACCGCGCCATAGGAGTCATAGAACGGTTCGAACGTCAGCACCTCATCACCCGGTCCTGTGAGGGCAAGGACGGTTGCTGCGATGGCCTCGGTGGCCCCGGTGGTGATGACCACCTCCGAATCCGGGTTGGGGGTCAGACCGTAGAAACGTTCCTGGTGTGCCGCGACAGCCTCGCGCAGCACCGGAAGACCCTTGCCGGGGGCATATTGGTTGGCGCCCGTACGGATGGCCTCGCGCGCGGCGTCGAGGATTTCCGTCGGCCCGTCCTCATCGGGGAAGCCCTGTCCAAGGTTGATTGCGCCGTGCCTGCCGGCCAGGGTCGTGATTTCTTCGAAAATCGTGACTCCCAGTTGCCCATCGGGAGCCAGGAGGTTGGCCCCTTGTGCTGTGCGCTGCCATGGTTGCGCAGTTTGTGCACCGTCGATGATGAGCCGCTGGGGTGATGAAGTCATGGGATCCAGTATGTCGTTGGTGTGTTGCATTGAGGAGATTCAGCCGCTGAATGGGTAGATTCGTTGTATGCGACGCGCCGTCTGTCCCGGATCCTTCGACCCCATCCACAATGGTCACCTGGAGGTGATTGCCCGTGCCACCAGTTTGTTCGATGAAGTGATTGTGGCGATTTCCACCAATCCGTCCAAGAAACACCGCTTCACCCAGGATGAGCGGGTGGAGATCGCCCATGAAACGCTCACCTACCTGCGGGGCGTCTCGGTAATGCCGATGGGGGAGGGCCTTCTTGCCCAATTCTGCCGGGCGCAGGGGGCCAATGTGATTGTGAAGGGCCTTCGGTCAAGCCACGACCTCGACTTTGAGCTTCCGATGGCAACCATGAACCGCCAGCTCGCGGGCGTGGAGACGCTGTTCATCCCTGCCGAGAGCAGCTACACGCACCTCTCCTCAACACTGTTGAAGGAGGTCGCGGCCCTGGGTGGCGACATCTCACCGTTTGTGCCGAAGGCGGTATTAAAGCGTCTAAAGCCCGACGACGCAGCCTGAGCAGCGGGGCATTCGGTCACCGCGATGTGGCATAGAATCGTGCCATCATCGCGGCCGATCTATGCGGCACCAGGAAAGAGGCATCGTGGAGGACAAAACCAGAATCGCACCGGAGGAACCGTTCCCGGAGGACCTTGAAGAACTCAAAGACAAAGACGTCGAGGCGCTCAACAGCAAGGTGACGCGGCAGTTGGATACTGAATACGTTGAAGAGGGATCCCCGAACCTTGAAACCCAGGTCCGGCGGGAAGAAGTCAATGAGGAGCTGGACCGGCGGGGAGACGACGAAGACGCTTCCATCAATCTGGAATCGTCAGCGTAGGGCCTAGCGGGGGTAAAGCGTCACCTCGGTCGACTTGACGGCAAAATAGACACCCATTCCGGGCAGCAGGTCGAGGTCCGCGGCGGCACCGGCGGTGATCTCGGCACTCAAGTGTCCTGCCCTGACGGTGATCAGCTCGCCCCGCGGTTCGAGGTCGGTGATGGTTACCGGCAGGACATTCCTCGGGCTTCCGGACGGCTGGTCCAGGTAGACGGCCACAGCACGCGGGCTGAAGGCTGCCGCGGCGTCTTGGCCGGCCGGCATCGACGGCTCGGCGCTTCG
>NZ_KI914993.1:99583-114779 GCF_000520595.1 Arthrobacter sp. H5
CGGCGGAAGCGGCCAGCCGAATCCCTTCTGGAGTAGCCAGGCCTCCCTGGACCGTCGTCCCAGTGAGCATGTTGAGCCCAGCCAGCCCCGCAGCGAAGGTGCTGCGCGGCTGCTCGAGCACAGCACGGGTGGGGCCTTCCTCTATGATGCGACCCTTGTCCAGCACTACCACCCGGTCCGCCAGCATCAGTGCGTCGAGTACATTGTGGGTCACGATGACGGCGCTGCGCCCTTCCAGGACCCGCCGGAGGGTCCTGCGCAGGGCCGGTGTCACAGCAATGTCCAGTGATGCCATTGGCTCATCGAGAAGGAGCAGGCGTGGTTCGGCCGCAAGGGCGCGGGCAACGGCGACGCGCTGCGCCTGCCCGCCGGATAGCTGCGCCGGCCGTTTTTCCGCAAGGTTCAGGGCTTCCACTTCGCTAAGCCAGTGCTGTGCGGCCTGCCTCGATGCGGCCCTGGAAGCGCCGGCGCTCCGCGGTCCAAAAGCCACGTTGTCCAGCACTGAGAGATGAGGAAAGAGCAGCGCCTCCTGCGCCAGCATTGCCACCCCGCGGGCATGCGGAGGCGTCCAGTTGCGGTCGTCAAAGAGGACGCGCCCTGCCAGGGAGGACGCGCCGTCGTCGGCCTTGATTAACCCGGCAATGAGGCCAAACAGCGTGGACTTACCCGCACCATTTGGCCCCATCACAGCAACGGTTTCGCCGGGCGCAACACTGAACTCCAGGTCGAACCCCCGGGCGCGCACGCGGGCGTTAAACGTCAGGCTCATGGGATCCGTCTACCGTCCTGCACCCGGTGGGCCACGCCAACCACAAGCACAGCAACAACCACCAGTACCAGGGACAGTGCGACGGCGGCATCGGGGTCGGTTTCGCGCTGCAGGTAGATTTCAAGCGGCAGGGTGCGCGTGACCCCTTCAAGGCTGCCCGCAAAGGTGAGCGTGGCACCGAATTCGCCGAGGGCCCGCGCGAAGGACAGCACCGCGCCGGATACCAGCCCTGGCAGAACCAGGGGCAGGGTGACCCGCCGCAGCACGGTGGTGGGACGTGCGCCGAGCATGGAAGCTACCGCTTCATAGCGGTTGCCTGCGGACCGGATGGCGCCCTCAAGGCTCAGCACGAGGAAGGGGAGCGCCACAAACGTCTGGGCGATGATGACGGCGGCGGTTGAGAAAGCGATGTCCACACCGATGACGTCGAGGGACCCGCCCAGCAGCCCCTGACGCCCAAACGTGTACAGCAGCGCTATGCCGCCCACCACCGGCGGCAGCACGAGTGGAAGGAGCACGAGCGCCCGCAGGATCCGCTGGCCCGGGAAGGAACTGCGTGCCAGCACCAGCGCCATGGGCACCCCGAACAGCACGCAAAGGGCCGTGCTGGCAGCGGACGTTTGCAGGCTCAGTAACAGCGCCGACTGCGAGGATTCCGAGGTGATCAGCGGTATGAACTGTCCCCAGTTGACCCGCAGCACCACAGCGGCCAGCGGTATCAGAATGAAGAGCGCACCGGCTCCGGCAACCAGATAGATCCACCGGGGAACGGCCGAATAAGCGCTTCCGCCGCTCACGGTGACGGCGGTCCAAAGCCCGCGGCGGCCAGGATTGTCTGTCCACCCTCTCCGGTCACCAGTTCGATAAATGCCTCTGCCAGATCCGTGTTTCCGTCCACCACCGGGGCCAAAGGGTAGGTGTTGACCGCTTCAGCTGACTCGTCGAAGGCTATGCCTTCGACGGCGTCGCTGGCCGCCGAGACATCGGTGACATACACAAGTCCCGCATCGGCCTCGCCTGAGGTCACCTTGCCGAGCACATCGGTGACCGAGGACTCCTCGCTGACCGCGCTGATATCCACGCCGGCTGCCTGCTCGACCTTGACAGTTGCTGTGCCGCACGGAACCTGCGGCGCACAGATGACCACCTTGTTGGCGGGGTCGACGAGGTCTTCCAGGCTGGTGACTCCGGCAGGGTTACCGGCCGGTACGGCGATCATCAGGGTGTTGGTTGCGAAGTCCACGGGAGCGCCGAGAACCAACCCGGCTTCGATCAGCTTGTCCATGTTGCTGGTGTCCGCGGAGGCAAAGACGTCGGCCGGTGCCCCTGCCGTTATCTGTGTGACCAGATCCGATGATCCGGCGAAGCTCAGTTGAACCGAGGCATCCGGATGCCGAGCTTCAAACTCCTCGGCGATCTGCGTGAACGTGTCGGTCAATGACGCCGCGGCGAACACGGTGAGCGTTCCGCTCAGCCTGCCCGCCGTCGTGCTGTTGTCTTCTTGCGGTGCGCCGCAGGAGGCCGTGCCGGTGAGGAGGACGACGACGGCGGCCGCCCTGCCGAACGCGCGGATGGATGCCACTCTAGGACTTTCCGTCAGGGGTCTGGATGATGACTGTGGTGGCCTTGATGACCGCGACCGCTACCGAGCCCGGCTCGATGCCAAGGTCCCGGACGGCGTCTGAGCTCATCAGCGAGACCACGCGGTGCGGACCGCACTGCAGCTCGACCTTGGCCATCACCTTGTCGGTGACCACCTCCGTGACCAGTCCCACGAAACGGTTGCGGGCGGAGCTTGCCATGTTCGAGGGGTCGTCGGGGAGTACTGCCCGCTCACGGGCGAGGGTGGCCAGTTGCAGACCGTCCAGTACCGTGACGCCCGCCGACTTGGTGCTGGTGAGGGTGCCGTCGTCGATCCATCGCCGGACCGTGTCATTGCTGACCCCGAGGAACTGTGCGGCTTCGCGCACACGTATCTGCGTCATGCAGAGAAGAATACAGCAGCATATGCGTGTGCTGGGGCTCCTGGGGCTCCTTGGGCTGCTAGATGGGGTTGGCGCAGGCCGGCCGGACCAATCCCGCGGCGACTCCGACGCCCTCTTCAATAAACCGGGGGAGCCAGCCAAGGACTCCCAGAGAGGGTGAGGACGCGTTCATGACAATCTCTGCGTCCGAGCACTGCTCCAGATGCAGATTGGCACGTAGCGCGTGGTACCTGGAGGTCACCACCAGTACCCGGTCCCAGCCGCGGTCCTCCGCCAGCCTGGCAACTGCCCGCGCTTCGCCACGAGTGGTCAACTGCTCCGGCCTGAAGCAGACAATGGACGCGCGGTGCGGGCGGTTGCAGAGCCGATCAGCGTCCAAGTTGCCGGGGGTATCCGTATGGGAGAGCACCAGCACCGGTGCCAGGCCATCCTGAACAAGTTGCCTACCCACCGGCAGCCGCTCGGAGCTGGCGCCGCCCAGTACCACCACCGCGTCGGCGGGGGTCGGTTCCCACAGCGGCGGGTTGGAAAACAGCGAATAAGATGCCAACCACCAAAAGACCACCAGTACCCCAGCGGACACAGCCGCCCGCAGCGCCGTCCGCTTTCGGTCTGTCCCTACGCGTAGTTGCCCCACGCGCTCCAGCCTACGGTCTGTTGTCCTGTTCGCCCGTCCTGTTTGGATCCCCGTGTCATCCGTGGTGAGCTTGATGCAGGTCCCGCATCGCGCCGTCGTCGTCATTCAGGCTGTTGGCAGGCGGCTGATACCAAGTGTTGGTTTGGGGTAGGGACGCAGTTCAGGCTAGGATGATACGTCGGTCATATGTTCTACAGGAGTCCCAATTAAGAGCGATCTCAGTTCGCCCTTGACATTCAATGTCAAGGACCTCGGGCGCAGCCCGGGAAGCATGCGGACAATCGAAGAACATGTACCCGCACCGAAGGATTTCGGTGTGGCGCTCATTGGCGTTCAGGAAGGTTCCGGGATGGAACTGGACCTGAGGTTTGAGGCCGTACATGAGGGAATCCTGGTATCGGGAAGCGCGGACGTCGAGATAACCGGCGAATGCGGACGGTGCCTGGATCCCATCAAGTACGGCAGCAGTGTCGATGTACAGGAACTTTTCTACTACGGCGACTCCCAGTGGGCCGCCGAGGTTGAGGAAGAACAACAGCACAGGGTTGAGAATGACGTCGTCAATCTTGAGCCGGTGTTGCGGGACGCAGTGGTTACGTCGCTGCCGTTCCAGCCGGTGTGCCGGGAGGACTGCCAGGGATTGTGTGCCGAATGCGGCGCACGGCTCGAGGACGATCCAGGTCACCACCATGAGGTTTTGGATCCTCGCTGGGCAGCCCTTTCGGGGCTGGCCGGCACTGCCGGATCAAGCGATCCGGCAAAAAGTACAGAGTCTGTCGAGAGAGAAGAGAGTTAGTCGTGGCTGTTCCCAAGCGGAAAATGTCCCGCTCGAATACACGTGCACGCCGGTCCCAGTGGAAGGCAACTGCGCCCAAACTGGTCAAGACCGTGGAGAACGGCCGCGTTACCTACAGCCTGTCGCACCAGGCAAAGGTAGTCACCGACTCCGCAGGCACCGCACTGTTCCTTGAGTACAAGGGACGCAAGGTAGCCGACGTCTAACGACCGCTGTGCGTCCCTTTATCTGTCGGGATGCTTGCAGCGCTCTTATGTGTATGCGTAAGTAGACGTGGCTAGTACAGAAGAGCTTTTGGAGCGTCTCGGTGTCAGTATTGACGCCGGGACGCTTCGTCTTGCCCTGACCCACCGGTCCTTCGCTTACGAGCAGGGCGGTATCCCCACCAATGAACGCCTCGAGTTTCTCGGCGATTCGGTGCTGGGCCTCTCCGTGACCGAGGCCCTCTACCGGGATAACCCCGACCTTCCGGAGGGCGAGCTCGCAAAACGACGATCATCGGTGGTCAGCACGCGTGCCCTCGCCGACATTGCCCGGCAGCTTGGACTGGGGCAGCACATCCTGCTTGGCCAGGGGGAGAAGCTGACCAACGGTTGGGACAAATCGTCCATTCTCGCAGACACCATGGAAGCTGTGATCGGCGCAACCTACCTCTCCAATGGGATCGAGGTTGCGCGCGGGATGGTTATGCGGCTTATCGGACCGGTTCTTGCCGACTCCGCTGCCATGGGCGCGGGAACCGATTGGAAGACCAACATTCAGGAGATTGCGGCGGCGCGCCGTATGGGAACCATCGACTATAAGGTCTCCGGATTCGGTCCCGACCATGACCGGCGGTTCGAGGCAATCCTCACCATCGGCGGAGACTCCTTTGGCGCAGGGTCCGGCCACTCCAAAAAGGAAGCCGAGCAGGAAGCAGCTTCCGCATCCTGGAAACTGCTTCGGGACGCCAAGGCCGGGTGCACAATCGATGTCGACGATGCCGCCGCCGACGGCGAGCCGATGCGTCGCTCGGCCGATTCGCGCTGACTGTTCATGCCCGAGCTTCCTGAAGTTGAGGTGGTTCGCCGCGGTCTGGGCAGCTGGGTACGGGGACGGATCATCGAAGATGTCCAGGTTCTTGATCCCCGTTCCATCCGGCGCCATTCCCTGGGAGCCCAGGACTTCCGCGGAAACCTGATGGGTGCGCGGGTGGTGGATGCCGTGCGGCGGGGAAAGTTCTTGTGGATGCCGCTGGAACCATCTGGATCGACTCTCCCCAAACTGCCGTTCTCAGGGCAAAATCCGGCTGGGAAGGGCCATTTGGGGAGAGTCGATGCAACGCACGCGCCGGGCACGCCCGACACACCCGGTGTGCAGCCTTCGGTGGCCCTGATGGCTCATCTCGGCATGAGTGGGCAGCTGCTGGTCGAGGGTGCCGGCGCCGCGGATGAGAAGCATCTGAAGGTGCGCTTCACGCTCTCGCCCGCGACAGACGTAGAGCTGGGGGAGCTGCCGAGGGAGTTGAGGTTTGTGGACCAGCGGATTTTCGGGGGCCTGTTTGTCACCGGAATGGTGCCCACGGCAGACGGGCAGCCCGGGGGTCTCGGCGAGAGCCCGCTGCCGCTCATCCCCGTGGAGGCAGCCCACATTGCCCGTGACCCGCTTGACCAGGCCTTCTCCTTTGATGAGTTCTTCAGGCGTCTCCGGGCCAGGAAAACCGGCATCAAGAGGGCTATTCTCGATCAGTCGCTGGTTTCCGGAGTGGGAAACATCTATGCGGATGAGGCCCTGTGGGCTGCCAAACTCCACTTTGCCCGCGCCGCGGACAAGCTGCGCCGCGCGGATGCTTTGCGCCTCATCGAGGCGTGCCGGTCAGTGATGGAACGTGCCCTCGAAGCAGGCGGTACGAGTTTTGATTCCCTGTATGTAAACGTCAATGGAGCGTCAGGCTATTTTGAGCGGTCCCTTAACGCCTATGGCAGGGAAACCCAGCCGTGCCGCCGGTGTGCGGTGAGCGGGCTGATATCGCCGATACGGCGGGACATCTTCATGAACCGATCCTCCTACACGTGTCCGCACTGCCAGCCGATACCGCGCAACGCACGCTGGTAGCGCCGTCGTCGTTCCTTTGTGGAACTTTCATGCACTTAGCGCGGGTTCGCCCCGCTCGAAGTCACCTGAAATGCCCGAATCTTCCCGAGACTCGGCTCTTTCCGAGGCCCGGCGTGACAAAAGTAAGCAGACTGACTAGATTCGAAGGCAAGTAACAATCGCAACGTCAGGAGCAGCACATGAAGAACAAACTCATTTTCGCGGCGGGCCTCGCAGCAGGTTACGTTCTGGGTTCGCGTGCGGGCCGGAGCAGCTACGAAGAACTCAAAATCAAGGCTCAGGAATTGTGGAACAACCCCAAAGTTCAGGAGACCGTTTCCGATGCAACTGAAGCTGTCAAGGCCAAGGCACCGGAGGTCCAGGCGCAGGCTGAGCACGCGGTGAAGAAGGCGCAGGAAACGCTCTCCGGTGCTATGCACCGGAACGAAAAATCAGCAAACACAGACGCAGACAACCCGACGGACCAGTACAAGATCTAGTGGGAAACAGCCGGAGATTCGACGGCGGGGTGGTCGGGGGAGCGCGGCGGCGCCCGATGTCGGCGTGACCGGAATGTGACAAACATTCGAATCGAATGTAACGTTATTGTCACGCCGTGATCTTCATGTCCCGGCGTCCTCGGGTAGATTGCCAAATCCTGCCGCTACTGCGAGGTCCGTTCGCTACACATCCGGCAGGAGCGGGGGAACCAGTAGTGGGCTTCGCAAGAAGTCCTTGGGGTTAAGACGCACGAGGCATCGAAAGATATTTTGCGTCCGGGTGGCTCCCATCCGAATCCGACAGCTAACTTCGCAGGCATTGGGAGAGGCTCAATCATGTCCAGGAACCGTCATATCGCGCGCCACCGCGCAACTCCGGCAAGCCCGCTGAAGACACTGTCGCAAGCGGTTACATCGCACGCCGGATCAATCGGCCGCCCCGCAGCCGTTGTGGTCGCAGCGTCCGGTCTGATGCTTGGTGGTGTCGCATTGCCCGCAAACGCGGGAACAACCGCACCTGTCCAGCAGGCAACCGCTGCCACCGAGGTCGCCCCGGCTCAGAGCGCGGCGCCAGCTGCCGCGCCCTCGGCGCAGACCGCATCGGCGTCCGCTGCCGCCACACACACCGTCCAGTCAGGTGACACTCTCGGAAGCATTTCATCCAACTATGGCGTGAGCCTGGAAGCAATCTTCGCTGCCAACGGCCTGGGCTGGGATTCTGTCATCTACCCGGGTGATGTCATTGCACTCTCCGGCGGTGCAGGTGCTGCCCCGTCGGCTCCGGCACCCCAGGCGCAGGCTGCTCCGGCACCTCAAGCACAGTTGGCGCCAGCGCCGGCTGAGGTGGCACCAGCACCGGCTGATTCCAGCACCATGGGAATCACCACGGCGTCCAGCAACATCACGGTCGCTAGCTATTCAGCGCCGGCATCCTCGGGCAAGGCTGCGACGATTGCCGCCGCCGCCCAAAGCCAGGTTGGTGTTAGCCAAGACTGCACCAAGCTGGTCACCAATGCCTTGGCTGCGGCTGGCATTAACTTCCATGACTGGCCAGCCGGATACTTGTCTCTTGGCAGCACTGTCAGTGAAGGTCAGGCTGTTCCCGGCGATCTGGTCTACTACGCGGACGGCGGTGCCGGTGTGGCTCACATCGGTGTCTACATCGGCGGTGGCCAGGCTGTGCACGGCGGCTTCAACGGTAACCAAACCGTTGTAGCGCCGGTTCATCTCGGTTCCGGTCCGGTCTTCATCCACGTAGGCGGCTAAGAAACCACAGCAACGCTCCCGCACATTTTGTTGGCAAGAACCCGAGTTTCGGGCCAGTCCACAAAATGTGCGGGAGCGTCTCGCGTTAAGCGGTGGAGCCGCCGTAGTGGCCCGCCAGTTGGGCAAAGCCTTCGTCGAGGGATACTTCGGGTGCCCAGTCCAACAGCGCCTGGGTGCGGCGTTGATCAAACCAGTGTGCCGTGGACAATTGTTCGGCGAGGAACCGCGTCATGGGTGGTTCCCTGTCGGGCGCCGCGAGCCGCCACAGGTTCTCGGCGAGATTTCCGCCCATCCGGCCGACAGACGCCGGCACACTGCGGCGGGGTTCCCGGACGCCTCCCGCGCGGCAGATAGCGGCCAGCAGCTCACCGATCGGCCGCGGTTCACCATTGGACACCACCACGGCCTGCCCGCCGACATACTCAATCCGGGTCAGTGCTGCAACAATGGCCGACGCCGCGTTATCGACATACGTAGTGTCCACCAGAGCCGTGCCGCCGCCCAGCAGCGGCAACCGGCCCGCCTTGGCCCGCTGCAGCACCCGCCCCACCAACTGCGTGTCGCCAGGGCCCCAGACAATGTGCGGCCGCACCGCCGAGACCCGGAAATTTCCAGAGTCCGCTGCGAGCGCCAGCAGTTCCGCCGCCGCTTTGGTCCGTGCGTAATTACCGCGGGCATGGCTGGGGCTGGCAGGTTCTGCTCCTGCCCCCACTATCGAGAAGCCGGCGTGAGCCACAGATGGTGACGAGACAAACACAAACGCGCGGGCACCGGCGTCGTGCGCCTCTGCCAGCAAACGCCGCGTACCTTCGACGTTCACTGCCTCAAACTCGGCTGTGGGGCCACTGACTGACACCTTGGCCGCAAGGTGGATGACAGCGTCGACCCCCTGGACCGCGCGGCGCACGTCAACGGTTTCGGTCAATGAGCCGGCCACGTCCGCGGCGCCGGCCACCGAAGAGGGGCGTCGCTGGAATGTCCGCACCGTATGGCCGCCGTCCACCAGCAGGGTTGCCACTGCCCGGCCCAGCAGCCCACTGGCCCCCGTGACGAGCACTGTCACAGCGCGCCTGTCCTGCCGCCCCCGAGCACTCCGGCGGCCCATGCGGCAACCCGGGACCGGTCAATCTTTGCATTGTGCCGGATATCCGTGGGGAGCGACGGCACCACCAGTACCGCGGCCAACGGGATACCCGCGGAGCGTGCCGCGCCGCGCACCGCCTGGGACAGCCGTGCGTTCGCCAGCCCGGGCTTCCGCACGCTTGGTACGGGTTCGACGACGGCTACCACTGCCTGCGTCCCGGGAGGACCCACACCGACGACGGCGGCAAGCGCCACCTGCTCAACGGCCTCGATTGCCTGCTCAAGACCGACAGGCGTCACGATTCCGGCCGGTGAGGTGATAATATGACCGAGTCTGCCCTCCACCCAAAGCCTTCCGGCGGCGTCGAAATGGCCAACATCCCCGGTCCGGTGCCAGCCACTGTTTCGGGAACTGTCCTGCTCAGTGAGCCAGAGGCGATGGTAGCGGTCCTTCACGTGGGCGGCCCGGACAAGGATTTCGCCCGTAATCCCAGGGTCATGAGTTGGCTCGTCCTCCGCGGTGCCCAAGCCGTCCAGCGCACTGACCATTACCTCGGCTCCGTGTACGGGGAGCCCCACGCAGACCCCGTTGCCAGCGCCTTGGACCGTCGACGCATCCGCTGACGCTTCCCGGATCGACGCCAGGTCTATGTCAGTTACGGGCAACGCTTCAGTCATTCCGTACGGGGTGTGGAGGGACGCGTTCGGCACCAGGCCCTGTAACCGGCCAAGGAGCGGTTCGGGAACGGGTGCCCCGGCGGAGAGCAGCACGCCAACCTCACCGAGCGCAGCACGGCCATCGGGCGTGAGGTCATCCGACGTCGACAGCACGTTGCGCAGCGCCGCGGGGGAGGCAAAGACAACTGTTGCGCTGATGGCCGCGGCCGCATCGGCGAGGGCCTGCGCGGTGAGTGTCCGGGGCGCGGTGACGTCCATGTCGGGCGTGACCGACGCCGTCCCGAGAGCGGGTCCTAGAAGCGCAAACGGAGCAAACCCGGCCACCAGGGCGCTGCCGGGACGGATACCGAAGGTTGTGGCGAGGGTGTCCCGCATGGCGGCAAGCTGCCGGTGGGTGTAGACCACACCCTTGGCCGGTCCGGTGGAGCCGGAAGTGAAGAGGATCGCCGCGTCAGCATCGGCGTGGGGTTCCGGTGCGGTAAACGGCCCGCGTTCGAGCGAGGTCAACTGCTCCAGCGAATGCGACACACCCAAAAGCCGCTTGTGGGGCGCGGGCAGTTCCGTCAGGCTGATGCGGATACCCGGCCAGCCGAAGAGCCGTGCGGCGGTAAGGGCCTTTCCGATCCCCACCAGGAAATCGGGAACAGCGCCTTTAACCGCGCGGCTGAGTCCCTTAGCGCCGAGCCCTGCATCGGCCACGACAATTATTGCGCCAAGACGCAGGCACGCGTAGATCAGCACCGTCAAGGCGATGCCCGGGGGCACCATCAGGCTGACGCGGCTCCCGCTGCGGACACCGATGGAAGCGAGGGACGAGGCCAGACCCTCCACCCGCTGCTGCAGTTCGGCCCAGGTCAGGGATTCTGTCACGGCGCCGTCTCTGCCCATGTCGGCAACCGCAAGTGACCCCGCGTCCATACCGCCGGCCCTCACACCAAGCTGGTGCCACAGCGGAAGGAAGCCGTCTGAGTGCTGGCGTAGGACGTGGTTGTCACTGCCGCGGTGCGTCTGTGCCAGCCAGGAAAATACCGGTGTGGCGATGTCGCGGTCCTCGGCCACCAGATGGCCGGCTCCTTCGAAGCGGTGGACATCGGCGTGGGGCAGCCGTCGCGTCAGGTCCTCCAGATAGGTGTCGGAGAAAATGGGGTCGGCCGGCCCCCAGAGCATCAGCGCGGGAACGCTGAGTGAGCGGATGCCCTCAGCGATCTCCTGGAGCGTCTCATAGCTCGGGTGGCTGGAATCCGCAGGAATATCCGCCACAAAGTTGGCGATGCCCTGACGACGGGACGCGCGGCCGTAAGGATCCCGGTAGGCGGCCCGGACGTCAGCAGGAAGGCGGGGCCTCGCCAGCGACAGTGTTGTGTCGAGGAACGCAGTGGTGCCGGACGTACCCACTTTGTGCACAGCTCCGTGCAGGGCCAGGCGCAGCGCGGCGGGAATCGGATCGTCCGGGTCCTGATGGATGGCGGTGTTGGTGAGGACCACCCCGGCCAGGTTTTCCCGGTTCCGGTGTGCGTAGCCCAGGCTCACCACGCCGCCCCAGTCATGCCCCACCGTCACCACCGGGCCGGCGAGCCCGACGGCGGCAGTAAAGTCCTCGAGGTCGCTTACCCGGTCGGCGAGCCGTCGAAAACGTCCCGTACGCTCCGAATAGCCCATATCAAGCTGGTCGACGGCGATGACCCGCCAACCTGCATCAGCGCCTGTCTGCAGCAGCGAGCGCCACAGGTAGGACCAGGTGGGGTTGCCATGAACGCACAGGAGCGTACCGTGCGGTTCGGCCGCGAGCGACGCCGAGTTGTCCAGATAGTGCCACCGGTTCACTGTTCCGTTCGGGTCGACGGAGGCGGTTGAGGGGACGTCGAGATGGGTCGACCACAATGGGTCGACGCCGGGAAGTGCTACCACGCAATCTCCAGCATGGCGGTGTTGAGGCCCGAGCCCACTCCCATGCACAGCACGCGGTCGCCACTGTTCAGTGTTTGTGCCTCTGCGGCGAGGGTCATTGGAAGCGATGCCGGTCCCACGTTGCCCCATTTCTGGAACGTCTGCGGGACGCGTTCAGGATCAAGGTTCACCGCTTCAATCATGGCTTTGGTGTGTGTGGTGCTGACCTGGTGGGTGATATACCGGTCCATCTCGGCCCAGTCCCAGTCCAGCTGTGCCTCGTTCCACGCGTCGACCACCAGTTCGAGTCCGCCGTCCAGCAGCCCCTGCGCATCCGTGTACATGCCGTCCAGCCCGCCTACGCACAACTCGTGATGTTCCGTGCCTGCACGTGCCACTCCGCCCAGGATGCGGTGCGATCCCGGGTGGGCGTCGGCCGGCCCAAGGATCGCGGCCGCAGCCCCGGAACCCAGGGTGAGGGTGGCGAACTCCTGCAGGAAACTGGTGCGGGTGGCCTCGGGGGAGTTCAGGCGCCGTAGGGTAGCCTCCTGGGTGGTCTGGGAGTCCTCGCCGTTGACAACCATCGCGTACTGGATCTGTCCTGCCTCGATCATGTTGGCTGCGAGGGTCATCCCGTTGACAAATCCCAGGCACGCGTTGGCGACGTCGAAATTCATTGCGGAGGATGGCAGTCCCAGCCCGTTGTGGATCTTCACTGCTACCGAGGGTTCGAGGTTGGTGCGGGTCACCGACGTGTTGATCAGCAGGCCGATCTGCGAGGCCTCAATACCCGAGGAGGCCAGCGCTTTGGCTCCGGCCTCAATGGCGGCGTCGTCGAACGCGGTTCCGGGTGCCCACCAGCGTCGCTCCGTAATTCCTGCGACCCGCTGCAACAAGCCCTTTGATAAGCGCAGACGCTTGAGGGCGGGTGCGAGGATGCGATCGAATTCAGAGGATGTGACAATGACCGGAGCCTCAACACTTTCCACCCCGAGGAGTGCCGTGTTGTGGTGTCGAAAGTTGAAATTGCCGGTCAATTTTCCTGCCTTGTCCGCTGTTCGGTGCACCGGGACCGTCAACGCTGGCCGGTGTTAGATGCCCTTTAGAGACTGCTAAGCATACTTCGGTTATCAAACGATCCTACGGAAAGCCTAGTTCCTCGTTGCCACCATGTGCACATTCAGTTGGCCATGATTGCGTGCACAATACTGCCGGGCGGGCGTTCAACCAAGTAGATTGAGGGAAAAAGATCCCCCGTTTGGAGAAACTGAGACCCGTGCACCTGAAAAGTCTAACCGTGCGGGGCTTCAAGTCATTCGCCTCTGCCACGACATTTGACTTTGAGCCCGGCGTCACGGCCGTGGTGGGACCCAACGGCTCGGGCAAGTCCAACGTGGTTGACGCGCTGGCCTGGGTGATGGGGGAGCAGGGCGCCAAGACCCTTCGGGGCGGGAAAATGGAGGATGTGATCTTCGCCGGCACGTCCGGTCGGCCGCCGCTTGGCAGGGCCCACGTGTCCCTGACCATTGACAATGCCGACGGCGCCCTGCCGATTGAATACTCCGAGGTGACCATCTCGCGCACCCTGTTCAGGACGGGCGGCTCCGAATACGCGATAAACGGCGCCAACTGCCGCCTACTGGACATTCAGGAGCTGCTCTCCGATTCCGGGCTGGGCCGTGAAATGCACGTCATTGTGGGGCAGGGACAACTCGACAAGGTGTTGCACGCCACGCCGGAAGACCGGCGCGGGTTCATCGAAGAAGCAGCAGGCATCCTGAAGCACCGGCGGCGCAAGGAGAAAACAGTCCGCAAGCTGGAGGCGATGCAGGCCAACCTGACCCGGCTGACGGACCTGACCGGGGAAATCCGCCGCCAGCTCACTCCGCTGGGCAAACAGGCGGACATTGCCCGCCGTGCCCAACAGGTCCAGTTTGAGGTCCGCGATGCGCGGGCACGGCTGCTTGCCGACGAACTGGTTCAACTCACCACCTCATGTGAGCAGGAGGCGGCGGATGAGACGGCATTGAAGGAACGCCGGGCCGAGGTGGAGAAACTGTTGGAGACGGGACGCACCCGACAGGCCGAGCTTGAACGGCTCGCGGCCGAGGCCACGCCCCGGCTCAATGCCTCACGCGACGCCTGGTATCGCCTCTCCTCCACCCGTGAGCGGTTCCGATCGCTGGGCAGCCTGGCAGCGGAACGACGGCGGCTGCTGGGTTCACTTGACGAGGGCGCCGCGGGTGCCGACACCGGCCGGGATCCGGACGAACTGGAGCGTCAGGCGGCGCAGGTCAGGGCGGAGCAGTCTGAGCTGCAGGAAAGCATCGGCGAGCGTCGCGAAGCTCTCGAAGACGCCGTCGAACAGCGCGGAGAGGCTGAAGACGCAGCCGCGGCCGAGGAGAAGCGGCTGGCATCCCTGCTGCGGGCGGCAGCAGACCGCCGCGAAGGAATGGCGCGGCTGGCGGGTCAGGTTGGCGCCGCCCGTTCGCGAGTTGAGTCGGCGGAGGCGGAATTGGGGCGCCTGCGCACTTCGGTCATTGATGTGGGGGAGCGCCGCAGCCAGGCGCAGGGGGATTTCGCTGCGCTGGAGTCGCAGGTGGCCGGAGCAGAGGAGGGCGAGGAAAGCCTGGACGCTGACTATGAGGAAGCGAATGGTGTCCTGGAGGCGGTTCTGGAGGAACTGGAAGGACTTGTCCGCCAGGAGCGCGAGGCCGAACGGGAGCGGGATTCCCTGCAGGCCCGCAGGGACGCCCTCCGGATGGGCCTCGAACGCCGCGATGGTTCGCGGGTACTGCTCGACGCCGGTATTGACGGCGTCCTGGGACCGGTAGCCGGGCTCATCAGCGTTGAATCCGGCTATGAGGCGGCCATCGCGGCCGCACTGGGTGCCGCGGCGGACGCTGTGGCGGTTGACGGGCTGCAGTCGGCAGGGCGGGCGCTGCGCCTGATGAAGGACGACGACGCCGGCCGGGTGGATCTGCTGATCGCCGGGACCTGCGGGCCCGGCACACCGGTGGACCTGCCGCCCGGCGCACGCGCCGCCGTCGACCTCGTGACTGCGCGCAACGGGCTGGAAGGGGCCCTACGCGCGCTGCTGGCGGGCGTCTTCGTTGTCGGCGATCTGGATGCCGCCGCAGACCTGGTGCGGGCGAATCCGGAACTGACCGCAGTCACGGATGACGGTGACGTCTTCACCGCCTTCTCGGTCCGCGGCGGATCGTCCAGCGCACCCGGCACCCTGGAGGTCCAGGCCGCGGTGGAAGAGACTACGCAGGCGCTTGGCGCGGCCTCGGCGCGGTTCGAGCAGGCCCGGTTTGGCATAGCGGGAGCCACCGCCCGCAGGGCTGAAGCGCAGTCCCGGGCGGACGCCGCGCTGGAACAACTGCATGACTCCGATGCACGGCTGGCCGCAGTGGCGGAGAAGCTGGGCCAATTGGGTTCGGTTCTGCGTTCAGCCACGGGCGAGACGGAACGGCTTACCCGGCTCGCCGAAGCCGCTGAGGCCAACCTTGCCGCTGA
>NZ_KI914993.1:114879-116418 GCF_000520595.1 Arthrobacter sp. H5
CGGCTGGCCAATGCGCAGGAGGCGCCTGCCGAGACGGAACCCGATACCGGGACCCGCGACCTGCTGATGGTTGCCGCCACCCACTCCCGGCAGGCGGAAATGGAAGCACGGCTCTCACTGCGCAGTGCCGAGGAACAGCTCGCCGCCACAGCGAACCGTGCCGCCGCCCTGGAACACGCGGCCGTCACGGAGCGTGAGGCACGGGAACAGGCAGCAAAGCGGGCCAGGCTTCGCCAGCTGGAGGCAGCCAAAGCCGCTGCAGTGGGCAAGGCGGTGCTTCAGGCCCTGGCGTTCCTCGATGTCTCCGTGGATGCGGCAGCGCGTGAGCGGGACGATGCCGAGGAAGTACGTGCCGCATGGGAGGCGGAGCTCGCGGAGATCCGCAGCGGCAACGAAAAGCTGCTGGCCGAGCTCGCTGAACTGACCGATTCAGTGCACCGCGATGAACTGGCCCGCGCACAGCAGCGGTTACGGATCGAGACCCTGGAGAACCGTTCAATCGACGAACTTGGTCTCACCGCCGACCACTTGGTGGCTGACTATGGACCGGACATTCCCGTGCCCTCCGCGCCCGCAGCAGTGGATAAGTGGGCGGAGCTGCGCACGGAAGTGGACGACGACGGCACCCCCGTGCGCGCCGGTGTCCCGTTTGTCCGGGAGGAGCAAGAGAAGCGGCTTCGCAGGGCGGAGCGTGATTTGTCGGCCTTGGGCCGGGTGAACCCGCTGGCGCTGGAGGAGTTCGCCGCGCTGGAGGAACGGCACCAGTTCCTGAGCACCCAGCTCGAGGATCTCAAGGCCACCAGGAAGGACCTGTTGGACATCATCCGCGAAGTGGACGAGAGGGTGGAACAGGTGTTCACGGCCGCCTACCATGACACGGCTGCCCAGTTTGAGCGGGTCTTCGGGCGCCTGTTCCCCGGCGGCGAAGGACGTCTGGTGCTCACCGATCCGGACGACATGCTGACCACCGGCATCGAAGTTGAAGCGCGGCCGGCCGGAAAGAAGATCAAGCGGCTGTCGCTGCTCTCGGGCGGCGAACGGTCACTGACCGCCGTCGCGCTCCTGGTGGCGATCTTCAAGGCGCGGCCGTCGCCGTTCTATGTCATGGACGAGGTGGAGGCTGCCTTGGACGACACCAACCTGGGGCGGCTGATCACCATCTTCGAGGAGCTGCGTGAATCCAGCCAGCTCATTGTGATCACGCACCAGAAGCGCACCATGGAGGTCGCGGACGCACTGTACGGGGTGACGATGAGGGGCGACGGCGTGTCAACGGTGATCAGTCAGCGGCTGGTTGACGCCTAGCGGGAGTTTCCGGGATTTTCTGATTTTTGGGCGTTTCGCCCAGTATTGGTGCGGTTTTTGTAGTATTACCTAGATATTACTTCGATTGTGGGCAAGAAGCAGGACGGCAAAACGTATTACTACGCAGTGGAGTCCGCCCGGGTTGACGGCAAGCCCCGCATCGTCTCCCAGCAGTACCTGGGTTCAGCAGAGGAGGTCATGGCCAAAATTGCAGGCGCCGGGCCCGGAGGTGCC
>NZ_KI914994.1:0-4120 GCF_000520595.1 Arthrobacter sp. H5
CACCCACGCGATCATCGGCGCCGTGACCGCCGGATATGACACCAGCGAGCACGACATGTATCCGGCACTGCACCACCGCCTGGATCCGGCGATGCTGCTCATGGCTGACCGCGGCTTCTTCAGCTACACGGCGTGGAAAGACAGCTCAGCAACCGGCGCGCAGCTTTTGTGGCGGATGCGCGCGAACAACATCCTGCCCGTGACCGAGGAACTGCCCGATGGCTCCTACCTCTCGGCCATCTACCCCGACACCAAGGCCCGCCGCAACAACACCGGCGCGATCCCCGTCCGGGTGATCGAATACACCGTCACCAGCGGCGAAAACACCAGCGATTTCCGGCTGATCACCACCATCCTGGACCCCGCCCAGGCACCGGCCGATGACCTGGCCGGACTCTACGCCCGGCGCTGGGAAATCGAATCCTGCTTCGATGAACTCAAGACCCACCAGCGTGGACCCTCCATCGTGCTGCGCTCCAAAACCCCGGACGGGGTCCTGCAGGAAATCTACGGATACCTCTGCGCCCACTACGCCCTGCGATCCCTGATCGCCGACGTCGCCCACCAATTCGAGGAAGACCCTTTACGGCTCTCCTTCACACGCACCCTCCGGGCAGCCAGGCGGACCATCGCCGGGCCCCCGGCCTTTTCCCCCTCACCAAGCTAAAGACGCATTCGTGCTCTTCGCCACGGAGATCCTCCACGAACTCCTGCCCCAACGAAGACCCAGAACCAACCCCAGGGCCGTCAAACGCAAAATGTCCAACTGGCCACTCAAACGCATGCCCAAGAAGCCTAAGTAAACGGCATTGCGCCTAGACCAGCGGTTTGAGCGCCATCAGCACGACCACGGAGGGCGGGCACCGCTGCTGCGGTCCCGCCCTTCCATGATGTGAAGAATAGCTTTGGTTCCAGCTGTCTCAGCGGGCCCATCGCAGTGCGGGAGTGGCGCTGGTGAAGCGGTCCCACGCGCGGCCCAGGCCCCAGGTGTGGCCGGCGGAGGTTGCCGCGAGCGCAATGAGGACGGCGGAGTAGATGATGTGCTCATCAATGACCGGATTGTTTTTCAGTGGCAGCGAGGAGAGCCACATCAGGGCGAGCATCGCGCAGCCGCCAATTGCGGCCGTTCGCATTCCGATGCCAAGTACAAGAGCCGTGCCCAAGCCCAGCAGCCCGAGCATGAAGGCCCAATCGACCAGGGGCTGTCCGGCCAGCGGCTGGAAGGTTCCGGCCAGCGCTCCTTCGAGACTTCCTAGGTAGCCTGCCGTTGGTGAGCCCCCGGCTAGCCATGCTTTGTCCGGTGATGTGGCGAAGCCGAGGCCCAGGACCTTGTCAACGAAGGCCCAGAGGAAGACGGACCCCAGAAGAATCCGGACAATGGCCAAGGGCTTGGCCCCCGGCCGTCTTGCAGGACCCTGCTGCTGGCTGCGGCGGCTGGTTTCAGTGTTATTCGGGGCATGCTTAGCTTCGAGTACCGACATATTTGCCTTTCGATTGCGCGGCAGGCACCACAGCAACTTCTCTTTGTGTGTCAAAACTGTCCTGGTGTGCCGACCCGCGGCACAGCGGATCGAAGATCTTTCGATGCTGTGGCGCGCTTGCCCGTTGACGCGCGGGATCGCGAAGGTGAAGAACTAGAGAGCCGGTCGACGGCGGTGCACCGCATGTGGCGGCAGTTAGTGAGCCCAGGACTGTGCAGAGCGAAAGCTGCTGAGAATGCCTGTTTCTTAGGAATCCGCTATTGAGGATAAACACTCAGGAGAACGAGCTGGATTGCCGCCCTCTCCATGGTGTATCACACACTCTACCGAGAAAACGTCGAATAGTCACAATTCGGTAACGAGAAAAGTGGTTGACAGCCTCTAACGAGGAGTGGGATTAGGACCCAAGCAGGTTCCGCAGGTAGTGGGCAAAACCGCTTGGCGCGCGGCCTTCTTCACGTGCCGAAGTGACTGCCCGCATGGAGTCTACGGCTGTCCAAGGCACCCCGCGTTCCTTGATCCTGTTAATTAGGTCAACGTCCTCCCCCACCTCAAGCGGGGCAAATCCCCCGGCCTCCAGGTAGATGGAGCGGGCAAATCCTAGGTTGGCTCCGTGAACTTGAGCATGATTGTCCCTCAGCGGATTGCGGGACTGCCACTCCCCGCGCCGCTGATCGTCAAGTCCCGGCCCTGGCACAACGGTTCCCAGCACCAGCGCATATCCCAGGGCAGCCAGCCTGCATTGTTCGGTCAGCCAGTTTTCGGGAACCGCGGTGTCAGCGTCGGTATTAGCAATCCACAGGCCGCGGGAAGCGGGAGCGGCCCGAATCCCTGCGTCCCGTGTACGGCCCACCACCCCAAAATCCACCGTCACAACCTGCGCTTCTGGGAAGCCTGCGACCACGAGGGCTGAACCGTCGGTACAACTATCCAGAACCACTGTGACGGTGACAGCAATCTGTGGCAGTGTCTTCTGGAGCGCAGCGCGTGCATTGCCTACGGCTGTGAGACACCCGGCCAGGTACTCTGCCTCGTTACGCGCCGGAATGACAACGGCAACCCCGCCGGGAATCACAACACACCGGTCCGGCGCGCTACTGACACAGCAGGTGGACGGACCAGTACATCAATCCGGAAGTCCTCTTCCGTATGCGAGGCCAATACCGAAAGACCGGAAGTATCGAGGAACGCTGCGTGAACTGCGTCGCCGTCAAGCACCCAGCCGTCCACCGGATGACGCCAATGGCAGAGAAGCACCACCCCGTTCCCGGCCAGGGATTGCACGGTGCGGACCACCGTCTCCCGAAGTCCGGCCGGGCTGAGGTAATACCCGGTCTCGGAAAGCACAATGAGATCGAAGCTGCCCTCGGGCCAGTGTTCCGGGATGGTGCCGACCCGCGCTTGCGCCTTCGGAAATTTCTCGAGCCGAGCGGCGGCGTGTTCCACCGCCGTCGGGCTCATATCGAGTGCCACCAGCGAGTTGGCCCGCTCCGCGAGTTCCGCCGACAGGACGCCCACCGAGCATCCGAGCTCCAGCACACTGGCGAAACGCTCCTGCGGCAGCAGCGCAAGGATGACCGCCCTCTTCCGGCGTTCATAGAACCGATCCACGTAGCCCCAAGGGTCCTCGCTGCCGGCATGGAGACGCTCAAACACCCCCACACCCTCCGTCACCACAAATGCCTCGAATTCACGTTTGAAGTGTTCCAGCACCGCTTCGTTGAGCATCACCTCGTCGCCGGCGTCAGGGGACAGCGGAGCGGTCTGACTGGTATGCAGCAGGAGCGCCGACCGCTTCAATTCCCGGTCACGTGACTCCAGCCGAAGCACCCGAAGGCCGTCCCAGGGAACCTCTGCGGAGCCGGGTTCGGCCCAGTGCCACAGCCAGATGGGATATTCGAGCAGCGGCAGCCCGCGCTCATGTGCAAGGTGCCGGGCCGCCCGGCCTGCCGCGTCATGATCAGGGTGTCCGTCCCGGTGCCACGGCGCAGCGAGTAGCGTCCGGTCGGCAGAGCCGGTGTCGAGCACTGCCCGGAGCGGACCTACGACGGCCTCCTCGTGCAATGCGCCATCCGCCAGGTCGAGGAAATGGACGGTGGCCTGCGGAGCGAGTACGGCGACGGCATTGCTCAGTTCGACACGGCGCATCGCGGCCAGCCGCTCCGGTGAGTGCGTGGGCGAACCGGGATGGGAAGCCTCGCCGTTGGTGGCGATAACGACGTCGGCCGCAACACCAAGTCGCGCGAGCCGGGTGAGTAATCCGGCGGCGGCGAGAGTCTCGTCGTCCGGATGGGCAGCCAGTATGACCACCCGCTCCGGAAGCCTTCCGCTGAAAAGAGCTTCGATATCGAGTTGACGCTCGGCCCGCCAGTCCGAGCGCCATGCGCTCTCCGGGGTGCCGGCGTCGTGATGGGTGAAACTCACCATGGTGCGCCTTCTCCATCAACGAGCGCCCTGCCAAGTCCAACTGCATCCCGTTCGGCGTGGTGCTGGCGAAGGTACACCTGGAGATCAGCGACGCGGCGGGCATGTTCCTCCTCCTGCACTAGTGGCGCGGGCCCCAGGGCATGGCCACATGCCGCGATCACAGCCTCAGCCGACTCTGCGACCACGGCCCTAACGCGGGATGCAAGCAGGGC